>NZ_RBIL01000001.1:1615433-2275438 GCF_003633755.1 Solirubrobacter pauli
CGGGCCGTCGCGGTTGGCCTCCGCGCCGAACTCCGTGACCATCAGGGCCTGGTTCGGGTAGCAGGCGCGCACCGCGTCCAGATAGCCGGACAGCTTCGTGCGGTCGAAGATCTGCCCGCTCGGGCCGGGATACCAGCCGAAGTAGTTGTTGAAGCCGATGACGTCGAGTGACTTGTACTGCTCGGCCTGGCACAGCGAGCTCGGGTAGGCCGCGACCGCGATGCCGACGGGGCGCGTCGGGTCGGCCTGCTTGGCGAACTTGACCGCTGCGTTGATGTAGGCCACCTGCACCGGGCCGGGCTGCGAGGACAGCTCGTTGCCGATCGACCACAGCATCGCCGACGCGTGGTTCTCGTGCGTCTCGATCATCCGGCCGACCTCGTCGACCGCCGAGCGGCGCACGGACGGCTCCTTCAGGACCGTGGTCGGGACGCTGTAGACGGGGACCTCTTCCCAGATCAGCAGGCCGAGCCGGTCGGCCAGCTCGTGCGTGTAGGGGTGCATCGGGTAGTGCGTGCGCAGCACCGTGCCGCCCGCCTCCCGCGTGAGGTTGACGAGCTCCTCGCGGCGCTCGTTGGTGATCGCGAACCCGTCGGCCTTGGAGTCCTCGTGCAGCCCCATGCCGCGCACGTTCAGCGGGGCGCCGTTCAGGAACAGCCGGCCCTGGGAGACCTTGATCGAGCGGATGCCGCTGTGCAGGCTGTACCCCGCGACCTTCTTGCCGTCCACGCGGACGGTGAACGAGACGTCGTAGAGGTTCGGGCTCTGCGGCGACCACAGCTTCGGGTCGGCGATCTTGACCGAGTCGGTGAACGAGGCGATCGCCTTCGGGCCGAGCGACTTGCTGCCGAAGTTCACGCTGCGGGTGCCGAACTTGCCGGTGAGCGTGACGCGCTGGCCGCGGTTCGTCACGTTGCGCAGGTTGAGGTTCATGCGCACGGTCGCGTCGCAGGTGCCGCAGTCGATCTCCGGGCGCACCTGCACGCGCTGGAAGTCCACCGTGTCCAGCTTCTTGAGGTACACCTCGCGCTGGATGCCGGAGTAGTTCCACCAGCCGCCCGACGGCACGCCGTCGGCGTTCTCGCGGGCGGGCGGGAAGTCGCGGTCCAGGCGGCGCGAGTCCACACGCACCACGAGCCGGTTCGTGCCGCGGCGCTTGACGCCCGCCGCGTCGAACTCGAACGGCAGGTACGCGCCGGCGTTCTCGCCGAGCGGCTTGCCGTTCAGCCACACCCGCGCGCGGTAGTTGACCGACTCGAAGCGGAACGCCCAGGCCAGCGCGGAGTCGGCGCTCGGCAGCTCGAAGTCCTTGCGGTACCAGCCCACGCCGCCCGCCATCGACTCGTTCGACGGGTCGCCGAGGTTCCACACGTTCGGGACCTTGACCGTCGTCCATCCGGCGGTCGACGCGGTGCGCATCCAGCGGGCCTTCACGCCCTGGTCCGCGTCGTCCTTGCGGAACAGCCAGTCACCGTCGAGCAGGTAGCGGCCGTCCGGGCCGTCCTTGTAGAGCGCTTGCTCGTCGGGCTTGTCAGCGGCGTGCGCGCTGCTCGGAACCACGAGCAGCAGCGCGAAAAGGGGCAGGAGGAAGCGCAGGCGGGCCATCACGGCGAATCTCAACACAGCATCCGGCGGGAAGTTCCGTTACGGGCAGGGCGCTTCGTTGCCGATCGGCGGCGAGATCGACAGCAGCTCGACCTTCGCGCCCGACGCCGGCCCGTCGCGGCGCACCCGCACGCACTGCACCACCGGTGTCGATTCGCCCGCCCGCCAGGCGACCCGGCCGGTGCCGGTCACACGGGTGAGCGGGAGCTGGACGCTCGGCTTGTACTGGAGGATCTCGACCTTGCCGCCGCGCTCGAGCTTGCTGACGAACGCGGTCGTCGAGGCCACGCAGGCGGGCTGGCGGGCGCACGCGGCGGTCGCGTTCAGGACGGCGCGCGCGTCGCCGCGGGCCTCGGCCTGCACCACCTCCAGCACGTGGCTGCGCTCGGTGCCGGTGGCCGCGAGCGCACGGGCCAGCATCGCGCTGATCCCGATGAAGACGAACAGCGCGAAGCCAACGACGATGAGAACCCGGGTCCGGCGCAGAGGCCGGAAACCTAGCCGGTCTGATGGAAATCGTCCCCCGAGAGCTCGAGGAAGCGCTGCACGGAGGCCTCCTGCCGGCCCAGCTGCTCGGCGAGCGCGCGGGCGTGCTCGGCGGCCAGGTCGAGGAACTCGGTGAGGCAGCGCTCGGGGTCGTCGGGCAGCGGATAGACGCGCACGACGTCCTGCTGGCCGACGGCGATGCCCATCGGCGGGCGACCCTCGGTGAGCGAACGGGCGCTGCACACGGGCGTGACGACGATCTGCTTCTCCGGGCTCACGAGCGCGGTCGGCAGCAGCCGGTGGGCGGGCAGGCGGATGTCCAGGCGGATGCGCCGGTCCACGCGGACGTGGTCGTGCGCGAGGTCCTCGAGCGGCTCGCGCCAGACGTCGAGCACGGTGTCGGCGCCCACGAGCGCGTCGCGGAGCGCGGCGGCCTGCTCCTGGAACAGGTGCTCGGCCTCCTCGCGGTCCCCCGCCTCGGCCAGGTCGAGGTCGCAGGGGACGCGCATCAGCTCGTCCTTTCCGACGGCCTCGCCGGCGCCGCGGCCGCCGTGGGTGACGTAGGTCTGGATCGTGCCGAGGTCCTTGCGGCCGTGGAAGACCACGGTCAGGGCCTCGGAGAGGGCGAGCGGCGTGACTCGCAGGGCGACCGAGGCGGCAGCCTCGGCGTCGAGCAGGGCTCGTTTGAGCAGGTCGTCTGAGTGATCTTCGTTCATCGCGTCCGTCCTTGAGCGAAGTATCGGCGTTCGTGACGAACATCATTACCGCCTACCGGTCGGAATACACGCCGGTCGATTGGCCAGGCCGTCGGAACGGGTAAGGTCGGCGTCCGATGAAGTTCATCTACAAGCCGATCGGCATCTTCCTCGGGATCATGGCCGGCCTCGTGGGCAAGCGGCTGTTCAACTTCGCCTGGACCAAGATCGACGACGAGGACCCGCCGAAGGGCACGACCGAGCAGGCCCCCTGGGTCAAGATCATCGGCGCCGCCGCGCTGCAGGGCGTGATCTTCAAGGTCACGCGCGTGGTCGTCGACCGCTACGGCGCGATCGGGTGGAACTACCTCACGGGTTCGTGGCCGGGCGAGAAGCGCCCGGACCCGGATCAGTGATCAGCTTCCGCGCTTGCGGATCCTGAAGCCGCGCTCGCGGTAGTCGTTCAGCGCGTCCTCGAAGCCCGCGAAGTCCCGCTGCAGCAGCAGTTGCAGCGGGCGTCCGCGGACCCACGCCTTCGGTGGCGGCTCGTCGCCGATCAGCTGCAGCAGGGTCATGACCTCCGGCCGGTGGTCCTCGTCGCCGGTGATGACGGCGAGCGGGTCGGAGTCCAGGATCTGCAGGAGCTCCTCGTCGGTGAGGCCGAGGAGCAGTTGCAGGCGCTGGGTGCTCAGAACAGCTGGTTCTCGCCGCCGAAGACCTCGGCGACGGAGTCGTCGGTGAAGATGCGGCGGACGCTGTCGGTCAGCAGGTCGGCGACCGAGAGCACCGTGATGTTGTCCGGCGCGTCCTTGGGCACGGGGATCGTGTCCGTGACGACGATCCGCTCGAACGGGCTCGCCTTCAGGTTCTCGAACGCGTTCCCGGACAGGACCGGGTGCGTCGCGGCGGCGAACACGCGCGCGGCACCCTCGTCCTTGACGGTCTCCCCCGCGGCCCGCAGCGTGCCGGCCGTGTCGATGATGTCGTCGACGATCACGGCGGTCTTGCCCTTGACGTCGCCGATCACGTACGAGATCTCCGCCACCTGTTGGGCCGGGCGCTCCTTGTTGAGGATCGCGAGCTCGGCGCCGACCTTCTCCGCGAACTTCTTGGCCAGCTTCACTCGGCCGGCGTCCGGGGAGACCACGACCAGGTCCTCGAGCTGCTGGTCGTTGAAGTACTGGGTGAGGATGAACATCGCGGTCATGTGGTCCACGGGCTTGCTGAAGAAGCCCTGCACCTGACCCGCGTGGAGGTCCATCGTGAGCACGCGGTCAGCCCCCGCGGCCTCGAGCATGTGCGCGACGAGGCGGCTGCTGATCGGCTCGCGCGGCGCGGACTTCTTGTCCTGCCGGCTGTAG
Organism: Solirubrobacter pauli; assembly: GCF_003633755.1. GTDB lineage: Bacteria > Actinomycetota > Thermoleophilia > Solirubrobacterales > Solirubrobacteraceae > Solirubrobacter > Solirubrobacter pauli. The sequence continues at coordinate 1,619,581 of NZ_RBIL01000001.1, forward strand.
CCGAACCACGGCGTGACGGCGATCACGCGGTGCGCCGAGGCGCCCACCGCAGCGTCGATCATCACCAGCAGCTCCATCAGCGCGTCGTTCGCGGTCACGCCCGTGGCGGCGTTGCCGCACGTGGGCTGGACGATGAAGACGTCAGCGCCCCGGATCGACTCCTCGTAGCGGCAGTACACCTCGCCGTTGGAGAACGTCTTGAGGGTGACTCCACCCAGGCCGAGCCCGAGCTTGTTGGCGATCTTCGCGGCCAGCTCCGGATTGGAGCGGCCCGAGAAGAGCATCAGCCGCTTGTCATAGCCGCTGAGCGGCAGTGACGTGGCCGATGAGGGGCGAGATGACAAGGCACTCACGGCATGCGGAAGTGTACGAGGCGCCGCGGTCGTCACGGCTTGCGACGTTCCGCATAGTCCGCGATGTTCGTCTGACGCGCGCGGGCGATGCCCAGCGCACCGGCCGGAACGTCCTCGGTGATCACGCTGCCCGCTCCCGTGAACGCGCCGTCACCCACGGCTACCGGGGCGACGAAGGCCGTATCGACTGATGTCCGCACGTTGCTCCCGATTCTAGTGCGGTGCTTGTCGCGGCCGTCGTAGTTCGCGGTGATGTTGCCGGCGCCGATGTTCGTGTTCTCCCCGATGTCGGCGTCCCCGATGTATGAGAGGTGCGGGACTTTCGTGCCGGAACCGACGGTCGAGTTCTTGATCTCGACGAACGCGCCCGCCTTGGCCTTCGGGTGCAGGTGCGCGGCGGGGCGCAGGTAGGCGAACGGGCCGATCGTGCAGAAGTCGTCGATCGTGGCCTGCACGACGTAGCTGTGCGGGATCGACACGCCGTCGCCCAGCACGGAGTCCGTGATCGTCGTGTGCGGGCCGACGACGCAGTCCTCGCCGATGCGCGTGTCGCCCCTCAGGCTCGTGCCCGGCTCGACGATCGTGTCCTGGCCGATCGTGACGTCGGCGTCGATGTGCGTGGAGGCCGGATCGAGGATCGCGACGCCCTCGCGCTGCAGCCGGTCGTGGATGCGCTGCTGGGCGATCTGACGCACCTCGGCGAGCTGCACCCGGTCGTTGACGCCGAGCGTGAGCGTGTGGTCGGTGATCAGGTGCGCGGCGACCGTCCGGCCCTCGGCCTTCAGCTGCGGCAGCACGTCCGGCAGGTACAGCTCGCCCTGGGCGTTGTCGGGCGTCAGGTTCGCGAGCGCGTCGACGAGCGCCCGGCCGCTGAACGCGTAGATCCCCGTGTTGACCTCGCGGATCTCGAGCTGCTCGGGCGTGGCGTCGCCCTCGCCCGACTTGGCCTCGACGACCTTCTCGACGTTGCCCGTCTTGTCGCGCACGACCCGGCCGTACTGACCGGGGTCGTCGAGCTCCATCGTCGCCATCGTGCCCGCGGCGCCCGACTCCTCGTGAGCCTTGACGAGCGCGTCGATCGCCTCGGGGGTGATCAGCGGCACGTCGCCGGCGAGGATCACGACCGTCGCGTCGGGGTCGATGTGCTCCGTCGCGGCCTGCACGGCCCCACCGGTGCCGTTCGGCTCGGGCTGGATCGCGGTCACGACCCCGTCCGGCAGCCGGTCCTCGAGCCGCCGCTTCGGGTTGTCGACGACCACAATCTTCCCGGCGCCGGCCCCCTGGGCCGCGGTCACGGGCCAGAGGATCAGCGGACGGCCGCAGAGCGGATGCAGGACCTTGGGCAGCTTGGAACGCATGCGCGTTCCCTCGCCGGCAGCGATGATGACGACCGTGGGCGCGGACACGGTTCGCATCGTAGTATCGAGTTGTCGGCAACTGGACGCATGACCGGTACGCCGATTTACTGGGGAGTGGTGTAAAGGCAGCACAGCTGACTTTGACTCAGCTAGTTCTGGTTCGAATCCAGGCTCCCCAGTGCCACGATGGGTCCGCTGCCCTCGCGAAGGTCCTAGGCTGGCGCCTTCATGCGCTTGCTTCCCGTTGCCGCCGCGGTCGCGGCCCTGCTTGTGCCCGCCGCCCCGGCGTTCGCGGGTGATCCGACGATGCCGCTGTGGCAGGTCCATGCGGGCATGCGCTGCACGGGCTACTCCGTGATCCAGGGCACGGCGATCAGCTCGTTCAACGTCGACGTGCTGGACGTGGCGGGCGGGGAGGCGACCGGCAGCGCCGGGCGGATCCTGATCGGCGTGTCCGGCGACGCCGTGGACGCGACCGGCATCGGCCCCGGCTTCTCCGGCTCGCCGATTTACTGCCCGGACGAGGCCGGCGCGCAGCGCGTGATCGGCGCGATCTCCGAGTCCATCAACGAGTACGGCGGCAAGGCCGCGCTGGCGACGCCGATCGACGCGATCATCAGCACGCCGGTCGACGTGCCGGGCCGGACGAACGCGACGAGCACGAAGGCGCGCGCGACGGCCACGGGCGGCGCGTTGTCGCCGCGGATGAAGGCCGCGCTCGCGTCGGCGAAGCCGATCGTCGCGCCGATGAGCGTGAGCGGGCTGAGCCCGTCGATCGCGGACGCGCTGTCGGCGGCGTCGGCGAAGGCCGGGCGGCCGGTCCTGGCGGTGCCGCCCGGGCCGCTCGGGTCGTTCCCGGCGCAGACGTTGCGGCCCGGGTCGGCGGTCGCCGTGGGTTACTCGACCGGGGACGTGCGGACGAGCGCGGTCGGGACCGTCACGTACGTGGACGGCGACCGGGTGTGGGTGTTCGGACATCAGCTCGAGGGCGTCGGGCGACGCGCGTTGCTGCTGCAGGACGCGTACGTGTTCCGGATCGTCAACAACCCGACGGCGCTCGGAGCGCTCGCGTCGACGTACAAGCTCGCGTCCTCCGGGCATGACCTGGGGACGATCAGCTCGGACGGGTTCAGCGCCGTGGCCGGGCGGACCGGGGCGCTGCCGCACACGGTCCCGGTGCAGGTGATCGCGCGCGACCTCGACACGAACGCGGTCACCGCGGTGAACACGGCCGCCGCCGACGAGGCCGCGGTGGACCTGCCCAGCGGCGGCTCGTGGACGTCGTTCGTCGCGCCGCTCGCGGTGTCGCAGGCCGCGGCGGGGCTGCTCGGCAGCACGCCGGCGCGGCTCACCGGGGACATGTGCGCGAAGATCGCGATCTCCGAGCTCGCGAAGCCCGTGCGCTTCTGCAACCGGTACGTGTCGACGTCGGCCGCGCAGTCGGACGACGGGACGTCGCTGAACGCGGTGCTCAGCGGCGCGTCGAACGACCTGGCGACCGCCGTCTCCGCGATCGACGCCTACACGGGCACGCCGCCCCAGGTGACCGGCATCAACGTGCTGCTCAAGGTCCGCCGCGGCGCCGACCAGGCGTTCATGCGCTCGGTCAAGCTGCCCGCCCGCGTCCGGCCGGGCCAGCGCGTGCGCGTCCGCGTGTCCCTGCAGCGCGTCCGCGGCGGCACGTTCGCCCGCAACTACACGCTGCGCATCCCCGCCGACGCCCCGCGCGGCAAGCAGCGCATCCGCTTCGTCGGCCAGGACGCCGATCAGGGCGAGGACGGCTTCACCACGATCATCATCGGCGACGACGACGAGCGCGACGAGGGCGGCGACCCCGGCCCGCGCACGCTCCGCCAGCTCGAAGCCTCGATCAAGGGCCTCGCCCGCTACGACGGCGTCACCGCGCGCGTCGGCCGCGGCAGCCGGATCCAGGCGTTCCGCGACGACGCGTTCCGGATCTCCGGGACCGCCGACGCCACAACGCGCGTGACGCGCTAGTTGCCGCCGATGCGGTAGACGACGCCGGCCGGGGCCGGCGTCGCCGCCGTCGCGTGCGACAGCGCGGCCTGCAGGATCTCCGAGAAGCGCTGGGTCGAGGCGGCCATGTTCGCCACGAGCGTCTCGACCGGCGTCGCCTCCGCGGTCACGCCGTTGGCGTAGTCGGTGAGGAAGCCGAGCAGCGCGTAGGGCAGCTCGAGCTCGCCGCACAGCACGGTCTCCGGCCCGGCGGTCTGGGAGACGGCGGTCACGCCCGCCAGCGCGAGCGACCGGATCTCCGCCCGCGTGTTGAAGCGCGGGCCGTCGACATGGCCGTAGGTGCCGCCGTCGCGCACCGGCACGCCCGCCTCCTCCGCGCCGCGCAGCAGCGCGCCGCGCAGGTCGGACGAGAACGGCCCCTCGTAGATCCAGTGGCCGCGCTGGGCCTCACCGGGCTCGGTGAAGAACGTGCACAGCGACCCGTCGGGCAGCCGGTTCGAGAGGAAGTGGAGGTCGTCGAAGCACACGACCGACCCGAGCTCCGCGTCCGGCTCGACGGCACCGCAGACGGTCACGGCGAGCACCCCGGTCGCCCCCATCGACTTCAGGGCCGCGATGTTCGCGCGGTGCGTGACGTGGTTCGACAACCGCGGGTGACCGACCCCGTGGCGGGACACGTGCAGCACCTCGACCCCCGCCCACGACCCGTGGGAGACGAACGCCTCACCCCACTCCGTCAGGACCGGCTCGGAGCCGGACGTGGTGAACCCCGGAAGCGCATAGGTGCCCGAGCCCGTGAGGATGCCGATCGCCATGGCGGGCACCCTACCCGGGCGGTGCCGTGGAGCCGCGCACGACCAGCTCGGGCGCCGACGGCGCGAACGCCCGCGCCTCCCCCACGCCGATCGTGGCGAGCAACGCCGCGGCGACCGCCTCGCCGAACTCGCCGTAGTCGACCCGCACCGACGTGAGCCCCGGCGCCGCCAGCGCGGCCAGCGGCGAGTCGTCGAAGCCGGTGACCGACACGTCACGGGGGACGTCGAGCCCGCGCGCCCGCGCCGCGACCACGACCGCCAGCGCGTGCACGTCGCTCGCGCACACGACCGCCGTGGGAGCGACCGAGAGCAGCACGTCCGCGGCCGCCGCGAGCTCGTCGTCGTCGGCGTGAACCACCAGGCCCTCCTCCACGCCCGCCGCCGCGATCGCCTCGCGCCAGCGCTCGGTCCGCACCCGGACGTGCTCGAGGTCCGCCCGCCCGCCGAAGAACGCGATCCGCTCGTGCCCGAGCGCCGCCAGGTGCTCGACCGGCGCGTGCAGGCCCTCCTCGTGCCGCGTCTCCACCCACTCGAACGGGCACGCGCCGGCGGGCCGCCCGGCCAGCACCACCGGCACGCCGGCCGCCTCCAGCAGCGCGAAGCGGGGGTCGTCGAGCTCGATGTCCGTGAGCAGGAACCCGTCCACGCGCCCCGCGGCCGCGAGCCGCTCGTACGCCGGCAGCGCCGCGTCCGCACCGCCGGGCACGAGCTGCAGCAGCAGCGCGTAGTCGGCCGCCGTCAGCACCCGCTCCACCCCGGCGAAGAAGCGCACGAAGAACGCGTCGAGCTCGAGCTGCTCGACGTTGCGGGCCAGCACGAGGCCGACCGCGCGCGTCCGTGCCTCGGTCAACGCGCGGGCGCTCGCGGACGGCCGCCAGCCCAGCTCGCGCGCCGCGGTGAGGATCCGCTCGCGGGTGTCCGGGGACACGCCCGGACGGTCGTTGACCGCGAACGAGACGGCGGCCGCGGACACGCCCGCGCGGCGCGCCACGTCGGCGATCGTCGGACGGCGGCGCGGCGGGTCAGGCGAGGGCACGCCTCGTCGTTACCCGAACGCGAGCCTCGGGTAGCAATCCTGAAGCGCTTCAGGGGAGAGGAAGGCACAAAGATGGTGCGTGCGGTCAGTGCGGCGGTGGCTCTCGCGTTGGTGTCGGCGGGATCCGCCCGAGCGGCGACGGAGATCTCGACGAGCGACCGGCTGCAGGACCGGCGGGAGGTCGCGGCCGGCGACCGCGCCTACGCGGTCGGCTTCGCGGACGGCGGCTGGTACGCGAACGGCTGGCACATCACGGGCGAGATGGGCGGCATCTGGGCGCCGCCGAGCAAGCTCGCCGACGGCGTGTGGTTCGGCGTCGACGGCCAGTGGGTGGGCGCGGCCACGCGCTTCACCAGCGGCGCCGGCTACGTCCGCTACGACCTGCCCGCGACCGGCGGGGTCGAGCTCTCCCGCACCGACTTCGTCCCGGACGGCCGCCGCGCCGCGCTCTTCGGGATCACCCTCCGGTCCGCCACGCCGAAGACGGTGACGGTCGACGCCGACGTCCACTCCGAGCTGCTGACGGCGTATCCGTGGAGCTCCAGCGAGGGCCACCCGACCGCCGCCGACAACGGGCAGGACACGGCCGCCGTCGAGCAGGGCACGCTCGCCTTCCACGACGGCGCGCTGACCGCGTTCGCCGGCTCGGACCGCACCGCCCAGGGGATCGAGACGGGCCCGGGCTTCCGCGGGCCACGGACCGGCCTCGTCTGCGGCGCCGACGGCAAGCAGATGCCCAGCCAGTGCGACGACGGCCCGGTCGGCCGCGGCGCCGGCGGACGCCTGCGCTACGCCGTCAAGGTCGGCGCGAAGCCGACGACGGTGTGGATCGCGGTCGCGGCCACCCGCGCGGACCTGGCCGCCGCGACTAAGGACCCCGACGCGCTGCTCGCGCGCAAGGTGGCCGCACGCGCCGCGCTCGCCGAGCACAGCAACGTCGACCTGCCGGGCGACCGCAGCCTCCAGCGCGCGATCGACTACGGCAAGCAGAACCTCGCCGACCTCACCCAGACGGCGACGGACCTGCGGATCCGCCACGTGGACCGCGGCACGGCCTTCCCCGCCCCGATCGGCGTCGTCAAGCAGGCGACGTTCATCGGCGCCGGCTACCCCGACTACCCGTGGCTGTTCGCCACCGACGGCGAGTACACCGCCTTCGCGGCCGTCGCGCTCGGCCAGTTCGAGCCGATCAAGGCGCATCTGAAGGCCCTCCAGCAGGTGTCCGACCTGCTCAACGCCAAGTCGGGCAAGGTCGCGCACGAGATCGTCACCGACGGCTCGGTCTACTTCGGCGCCAACGCCGACCCGGGCAACACCGACGAGTCGGTCAAGTTCCCGAGCGCGGTCGCGCTCGTGTGGCGCTGGACCGGCGACCGCCGCTTCCTGAACGACCTCTACGACTTCTCGCGCCGGGCCACGCGCTACGTCGTCGACAACCTCGACGCCGACAAGGACGGCTGGCCCGAAGGGCTCGGCAACGTCGAGCGCGAGGGCATGGGCGAGGAGAAGCTCGACAACTCCGTCTACCTGATCCGCGGCCTCACCGACCTCGCCTCGCTGGCCGACGCCAAGCGCGACGGCCCCACGGCCAGCTGGGCGCGCAAGCTCGCCCAGCAATTGCGCGCGGCGTTCGACCGCACGTGGTGGAACGAGCCGTCCCGGCAGTACGCGGACTCGCTCGGCCCGAACAACGCACAGCTCCAGCAGCAGCACTGGATCGGCGTCACGCCGATGGAGACCGGCCTCGCGCCCGCCAAGCACGCGAACACCGCGCTCGACGTCCGCGAGACCGACTGCTTCAGCGGCACGGCGCCGTTCAACGTCGGCCTCTTCCACACGGGGTGCACGGGCGGGCCGGAGGGCAAGGGCGAGAAGGTCGTCTTCAGCCTCAACACCGCGATCAAGGCGGTCGCCGACGGCAACTACGGCCGCTCGCAGCGCCGCTACACCGACGCCAACGCCAAGACGATGCTCGACGAACAGCCCGGCGCGCTGCCGGAGATCCTGCCGTCACCGGACCAGAACCGGAACCTCGACCGCTGCTGGACGTGCCGCTCGATGTTCATGCAGGCCTGGGGCCACTACGGCACGGCGTGGCCCGTGATCGCCCAGCAGCTCGGCGTGATGCCCGACCTCGGCGAGCGGCGGCTGGACGTGGTGCCGAGCATCCCCGAGGGCCAGGAGCGGATCAGCGGGCTGTCGATCCGCCTCGGCGAGCGCGGGACGGTCGCGGTGCGCGCCGACCGCGACGGCAAGACGTACGACACGCGCGTGACGCTGCGCAGCCAGGACGTGCGCACGCTGCGGATCGGCGTGACGCTCCCGCGCGGCACCCGGGTCAAGCGCGTGTGGCTGGACGGGGAGCGGTTGAAGGCCGTCCCGCGCCCGGTGACGACGAACCGGGGCGTCGAGGTCACCGTCCGCGTCCCGCGCCCGCAGGGGCGGCACCTGGTGACCGTGCAGGGGCGCTAACGGTCTTTGTCGGCGCGACGCACGCGCCCGCCGCCGGCGCCGGCCTCCGTGGCCGGGCCGCGCGGCGCGGCGATGCCGAGCACGCGCATCGCCTTCAAGCCGAGGCCGAGCTTCTCGCGGCCGTCCGTGGACGCGACGTCGAGGCCGCTGAGGTCCTTCACGCGCTCGAGCCGGTACCGGACCGTGTGGCGGTGGGTGAACAGCCGCGCGGCGGTGCCGGCGACGTTGCCGTCCGCGTCCAGGAACGTCTCCAGCGTCTGCACCAGGTCGGTCTCGTACTGGTCGTCGTAGGCCACCAGCGGCGCGACCGTCTCCGCGTAGAAGCGCTGCAGCTCCGCGGGGTCCTCGCTCATCGCGGGCAGCAGCAGCCGGTAGGCGCCCGTGTCCTCGAAGGCGAGCATCGCCACCTCGTCGCCGGTGCTGTCGGCGGTGGCGACGTTCGCCGCGAGCAGCGCCTCGTTGCCCGCGCGATAGAGGTCGACCGGGTCCTGCGCGACGCGCGAGTGCCCGAGCGCGAACGTGAAGCCGTGGACGGAGGTGTGCAGCTCGCGCGCGATGCCGTCGGCGACGCGGCGCAGCGCGGCGTCCTCGACGGTCGGCAGCAGCACGACCACGTGCTCGTCCATGGTCGCCGCGAGCGACCCCGGCGCGCCCGCCCGGGCCGCGCGCTCGGCGGCGGCCAGGACCCGCGCGCGCCAATCCTCGTCCGCGGGCGCGAAGTGGTGGGCGCGCACGACCACGACCGCCCCGCCGTCCGACAGGTCCGCGCCCAGCTCCGAAGCGCGCGCGACGATGTCTCCGCGGTCGGTCACCTTGCGGCCGAGCAGCGCGGCGAGGAACGCCGACTGCGCCGCTTCGGAGGCGCGGTCGGGCGCACGCAGGCGCTCGACCTCCGACGCGATCATCGTCGTCGCGATGCGCAGCACCGCCGCCGACGGCCCACCGCCGCGCGGGCGCAGGCGCAGCTGCCCGACCACCGCGTCGCCGACGCGCAGCTCGTGCGTCTCGACCCCGTCGGCGTCCCGCATCAGCTGACGCTCGTCCGCGGTGGACCGCGCGGCGACCGCGAGCACGGAGCTCGAGCGGTCGATCAGGACGAGCGACGCGTCGAGGGCACGTGCGGCGGCCCGGACGACCTCGGGGAGCCCCAGACCCGACTCGACGGCGTCGGACATGGCCCCGAGGGCTCCCAGATCCGGGAGCGCCGCCTCCTTGCGGGCGGGCGAAGTCACGCGAGCAGTCTAGGCGTTGCTAGAGCTCGACGCGATCGCTGAAGTACCAGAGCGCGGCGAGCCCGACGCCCGTGCCCGCGAGCACGAACGCGGCCAGGATGTAGATGCTCAGCACGGTGGCCACGATCCGGTCGCGCAGGCGCCAGTAGCTCTTCCAGGCGGGGATGACCACGAGCGCGAGCCAGGCGACGAGGCTCACGAGCGCGGCCGCGCCGATGATGATGTAGGTCTTCTGATCGTCGTTCATCGAGACGTCTCGCTCGGCACATTGTGGCGAACGCGTCCGGCGAACAGGGAGAAGACGCCCACGATCGACCAGATCGCGATCGCCAGGGCGGCTCCGCCGAGCACGTCGGTGAGGAAGTGCGCGCGCAGGTACACGCGGGTGATCCCGACGATCACGGCGAGCACGACGGCGATCGTGACGAGCCCGATCCGCACCGCCCAGCCGGTGCCGCCGCGCACCAGCACGGTGGCGATCGCGATCAGCGAGATCGCGTACGCGGTGTGGCCGGAGGGGTAGGCGGCGCTGATCGTGTCCGTGAACGCCCCGACCGGCCGCTCGCGGTCGTAGGCGACCTTGGTCGAGTGCACGGCGCCCCACACCAGCAGCCAGCCGACGACGAGCACGACCGCGTCGATCCAGCGGCGCTTGACGAGCGCGAAGACCGCCGTCGCGAGGGTGAGCGCGGCGGTCACCCACGAGGAGCCGATCGCGGTGACCACGCGGGCGATGTCGAGGACCGTCTCGTTGCGCAGCCGCTCGGCGACGTCGGCGGCCCAGCGGTCGATCCGCGGGTTCGGGTTGTTGAGGATCGAGTCGCCGATCATCAGGAAGCTGAACCCGCCCAACAGCGCGAGCATCAGCAGCGTCGTCAGCTCGAGCCCGAGGTTGCCGGGCGTCACGCGGTCCGTCGTGAAGCGCGCGGCCATGTCGGCCACCTTCGCGGCGGGGCTGAGCAGCACGTGCCAGACCGGCCGGGCGACCTTCGCGACGTGCTTCCAGAACGGCTCCTCGTCGTGCTCGTCGATCCAGTCGCGCACCTTCCCGCGGGCCTCCTCGCTGCGGCGCAGGTGGATCAGCGCGACGATGCCGCCGATCACGACGACCAGGGTCCCGAACGCGAACAGCCCGCGCGACACGTACGTGGTGAGCTGGTCGATCGAGCGCCAGAACAGGTAGCCGAGGACGCAGAACGTGATCGACCACAGGCCGGCGGCGAGCACGTCGTAGGGGAGGAAGCGCCGGATCGGCATCCGCGAGGCGCCGGCCGTGAACGGGATCAGCGGGCGGACGAGCCCCAGGAAGCGGCCAAAGACGATGAACACCGCCCCGCGCCGCTCCAAGAACGACTCGACCGTCTCCAGCCGCTCCTCGGTGATCTTCAGCCGCTCTCCGTGCTTGAGCAGCCATCCGCGCCCGAGCCGGCGGCCGATCTCGAACGCCGTCAGGTCGCCGAGCACGCAACTCGCCCAGACGATCGCGATCAGCGCGAGCAGCGAGATCTGCCCCTGGCCGGCGACGAGGCCGCCGACGATCACGGCGGTCTCCCCGGGCGCGACGAAGCCGAGGAACGCGCCGGTCTCCAGGAAGGCCAGCAGGCCGACGGCGAGGTACGTCCACTTGCCGAGCGCCTGGCCGGCGTCCTCCAGGAGGTGCTCGAAGTTCGGCAGGTGCACGACGCCGAACCCGACGAGCAGCGCGCCCGCGATCGCGACCAGCTCGAGCAGCTGCACCCAGCGGTGCTGCTTGTGGCGGCGGACGATCAGCCAGCCCGCGAGCACGACGGCTGCGAGCAGCCAGGTGAACTTCACCTCAAACCCGCCCCGCGGTTTCGGGAACGAGCCGCAAGGCGAGTTCCCGCGAAGCATGCGTGCGCGCAGCGCGAGTCATGCGGCGACGGCTCGCGGGTACGCGGTCTGGAGGAAGGCGAGCGCCTCGGGGTCGTCGGAGATGCCGAAGACCGTCGGGCCGGAGCCGCTGACCATCGGCGACTCCGCGCCGACGTCGCGCAGCGCCTGCAGCGCGCGGTCGATCAGCGGGCACAGCCGGCGCGCGGCGGGCTCGAGGTCGTTGACCGGCTCGTAGACGCCGTGCCGCAGCGCCTCGGCCGCGGCGGCCAGCTCGTCCGGACTGCGTGGCGTGTCGTTGGCGTCGAACTCGCGGTAGACCTCGCCCGCGCCGAGCGCGGCATCGACCGGCACGACGATCAGCGGCGGCTTCTCCCCGGGGAGCGGCTCCACGTGCTCGCCCGCGCCGGTCATCAACGCGCGCTCGCCGCGCAGCATCACGGTCACGTCCGCGCCGAGCCGCATCGGCACGTCCTCGGGCACGGCGATCCCGCTCACCTCGCTGATGATCCGCAACGCGGCGGCGGCGTCGCTGGACCCGCCGGCCATGCCCGCGGCGATCGGGATCCGCTTGGTGATCTCGATCGTCAGCGGTGGTCCGTCCCAGCCGGTCGCCGCCCGGAACTCCCGCAGCGCCCGCAACGCGAGGTTCTCCCCGTCGACGCCCTCGCAGACGACCTCGTCCGATGCTAAAGATGTCGTAAAGGGGTCAGACCCCTTTACGCGGTCTTTAAGTTCGAGGGTGTCGGCCAGGTCGACCGGCTGGACGAGCGAGACGAGCGGGTGCAGGCCGTCGGGGCGCGGGGCGCCGACCAGCAGGCAGAGGTTGACCTTGCCGGGCGCTTTCACGCGAGCTGCTCGTAGAGGGCGCGCCACTCGGCCGGGCTGAGCGACTCGGCGCGGGCGTCGGCGGGCTTGCCGAGCGCCTCGAGCCCGGCGCGCGCCCGGTCGCGCAGCTCCTTCGAGCCGCCCGGGGACAGCTCGAGCGACTTGGGGAGCGCCTTGCGGCGGTGCTTGAAGCCGTGCTGGACCAGCTTGGTGAGCGCGGGCGGCGGTGCGGGCGAGTGGCGCTTGAGCCCCACCAGCACGGAGTCGACGTTCGGCACCGGGTAGAAGACGCCGCGCGGGATCTTGCGCTCCACGCGCACGTCGCACGCGAGCTGGGCGAGCACCGACGGCACGCCGTACGCGGAGGTCGACGGCCCGGCCGCGAACCGCTCGCCGACCTCCTTCTGCACCATCGCCACCCACGCGACGACGCTCTCGAGCTCGATCGTCCGGATGATCACGGTCGCGGCGACGCCGTAGGGCAGGTTGGCGACGACCTTCGTCGGCGCGGGGTCGAGCGACGCGAGGTCGAGCTTGACCGCGTCGGCGAAGTGCAGCGTCGTGTTCTCGAACGGGTCGAGCGCCTGCCGCAGCGGCAGCTCGAGCCCGCGGTCGAGCTCGACGACGTGCACGTGGGCGACGCGTTCGGCCAGGTACTCCGACAGCACCCCGAGCCCGCCGCCGACCTCGAGCACGACGTCCTCGGGCGTCAGCTCGGCGAGCCGCCCGATGATCTCGAGGATGTTCGAGTCGACGAGGAAGTTCTGGCCCAGGTCGCGGTTCGGCCGGATGCCGAACTCGCGCATGCGCCGGATGGAGGGCTGGGTCGGCTGCGAGCTCACCAGGCGAAGAGCTTGGCAGCGTTCGCCTCGACGGCGCGGTCCAGCTCCTCGTAGGCGATGCCGCGGCGCTCGGCGATGAAGCGCGCCGTGTGGGTGACGTACGCCGGCCGGTTGCGCTCCTTGCGCACGACCTGAGGCGTCAGGTACGGGGCGTCGGTCTCGACCAGCAGCCGGTCCAGCGGGACCCGCTCGGCCGCCTCGGCGAGGTCCGTCGCCTTCGGGTAGGTGACGTTGCCCGCGAACGAGATCCACCAGCCGTGGTCCAGGCACTCCTCGAGCCGGCTCGCCATCGAGAAGCAGTGCAGGATCACCTCGATCCCCTGCGCGTCGCGGGCGAGCGTGGCGATCGTGTCGTCGTCGGCCGCGCGCGTGTGGATGACGAGCGGCTTGCCGACCGCACGCGCCAGCGCGATCTGGTCGGCGAACGCGCGCTCCTGGTCCGGGCGCGGCGCGTAGTCGCGGAAGTCGTCCAGCCCGGTCTCCCCGATCGCGCGCACGTTCGGGTGCTGCGCGTACTCGCGCAGCCAGTCGATCCCCGCGTAGTCGGTCGTGTAGTTCGGGTGCAGGCCGGCGGCGCAGAACACGTCCGCGTGCGCCTCGGACGCGGCCAGCGCGGCCGCGCACGACTCCTCGTCGGTGCCGACCGTGAGGATGCGCGTGACGCCGACGGCCCGGGCCGCCTCGACCCACTCGGCCGCCACCGCGGGATCGGCGTGCAGGTGCGTGTGGCTGTCGATCATTCCGGCTTCGGGAAGAGGGGCGCGACCTTGACGACCGGCTGCCCGCCCGGATGCCCGCCGTAGACCGCCGTGTCCAGCGCCGTCTCCGGGGTGCCGAGCGCGGCGAGCGCCTTCTCGGTCGCCTCCGGGATGTACGGCACGAGCAGCACGGTCACGACGCGCAGGCCCTCGGCGAGCGAGCGCAGGACCATGTGCAGGCGCTCGGTCTGCGCCTCGTCCTTGGCCAGCGCCCAGGGCGTGGTCTCCTCGACGTACCGGTTCAGCCGCCGCACGCGCTGCCAGATGCGGTCGAGCGCCTGCGTGAGCTCCGCCTTGTCGAGCAGCCCCTTGACCTCGTCGAGCAGCCCGTCGAAGTCCTTGCCCAGCTCGGGGTCCAGCTCGACCGTCGGCGCGGCGCCGTCGCAGTAGCGGGCGACCATGTTCGTCGCGCGGCTGGCGAGGTTGCCGTAGTCGTTGGCCAGCTCGCTCGTGTAGCGCTCGGCGAACCCGCTGACCGACACGCCGCCGTCCTGCCCGAACGTGACCTCGCGCGCGCAGTAGAAGCGCAGCGCGTCGGTGCCGAAGCGGTCGATCACCTCGAACGGGTCCAGCACGTTCCCGAGCGACTTGCTCATCTTGTGCTCGGCGCCCGACTCGTCCTTCATCAGCAGGAAGCCGTGGATGAACAGGCCTTCGGGCAGCTCGAGGTCGGCGGCCATCAGCATCGCCGGCCAGAACACGGCGTGGAACTTGAGGATGTCCTTGCCGAGGATGTGGAACGCCGGCCAGAACCGCTCGGTCAGGTCCTCGCCCTCGCGCGCGAACGACAGCGCCGTGTAGTAGTTCAGGAGCGCGTCGAACCAGACGTAGAAGACGTGGCCCTCGTCCCACGGGACCTCGACGCCCCAGGTGAGCTTGGAGCGGCTCAGGGAGACGTCGTTGAGCCCGCTCTTGATGAACGAGAGGGCCTCGTTGTACCGGGAGGTCGGCGCGACGAAGCCCGGGCGGTCGGCGTACAGCGCCTCCAGCTTCTCCTGGAACGCGGAGAGCTTGAAGAACCAGTTCTCCTCGCTCTGGTGCTCGAGCGGGATCTTGTGGATCGGGCAGGTGTCGCCGGGGCCGATCTCCTGCCCGGTCTTGAAGTCGGCGCAGCGCGGGCAGTACAGGCCCTCGTACTGGTCCTTGTACGTGTAGCCGTTGTCGTGGATGCGCTGCATGACGTCCTGCACGCGGCGCTTGTGCCGCGGGTCGGACGTGCGGATGAAGAAGTCGTTCGTCGTGTTCAGCCGCGGGCCCAGCGCGAGGAAGCGCTCCGCGTTCTTGTCCGCCAGCTCCTTCGGCGTGACGCCGAGCTTCTCCGCGGCCTGCGCGACCGGCTCGCCGTGCTCGTCCGTGCCCGTGAGGAAGAACACGTCCTCCCCGCGCTGGCGCATGTGCCGCGCGAGGATGTCGGCGCCGATGGTGGTGTACGCGTGGCCCAGGTGGGGCGCGGCGTTGACGTAGTAGATCGGCGTCGTGACGTAGTAGGCCATCGCGGCGCAGACGTTAGCGAGACTCGAACCGGCGGCAGACCGCCGCGATGATCGTTAGCCTTGCGCCCCTTGAACCGCATCCTGCGCTTCGTCGCACAGTTTCCCGGGCGCGCCTGCCTGTACCTGCTCGTCTCCACCGTCGTCATCGGCGGGGCGTTCTTCAGCCTCGTCGAGCAGGACGCGGACTGGGTCGACGGCATGTGGTGGGCGATCGTCACGCTGACCACCGTGGGCTACGGGGACTACTCCCCGGAGTCGATCGCCGGGCGCTGGGTGGCGATGTTCGTGATGGCCGGCGGACTGGGCTCCGTGGCCATCCTCACCGGTCTGCTGGCCGACCTGATCCGCGAGGCGCGTATTCAGGAACGTGACAAGACGCCCGAGCTCGACGACGACATCGACCACGTGATGGCCATCCTGGAATCCGAGATGGACAAGCTCCGCGCGCGGGTGTCGCATCCCGAGGTGATCGAGGCCCTGCGCCGGATTCACGCCAACGAGGCCATGAAGGAAGAGACGAAGTGACTGAACGCCGACGCCTCCGTTCCCGAGCCGTGCCGCTGATGGCGGTCCCCGTGCTGGCGGTGGCCTTCGCCGCGTGCGGCTCCGACGACGACAGCGCGTACTGCGTGGACCAGAACGACCAGATCGTCGAGAACCGCTACTGCGACGACGAGGCGTACGCCGGCAACGGCGGCGGTGGCGGCGCGTTCTTCTGGTTCTACGGCGGCAGCCCGGTCAGCGGCAGCCGCTACACGACCGGCACCAAGCTCAAGGGCGGCGACCGCGTGGCCGCGTCCAACGTGGCCGAGAACGCGCGCCGCGGCGGGTTCGGCTCGTCCAGCCGCAGCACGTCCGCCAGTGGCGTCGGCCGGTCGGTCGCCTCCCACTCGGGCGGAGGCTGATGTACCGGATCGAGGTCGAGCCCCGCCAGGGGTGGCCGGCGATCATCGAGGAGCAGGGCCTCATCTACTGGAAGACCGAGCTGCCCGACGGCTCGATGATGCCGTACTGGCACGAGTCCAACGCGTACACGCTCTCGAGCGACGAGGTGTACGAGATGGAAGCCAGCACGCGGCTGCTGATGGAGATGCTGATCGAGGCCGGCGACTACATCATCGAGAGCAACCTGTTCTCGCAGATGGGCATCCCCGGCTGGGCGGTCCCGCGCATCAAGGAGACGTGGGAGTCCGAGCCGCCGATGATCTACGGGCGCTTCGACTTCGCGTACTCCGACAGCGGCTTCAAGCTGCTCGAGTACAACGCGGACACGCCGACCTCGCTCGTGGAGACCGCCGTCCAGTGGCACTGGGTGCAGGACGTCTACGGCGCCGGCGGCGACCAGTGGAACATGGTCCACGAGCTGCTCGTCCAGCGCTGGAAGGAGCTGCTGCCGCGTCTGCCCGGCGAGCGCGTGTACTTCGTGCACACGAACGCGGAGGTCTCGGGCGAGGACTTCATGACGGCCGGCTACATGGTCGAGGTCGCGCGCGAGGCGGGCTTCACGTGCGAGCTGATGGCGATCGAGCAGATGGGCCTGCACGAGCACGTCGGCTTCGTCGACCGCCAGGGCCGCGCGATGCGCAGCGTCTTCAAGCTCTACCCGTGGGAGTGGCTCGTCCACGAGGAGTTCGCCGAGGAGGCGCTCAAGCGGATGGGCGACGAGCAGGGCCAAACCCTGTGGATCGAGCCGATCTGGAAGATGATGTGGTCCAACAAGGGCATCCTGCCGGTGCTCTGGCGGCTGTACCCGGACCACCCGAACCTCCTGCCCGCGTTCTTCGAGGGCGAGGAGCACAAGCTCAAGAGCTACGTCAAGAAGCCGCTGCTCGCGCGAGAGGGCGCGAACTCGGTGATCGTGATCGACGGCGACGAGGCGGACCGCGGCCCTGACCAGGGCTACGGCGAGGAGGGCTTCGTCGTCCAGCAGTACACCGACCTCGGCGACTACGACGGCAACCACCCCGTGCTCGGGGTCTGGACCGTCGACATGGAGCCCGCCGGGCTCGGCATCCGCGAGTCCAACGGGCTCGTCACCAACAACCTGTCGCGGTTCGTGCCGCACGTCATTGACGACTGAGAGGGAGACCCACCCGTGTTCGAGCTGATCCTGCAGACCCTTGCCTACAGCGGCATCGGCCTTGTCGTGCTCGTGGTCGGCTTCCTCGCGCTCGACCTGCTGACGCCCGGGCGCCTGGGCACGCACGTGATGGAAGGCAACCGCGGCGCCGGCCTGATCGCCGGCACCGGCCTGGCTTCACTGGGCCTGATCCTGTGGTTCTCGATCTACTTCACCGGCGCCGGCTGGGACGGCCTCGACGACGCGGCCATCTTCGGCCTGATCGGCGTGGTCACGCAGGCGGTCGGCTTCCTGATCCTGGACATGCTGATCCCGGGCAAGCTCGCCGACCACTGCTTCGACGGCGGCAGCGAGCGCGTGCACGCCGCCGGCTACGTCACCGCCGGCATTCAGCTGTCGGTGGCGCTCGTGATCTGCGCCTCGCTCACGTAAGCGAGGTATTGGGGGTCGGGGCGCTTCTCGCCCCGCTCCATCGCGTGCACGAGCTCGACGACGGCGTCGTTGTGCGGCGTCGGGACGCCGAGCTCGCGACCCTTGGCGGCGACGCCGCCGTTGACGACGTCGACCTCGGTCTCGCGGCCGGCGTCGAGGTCCTGGAGCATCGAGGGGCGGACGTTGGCCATGTGCTCCATCATCCGCGCGAGCCCCTCGGGCCCGAACTCGTACGCGTGGACGCCGTGCATGGTGTCGAGCTCGAGGCCTTGCGCACGGGCGACGCGCACCCCTTCCTCCCAGAGCGCGAAGACCGCGTCCGGGCCCTGCTCGGCGACGCCGCCGTAGCGCAGCCCGGAGACCGCCGAGAGCCCGGTGAAGGTGGAGTTGACCTGGAGCTTGGTCCAGATCATCCCGCGGATGTTGTCGGTCACGCGCGTGTGGCCGACCGGCTCCAGCGCGGCGGCGAGCTGCCGCGCCCGCTCGCTGACCGTCCCGTCCAGCTCGCCGACGACGTAGCCGCCCTCGGAGTCGCGGATCAGCTCCCCCGGGCCGACGTTCGAGCCGCCCCACTCGACGAGGCACGCGAGCAGGTCGCCCTCGCCCACGATCGCCTGCACCCGGTCCTGGATCAGCCCGTTGCCGAGCGTGACGAACGCGCCGATGCCGCCGCGCTCGACCAGCGGTGGCAGGGCGACGTGGTGCAGCGGCGCCTTCACCGCGATCAGCGCGAAGTCGAACTCGCCCTCGAGCGCGTCCACCGCGCTCACCGCTTCGAGCCTGACCGGCGCGGCCTCGTTGATCACGAGGCCCGGGTCGCTGAGCTTGGCGACGTGCGCCGCGTTCGCGTCGAGGACGACGACGTCCGCGGCCGCGCCCGCGGCGGTGATGCCGCCGATCGCGCCACCACCCACCACCAGGATCCTGGTCATCGACCTACTTTAGGCGGAACGCGGCGCTGCGCGCGAGCTCGGTCGCCTCGTCGGCGGCGGTGAGCAGCACGCGCGCCTGGACCTTGCGGCCACGGTCGACCGTGAAGCGCACGATGCCGTCCGCCCCGGTCTTGGTCGCCTTCACCGGCCACCAGCCGAAGTGCTCCTTGAGCTTGAGCTGCAGCACGACGGTCGAGCCGGCCGAAGCGGGCGTGACCTTCGCGGTGATCGTGAGCGTGCGCTTGCCGACCTTCAGCCCCGCGCTGACCTTGCGGTCGAGCACGAGCAGCTGGACGGGCGGCGAGGCCTCGCCGCCCGCGACCGCGGTGTAGCTCGCCGTGGCCGCCGGGGTCACGGCCGCGGTGAACGCGCCGTTCGCCCCGACCGTGGCGGTCGCCTGCTCGGCGCCGTCGGCCTGGATCGACACCGTCGCGCCCTCGGGCAGCGCCGCGCGTCCCTTGAGCGCGTACGGCTTGCCCGGCGCGGCGGGCTCCTTCGCGGCGTCCAGCAGCACGCGGTGGACGCCGATGTCGCCGCGCATCGTCGGGTGCAGCTGACAGAAGTACGTGTAGTCGCCGGGGGTGTCGAAGCGGTGGTCGAACATGCCGTCCATCAGCAGCCGCGGGGAGGCGAAGCTGCGGTCGTCGGCGAGCACGTTGTGCGCGCGCAGCGAGGCGTTGTGCCAGGTCACGGTGTCGCCGGCGAGCACGTCCAGGTGCGGCACGGCGAAGGACGCGTTGTAGATCGGGACGGCCGGTCCGGAGCCCATCTCGCCGTGGTCGTGCTGGGCCAGGGCGGGCGTGGCGGGCAGGGCGAGGAAGGCGGTGAGGGCGAGCAGGGTGCGGCGCATCGGACGCGACTATCTCGCCTGCACGAAACCGGTGCGATGGAGTTCTCCGCCGTCCTTACGGGGGATATCCGAACCCGCCTCACGTGCCAGCACCACACTTTCCCGCAACGCTTGACTTCGCTTGCGCGTCAGCGTTTCTTGATCCGCATGATTCCCCTCCGCACCGTGGTCGCCGCCGCCGCGATCACGCTGGCTGTGCCCGCCGCGGCGCAGGCGAAGACGAAGGACATGTCCGTCGGCGCGCCCGCCGCCACAGCCAAGAAGCTCGGCGAGCTGGTGACGACCAACGCCTTCTATCCGAGCAAGCTGACCGTGAACGCGGGTGATTCGGTGCGCTTCGTACCGGCCGGCTTCCACAACGTCGACATCCCCGCCAAGGGCGGCAGCGGCATCCCGTTCATCGTCCCGACCGGCCAGAAGGTCGCCGGCTCGCTGGACGCGGCCGGCGCGCCCTTCTGGTTCAACGGCCAGGACGCGATGAGCCTGAACCCGGAGTTCTTCCAGTCCTCGGGCTACGGCAAGTCGTTCACGTACACGGGCGCCAAGGGCGTCAACTCGGGCCTCCCCGGCGAGAAGGCCAAGCCGATGACGGTCAAGTTCACCAAGGCCGGCAGCTACACCGTCCTGTGCGACCTGCACCCGGGCATGAAGGCCACGGTCAAGGTCGCCAAGAAGGGCGCGAAGGTCCCGAGCGCCAAGCAGGACGCCGCCACGCTCAAGCAGCAGACCGACGCCAGCGTCAAGAACGCCAAGGGCCTCGGCACCAAGACGCAGGGCGCCAACACCGTCGCGCTCGGCGTGGCCGCCAAGGGCGGGCTGGAGTACATGGGCATGGTCCCGGCCAGCCTCACCGTGGCGCGCGGCACCACCGTCAAGTTCGTGATGACCAAGGGCAGCTACGAGGCGCACACGGCGTCGTTCGGCCCGGGCGACATCAACGACGGCAACTCGTACATCGGCGCGATCGCCAAGTCGTTCGAGTCGCCCGCGATCGACCCGAAGGGCCTGTACCCGAGCGACGTCACCCCGGTCTCGCTGAGCGGCGCGACGCACGGCAACGGCTTCTGGAGCTCCGGCGTCCTGGACGCCAACTCGAAGTCGCCGCTGCCCGGAGAGGCGAGCGTCAAGTTCGACACCGCCGGCACGTACAAGTTCTACTGCCTGATCCACCCCTTCATGCAGGGTTCCGTCACCGTCCAGTGAGGCGGTTGACGGCAGCATCGCTCGTCGGGGCGGCCATGTTGGTCGCCCCGGCCGTGTCGGACGCGGCGACCCGGGAGTACTGGGTCGCCGCCGTGCCGGTGACGCTCAACATCGCGCCCAACCAACGCGACGCGATCCACGGCACCCAGCTGACCCCCGCGGACACGGTGTTCGGCACGGTCGTGTACCGGCGCTACACCAAGGGCTGGAAGAAGCCGCTGGAGAACGTCAACGCCCCGGGCTCGGGCAACAGCGACCTGATCCCCGGCCCGCTGCTGAAGGCCCGCGTCGGCGACAAGCTGCGCGTGCACTTCAAGAACATGGACACGGCGTTCAACCGGCCGCACTCGATGCACTTCCACGGCGTCGAGTACAAGCCCGACTCCGACGGGTCCTACCTGCCCGGCTACTCCGGCAAGGACGCCGACGTCAAGCCCGGCGAGACGTGGACCTACAAGCTCACGGCCGGCAAGGACTCCGCGGGCGCCTGGCCGTACCACGACCACGGCAAGGAGATGACCGCGTCGCTGGAAGGCGGCATGTTCGGCATGCTCTCGATCCTCGGCCGCAAGGAACGCGCGCCGGACCGCGAGTACGTCGTCGTCTTCTCGCCCATGGGCAAGTTCCAGGCGATCAACGGCCGCGCGTTCGTCGGCAACACACCGGTGTTCAAGTCGCGCGTGGGCGAGCTCGTCCAGTGGGACGTGACCGTGATCGGCTCAGAGCACCACACGTTCCACGTCCACGGCCACCGCTGGCGCAACCCGCTGGGCGTGCCCGTCGACACCGTCACGCTCGGCCCGGCCGAGTCGGCCCGGATCCGCTGGCGGGAGCGCGACCCCGGCACGTGGATGTACCACTGCCACGTGGAGAGCCACATGATGGCCGGGATGATCGGGACCTATCAGGTCAAGAGCGCGCGGTAGAGCTCGTTCGACGGCGCGCCGGTGAGGTCGGACACGACCTTCGCGGCCGTCTTGGAGCGGGCGCCCGCGTCGACGAGCGCCCGCACGGCCTCGACCGCCTTCGGGTCGAGGCTCGTCGCGGCGGGCGCACCGCCGACGACCAGCACGATCTCGCCGCGCGCATCCTCGTCGCCGTACTTGGCGGCCAGCTCCGCGGCGGTCCCGCGGACGATCTCCTCGTGCAGCTTCGTGAGCTCCCGGCAGACCGCGACGGGACGCTCGGGGTCGTCCTCGGCGAGCACCTTGAGCGAGGCACCGACGCGGCGCGGCGACTCGAACGCGACGATCGTCTCGCTCGCGGTGAAGACCTCGCGCAGCGGCCCGGCCTTGCGCGGGAGGAAGCCGACGAAGCGCCAGACGTCGTTGGGCAGCCCGCTGGCCACGAGCGCCGTGATGGTCGCCGACGGCCCCGGCAGGACCTCCACGCGCAGCCCCGCCGCGATCGTCGCGCCGACCAGGTCGTAGCCCGGGTCGTTGACGAGCGGCATGCCCGCGTCGCTCACGAGCGCGACGACCTCGCCGCCGCGCAG
The DNA here is from genome assembly GCF_003633755.1 of Solirubrobacter pauli. Lineage (GTDB taxonomy): Bacteria > Actinomycetota > Thermoleophilia > Solirubrobacterales > Solirubrobacteraceae > Solirubrobacter > Solirubrobacter pauli. The sequence goes on from NZ_RBIL01000001.1 coordinate 1,641,588, forward strand.
CCGCTCGACCAGCTCAGCCGCCCGCGAGCGCTCGTTGTGCTCGTGGTAGGAGACGAGCTTCGCCTCGATGCCGTGGCGCTTGAGCAGGCCCTGCGTGTGGCGCGTGTCCTCGCAGGCGATCACGTCGGCGTCGCGCAGCGCGGCCAGCACGCGCAGCGTGATGTCCTCGAGGTTCCCGATCGGCGTCGGGCACACGACCAGCCGGCCGCTCACCGCGGGTGGTTCTCGATCGCGCCCGTCGTCTTGCCGTCGATCACGTCACGCGCGAGCAGGCCGGCGCCGATCATGCCCGCCTCGGGCCCGAAGCGGGCGGCCTCGACGCGGACGACGTCCTTGCCGGGCGCGAGCGCACGCTCGAGCATCACCTCGCGCGCGGGCGCGAGCAGGATCTCCCCCGCCGCGATCACGCCGCCGCCGATCACGACGACCTGCGGGTTGAAGATGTTCACGAGGTTCGTGATGCCGACGCCGAGCGCGCGGCCGATCGTCTCGATCGCGCCGCGGGCCACCGGGTCGCCCGCCGTCGCGAGCTCGGTGATCAGCGGGCCGGTGAGCTCGCGCCCGTTCTCGAGCGCCTGGCCGAGCGCGGTGTCGGGCTGGCGGGCGACCGCGAGCGACGCCTCGCGCACGAGCGCGGTGCCCGAGGCGACGGACTCCAGGCAGCCCCAGTTCGGGCAGTTGCCCTGGCACGGGCGGCCGTTCATCTCCACGACCATGTGGCCCATCTCGGCGCCGCCCATGATCCAGCCGCGGTAGACCTGGCCGTTGAGCAGCAGGCCGCCGCCGATCCCGGTGCCGAGCGTGAGCAGCGCGACGTCGGTCGCGCCTTGGGCGATCCCCAGCCGCGACTCGCAGACGGTGTGGCAGTTCGCGTCGTTGTCGACGACGACCGGCATGTTCAGCCGGTCCGCCATCAGCTCGCCGAACGCGATGTCCTTCAGCGGGACGTTGACGGCCTGGACCGCCATCCCGGTACGTGAGTCGAACGTGCACGGGATCCCGAACCCGATCGCGCTGATCTCGCCGACGGCGACGCGGATCTCATCGACGGCGTCGGCGATCATCTGCACGAGCTCGTCCTGGTTTAACCCGTACACAAGTCGGTTGGTACGGTGGATCACCGACAGGTCCGCGTCGATCGCTCCTGCGAGCAGCTTCGTGCCGCCAAGGTCGACGCCGATGACGTAGCCCTCGGCCATGCCGGCCACCCTACCGCCTCCCGCATGGCCGACCCCGACGACAAGCGTCCGTACAACGTCTACCGCTCGAAGCCGAAGCTCTTCGGCCGACGTGACGATGACGGTGGCCTGGCCGAGATGCAGCAGGAGGAGGCGCCCCCGTCGCACGGCTGGGAGGACGCGCCTCCGCCGCCCCGCCGGCGCCGTCGCCTCCCGTTCCCGCGCCGCCGCCCCGGCCGCCGCCGGATCGGCTTCTGGCGGATCCTCCGCTGGGTCGTCACCGCCGTGTTCGCGTGGCTAGCGATCTCGCTCGTGCTCTTCCTCGTGTCGGCGCAGATCCAGTCGGCGCAGGTGTCCGACGCGGCCGACGCCGAGCTCGGCGGAGCCGGCTACCCGCTGACGTCGCCGAACACGATCCTCGTCCTCGGCTCGGACGCGCGCACCAAGGACAGCAAGGAGCCGGGCGCGCAGAAGATCGGCCAGGCCTCGCGGTCGGACTCGATCCTGCTGCTGCGGATCGGCGGCGGCCACAACGCGACGCTGTCGATCCCGCGTGACACGGTGGTCGACATCCCCGGCCACGGCCGCAGCAAGATCAACGCCGCGTACGCGATCGGCGGCCCGGCGCTGGCCATCCGCACGGTGGAGGGCTTCCTCGGCGTGCAGGTCAACCACCTGATCGAGGTCAACTTCGAGAACTTCCCGCAGCTGATCGACGCGCTCGGCGGCGTGACCTACCGCGGCGGCTGCGTCGTCTCGCGCATCAACGGCGGCTTCAAGAACGGCGGCTACACGCTGCGGCTGAAGTCCGGTGAGCAGGAGATCGACGGCAAGCAGGCGCTCGCGCTCGCCCGCACGCGCAAGAACGAGTGCAACCCGAAGGAGTCCGACCTCACCCGCGCCCGCCGCCAGCAGAAGATCCTCGGCGCGATCAAGGACAAGGTCACCTCGGTCGAGACGTTCGTGCGCCTGCCCTGGGTGTCCTGGGCGGCGCCGAAGGCGGTCCGCTCGGACATGTCCGGCCCGACGCTCCTGGGCGTGGTCGGCGCGGAGCTGAGCGCCGGCACGGCCAAGCCGCAGGTGCTCAAGCCGAGCGGCGGGGTCACCCTGCCCGACGGCGGCGCCGGGCTGACGGTCGACGACGCCACCAAGCAGCGGGCCGTCGACCGCTTCTTGGGCTAGAGGTACATCGCCGCGACCTGCTCGCGGTGCCAGGTCGCGTCGCCGAACGCGTGGGCGTTCGCCTCGGCGCGCTTGAGGAACAGGTGCAGGTCGTGCTCCCAGGTGAAGCCGATGCCGCCGTGGACCTGGAGGGCGGAACGGCACACGTTGACCGCCGCGTCGCTCGCGTAGGCCTTGGCCGAGCTGGCCGCGACGAACGCGGCCGCCGGGTCGTGGTCGAGCGCCCACGCCGCCCAGAGGACGACGTTGCGCGCGCCCTCGGCCTCCAGGAACATCTGCGCGCACGCGTGGGAGACGGCCTGGTAGGCGCCGATCGGGCGGCCGAACTGCTTGCGCTCCTTCGCGTACTCGACGGACATCTGGGTCACGCGACGGGCGACGCCGACGGACTCGGCGGCCGCAGCCACCGCGATCGCGTGCCAGGCGCGGCCGAAGTGGTCGCCGTCCAGCGCCTCGCCGCCGCCGTCGAAGCGGACGGTGAACAGCGGGCGGGTCGGGTCCAACGCCCGCGCGGGCTCGACCGACACCGCGGACGCGGGCACCGCGAAGTGGCGGCCGCCGTCGGCCGTGACCACGAACGTGTCGGCCACGTCGGCGGCCGGCACCGCGATCTTCGTGCCGACCAGCGACGCCGGCATCGTCGAGGCGTCGGGCGCGTTGCCGCCCTCATCCCACATCGCCACCGTCCCGCGTCCCTCGAGCCCGGGGTGCAGCAGCCGCGCCGCCCAGTCGGCGGCGAGCGGCGTCGGGGCGAGCGCGTAGCCGAGCTCCTCCGCGACCACGGCCAGCTCGACGATGCCCAGCTCGGCCACGTCCGGCCAGCCGAGCTCGACGATCTCGTCCCAGGTCGCGTCGGAGCCGCCGTCCAGCGCGATCTCGCGCACACGGGCGATCGGGTAGCGCGAGGCGAGCCACTCGCGGGCGGTGCGCTGGATCTCGCGCTGGTCCTCGGTCAGGTCGAAGTTCATGCGCGCGGCAACCCCAGCACTCGCTCGGCGACGATGTTCTTGAGGATCTCGGTCGTCCCACCCTCGATCGAGTTCGCGCGGGCCCGCAGGAAGCGGTACGTCCACGTGTCGTCGACCAGCTGCGCGGCGGGCCCCTTGACGTCCATCGCCAGCGTGGTCAGCGCCTGGTTGATGTCGGCCCACAGCCACTTGCCCAGCGAGCCCTCGGGGCCCGGCTCGCCGCCCTTCATGGTGCTCGTGAGCCCGCGGTAGGCGAGCAGCCGCAGCACCTGCGCCTCGATCGCGATCTGCGCGAACCGCTGCCGCACGAGCGGGTCCTTGGTGCCCTTGAGCTCGTCGGCCAGCTCGCTGAGCGCCACCTGCACCCGCGCCTGCAGCGCGAAGGCGAGCCCGGCGCGCTCGTGCATCAGGGTGGTGATCGCCACCCGCCAGCCGTTGTCGACGCCGCCGACGACGTTCTCGACCGGGATCCGCGCGCCGTCGATGAACAGCTCGTTGAACTCGGCCTCGCCGGTGATCTGCACCAGCGGGCGGATCTCCACGCCCTCCTGCTCCATGTCCATCAGGAAGTACGTGAGCCCGCGGTGCTTGGGGGCGTCGGCGTTGGTGCGCGCGAGCAGCATGCACCACTTGGAGTGGTGCGCGTACGTCGTCCACACCTTCTGGCCGGTGACCACGTACGCGTCGCCGTCGAGGACCGCCTTCGTCTTGAGCGACGCGAGGTCGGACCCGGACTCGGGCTCGCTGAAGCCCTGGCACCACATCTCGTCGGCGCTCAGGATCGGCGCCAGGAAGCGCGCCTTCTGCTCGTCCGTGCCGTGGGCGATCACGGTCGGCCCGCCCATCGTCAGCCCGAGCACGTTGGCCATCTGCGGCGCGCGCGCCGCCGCGAACTCCTCGAACAGGATCGCCTGCTCGATCTGCGTCGCGCCCGCCCCGCCGAACGCCTCGGGCCACGTGAGCCCGGCCCAGCCGCGCTCGTTCAGCTTGCGCTGCCAGTCGCGCCGGAAGGCGAACGATGCCTCGTCCCCCTCCGGCTCCTTGCCCGGATGGTTGTCGGCGATCCACGCGCGCAGCGTGTCGCGGAACTCCTCCTCCGCCGGCGAAAGCGTCAGGTCCACGCGGCGGAAGCTAACACGCTGTCAGGAAGCGCGCGCCATGGCCGGCGTGGCCGCCGGAGCGGGCGTCCGCTTGGCCCGCGAGGCGATCGCCACGCCGCCGAGGATCGCCACCAGCCCGAGGATCGCCGCGACCGTGATCTCCTCGTCGAGGAAGATGGCGCCGTAGAACAGCGCCACGCCCGGCGCCAGGTAGGAGACGAGCGCCGCGCGGGCCGCGCCGATCGCCCCGATCAGCTCGTAGTAGATGACGAACGCGAGCGCCGTCCCGAGCACGCCCAGCACCACGAGCGCGGCGACCGCGCCCACGTCCGGCGTGTGCCCGGGCGTCGTCGCGATGCCGATCGGGAGCGTCAGCAGCCCGGCGAAGGTCACGCTGATCCAGGACGTCTGGACCGCCGCGAGCTTGCCGTACTTGCCCTTGACGACGAAGTTCGAGAGCCCGTAGAAGAACGCCGCGCCGACCATCGCCATCGCGCCGAGGAACTGCTCGAGCGAGTGGACGGACTCCACGCCGACGATCAGCACCACGCCCGCGAGACCCAGCAGCATGCCGATGCCCTGGCGGCGGTCGATCTTCTCCGACGGCAGCAGGAACGGCGCGAGCAGCGCGATGAACAGCGACGCGGGCGAGATCAGCACCGCGGTCAGGCCGCTCGGCACGACGTGCTCGCCGTAGGTGATCAGCAGGAACGGCGCGGCCACCGCGGTCACGCTCAGGATGAGCGCCCACTTCGGGCGCTCGCGCACGTCAGCCCAGGCGCGCGACGCCTGGCCGGTCACCCGCAGCACGACGAACAGCACCAGCGAGGCCAGCAGGCACCGCAGCGACACGATCATCGCGGCCGAGAAGCCGTCGAGCGCGTACTTGATAAGGAGGTAGGAGCCGCCCCAGATGGCGGACAGGGCAGCGAGCAGGGTGACGTGGCGTGCAGACATGGACCCACCCAGTGTCTGTGCCCGTCACCCCAAGCGCAAATGAAGATCCGTGCGGGACGCGATCAGAAACGCTTATGCGTCCGACTTCGTCGTCGAGCTGCTCGACGAGGAAGTGGAGTCCGAGCTCGACGACGAGCTGTCGGACTTCTTCTCGGCCTGCTTCGCGTCGTGGCTGTCAGCACCCGAGGAAGCCGAGGCGGCGGACTGGCGGTTGCGCTTGGCGGTGCCGTAGTCCGTGTTGTAGAAGCCGGACCCCTTGAAGTGCACGGCGACGGGGTGGAAGACGCGCTGAACCGGCGCCCCGCAGACCTCGCACTCCGTGACCGGGCCGTCGGTCATCTTCTGCATCACATCGAAGTGATGGCCGTTCTCGCAGCGGTACTCGTAAATGGGCATGACTGAGCACGCGAGTTTAGCCGCCTAGACTCAGGCCCCATGCCCGCAGCCACCATGGACGAGGTCGTCGCGCTCTGCAAGCGGCGTGGCCTGATCTTCCCCGCCTCCGAGATCTACGGCGGCATCGCCAACACCTACGACTACGGGCACTACGGCGTTCTGCTCAAGCGCAACGTCACCGATGCGTGGTGGAAGGCGATGATCCAGGAGCGCGACGACATCGTCGCCCTGGACTCGGCGATCATCCAGCACCCCAAGACGTGGGAGGCCTCCGGCCACCTCGCCGGCTTCAGCGATCCACTCGTCCAGTGCCTGGGCAAGTGCAAGAAGCGCTACCGGCTCGATCACCTCCAGGAGGAGGCCGTCGAGAAGGGCGAGGACCCGGCGCTCGTGAAGTGCCCGACGTGCGGCGGCGACCTGAGCGAGCCGCGCGCGTTCAACCTGATGTTCCAGACGAACATCGGCCCCGTCCAGGACGAGGGCTCGACCGTCTACCTGCGTCCTGAGACCGCGCAGGGCATCTTCCTCGACTTCAAGCAGACGCTGAACTACGCGCGCAAGAAGCCGCCGTTCGGCATCGCGCAGATCGGCAAGTCGTTCCGCAACGAGATCACGCCCGGCAACTTCATCTTCCGCACGCTCGAGTTCGAGCAGATGGAGATGGAGTTCTTCGTCCCGCCGGACGAGGCCGAGCAGTGGTACGAGTACTGGTGCCAGGAACGCCTGAGCTGGTACGTCAAGCTCGGCATCAATCCCGAGCGCCTGCGGCTGCGCCCGCACGACGCCGAGGAGCTCAGCCACTACTCGTCCGGCACCAGCGACGTCGAGTACCTGTACCCGATCGGCTGGTCCGAGCTCGAGGGCATCGCCAACCGCGGCAACTTCGACCTCACCCAGCACGCCGAGCACTCGCGCGAGAAGCTCGAGTGGAAGGACCCCCAGACCGGCAAGGGCTACCTCCCGCACGTGATCGAGCCCGCCGCCGGCCTCGGCCGCACGATGCTCGCCCTCCTCTGCGAGGCCTACGACCAGGACGACATCGGCGGCGAGACCCGCACGGTGCTGCGCCTGCACCCGACGGTCGCGCCGATCAAGGTCGCCGTGCTCCCGCTCCTGCGCAAGGACGGCCACCCCGAGAAGGCCCGCGAGATCTACACCGCGCTGCGCAAGCGCCTGTCGGCCGAGTACGACGAGGGCGGCCACATCGGCAAGCGCTACCGCCGCCAGGACGAGATCGGCACGCCCTACGGCATCACCGTCGACCACCAGACGTTCGAGGACGACACGGTCACCCTGCGCGACCGCGACTCGCTGACCCAGGAGCGCGTGCCGGTCGAGGGCCTGGTCGACCTCCTCGAGGCCAAGATCAACGCGGCGTAGCTAGTTGTTGCTCGCGATCGTCCAGGTCAGGGCGGTCGCGAACGTGACCCACACGCCGTAGGGCACGAGCAGGTACGCGGCAGTGCGGTTGTGGGGCTTGACCAGCCGGAAGAGCCCCACGATCGTTGCCAGCAGGAACAGGATCTCGACCCCCGCCGCGACCGGGGCGTGGCCTTGGAAGAAGATCCACGTCCAGGCCAGGTTGAGCGCGAGGTTGGCCGCGAACAGGCCAAGGACGATCCGTCGGCGCGGGCCGCCCACGTCCCGGAACGACAGGGTCGCGGCGATCGCGATCAGCACGTAGAGGACGGTCCACACCGGCCCGAAGACCGCTCCCGGCGGCTGCCACGATGGTCGCTCGAGGTTCTGGTACCAGTCGCTCGAGGTGTCGGTCGCAAGGCCGCCGACCACCGCCACCGCGGTCACGGCCGCCGCCCACCCGGCTCCGGCGGCGGCGATCGCGCGCCGATCTTCGATCGCGTGCATGTCTGATCTCTACCCAGGTCAGCGGTCCTCGCCCCGCCGGAGCCGCTCGATGACCGCGTCGAGCTTCGCCTTGTCGGCCGGCGCGTGCCAGAGCCCGCCGGCGCTCGCGCCCCAGGGCACCAGGTGGTCGAACTCGACGGCGCGCAGCCGCTCGAGGCTCTCGATGTACGCGGCGCGGTCGCTGTCGCCGAGCACCGCCGCGATCCAGTCCTCGCCGTCCAGCCACAGCGAGTCGCCGGTGAAGAGGTAGCCGTTCCAGAGGAAGGCGGTCGAGCCGGGCGTGTGGCCGGGGATCGGGATGCTCTGCACCTCGCCGAACGCGTCGCCGTCGGAGAACGTCGTCACCGGGACGTCGACCCACGGGGCGTCGGCCTCGTGGATGTGCAGCGGCGCCTCGGCGAACCCGCGGCCGAAGGACGCCTCGTGCCAGTGGTTGAGGTACTGGGCGCGAGCGGGGCCGGTCACTCCGGGCGCGGCGTAGATGACCACGTCGAGTGGGTCGAGCCGGAACGCGCGGATGTGGATGCGGTCGGCGAACGGCAGCGGCTCGCCGGGTGTCGGGGGGAGTCCTTCGAGCATGCGGTCCACCGTAAGGAGGACGCCGCCCGGTTTCTCTCGTCCTTTCGGCGTACGCCCTGGGCGAGACTAGGGAGATCCCTGATGCAGACGGGGGCGCGTCGTTCTTGGATGGCGCGCATGATCCGTCGCATCTTCGCGCTCACCGCGCTCGGCTCCGTCGCCTTCGCCGCGCCGGCGCTCGCCGCTCCCAAGGCGAACACCATCACCGCCGTCGGCGGCATGAAGGTGAAGGCCAACGCGTACGTCCAGGACGACCAGCGCTGGGACGCGGACAGCTACACCGTCAAGTCCGGCGCGACGGTCACCCTGCGTGACAAGTCGACCGAGAAGCAGCCGCACACGCTGTCGCTGATCAAGAAGGTCCCGAAGACGCCGGCGCAGATCATGGGCTGCGAGGCCTGCGGGCCGCTGATGGAGGCCCACGAGGCCAACCCGGAGACGATGGAGGTCGGCAAGGAGCTCGTCGAGGCCGGCGGCGAGGGCTTCGACACCGCGGGCGACTCGATCTTCCTCGCGCCCAAGGGCAAGGTCACCTTCAAGGTCACCGCCAAGAAGGGCACCAAGCTCGCGTTCGTGTGCGTCATCCACCCGTGGATGCTGGGCGAGATCAAGGTCTCCTAGCGCACCCACTGCACGCGCAGCCGGAACGCGGGCCGGCGCTTCGCGCCGTGCTCGATCGACAGCACGAGCTGTCCGTTCCGGCGCAGCAGCCGCTGCCCGGCCGTGTTCAGCGCCAGGGCGGCTCCGCTGCTCCCGCGCGCTGACGCGACCACGCGGTCGCGGAAGCGCGCCCGCCACTCACCCGCGAGCCCGGTGGCGAACGCCGCGCTCGGGGTGGCCACGCCCGCCTGCACCCCGATGACGCCGCCAGAGACGGCGACGGCATCGCAGTCCGGGCGCAACACGGTGAGCGCCCCGGCCTCGACCACGTCGGCGCCCGAGCCGCAGCGCACAGCGCCGCGGCTCGAGCCGGCGTTGATCCGGTCGTCGCCCGGACCGGCGTCGACGACCTCGGCCCGTACGCGGTCGTCCGAGCGGCCGGTCGTCAGCCAGTCGTCGCCGCCGTTGCCCAGCAGCCGGTCGGCACCGGGACCGCCGATCAGGCGGTTCGGCCCGTCGTCGCCGATCAGGACGTCGTCGGCCAGGCCGCCACGCACCTCGCGGATGCCTTCCAGCCGGTCCTCCGAGCGGGACTGCGGCCGCAGGTCGACCAGCACGCCCGTCCGGCGTGTCTCGTAGCTGACGATGCCTTGGCCGTCCCAGCTCCGGTACACGTCATGACCGCGTGTGGGCCCGTCGTCGTCGACGAAATAGCCGTGCTGGTTCATCAGCACGTCGTTCCCCGGCCCGCCCGTCCCGTTGCCGGTGATGCGGTCGTTGCCGGGCCCGCCGTCGAAGCTCCCCTCCCCGGCGGCGACGTCGTCGCCGTCCCCGAGCTTGACCACGAGCGAGACGTAGGTGGCGTAGGCGCTGACGTCGCAGCGGGCGCTGCCGTCGCCCTGCAGCGAGCAACCACGGCCGGCGGTCAGCGGCGCGCCCGTGTCGCGCAGCACCGCCAGGGTCTCCGCGGGCTCCTCTGTGGTGACGACGTTGCGCTCCCCAGGCGCGGCCGTGAAGACCACGTAGTACACGCAGTTCTCCTTGCCGCAGCTCGCGTCCACGCCCACTTTCGCGGCGCGCGCCGGCGCGGCGAAGAGCACGAACCACCCGAGGATGAGCACCGCTGTCACTCGCATGCAGGCAACAACGGTGCTCCTCTCAAGAAGTTGCGACTAGTCAGCGGCCGCCGCGGCGTAGAGCGACTGCGCGACCGAGCCCTGGTAGGGCCCGTACATCACGTTCGGCTGGTTGTCGTAGCCGTAGGAGTTGACGCTGACCACGTTCGAACCGACGATCCAGCCACCGCCGGAGGAGCCGCCGGTCATGTCGCAGCCGATGCCGAGCGTCGCCGGGTTGGCGGACGTGTCCTGGGTCTGCAGACCGGAGTTGCAGCGCCACAGGCGTTCGCCGTCGAACGGCGGCGCCGCCGGATAGCCGTACGAGGTGTACGTCTGCGAGCGGCTGTAGTTGAACGCGATGCCGCGCCCGCCGACGCGGTCGGTCAACGCGGTGCCGCCCGCCGGGGCGACGACCGCCGCGCCGAGGTCGTAGCTGAACTCACCCGAGTTGCCCCAGGCGCTCGTGGTGAAGAGGTTCTCGGCCACGTAGGCGCCGAGCGGGGCCGAGCCGTCCTTGTAGGCGGGCACGAACTCCCAGTTGGTGGCGAAGGCGCCGGGGCCCTCGTTGACGCAGTGGCCCGCGGTCCAGACCACGCTCTTGTTGCCGCTCAGCAGCGCAGTGCCCGAGCACACGTAGTCGTTGCCGCCGAGCGTGAAGAACACCTTGCCGTGCGTGGAGGTCGGCGCCTGCGTGTAGGGCGTCGTCACCTCCGCGGACGTCCACGGCAGCGGCGCGGCCTTGGCTTCGGCCTGGGGAGCGGCTCCCCCGAACCGCTGCTCGGCCGGCTTGGCCGCTTCCCGTCGCTCCGGCGTCCAGTAGTCGGCCACCGAGCTCGCCGACTGGCTGACCTCCTGGCTCTCGACCCGCGCCTCAGCCGAGGCCGCGGACAGCAACAGGCATGCCAGCACCGCCGGCGTAGTGAAACGTCGCAAAACTGCCTCCCGTCTCCCACACGTTCAAGCACCCCTGCACGAACGTGTGATTGATGTGACGAGCCCAGACTAGCGCGCAGAAACCTTGCGGTATTTCAGTACGGCCAACGGCGCGAACACCACCGTCAGGCCGATCGACCACAACGTCGCCTGCCACACCGAGTTGCCCGCCGGGGTGCCGATGAACAGGTGGCGCATCGCGTCGACGGTGATGGTGAACGGGTTCACCTTGGCGAACGCCTCCAGTGCCCCGGGCATGTTCTCGACCGGCACGAACGCGGACGAGATGAACGTCAGCGGGAAGATGACAGTGAACCCGATCTGCTGTGCGCTCTCCGCACTCGACGAGTACAGACCGACCAGCGCGAAGATCCAGCTGAACGCGTACCCGAACAGCAGCAGCAGGAGGATCCCGTAGGCGATCTCGGGCACGCTGGAGTTGAAGCGGAACCCGACCACCAGGCCGACCAGCAGGATGATGATGACGCCGAACAGGTTCACCACCACGTCGGCGAGCGTGCGCCCGGCGAGCACCGCCGAGCGCGCCATCGGCAGCGAGCGGAAGCGGTCGATCAGGCCCTTGTTGAGGTCCTCGACCAGCCCCACCGCGGTCAGCGCGCCACCGAAGGTGATGTTCTGGACGATGATGCCCGGGATCAGGAAGTCCTCGTAGTCGAGCCCGGGGACCTGGATCGAGCCACCGAACACGTACACGAACAGCAGCACGAACATGATCGGCTGGATCGTGTAGCCGATCAGCATCTCCGGCTGGCGCCGGAACTTGATCAGGTTGCGCTTGAGGATCACCAGCGCGTCGGCGACGATCTCAGGCATCTTCGGCGTCCACCTCCTCGGCGGGCTTGCCCGTCAGCGTGAGGAAGACGTCGTCGAGCGTGGGCCGGCGGACGGCGATGTCGGCGATCGCCACGCCCGCCTCGTCGAGCGCGCGCACCGCGTCGGCGACCGGGATCCGGCCCGGCACGGTGACGAGCGGGAACTCGGCGTGGACGTCGTCGCAGATGCCCTGCAGCGCCTGCTTGGCCTTCTCCTCGTCGGCCGTGTCGCGCAGCGTCACCTCGAGCCGCTCGCCGCCCATCCGCGCCTTGAGCTCGTCGCTCGTGCCCTCGGCGATCACCCTGCCGTGGTCGATCACGGCGATCCGGTCCGCGAGCCGGTCGGCCTCGTCGAGGTACTGCGTGGTGAGCAGGACGGTCGTGCCCTCGGCCACGCGCGCCTCGATCGTCTCCCACAGGCCGATCCGCGAGCGCGGGTCCAGGCCGGTGGTCGGCTCGTCGAGGAAGACGACGGGCGGGTGGGCGACCAGCGCGGCCGCGAGGTCCAGCCGGCGTCGCATGCCGCCGGAGTAGGTCTTGGCGGGCCGGTCGGCGGCGTCCGTGAGGGCGAAGCGCTCGAGCAGCTCGTTCGCCCGGTCACGCGCGGTCGCCTTGCCCAGGTGGTAGAGGCGGCCGACCATGTCGAGGTTCTCGAAGCCCGTCAGGTTCTCGTCGACGGCCGCGTACTGGCCGGCGAGCCCGATCCGGCCGCGGAGCGCCTTCGCGTCGGCCTTGACGTCGAGCCCCGCCACGCGGGCGGTCCCCGCGTCCGCCTCGAGCAGGGTGGTGAGGATGCGGACGGCGGTCGTCTTCCCGGCCCCGTTGGGACCGAGCAGGCCCAGCACGGACCCGGCCTCGGCACGCAGGTCCACGCCCCGCAGCGCGTGCACCTTGCCGTAGGACTTCTGCAACCCCTCCGCGATGATCGCTGGGTCCGGCACGAAGGGCGCACCGTATAGGAGCGCGGTCGGCCGCGGAGTACGGTCTGGCACACTCTTCGGGTGCCGGTTCGAACCCTGATCGCGTTGCTCGGAGTCGTGGTCGCGGCCGGCATCGCGGTCGCGTCGGCGCCCGCGCAGGGCAGCGCGAAGGCCTCGGCGACCGCCGCCGTCATCACCGGCGACCTCGGCCGTGTCGCGCGCGTCCGCGCCTCCGGCGACGACTCCGCGTCGAGCAGCGTGCCCGCCGACACGCCGGACGGGATCGTGTTGGGCGACGGCTTCGTGTCCGTCGCGACGTCGGTGTCGTCGCTGTCGGCGGAAGCGCAGGCGGAGGCCGACGACGTCGAGCTCTTCGGCGGCCTGGTGACGGCGTCGCACGTCGCGCGCAAGGCGACGACGAGCGGCGGCAAGGTCTCCTACTCCGGGACCGTCCTCGGCCTCACGTTCGGCGACGAGTCGATCGACGAGGTCAAGGGCACGAAGGTCTACCAGTTCCGGGAGGGCCGGATCACGGCCAACAAGCGCGGCGCAGGGTTGACGGTCGAGCTCACGTCCGAGGTCGAGGGCATCCCCGCCGGCACCACCGTGGTCGTGGCCGACGTGTCCGCGAGCGCCTCCGGCAGCGGCGGCGGCTCGTCGACGCCCGACCCGGGCGCGACCGCGCCCCCCACCGCCACGCCGACCCCCACCGCGACGCCGAAGGCGACCGCCACGCCCAAGCCGAGCAAGCCGAAGCGCACCTGGCGCGAGCGGCTGATGGGCTCCGGGTTCGTGTTCCCGGTCGGCGGCCCGGCGGACATCGGCGGCCCGTTCGGCGCGCCGCGCGCGAGCACCGGGCGCCCGCACGAGGGCAACGACATCTTCGCCGACTTCGGCACGCCGGTCGTCGCCGTGGCCGACGGCACGCTCGCCAACGTCGGCACGCTCCCGATCTCCGGCAACCGCCTGTGGGTCTACGCCGACAGCGGCGACCAGTTCTTCTACGCGCACCTGTCCGCGTTCTCGGCGAACGCGGTCGACGACCGCCGCGTCGAGGCGGGCGAGGTGCTCGGCTACGTCGGCAACACCGGCGACGCCGAGCCGACCCCGCCCCACGTCCACTTCGAGATCCACCCGAACGGCGGCGACGCCGTGGACCCGAACCCATTCCTGGTCGCCTGGCAGAAGCGCGCGGGCGCGACCTCACGGCCGGACACCGCCGAGCGCCCGGGAGCGCTCGTCGAGGTCCGTGATTTCATCGAGGAGCGATGAGCGACGAGAACGCGACCAAGCCGCCCCTCGTCGAGCGCCTGCGCGCGCAGCGGGAGACGCACCGCGAGCGCTCGCGGATCGCGCGCCTCGGGTTCGTCATCGTCGGGTTCACGGTCCTGTTCGCGGGCATCGCGATGATGGTCCTGCCCGGCCCGGCCTTCGCGGTCATCCCGATCGGGCTCGCGATCCTCTCGCTCGAGTTCGCCTGGGCGGCCCGCCTGCTCGACGTCGCCCTCGAGCAGGCCGAGAAGGCCCGCGCCAGCGCCAAGGAGACCACGAAGACGCAGCGGATCGTGGTCGCCGTCGCGTCCGTCCTGGCGGTCGCCGCGATCGCCGCCGCCGTCCTGGTCTGGGGGATCCCGAACTGGGTCCCCGTGATCGGCGACTGGCTGTAGCGATGAGTTCGCGGCCGGTCCGGCGTTACACCGGACATGACCGCACAGCGCATCATCACCACCCTGTGGTTCGACGGCCAGGCTGAGCAGGCCGCCGAGCTCTACTGCTCGATCTTCGACGACGCCCGGATCGTCAGCGTCGTGCCCTACCCCGACGGCACCGACAAGGCCGGCGAGGCGATGACGGTCGAGTTCGAGCTGCTCGGCCAGCGCTACCTCGGCCTCAACGGTGGCCCGCAGTTCCCGTTCACCGAGGCGATCTCGCTCCAGGTCCTGTGCCGCGACCAGGCGGAGATCGACCGCTACTGGGACGCGCTCACCGACGGTGGCGAGGAGGGCGCATGCGGCTGGCTCAAGGACCGCTTCGGCCTCTCCTGGCAGATCATCCCGGAGCAGGTCAGCCGCTTCTTCACGGGCGACCGCGAGGCCTCCGCGCGCGCCGCGCAGGCGATGTACGGGATGCGCAAGCTCGACATCGCGGCCCTGGAGGCGGCGCGCGCCGCGATTCCGGCCTAGTGGGAAGCGCCGGGCCCGCGGCGGCGTCTTGCGAGGCATGTCCTCGCCGCTCTCCACCAGCAACGCCGCCATCGCGCTCGCCAACTTCGAGCTGATCACCGCCGACACGGTCACGCTCGCCGACGCCGAGCGGGTCGTCGCCCCCGAGCACGTCAACCACGAGGCCCACAACGAGCCGCTGGAATGTCGTGAGCGGGGACCCCGCGGCCTGCTCGCCACCCGCGAGTGGCTGCGCGCGGGGTTCTCGCGCTTCGAGATCGAGCCGGTCGACGTGGTCGAGGAGGGCGAGCTCGTCGCCCTGCGCTGCCGCGTCACCGTCCGCCACACGGGCGACGTCGCGTTCTTCGATCCGGCGGGCCGCGTCAAGGACGCGTTCCCGCCGACGCACCGCGAGGCGACGATCGCGCAGTCGCACTGGTTCGTCATCCGTGACGGCCTCGCCCATGAGCACCGCGCCGTGCGCGACGACCTCGGCATGGCGACGCAGCTCGGCTGGGTGCCGCCGAAGCCGCCGTTCCTGCTCGGCATGGCGCTGGCCAAGCGCCGGACGCAGCGCGCGGTCGACCGCGGTGTGGCGCCCTGGCAACGGTGAGCCGGGCGCCCGCCCGCGCCGTACCCGCGAGGATGGGCCACACGGCGCTGATCCTCGGCGACCAGCTGATGCGCGACAACCCGGCGCTGGACGGTGCCGACCGGGTGCTGCTGATCGAGGCGCGCGCCCCGCTGCGGCGGGTGCGCACGCACCGCCGGCGCGCCCACCTCGTGTTCAGCGCGATGCGCCACTTCGCCGCCGAGCACGATCACGCGGAGCACGTCCGCGCCGACTCGTTCGCGGAGGTCCTCCGTGACCGGCGCGACGTGGTCTGCGCCGAGCCCAACCGCACCGGAGCGCGCGCGAGCCTGGCGCGGCTCGGCGTGCGCTTCGTGCCCTCCAACCAGTTCCTGGGCGGCTTCGACGACTGGGTCGAGGGCCGGCGGCGGCTGCTGATGGAGGACTTCTACCGCGACCAGCGCCGGCGACTCGGCGTCCTGCTCGACGAGGACGGCGAACCCGAAGGCGGGCGCTGGAACTTCGACGAGGAGAACCGCAAGCCGCCGCGCGCGGGCCTGCTCGCCCCCGAGCCGTGGCGCCCCGCCGAGGACGACATCGACGCGCAGGTGCGACGTGACCTAGACGCGCTCCGGGACGTCGAGCTATGGGGTGAGGACGGCCCGCGGGCCGTCGCGGCGACGCCGGCGGAAGCCGAGGCGGCACTGCACGCGTTCGTCGAGCGGCGCCTGCCGGAGTTCGGGCCGTGGCAGGACGCGATGGTCGACGGCGACCACGTCCTGTTCCACTCCCAGCTCAGCGCACCGCTCAACCTCGGGCTGCTGGCGCCCCTGCGCGCGGTGCGCGCGGCGGAGGACGCCTACCGGCGCGGCGCCGCGCCGCTCGCCTCGGTCGAGGGCTTCGTCCGCCAGATCATCGGCTGGCGCGAGTACGTGTGGGGCATGTACCGGCGGCGGCGCGACCGCGGCAACGCGCTCGGCGCCCACCACGCGCTCCCCCCTGCGTTCTGGGGGCACCAGACGGGCTGGCACTGCCTGGACACCGTGGTGCGCGGCGTCGAGGAAGACGCCTACGCGAACCACATCGAGCGGCTGATGGTGCTCGGGAACATCCTCCTGCTCGCGGGCGTGGAGCCGTGGGCGGCGGTGCGCTGGTTCCAGGGCGCGTTCATCGACGGCGCCGAGTGGGTGATGGCGCCGAACGCCGCCGGCATGGCGCTGTACGCGGACGGCGGCGAGATGATGTCCAAGCCGTACGCCGCCGGCGGCAACTACATCAACAAGATGTCGACGTTCTGCGGGGGCTGCCGCTACTCGCCGAACGTGCGCACGGGCGCGGACGCGTGCCCGGTCACGGCGCTGTACTGGGACTTCGTCGATCGCAACCAGGCGAGGCTCAGCGGCAACCGCCGGATGCGGCAGCCGCTGCGCACGCTCGCCCGGCTCGACGACATGGACGCGGTGCGGGCGCGTGCTCAGGCCGCGCGGGCCGAGCTGGGCTGAAGCGCGGCCCGGCGACGGCGCACGAGCGGCGCCATCAGCCAGCGCTGCAGGCGCGCGGTCAGCAGCGGAGCGTGCGCCTCCTCGGCGTAGCGGTGCGCGAGCGTCGCCAGGTCGCGCGGATCGCGCGGCAGGCCCCGCCGGTTCATGCGTCCCGCGTGGGCGAGCGCGACGACCTCGGTGAACAGCTCCGCCATCGCCAGCGCCGGGGTCACCTCGATCCGCATCTGCGCCTCGCCGGTCCCGACGTTGGCGAAGGCGTGCGTGACACCGGGCGGCACTTCGATCACGTCGCCCGGATGAGCGATGAGCGTGCGCAGCCCGAGCCGGAAGCGCACCGTGCCGGCGACGACCTCGAAGCGCTCGGTCTGCACCGCGTGCACGTGCGGGATCGGCACCTTGCCGCCTTCGCGCAGCGCGAAGTCGAAGGCCAGCTTCTCGGGCGAGCGGTGGGTGAACGTGAACCGCTCGCCGGTCACGGGGTTCTCGAGCGTGGTCATGCCCACACCCCGGTCGCGGCCGTGCGGCGGGCGAACTCGCCGAAGTCGCGCGGCGCGCGGCCGAGGGCGCGCTGGACGCCGTCCTGTGGCTGGGCGTTGCGCCCGTCGAGCAGCTCGGTGAAGAGGAAGACGACGAGCTCGGCGAGCTCGGGCGGCGCGGCGGCGGCGTACGCCTCGGGCGTGACCCGCGTGAAGGTCAGCGGCCGGCCGGTGGCGGCGGCCAGCTCGGCGACGGCCTCGTCCATCCGCAGCGCGCGCGGGCCGGTGAGCTCGTAGACCTCGCCGGCGTGGCCGTCCTCGGTGAGCGCGGCGACCGCGACGTCGGCGATGTCCTCCGCGTCGACGAACGGCTCCGGCGTGCCGTCGGCGGGGAGCGCGACGGTGCCGGCCAGCACGCCGTCGAGCATGAAGCTCTCGCTGAAGTTCTGGGCGAACCAGCTGCAGCGGACGACCGTGGTGGGCACGCCCGCCGCGGCCACCTCGCGCTCGGCGCGCTGTGCCTCGGGCTCGCCGCGACCGGACAGCAGGACGAGGCGGGTGACGCCGGCCGCGGCCGCGGCGCGCGCGAAGTCGCCGACCGTGTCGGCCGCGCCCGGCACGGCGAGGTCGGGGAAGTACGCGAGGTAGGCGGCATCGACGCCGGCCAGCGTGGCGGACCAGGTCGAGCGGTCCTCCCAGTTGAAGCCGGTCGCGCGGGAGGCGGGCCGGACCGACACGCCCGCGGCGGTGAGACGGCTGACGATGCGCGTGCCGGTCTTGCCCGTCGCGCCGGTGATCAGGGTGGTCATAGGCGGATTGAACCGCGCCGAGCGTGGACGATCCATAGTTGAAAGACGCCCATGCATACGTCATCGTCCAGAGCATGGATGCGATCGCCGGTCTGCTCGACGGACCACGTGCCCGCGGCGCGTTCCTGCTCAAGCTCGCGTTCGAGGGCGCCTGGTCCATGCGCATCCAGGACGAGTCGCCGATCGCGGTGATCTCCGTCGTGCGCGGCTCGGCGCTGATCTTCGGCGACGGCGAGACGCCCATCCGATTGCGCCCCGGCGACGTCGCCATCGCCCGCGGCCCACGCCCGTACACGGTCGCCGACGACGCGGCGACGCCCGTGCAGGCCGTCGTGCACCCTGGCCAGGACTGCCGGACGCCGGATGGACGGCCGCTGAAGCTCGAATGGGCGCTGGGCCCGCGCACGTGGGGCACCGCCGCCGATGGCGAGACCGTGATCATGACCGGCGTCTACGAATCCGCGGGCGAGATCAGCGGCCGCCTGCTGCGCGCGCTCCCGCCGCTGATCGTCCACCGCCTCGACTCGCCCCTCGTCCCCCTGCTCGCCGACGAGATCATCAAGGACGAGCCCGGCCAGGAAGCCGTGCTCGACCGCCTGCTGGACCTGCTGCTGATCGCCGTCCTGCGCGACTGGTTCTCCCGCCCCGAAGCGCCGGGCTGGTACCGCGCCTACGCCGACCCGGTGGTCGGCCCGGCCATCCGGATGCTGCACGCCGAGCCGGCTCACCCGTGGACGATCCAGGAGCTCGCCCGCCGCATCGGCGTCTCCCGCGCCGCGCTCGCCCGCCGCTTCAACGACCTCGTCGGCGAGCCGCCGATGAGCTTCCTGACGAGCTGGCGGATCGCGCTCGCCGCCGACCTGCTGCTCGAGCCGGGCGCGACGGTCGGCTCCGTCGCGCCGCAGGTCGGCTACGGGTCGAGCTTCGCGCTCTCGACCGCGTTCAAGCGGCTGCGGGGGATCTCCCCGCAGCAATTTAAGCTCAGCTCGACTTGACGATCAGCAGCACGCCCGCGCCGACCGTCAGCAGCGTCGACGTGACGCCCTCGGCGGAGTAGACGAGCTCGGAGAACTCGACGAGCTCCTTCGCGTTCGAGAGCGTGTTGGCGACCACGAGCAGGCCGCGGTCGCGCAGGACGCGGACGAGGTCGGGCCAGTAGGACGCGTACTCGCGGCGCTCGGCGTCGAGGAAGATCAGGTCGAAGGAGCCGTCCTCGAAGCCGGCGAGGGCCTGGGCGGCGTCCTGCGTGCGGACGTCGACGCAGCGGTCGACCTCGGCCTCGACGAGGTTCTTCTGGGCCAGCGCGGTGCGGTCGGCGTCGATGTCCAGGCTGAGGACACGGCCGCCGACGGCCTCGGCGGCGTCGCCCAGCCAGATCGTCGAGTAGCCGTTGGAGGTGCCGATCTCGAGCACGTTCTGCGCGCCGAGGGTGCGCACGAGCACGCCCAGCAGCTCGGCGGCCTCGGGCTCGACGTTGCGCAGCGCCTCGGGTACGTCGCGGCCGTGCGCGTAGAGCTCGTCCAGGAAGGCTTGGCGATTCGCGTCCATCAGGCGGAGACCTCGTCGAGTTTGGCCACTTCGCTCGGGTCGAGCGTGAAGGTCGGAAGGATGCCGCGCAGCTGGTCGACCGTGCGCGCGCTCGCGATCGGGGCGACGATGCCCGGCTTCGCGCGCAGCCACTCGATCGCCACCGCGCCGACGGTCACGCCACGCGTGAGGGCGATCTCGTCCAACGCGTCCAGCACACGCTCACCGCGCGGGTCCTGCAGGTACTTGGCGACCATGCCCTCGCGGGCGGAGCCGTCGGCGCCGCCGTTGCGGTACTTGCCGGTCAGGAAGCCGGCCGCGAGGGCGAAGTACGGGGCGACCGCCAGCCCGTGGGCGGCGACGATCGGCGCGTAGTCGCGCTCGTAGCCGTCGCGCTCCATCAGGTTGTACTCGGGCTGCAGCCAGACGTACTTCGCGAGGCCTTCGCGCTCCGCGATCTCCAGCGACCGCACGAGCCGTTCCGGCGGGACGTTGGACGCCGCCACGTTGAGCACCTTGCCGTCCCGCACGGTCTGGTCGAACGCGCACACGGTCTCCTCCACGTCCACGGAGCCATCGTCCTTGTGGGCGTAGTAGAGGTCGATGCGGTCCGTCTGCAGGCGCGTGAGCGACTCGTCGACGTGCCGCGCGATGTTCTCCGCCGAGAGCCCGCCGTCCGAGCCGACCTTGGTGGCGATGACCAGCGAGTCGCGGTTGCCGCGCGCCGTCATCCACTCGCCGATGATCGTCTCCGAGATGCCCATGTTCGGGCGCATGTACGTGTCGGCGGTGTCGATGAAGTTCCCGCCGGCCGCCACGTAGGCGTCGAGCACGGCGAACGACTCGTCGCGATCCGCGGTCCAGCCGAACACGTTGCCGCCGAGGCAGAGCCCGTAGACGTCCAAAGCCATGGCGGGCAGCTTACGAAACGAAAGAGGGCGCCCGGCGGGCGCCCTCTCACAAACCGGGTGTGACGGTGGCCTACGCGGCGGTGCCGGCGGTCGGCGTGCTCGAGGGCGACGAGGTCGTCGAGGTGTACTCGAACTCCTCCTCCGCGCCGAACAGCGCGTCCAGGACCTTCTTGCGCAGGCCCTCGGAGACGGCGAGGGCGACCACGCCGCCGACGACGCCGAGCAGCAGGACACGACCGAAGCCGCCGCCGCTCTTCTGCTTCTTGGGCGCCTCGTAGAGCGCGACGCTCGCGTCGCGCACCCCGCCGGCCGTCTCGCGGATGTGCTTCTGCAGCTTCTTGTCCTCGAAGAGCTGCTTCGCCGGGCTCTTGCCGTTGCTCAGCCGCCCGTACGCGTCGCGCGCGGACTCGAAGCTCTGGACGATGCTCTGGCGCAGGTCCTCGTCATCGATGAGCCGCTGGACGTACGGGTTGGAGCGGGCCGACTGGGCAGCCTGCCCGGCCTTCTTGACCTTCTTGTTCGCCATGGCTCCTCGTTTGCCTCGCTTTCAGCTTTCAAGTCTTGGACGCGAGCATACCCCGGACGAGTGCCGCGTCGAACACATCGCCGATCTCGCTCACCCAGACGAACTCCAGGTTCTCCCGCAGCGCGTCGGGGAAGTCCTCGGCGTCGGGCTCGTTGCGACTCGGCGCCAGCACCCGCTTGACGCCCGCCCGCTGCGCCGCCAGCGCCTTCTCCTTCAAGCCGCCGATCGGCAGCACCTGGCCGGTCAGCGTCAGCTCGCCCGTCATCGCCACGTCGTCACGCACCGCACGCCCGCTCACCAGCGACATCAGCGCGGTCGCCATCGTGATCCCGGCGCTCGGCCCGTCCTTGGGGATAGCGCCCGCCGGCACGTGGATGTGCACGTCGTGCTCGCCGAACCAGCCGTCGGGCAGCGCGTCGGCGTGGCCGCGGACGTAGGACATCGCCGCCTGCGCGGACTCCTTCATGACGTCGCCCAGCTGACCGGTGATCGTCAACCGGCCCTTGCCGGGCATCGCGGTCGCCTCGACGAACAGCACGTCGCCGCCGACCGGCGTCCAGGCCAGCCCGGTCGCCACGCCCGGCTCGCGCGTACGGCGCTTCATCTCGGGCTGGAAGCGCGGGCGCCCGAGCAGCTCGCGCACCTTCGGTCCGCTGACCGCGACCTTCTTGGCGTGCGTCCCCTCGGCGACGCTGAGCGCGACCTTGCGGCAGACGGACGCGATCTCGCGCTCGAGGCCGCGCACGCCGGCCTCACGCGTGTACTCGGAGATGATCGCCTTCAGCCCGGTGTCCGAGAAGCTCACCTGCGACTTCTTCAGGCCGGAGCGCTCGATCTGGCGCGGCACGAGGTAGCGCTTGGCGATCTGGAGCTTCTCCTCCTCGGTGTAGCCCGAGAGCTGGATGATCTCCATCCGGTCGCGGAGCGGGCCGGGGATCGTGTCCAGCGTGTTCGCCGTCGTGATGAACAGGACGCCGGAGAGGTCGAACGGCACGTCGAGGTAGTGGTCGCGGAACGTCGCGTTCTGCTCGGGGTCGAGCACCTCGAGCATCGCGCTGGCCGGGTCGCCCCGGTAGTCCGCGCCCATCTTGTCGATCTCGTCGATCATGAACAGCGGGTTGGCCGCGCCCGCGTCGCGCAGCGCGCGGATGATCGTGCCCGGCATCGCGCCGATGTACGTGCGCCGGTGGCCGCGGATCTCGGCCTCGTCGCGCACGCCGCCGGCGCTGATGCGCTCGAACGTGCGGCCCATCGCCCGCGCGATCGACTTGCCCAGCGACGTCTTGCCCACACCCGGCGGGCCGACGAAGCACATGATCGATGACCCCGTGGCGTCCGGCTTGAGCTTGCGCACCGCCAGGAACTCGAGGATCCGCTCCTTGACCTTGGCGATGTCGTAGTGGTCCTCGTCGAGCACCAGCCGGGCGTGCGCGAGGTCCAGGTTGTCCTCGGTGCGCTTGCCCCACGGCAGCGACGCGATCCACTCCAGGTAGGTGCGGATGACGCCGTGCTCGGCCGCCGCCTGCGGAAGCTTCTCCAGCCGCGAGAGCTCGCGGTCGGCCTGCTTGCGGACGTCCTCCGGCAGCTCGAGCGCGGACAGCTGCTCGCGCAGGTCGTCGATCTCGGCCTCGGCGGGGTCCTTCTCGCCCAGCTCCTCCTGGATCGCCTTCAGCTGCTGCCGGAGCACGTACTCGCGCTGCGAGCTCTCCATCTCCGACATGACCTGGTTCTGGATCTTGGAGCCGATGGCGACGATGTCCAGCTCGCGCGCGAGCGTCTCGGACAGCATCCGCAGGCGCTTGCCGACGTCGACCTCCTCCAGCAGCGCCTGCTTCTCCTCGACCTTGATCCGCAGCGCGCCGGCGATCAGGTGCGCGAGCGAGGACGGCTCCTCGACGTTCGCGACCGCCATCTGCAGCTCTTCGGGGAGGTACGGGACCTCGTCGATGATGCGCGTGAACGTCTGCTGGACGTTGCGCATCAGCGCGGTCAGCTCCGGGCCTTCCTCGACCTCGTCGGGCAGCTCGGAGACCTTGGCGACCAGGTAGGGCTCCTCGCCCTCCCACTCGTCGATCTGCACACGCTGGCCCGCTTGGACCAGGATCCGCAGCGAGCCGTCCGGCACCTTGAGCATGCGCGCGACGACGCCCGCGACGCCGATCCGGTGCAGCTGATCCGGCCCGGGCGTGTCGAGGTCCGGGTCCTTGGAGCCCAGCATCACGAGCATCCGGTCGCCCGCCAGCACGTCGTTGACGAGCTGGATCGAGCGCTCCTGCCCGACCGCCAGCGGCGTCAGCGTGTCCGGGTAGGTGACCGTGTCGCGCAGGGGGAGGACCGGCAGCCGGTCCGGCAGGCCCTGCGGGAGCTCGTCCTCGGTGGCGCTCACCGCTCCGTCCCGCGGATCGGGACGGTGCGGGCTTGCGCAGGCCGGCTCAGCGGCAGCTCGACGGTCAGGATGCCGTCCTCGTACGTGGCGTCGGCGGCGTCGGCGTCGACGTCGGCACCGAGCGCGACGACCCGCCGGAACGGCCCGCGCTCGATCTCCATCTGCTGGTAGACGCGGTCGTCGGACGGCGTGTCCGGCTCGCGCTGGCCCGAGAGCAGCAGCTCACGCCCCTGCACCTCGAGTTGCACCTGGCTGGGATCGATGCCCGCCAGGTCGGCCCGCACGATCGCCCGTGGCGGGTCGCTCGCGTAGTAGACGTCGACCGCCGGCGAGAACCCGCCGCGCCGCTGCGGCGCCAAGCCGCGGTCGAACAGCTCGTCCATCTGACGGCGCATGCGTTCGAAGTTCGCGAACAGATCTCGCTCTTGTGCCATACGAATGTCCAAGGCTAACGGGGAAACCTCACGGTACGTTTCTCGTCATGCACCGGTCGTTGGCGGGTCTTGCCCTGCTTCCCTTCCTCGTACTCGCCGCGCCCATCCACGCGGGTGAGCCCGACACAACGGCGCCGACCATCAACGGGCTCACGCTCAAGAACACGGCGAGCGGAACGCTGGTCATCCCGGTGCCGGCGACGGATGACGTCGCCCTGGGCGAGGCCGTGGCCACGATCGACGACGCTCCGGCCGCCAGCGCGACGTACGGCGGGACCACGAGCGGCACGGTGACGCTCTCGATCGACACCACGAAGTACGCCAACGGCAAGCACGACGTGGAGATCCACGTCACCGACGCCGCCGGCAAC
The DNA here is from genome assembly GCF_003633755.1 of Solirubrobacter pauli. GTDB lineage: Bacteria > Actinomycetota > Thermoleophilia > Solirubrobacterales > Solirubrobacteraceae > Solirubrobacter > Solirubrobacter pauli. Next base: position 1,665,893 of record NZ_RBIL01000001.1, read on the forward strand.
CGCAGCAGCTACGGGATCGTCATGACGGTCACGTTCGAGAACGTGACGGTGACGCCCGAGGCCACCGCGACGCCGACCGTGCAGCAGCCGCACGACCGCCCGACGCCGACGCCCACGCCGACCCCGACGCCGCTCGGCGAGATCGGCATCCTCGGCGACGAGGCCACGCGCTACACGAGCCGGGACTTCCTCAGCCTCCCCAAGCGCCCGCGCGCCTCGAAGGCCGGGACGCTGACGCTGACGGCGCGCTGCCCGCTGCCGAAGACGTGCTCGCTGAACGTGCGCCTCACCCGCGCGGGCAAGACGTTCGGCACCGGGCGCGTGACGGTGAAGTCCAAGAAGACGGGGAAGCTCTCGATTAAGCTCACCCGGTCCGCGCGCGCCGCGGTCAAGAAGAAGCCGCAGACGCTGCGGCTCACGGTCGCCGGCTACGCCGGCGTCGTGATCACGCTCCGCTAGTAGGCGGAAGGACGCACGAGGCGGGTGTCGACCGCCATCGGCTTCTCGGTCGGCTGGCCGAAGTAGAAGCCCTGGCCGAGGTCGACGCCCAGCTCGGCCATCGCGCGGAACTCGTCGACGCGCTCGACGCCCTCGGCGACGACCTTCGCGCCCAGCTCGTGCGCGCACTCCACCAGGGCCTTGACGAGCGAACGCCGCCCGACCGAGTGCTGGATGCCGGCCGTCAGCGCCGTGTCGATCTTCGCGATGTCGGGCTTGATCAGCTCCAGGCAGGCCAGGGAGTCCGGCCCGCCCGAGAGGTCGTCCAGCGCCACGAGCGCGCCGCGCTTGCGGTGCTCGGCGGTGATCGCGTGCAGGAGGTCGCGGTCCAGGCAGCGCTCGGGCTTGACCAGCTCGAGGCAGAGGCGCGACGGGTCGGCGCCGAGCCGGCCGACGACCGGCCACGTGGTGCGCATCGAGGAGTCGACGTCCAGCGACGCGCGCGGGTCGACGTTGACGAACAGGATCTCGCCCGGGGGCAGCAGCGGCAGGCCGACTTCCAGCGCCGCCGTGCGGGCGCGGTAGTCGAAGGAGAAGAGCGCGTCGTGCGCCTCGGCGGCGGCCAGCAGCTCACCGCCGCGCAGCTCGACCGTGCCCAGCATCCCGCGCATCAGCGCCTCGCGGCCGTAGGCCAGGCCGGAGTGCAGGTCGATGATCGGCTGGAAGTGCGGGCGCATGCGGCCGTGCGAGAGGAACTCGGGGAACCAGTCCGTGCGGGTGCGGTCGAGCAGCGTCTCGGCGGGCACCGGCAGGCTCTGCTCGTCCGCGAGGCGGATCGCGAACAGGCACGCGCGCTCGGACACCGACAGCGCCCGCATCAGCGTCCGCAGGCGATCGTCCCACCCTGGCCCGGCCAGCAGCAGTCCCTCCACGGCGATGTCCCCCGCCGCGGGCTCCGTGGCGAGGTGCTCGACCTTGTAGAGGACGGACGGGCGGTGCGAGAGCAGTCGCACGCCGTCCATGGCGGCCGTGGCAGGGGTCACGACCGGGTGATCGGCCGCGAGTAAGCGAATCTTTACTTTCCGACGGTGAAGCTCAACCCTTCGTGGGCCGCGTCGATCGGCCCGCCGTAGGCGCGCGCGGCCTCCGCGACGACCCAGTCCGCGCCGGCCTCGGCCGCGAAGTGCGTCAACACCAGGCGCTTCGCTCCCGCCCGCTGCGCGTGCTCGCCCGCCTCGAACGGGGTGAGGTGCCCGCGGTCCTCCGGCGGCTCGGGCTCGAGGAGCGTCGCCTCGACCATCAGCACGTCCGTGTCGGCGGCGAAGCGGGCGAGGTCCTCGCTGGGACCGCAGTCGGCGCCGAAGGTGAACCGCGCCCCGGCGTCGGCGAACTCGACCGCGTTGGCCGGGATGTAGTGCGGCACGGGCTGGAAGCGCACGTCGAGCCCGCCGAGCGCGAGCGGCTCGGCCGGGTCGTAGATCGTCACGTCGAACGCGAGCTCGATGTGGTCGGCGCTCATGCTGCCGCCCTCGCACAGCCGCGCGAGCACCTCGCGGGCACCCGGTGGCGCGTACAGCGTCGGGCGCGGCGCGGCGCCCTCCCACGGCCGGTAGCGGATGCCGGAAGCGAACGGCACGAGGTCCATCACGTGGTCGGCGTGCAGGTGGCTGAGGACCACGGCGTCCACCGACTCGTACGGAACGCGTGCGCGCAGCTTGGCGAACACGCCGGGCCCGCAGTCGAGCAGCACCGTACGCCCGCCGCCTTCGACGAGATAGCCCGAGCAGGCGCCGTCGGCGTCCTGCCAGGCCGGGGACTTCCCCAGGACCGTGATGCGCACCTTCTGTCAGACCCTCCTGGCGCGAGAGGCTACAGACAGCAGCAGCACCCCGAGGATGCCACTGATCACGGAACCGGCGAAGATGCCGACCTTGGCGCGCTCGACGAGCGCCGGGTCGTCGTAGGCGAGCTCGGCGATGAACAGCGAGACGGTGAAGCCGATGCCGGCGGCCGCGGCCACGCCGGCCAGCTGCGGACGCGGCATCCCCTCGGGCAGCGTCCCGCCGGCGCGCAGCGCACCCAGCGTCGCGCCGGAGATCCCGAGCAGCTTGCCGATCACCAGGCCGGCGACGATCGCCCACGTCAGCCGGCTGCCGAGCGCGTCGCCCAGCACGCCGCCGCCGAAGTCGACCCCCGCGTTGGCGAGCGCGAACAGCGGCACGACCAGGAACGCGCTCCACGGGTGCAGCCGGTGCTCGACACGCTCGCCGAGCGCCACGGGCAGCAGCAGGCCGACGGTGACGCCGGCGATCGTCGCGTGCACGCCCGCCTCGTGGACCGCGATCCACAGCGCGATGCCGAGCGGGATCCACAGCCGCGGCAGCCGCTTGACCGCGACCGCCAGCACCGCCGCCGCCAGCAGCCACAGCACCGACACGGCCTCCGCGTAGAAGATCGCGATGATCGCGATGGCGATGATGTGGTCGACGATCGCCACCGCCAGGAGGAACACGCGCGTGCCCTCCGACACGCGGTCGCCGAGCACGGCGATCAGCCCGACGGCGAACGCGATGTCCGTCGCGCAGGCGATCGCCCACCCCTCGGCACCCTCCCCGCCGGCGATCAGCACGACGAAGATCACGATCGGCGCGAGCACCCCGCCGACCGCGGCGATCGCCGGCAGCGCCGCCGCCCGCGGGCTCTGCAGGCGCCCGTCGACGAACTCGCGCTTGATCTCCAGCCCGACGACGAGGAAGAACAGCGCCATCAACGCGTCGTTGACCCAGTGATGCAGGTCGAGCGGGCCGAGCTCGGTGTGCCAGAAGCCGTCGTAGCCAGGGCCGACGTTGGCCCACAGCAGCGCGACGACGGTCGCGGCGAGGATCGCGAGGCCACCCGCGGCCTCGTCGTGGAGGAACTCCCGGATGCGGTCGGTCACGAGCTCAGGAAGCGTTCCGCGAGCTCGCGGAAGAAGCCGTGCCGTGCGATCACGTCGACCACCCGCCCGTCGTCGACGACGGGCACGATCAGCACACGGTGATGGAGGAAGATCTCCGCCACCTGCAGGTCCGAGTGATCCGCGCCCACCTCGACGTGCTCCGTGTTCATGTGCTCCCGCACGCGATCGGACCGGCATGTGTTGCGCTTCTGGAGCGCCTTGTCGAGCGACTGGCGCAGGAACGCCGCGCCCTTGAGCTGGCCGACGTAGCCCGGGAACAGCGCGGTCATGAACTCGCGCTCGCCGAAGACGCCGCGGAAGCGCGCGTCGGCGTCCACCACCGGCAGCGCGGGCAGGTCGGTCTCCACGAGCCGCCGGACGGCGTCCTCGAGCGTCTCGTCAACGTGCAGCACGGGCGGGGTCATGCGTACCTCAGCATCACGTAGGCGGTGGCCAGGATCAACGACACGGCGGTCACCGGCAGGCCGTAGCGCAGGAAGAACACGAAGCCGATCGGGTTCCCGGCGCGCGCGGCCATGCCCGAGGCGGCCACGTTGCACGCGGCGGCGACGATGGTGGCGTTGCCGCCGAAGCAGGCGCCGAGGGCGAGCGCCCACCAGTACGCGGAGTCGTCGCCGAGCGAGTCCACGACCGGGATCATCGCGGCGGTGAACGGGATGTTGTCCACCAGCCCCGAGCCGATCGCCGACACCCACAGGATCCCGAGCAGCTCCGCCGTCCGGTTGCCGTCCGTCACGGACGCGATGCCGTTCGCGACCTCCTCCAGCGCGCCGGTCTCCTCCAGCGCGCCGACCATCACGAACAGGCCGATCAGGAAGAAGAGCGTCAGCCATTCGATCGAGGAGACCGTGCCGGCCAGCGACTGCCGGCTCAGGAGCAGCGTGACCGCGGCACCGGCGAGCGCGACCGTCGCGGGCTCCAGGTGCAGCGGCTTGTGGATGAAGAACACGAGGATCGTCAGCACGAGGATCGGGACGGTGCGCTTGGCCTCGCCGGCGTCCTCGATCGACTTGGCCGCGTCCAGCGCCATGACCTGCTCGCGCGCCTCGGGCGCGATCCGCAGGCGCGAGCGGAACGCGAAGTACAGCCCGGGGATCACGACCGCCAGCGTGAGGATCACGATCGGCGCGAGGTTGGCGATGAACGCGCCGAACGACAGGCCGGTGTGGCCGGCGATGAGGATGTTCGGCGGATCGCCGATCAACGTGGCCGTGCCGCCGAGGTTCGACGCCACGATCTCGATCACGATCAACGGCACCGGGTCGATGTCGAGCGCGTCGGCCAACAGGAACGTGATCGGGACGATCAGCAGGATCGTCGTCACGTTGTCCAGGAACGCCGACAGCACGGCGGTGGTGACCGCCAGCGCGAGCACGAGCACGAGCGGGCGACCCTGTGAGAGCTGCCCGGCACGGATCGCCAGCCATGTGTAGACGCCGGTGGTCTCGGTGACCCGGACCATGATCATCATGCCGACGAGCAGGCCGATGGTGTTGAAGTCCACCGCCTCGATCGCCTGCTCCTGGTCGAGCGTGCCGGCGAGCACGACGAGGGTCGCGCCCAGCAGGGCGATCTTCGTGCGGTCGACGCGCTCGGACGCGATCAGCGCGAGCGCGACGACGAAGACTGCGATGGCGAATGCCACAGGAAGTGCACCTCAGGGGTCGACGACGAGACGCCGACCAGACTTCCCGGCACACCGCCGAGAAGGGTACTAGCCGTGCAGCGCGGCCTGCTCCTCGGCGGACGGGAACGCCCAGGCGGCCTGGCGCCGGCGCTCCTGGCGGAACACGAAGCGCATCTGGCTCGGCGGCCGCAGCCCGTCCGGATGATCGGGGCGGTAGGTGGGGCACGCCTCGTCAAGGTTCAACGCGCAGAGGCCGTTACGTGCGAAGAAGCAGTCCTCGCACGACACCTTCTTCGACCTCTTGGCACGCGGCGGCGTGGCAACTGCTGACACCCGGAAGAACCCCTCGTTCACGACTCGGTCACAACGACAGGGGCGATCAAAGCGGAGCCGCCGGGGTCCTTCAAGGCCTCCCCGAGCGGCACTTCCGCAAAACGCAGGTATTCCGTGAAGACCCCGCAAATACGGGCTTTTTGGCGGTTTTATGCGGGCTTTGCGGGATCGCCACCCCGCAATCTGCGTGGTTTTCGGGCCTGTCAGGCTGGGGAGCATGGGCGGCGGCTTGCAAACCCTGGTAACCGGCGTGTCGGGCTACGTCGGCGCGGCACTCGTGCCGCGCCTGATCCGTGACGGCCACAGCGTTCGTGGCTTCGCCCGCTCGGCGGAGCGCGTCCGTGCGGCCGGAGCCGAGGTCGACGACCTCGTGCTCGGCGACGCGACCTCCGGCGCGGGCCTGGACCGCGCGCTGGACGGCGTGGACGTCGCGTACTACCTGATCCACTCGATGGAGGGCGTCGGCGCCTCGTTCGTGGACGTCGAGCGCCGCCAGGCCGAGACGTTCGCCGCCGCGGCGGCCGCGGCCGGCGTGCGCCGGGTCGTCTACCTCGGCGGGCTCGTGCCCCACGACGGCACGATCTCGCGCCACCTGGCGTCGCGCCTGACCGTCGAGCAGGCGCTGCTGGACGCCGTGCCGGAGTCGGTCGCCCTGCGCGCGTCGCTCGTGGTCGGCGCGCGCTCGCGCTCGTTCCGCTTCCTCGTCCGGCTGATCGAGCGCCTGCCCGTGCTCGCGCTGCCGGCGTGGCGCGTGCACCGTACGCAGCCGATCGACGGACGCGACGTGCTCGAGTTCCTCGCGAGCGCCGCGACGCTCGCCCCGCGCCACGCGGGCCGCTCGTGGGACCTCGGCGGGCCGGACGTGATGAGCTACCAGGAGCTCATGCGCCGTATCGCTGACGTGATGATGGTCGATCGCCTGTCCCTGCCGTTGTCGTTCAACCTCACGCCCGTGGCGTCGGTGGTGGCCGCCGCCGTCGCGGGCGAGGACCCCGGGCTGATCGAGCCGCTGATGGAGTCACTCGAGCACGACCTGCTCCCCCGCGACGACGATGCCGCCGCGACGTTCGGGGTGAGACTGCACCGGTTCGAGGCCGCGGTGGAACGAGCGTTGCGTGACATGGAGGTGCAACCCCGATGACGTTGGTGCGTGCGCAGATCGACATCGACGCACCTCCGGACGAGGTGTATGAGGTCATGCTCGACCCGGAACGGCTGCATGAGTGGGTGACGATTCACCGCAAGGTCAATCGCACGGATTCCGGTGAGCCGCGCATGGGGTACGAGATGGACCAGACGTTGTGCCTGCGTCACGCGAACTTCAAGGTGCACTGGACGCTCACCGAAGCCGACCGGCCGCGCGCCGCCACGTGGGAGGGCAAGGGCCCGGCGGGGTCATACGCACGCACCGCGTACCGCCTCACCGAGAAGGGTGAAGGCACCCACTTCGAGTACGAGAACGAGTTCAAGGCACCGGGTGGGTTCCTCGGCGCCGCGGCCAGCCGGGTGGTGGTCGGCGGTGTCCCCGAACGCGAGGCGCAACGGTCACTCCAACAACTCAAAGCGCTGCTGGAACGCTGACCGGCAACGGTCCGTGCGGCATTGACGGTAGCCGTGGTCTACCGTTCCGAATTGACCGGTTAATGCCCTAGCTCGGAGTCACACTCAGATGGCCGACTTTCTCGACGAGAAGCGCAAGGAGATCCAGGCGCGGCTGAAGGAGCTCAAGCCGTACGTCGAGGAGTACGAGCTGCTCCAGGCCGCCGAGAGCGCGCTGAGCGGGATCGGCAACGGCACCACCGGCACGCGCGCCGCCAAGCCCGCGGCGGCGGGCGCTTCCAGCTCCCCTCGCCGTCGTCGCAGCGAGGGCTCCGGCAGCGGCCGTCGCGGCCGGCCCAAGGGCGGTGCCGGCACCCGTGCCACGCAGGCGCTGGACCTGGTCAAGGAGCGCCCCGGCATCACCATCCCGGAGCTGGCCGAGGCGATGGGCATCCAGCAGAACTACCTCTACCGCGTGATGCCCGGCTTGGCCGAAGAGGGCAAGGTCACCAAGTCCGGTCGTGGCTGGCACCTGCGCGAAGGCGTCGCGCAGTAGTTAATGGGTAAGTGAGCGCTCATGCGAGCGCTCACCTCCGCGTTGCTCATCCTGCTGGCTGCCGCTTCACCCGCGGCGGCCAAGACGTACGACGGCATGGCGTTCGCCGGACCGACGATCTCCGGCGACAGCGTCGTCTGGGGGACCGAGTACAGCGACGGCTCCGGCGCGGTGAAGGTCGACGGCCGGATCGTCGCGCGCTTCGAGCGCATGACCGGCAAGGGCGAGAGGCGCCAGTTCGGCGGCACGCCGGGCGCGGTGAGCGCGTCCGCCACCCGCCTGGCGTACACGCTCGACGAGTCGCGGCAGCTCCCCGGGGGCGACGGCGACTCGGGTGGGAGCGAGGCCAGCGTCCAGCCGCTGGTCTCGACCGGGGGCGCGTTCACCAACCCGCTCGGCTGCGCCGGCGCGTACGCCACCACCGCCGCGGACGGTGACACGGTGGTGATCGGGATGAACGGCGAACCCCCATGCGGCGGGGTGTACCTCGACGGCCGCAAGATCGCCTCCGACGACCCGTGCCAGGTCCGGATCGCGGGGCCGTACGTCGCCTGGCGCACCGCTCCGTGTGGTGGCAGCGGGAAGCTCGTGATCGCCGACCGCGCCACCGGCGCGGCGGTCGCGTCGCTCACCCCGGCGAAGGGCGCTCGCGCGTGGGGCGAGTTCGACCTCGACGAGCGCGGCAACGTCGTCGCCGCCGAAGGCGGCCGCGTGGTGGCCTTCTCGCTCGCCGACCCGCGCCGTCGCGTCCTGGCCAAGGCGGCGTGGAGCTCGACCGTGGCGACGGCGGGCGGCCGGGCCGCGTTCATCACCGTCGACGAGAACGTCGGGCCGGAGCGGCTGCTGCTCACCGACCTGAACGGCAAGGTGCTCAAGCGCCTGGACCGCTACGGCAAGCGCCGCTGGCCCGAGGGCGAGATCGCGCTCACGGACCGGTGGGTGGCGTGGAGCGTCAAACGCGACGTCTACGACCACCCGACCGGCCCGGGCAACGTCTTCCTGAAGAAGCTCTAGACCAGGCCGAGCTTGGCGACGGCCTCGCGCTCCTCCTGGAGCTCGGCGACCGTCTTGTCGATGCGCTGCTGCGAGAACTCCGGCACGTCCAGGCCCTCGACGATCGTGTACTCGCCACCGGACACCGTGACCGGGAACGAGCTGATGATGCCCTCCGGCACGCCGTAGGCGCCGGTCGACGGCACGGCCATCGACACCCACTCGCCGTCCTTGGTCCCGTTGACCCAGTCGTAGACGTGGTCGATCGCCGCGGAGGCGGCGGAGGCGGCCGAGGACGCGCCGCGCGCCTCGATGATCTCCGCGCCGCGCTTGCCCACGCGCGGGATGTACTCGTCGGCGACCCAGGCCTCGTCACCGACGGCGTCCCAGGCCCGCTCGCCCTTGACCTTCGCGTTGAACAGGTCGGGGTACATCGACGGCGAGTGGTTGCCCCAGATCGTCATGTTGGTGATCTCGGACACCGGCGCGCCGGTCTTCTGGGCGAGCTGGGCGATCGCGCGGTTGTGGTCCAGGCGCGTCATCGCCGTGAAGCGCTCCTTGGGCACGCCGTCCGCGTTGGAGGCGGCGATCAGCGCGTTCGTGTTCGCCGGGTTGCCGACCACGAGCACCTTGATGTCGTCGGCCGCGCCGGCGGCGATCGCCTCGCCCTGCGGCTTGAAGATGCCGCCGTTGGCCTCGAGCAGGTCGGCCCGCTCCATGCCCTTCGTACGCGGGCGCGCGCCCACGAGCAACGCGATGTTCGCGCCGTCGAACGCCTGCTTGGCGTCGTCGTAGACGTCGATCCCGGCGAGCAGCGGGAAGGCGGAGTCGAACAGCTCGAGGGCGGTGCCCTCAGCGGCCTTGACGCCCTGGGGGATCTCGAGGAGGTTCAGGTGGACGGGCTTGTCAGGGCCGAGCAGCTGACCGGATGCGATCCGGAAGAGCAGCGCGTAGCCGATCTGCCCGGCCGCCCCGGTGACGGTGACGGTGGTGGCCATTCGCAGCAGACTACGAAGTCCGGGCCGGTCATCTGCCTGTCACCATCAATCTCACCTTGTTCGGCGGCGGCGCTTCACTCCAACTCTTCCGGCTGTTCGGCTTCCGCGTCGGGGTCCACCCGTCGTGGTTCCTGATCCTGTTCTTCTGGATCTTCTGGCTCAACAACTCGTTCGACGACGCCATCACGACGTCCGGCCAGGGGTTCATCGCCGCGGTCATCGCCGCCGTCATCTTCTTCGGCTCGATCGTCCTGCACGAGCTCGGGCACGCGTTCGCCGCGCGCCGTGAGGGCATCGGCGTCGGCGGCATCGACCTGTTCTTCTTCGGCGGCTTCATGAGCGCCGACCGCGACTCCGAGACGCCCGGCGAGGAGTTCCGCGTCGCCGCCGCCGGCCCGGCCGTCACGCTGATCCTCGCGATCGTCTTCACCGCGGCCGCGTTCGGCATGTCCGGCGTCGAGGGCGCGGTCGACGCCGCGTTCTTCACGGAGCGGTCGGGCACGCTGATCGAGGTCGTCGTCGCGTTCAGCGCGCTGGCGAACACGGCCCTGTTCGTGCTGAACATGATCCCCGCGTTCCCGCTCGACGGCGGCCGCATCACCCGCGCGATCGCGTGGCAGTTGACCGGCAACCGCCACGGCGCGACCAAGTTCTCGGCCTACCTGGGCCAGGGCTTCGCCGCGCTGATGATGGCCTACGGCGTCTACATCCTGATCACGTCCAGCGACGCGTTCGGCGGCCTCTGGTACATCGTGCTCGGCTGGATGCTCGGCGGCGCCGCGCGCGCGGCGATCTCCCAGAGCAACTTCGTCACCCGCCTGGAAGGCATCACCGCGGGCGACATCATGGACGCCGAGCCGGTGACGATCCCCGCGGAGATCACCGCCGAGCGCGCCTACGACGAGTTCTTCCTGCGCTACCAGGGCTGGCCCTGGTTCGCGGTCGTCGAGGCCGACGGCCGCTTCGTCGGCCTCGCGCACCGCGCGGCGGTCGAGCACGCGACGCTGCACGAAGACGGGTCCGTGCCGGTCCGCTCCCTCGTGGCCGACTCCGAGCAGGTCCGCACGGACACGCCGCTGGAGTCGCTGATCACGTCCGAGCCGCTGCGCCGCCTCGGCGCGCTGATGGCCGTGGACGCCGAGGGCCGCCTGCGCGGCGTGGTCACGCTCGACCAGGTCTCACGCGCGTTGCAGGCGCGTCTCGCCCCCTCGTAACGAACGTTACATTCGCTGCGCCGGATCTATATGGTCCGCGCATGCCCGCGCATGATGTGCTGATCATCGGCGCCGGTCTCGCCGGACAGCGAGCCGCACTGGCGGCAGCGCGACAGGGCGCGACGGTGGCGATCATGTCCAAGGTCCACCCGGTCCGGTCGCACTCGAACGCGGCGGCGGGTGGCATCAACGCCGCGCTCAACCCGGACGACTCGTGGGAGTCGCACGCGTTCGACACGATCAAGGGCTCGGACTACCTCGGCGACCAGGACGCGATCGAGATCATGTGCCGGGAGGCGCCGAACGAGGTGCTGTGGCTCGAGCACGCGGGCGTCACGTTCCACCGCGCCGCCGACGGCCGGCTCGGGACCCGCGCGTTCGGCGGCGCGTCGGCGGCGCGCACGTACTACATCGCCGACATCACCGGCCAGGCGCTGCTGCACGTGCTCTACGAGCAGCTGATGAAGCACCACGACCAGATCGACCGCTACGAGGAGTGGTTCATCACCGGCCTCGTGCAGGACGACGACGGCCGCTGCGTCGGCGCGGTCGCGCGCAACATCCGCGACGGCGCGATCGAGCCGTTCAGCGCGAAGTCGACGATCCTCGCGTCCGGCGGCGCGGGCCAGTGCTTCAAGCCGTCCACCAACGCGCTCATCTGCACGGGCGACGGGATGGCGCAGGCCTACCGGATCGGCGCGCCGCTGATGGACATGGAGATGGTCCAGTACCACCCGACGACGCTCGCGGGCGTGGGCATCCTGATCACCGAGGGCGCCCGCGGCGAGGGCGCGCACCTCTACAACGCCGACGGCGAGCGCTTCATGGAGAAGTACGCGCCGAACAAGCTCGAGCTCGCCTCGCGCGACGTGGTCTCGCGCGCCGAGCAGACCGAGATCGACGAGGGGCGCGGCTTCGAGGACGGCACGGTCGCGCTGGACATCACGAAGGTGCCGCGCAAGCGCACGCTCGAGGCGCTGCGCGAGATCGTCAACATCGGCCGCGACTTCGCGGGCGTGGACATCACGCGCGAGCCGATCCGGATCCGCCCCGGCTGCCACTACATCATGGGCGGCGTGAAGGCCGACGTCCACGGCCGCACGTCGGTCGACGGCCTGTACGCCGCGGGCGAGGTGGCGTGCGTCTCCGTGCACGGCGGCAACCGCCTCGGCGCGAACTCGCTGCTGGACACGCTGATCTTCGGCCGCCGGGCGGGCGAGCACGCCGCCCAGCGCGCCGCGGGCATGAAGAAGCCGGTGCCGTCGCGCGCGCAGCTGCACGACGAGGAGCGGTCGATCGCGCAGATCCTGCGCCGCTCGGGCGGGCGCCGCGTGTCGGAGATCCGCGAGGAGCTCGGCACGATGATGAACGAGAAGGTGGCCGTGTTCCGCGACCACGCGGGGCTGACGGAGGCGCACGCGATCATCCGGCGCCTGAAGGAAGAGGCCTCCGACGCGACGATCGACGACCACGGCAAGGTCTTCAACCAGGACGTGCTCGGCGCGCTCGAGCTGGGCTACATGCTCGACGTCGCCGAGTGCATCGTCGTCGGCGCGCTCGAGCGCAAGGAGTCGCGCGGCGCGCAGTTCCGCACGGACTTCCCCAAGCGCGACGACGAGCACTGGCTCAAGCACATCGAGGAGTCGCGCGACGGCGACGACGCCCCGCGCATCAGCTACTCGCCCGTGACCATCACTCAGTGGGAGCCGCAAGAGAGGACGTACTAGTGCCTGACTACACGCTCCGCATCCGCCGCTACTCGCCGGAGCACGGTGATGCGGCCCACTGGGAGGACTTCTCCGTCGACCTCGACGGCAACCGCTCGGTGCTCGACGGCGTGCTGCAGGCCCGGGATCGTCAGGACGGCTCGATCGGCATCCGCTGCGCCTGCCGCGCCGGCATCTGCGGGTCCTGCGGCGTGCGCATCAACGGCAAGCCCAACCTCGCCTGCCGCACGCACCTCGACGAGGCGCAGGCGACCGCGGCCGACGGCGCCATCGTCGTCGAGCCGATGGGCAACATGCCCGTCCTCAAGGACCTGATCGTCGACATGGACGCGGTGCACTGGAAGAAGATCCAGCGCGTCACGCCGTGGCTGATCCCGGACGGCGACCCGCCCGAGCGCGAGTACGTCGTGCCGCCCGACAACATGATCGACGTCACGCAGACGATGGCCTGCATCCAGTGCGGTGCGTGCGTCTCGGACTGCCTCTCGATGGAGGTCGACCCGCTGTTCATCGGGCCGGCGGCGATGGCCAAGGCCTACCGCTTCGTCGGCGACCCGCGCGACGGCCAGCAGGAGGCGCGCGTGCGCGACCTGGCCGAGGATCCGCACGGCCTCTACGACTGCACGCACTGCTTCAACTGCGTCGAGGCGTGCCCGAAGGGCGTGGCGCCGATGTCGCAGATCATGCGGCTGCGGCGGATCGCCGGCGACGACCACCACATCGAGGACCGCAACAACGGCCACCGGCACGAGGTCGCGTTCGTCAAGAACATCGAGAAGAACGGGCTCCTGCACGAGGCCGACCTGCTGCCCGACTCCTACGGCGGCAAGCTGCACCCGCGCGCGGTGCCGGAGCTCGTCGGCTCGCTGCCGATCATCCTGCGGGCCCTGCAGCGCGGCAAGGTCACCCCGGGCGGGGCGCTGCTGCACAAGCACAAGGCGCCGAAGGAGGTCCAGCGGATCTTCCGCGACATCGAGGGGCGCGAGGAGCGCTACGAGCTGAACCTGTACGTCGCCGGCGAGGAGGAGGACGCGTCATGAAGGTCGCGTACTGGCCCGGCTGCGTGAGCCGCGGCTTCGCCCCCGAGCTGCACGGCTCGATGGCGCGCGTGGCGCCGCTGCTGGACATCGAGCTGGTCGAGCTCGACCGCGCGGCCTGCTGCGGCGCCGGTGTGATCGCCGAGCACAACCAGGAGCTCGCCGACACGCTCAACGCGCGCACGTTCGCGCTCGCCCAGCAGGAGATCGCGGGCGGCGCCGAGCTGATGATGAACATCTGCTCGACCTGCCAGGGCGCGCAGAGCGAGTGCCAGGAGCGCCTGGACGGCAACACGCCCTACCGCGACCACGTCAACGCGACGCTCGCCGCCGAGGGGCTGACCTACCGGAAGGGGATCGTCAACAAGCACCTGCTGTGGCTGCTGGTCGAGGAGATGGGGCTCGACGAGGTGCGCCGGCGGGTCAAGCGACCGCTGACGGACCTGCGCGTCGGGCCGTTCTACGGCTGCTACATCGTCCGCCCGACCAGCCGGCTCGGGATCGACCCGGAGCACCCGCGGGACACGTACCTGCACCTGCTGATCGAGGCGCTCGGCGGCACCGTCGTCGACTACGCCGGCCAGTACAAGTGCTGTGGCTTCCCGATCATCACCATGAACAAGGAGGCCTCGCTCAAGCAGGCCGGCCGGCACGTGGCCGACGCGACCGACGCGAACGCCGACTGCCTGGTCACGCCGTGCCCGCTGTGCCACCTGAACCTGGACCTGCAGCAGCCCGCGGCGGCCGCCGCGGTCGGCCGGTCGCTGCACATGCCGGTGCTGCACCTCCCCCAGCTGCTCGGCCTCGCTCTGGGCCTGGAGCCGAAGGAGCTGGGGATGGGCAAGCACGTCGTCAAGCCGACGTCGGTGATCGACTGGTCGACGTCGGTGGTCGCAGGGGTCGCCTAGAAGATCCGCGAAGCGATCTTCAAGCGATCGCGCATGGCGCCGGCGAAGCCGGCTGCCGCGTTCGATCGCCCTAGAGGAGCGTCTCGATCGACGTGATCGAGTCCTTGAAGTCCCGCGACGCCGTGTCGGTGTTCAGGCCGCCGTCGATCACGTCGGCCTGCTTGGTGCCGAACAGGAAGTCGTTGCCACCCTCGCCGAACAGGGACGTGCGGTAGCTGACCACACCGGTGGCGTCGACCGCGTCGTCGCCACCGCCGGCGTCCACCCGCACGAGGCTGTTGTTGGTCGTCATCCGCACGTCGGGCTCGCCGTTGAAGTCCAGGTCGATCATCGGCCCGATCGCCAGGCCGCCGCTCTGGTCCATCAGGTGGATGAGGTCCTTGCGCGGGCCGCGCTGGAGGCGCAGCTGGTCGTTGGTGCCGGTGAGGACGAAGATGTCCAGCTGGCGGTTGAAGTCCGCGAAGGTCGCCGTGGACTCGTCGAGGATCGTCAGCTGGGGTGCCGCGCCGGCGCCCGTCGGCGCCTTGATCAGCAGCTTGGCCGTCGTGGCCGGCGTGGCCGCCCTGCCCGTGGTCGAGTCGAAGCAGTTGAGCAGGCTGTTGCCGTCGGTGTACTGGATCGTGCCGCCCGGCTTGACCGTCAGGGCGGTCTCGCCGGCGCGGTAGCGGATCTCCATCTGCTTGCTGGCGCTGCTGTAGTTGCAGGTCGCGGCGTTGGCGGCCGACGGGATGGCCGCGACGGCGGCGGTGGCGGCGAGCGCGCCGACGAGGAGCTTGCGGTGCATGGGGTTCCTTGGGGAGGGATTGACGTTGCACCGACGAGATTGCCGGTGCGGCGGCTCCCTTCCGATGGCGTTCTCCGCCGCGTTCTGACGCCACTCCGACGCACGTTGGCGGCTACCTCTACGGCAGGCCGGACTCCTGGCGCAGCGCCTTCACGAGCGCGCCGTGGCGACCGTCGGCGAGGTCCCCGAACGGGTCCTGGGTGTAGCGGCGCAGGGTCTCGTACGGCAGGTTGTACGCGGCGCGGGCGGCGAGGATGTGCTCAGGCGCGTCGCGCAGCGTGCGGTCGGCGACGACCATCCCGCGCACCAGCCGCACGCGGCCGGGCAGGAACCACGCCAGGAGGACCAGCGCGGGCAGCGCGAAGACGAGCCGGCCCGCCCAGTTGGCGGCGGTCTCGGTCTTGTTGACCTGCTCGACGCCCAGGCGCACGATCCGCGCGCCCTGCTCGTCGCCGGTGGACCGCAGGGCGCTCGTCGCGCCCGCCGGCGCCCGCCGCAGCGTCCCGCCGAGCTGCTCGCCGACGAGCGGGATGCCGCTGACGGCGCTGCCGGCGTCCGCGAACGCGCCGTCGACCGCGCTGGCGGTGTTGCGGGTGGTCGCGGAGATCGCGCGGCCGGAGTCCTGGATGCTCCGGCCGACCGAGGTCAGCTCGAGGATGCCGTCGTGCACCTTCATGCCCGTCCAGGCGAAGACGACCAGCAGGCCGAGGACGATCAGATCACGCGTCAGCGTGCGGGTCCGGGCCACGGCGGACGCGGGATACAGGCGCATGCCCCCGCACTACCCCGGAAAGACGAAGGGCGGGCCTCGCGGCCCGCCCTGTCATGTTTCGTACCCCTTGCCGTCCTGAAGTTGAAGTACGGCGTGAAGTATGTATTGCCGCTCAGGCGGGTGTCGAAACCCGGACCAGCGACCGCTCGTGCAGCACCTCGGCGATCTGCACCGCGTTGGTCGCCGCGCCCTTGAGCAGGTTGTCGCTCACGACCCACAGCTGCAGGCCACGCGGATGCGTGGGGTCCCGGCGCAGACGGCCGACGAACACCTCGTCGCGGCCGGCGCTGTCGAGCGCGGTCGGGTAGCTGTGCGTGCTCGGGTCGTCGACGAGGACGAGCCCGGGCTGGTTGGCGAGCAGCTCGCGCGCCGCCTCGACCGTGAGGTCCTCGCGCGTCTCCAGCGTCACCGACTCCGAGTGCGAGCTGCGCACCGGCACGCGCGCGCAGGTGACGGCGATCTTGATGCGCTCGTCGCCGAGGATCTTGCGCGTCTCGAACATCATCTTGCGCTCTTCGTCGGTGTGGTCGTCGCCCTCGGGGAAGTTCCCGGCGCCGCCCAGCACGTTGAACGCGATGTGGTGCGGGTAGACCGTTGGCGCCGGCAGCGCCTCGCCGTCCAGCGCGGCGCGCGTCTGGTCCTCGAGCTCCTTGACGGCCTTCACCCCGGTGCCCGACACGGACTGGTAGGTGGAGACGTTCAGGCGATCGATGCCGACGGCCTCGTGGATCGGCTTGAGCGCGACCATCAGCTGCATCGTCGAGCAGTTCGGGTTCGCGATCAGGCCCTTGTGGTCCTCGAGCGCCTCGGGGTTGACCTCCGACACCACGAGCGGGATCTCCGGGTCGCGGCGGAACGCGCTCGAGTTGTCGACGACGACCGCGCCGGCGTCGACGAACTTGTGCGCCCACTCGCGGGACGTGGTCGCGCCCGCGCTGAAGAGCGCGAGGTCGAAGCCCTGGATGTTCTCGTCGGTGAGCGCGCGGATCGTGCCGAAGCCCTCGAGCTCCTTGCCCGCCGAGCGCTCGGACGCGAACGGGACGATCTCCGCGGCCGGGAAGTCGCGCTCCTTGAGCTTGGCGAGCATGACGGTGCCCACGGCGCCGGTGGCGCCCACGACTGCGACTCGGTACTGGCTCATGCGGGTGCTCCGAACGGGTGCTCGACTTCGATCTGGTCCGCCCCGAGCTCGAACGCCTCGTGCAGGGCGCGCACGGCGCGGTCGACCGCGTCCTGCGCGACGACGCACGAGATCTTGATCGGGGACGTCGAGATCATCTCGATGTTGATGCCCTGGTCGCCGAGGGTGGCGAAGACCTTGGCGGCGACGCCCGGGTGCGACTTCATGCCCGCCCCGACCACGGAGACCTTGCCCATCTCCTTGTTCTCGGAGATCGCGCGGATGCCGACGTCCGCCGCCACCGGGTCCAGCGCGGCGCGCGCCTGGCGCAGGTCCGTGCGCGGGACGGTGAACGACATGTGCGCCTCGGCGCCCTCGTCATCCGGCTCGTCCTGGATGATCATGTCGACGTTGATGTTCGCTTCGGCGAGCGCGGTGAAGATGCGGCCGGACACGCCCGGGTGATCCGGTACGCCGAGCAGCGTGAGGCGTGCCTCGTCGCGCGAGTGCGTGACGGCGGTGATCAGCGGGCGTTCCATCGTCTCCTCTTCTCCGACCACAAGGGTTCCGGGGGCCTCGGTGAACGAGGACCGGCAATGAATGCGGACGTTGTGGTTGCGTGCGTATTCCACGGACCGCAGCTGGAGGACGCCGGCGCCGGACGCCGACATCTCGAGCATCTCCTCGAAGGAGACCACGGGCAGCTTGCGCGCGTCCGGGACGATCCGCGGGTCGGCGCTGTAGACGCCGGCGACGTCCGTGTAGATGTCGCACACCTCGGCGTCCAGCGCGGCGGCGAGCGCGACGGCGGTGGTGTCCGAGCCGCCGCGGCCGAGCGTCGTCACGTCGCGGGCGGTCGAGACGCCCTGGAAGCCGGCGACGAGCACGATCAGGTCCTCGTCGAGCGCCTCGTGGATGCGGTCCGCGCGCACGTCGAGGATGCGCGCCTTGGTGTGGCTCGTGTCCGTGACGATGCCGGCCTGCGAGCCCGTGAGGCTGATCGCGCGGTGGCCGAGGTCGTTGATCGCCATCGCGCACAGCGCGCAGCTGATCCGCTCGCCGGTGGACAGCAGCATGTCCATCTCGCGCGGGTCCGGGTTCGTGGATACCTCTTCGGCCGCGGAGATCAGCTCGTCCGTCGTCTTCCCGCGCGCGGACAGCACGGCGACGACTCGATGGCCTTGCTCGCGAGCGGACACGATCCGCCTCGCCGCGCGCTTGATGCGCTCTGCGTCGGCGACGGACGTGCCGCCGAACTTCATCACCACGGTGCCGGACACGCCCGCAAGTCTAGAGTCGCGCTTGCCCTGGACGAGTGATCGACTTGCCACCCGGGGCATTGGGCCTCAAGATGTTGCGTCGGGAGACAACGTCTGAGGGTGGCAGAGTTGGGATCGACAAACGTGGCGCGGACCAGGGGCAGGGCCGCCGGCAGGGCGGCGGTGGGCGCGGTGGTCGCGCTCGCGGCATTGCCCGCGGTCGCGCTGGCGGCGGACATCACGCGCAATCCGACCATCAGCGG
Source organism: Solirubrobacter pauli (assembly GCF_003633755.1). Lineage (GTDB taxonomy): Bacteria > Actinomycetota > Thermoleophilia > Solirubrobacterales > Solirubrobacteraceae > Solirubrobacter > Solirubrobacter pauli. The sequence goes on from NZ_RBIL01000001.1 coordinate 1,684,420, forward strand.
GACGCTGCAGCCGGGGCAGCGGCTCACCGCGTCGGCCGCGTGGACGCCTCCGAACGCCCCGCCGAACTGGGCGTGGCTGCGCTGCAGCTCGCCGCGCGACTGGTGGTCGTGCGACGTCGTCCAGAACGGCTCCAACTCGGCGTACGTGCTCCAGCCGGCGGACGGTGGCCAGTTCATGCGCGTGTGGCTCTCGGTCGGCTCCGGCCGTGACCGCGACGACGCCGTCTCGAACGCGACGGCCGCCGTGACGCCCGTCCCGACCCCGCCGCCCCCGCCGCCCGCGGCGACCCCGGCGCCGACGCCCGTCCCGACGCCGGTGCCGACCCCCGAGGCCTTCGAGGCTCCGCCGGTCCCGGTGCAGAACCAGGGTCCGGTCCTGCAGACCCAGGGCCAGAACCTGCGCACGCTCCGGCCGGCGCCGAAGGTGCGCATGCGCGGCCGGCTGAGCACGACGGGCGCGAACATCACGCTCCTGTCGGTGCGTGCGCCCAAGCGCGCGACGATCACGGTCACGTGCAAGGGCTCCGGGTGCCCGCGCAAGAAGTACACGACCAAGCAGGCGAAGGTCCGGGTGCGCGCGTTCGAGCGCAACCTGCGGGCGAAGACCAGGCTCGAGGTGCGCGTGCGCCGGGCGGGCTACTACGGGAAGTCGACTTTGTTCATCATCCGCCGCGGCAAGGCGCCCTATCGCCTGGACCGCTGCCTGTCCGCGCGCGGCAAGTACACCGCGTGCCCGAAGTGATCGCCTCATGACCGCCATCGCCAGACCTCTCCGTGACCGCCGCCGCTCCGCCGGGCCGGTCGCCATCGCGCTCCTGCTCGCCGTCGCGGGGTTCGTGCTCGCGCTGTCCATCGGCGCGGCGCTGCAGAGCGGCCCCGAGCCGGTCTCCCCCGCGTCCGCGCCGTCGTCGGCGAACGCCGTCAAGGGCGGCTCGCCGGCGCCCGACAGCGTGCGCGAGATCAGCGCGGGCGGTGTGCCGGAGACCACCGCCGTCAAGCTGTCCACGGTGCCCGCGCTGCCGACGCTGCACGGCGTGAAGGCACGCAAGGCCAAGAAGAAGGCCACGCCGCGGCGGACGTCGCCGGCGCCGGTCGTGCGCTCGCAGCCGCGCGTCGTCGCGCCTGCACCGACCGTCGCCCCGCGCCGGTCGACCCCGGTCGCGCCGTACCGTCCGTCCACGCCGCAGGCCCCGGTCAAGAAGAACCCGGGCTTCGTCGGCAAGGACTTCGACTCCTCCGGATGATCCGGGCGAGCGCGTGCCGAACATGAAGCTCCGATGGGCGGCCACCGCGCTGGTGGTCGTCGCCGCGATCGCGGCCGGGTTCGCCCTGTCGAAGACCGTCGCCGGCGGGCTGCGCGACGACGCGCCCGAATCCGAGTCCGAGGCGCCGCGCACCGACGGCGGCGCCGACGAATCCGCGGCGCTCGGGCGACTGCGCGTGCAGGCCGACCAGGGCTGGACGCGCGTGGGCCTCGCGCCCGAGGTGCCGGGCTTCCAGCGGCACGCGACCATCGGCTTCTCGCCCTATCCCGGCCTGAGCATCGTCGCCGTGGCCAGCCTCGCGCCGGCGGAGGACGGCACGCTGCTCCCCGAGGCGCTGCGCGCGGACGCCCCCAAGCCCGCGCCCGGCCGGATCGGCGGCGTGCCCGCGTGGTTCTACCGCGGGCTCACCGCGGGCAAGTGGCACCTCGACGCGGCCGTGCTGCCGACCACGCGCGGCGTCGTGACCGTCGCCTGCGCGGTCCAGGGCAATGGCGGCGACATCCCGGTCGGCTGCCTCAACGGCGTGCGCGCCGTGAGCGTCGACGACGCCGAGACGCTCCCGCCGAGCCGCGCGATCGCCTTCCAGCAACGCCTCCCGGCCGCCACCCGCGAGCTCGACACCACCCGCGTCGCCGACCGCACCGCGATCCGCCGGGCCAAGACCCCCGCCGGGCAGTCGCGCGCGGCCGAGCGCCTCAAGGACGCGTACACGAAGGCCGCGAACCAGCTCGAGCCGCTGGCTCCGGACGCGCCGGGCGGCGAACGCCTCGTCGCCGCGCTGCGCACCACGGCCGGTGCGTACCGCGACCTCCAGCGGGCCGCGGACAACAAGAGCCGCCGCGCCTGGACGCGGTCCCGCGCGCGGGTCCGTCGCGCCGAGGCGGCCGTGACGCGCGCGCTCAAGGCCGCGGACGCCGCCGCGCCGGCGGGCAAGGACGACACCGGCCGCTAGGGCCGCGCCGCGAGCGCCTCGCCCCTGCCGCGCGCGCTTCACCCCCGCCGCGCGCGCCTCACCCCCGTCCCGCGCGTCTCGCGGCGCCGCCGCGTCCTCGTGCCGAGGCGCTACAGCGCGCGGCGGCCCGAGAAGGCGCGGCCGAGCGTGACCTCGTCCGCGTACTCGAGGTCGCCGCCGACGGGCAGGCCGCTGGCGAGGCGCGTCACGGCCACTTCGGGGACGCGTTCGTGCAGGGCCGCGGCGATGTGCAGGGCCGTCGCCTCGCCGGTCGTGGTCGGGTTCGTCGCGAGCACGACCTCGCGCAGGCCGCTCACGCGGGCGTAGAGCTGGCCGAGCCGGAGGTCCTCGGGTTCGACGCCGTCGATCGGCGACAGCGCGCCGCCGAGCACGTGGTAGCGGCCGCGGAACTCGTGCGTGCGCTCGATCGGGATCACGTCGGCGGCCTCTTCGACGACGCAGATCACGCCGTCATCGCGGCGCTCGTCGAGGCAGATCGCGCACCGCGGACCCTCGGCGAGGTTGAAGCAGATCTCGCAGAGGGTGATCTTGAGCTTGACGTCGCGGATCGCCTCGGCCAGCGCGAACGCGTCCTGCTCGGACGTCCGCAGCATGTGGAACGCGAGGCGCTGGGCGGTGCGGTTGCCGATCCCCGGCAGCTTCGAGAGCTCGGTGACGAGCCGCTGAAGCGGGGGCGCCAGCAAGCGCTACTTCCGCTTCTGGGCGCGTCGGGCCGCGCGGTTGGGCGCGCCGCCGGGCAGGCCGCCCGGGGCTCCGCCGCCGCCGAGGCCGCCCATCCCGCCCATCCCGCCGAGGCCGAGCGACTCGAGCGCGCTCATCGGGTCGAAGCCACCCTGCTCGGCGCCGCCGAGGCGGCTCTGCTGGAGCTCTTCGGCCTTGCGGATCGCCTCGTTGACAGCCGCGATGATCAGGTCCTGCAGCATCTCGACGTCTTCGGGATCGACCGCGTCGGGGTCGATCACGAGGCTCTCGATGCGCAGGTCGCCGGTCATGACGATCTTGACCGAGCCACCGCCGGTGCTGGCGTCGACCTTCTCTTGCTTGAGCGCCTCTTGGGCCTCTTGCTGCTGCGCGAGCATGGCCTGCGCCTCGGCAAGCATCTTCTGCAGGTTGGGCGGCTGGGGCATCAGGTCTGCTCCTCAGGCTCGTCAGGGAGCAGCTCGGCGTCGAACTCCTCCATGAATCGCTGTACAAGATCCTCGTCCGAGAGCGCCGCGGGCGCGACGGCGCCTCCGGCGGACGGCACCGCCGGCGGCGGCGACCCGGCGGCGCGCAGCTCGTACGCGAGCCGCAGCGACGTGCCCGTCACCGCGCGGATGGCCTCCACGAGCGCGCTCTGATTGGCGGGCGCCTCGGCCTTGCGCTTCATGAAGGCCGACTCCTCCGGCCACACGAGCCGCAGGCCGTCGTCGTCGCCGGGCACCGGCACGGCGTCGTCGAGCGCCGCCGCGAGCAGCGGCGTGCCCTCGCGCAGCGACTCCACGACCGCCTTCCAGTGCTCACCGATCTCCACCGACACGCCCAGGCTCGGCGCGGGCGCCGGCACGTCCGGCTCGACCACCGCGACCGCGGCCACGGCCGGATGCGGGTCTGCCTCGGTCGCCAGGTCGCGTGCAACGGCCGCCGCGGCCTCGTCGGCGACGTGCTGCGCCTCCTCGGGCGCCATGTTCCCTGCGCCCGGCAGCGTCGTCCGCACCTCGACGGGCGGCTGCCCGTCCACCTGCGCGGTGATCGCGACCGCGGTCCGCCCGCGGACGGCCTCGTCCTCGTGCGCGTCGCCGGCCGGGGCCGGCGCAGCCTCGCGAGGCTGCCCGTACGGGCTGATGCGCGGCTGCCCGAACGCCGGCGGCGCGTCGCCGCGCGCGACCGACGGATGCGGAACCCCGTACGGCGGCGGCTCTGCCGAGCGGTCCTCCTCGGGCTCGACCGGCGCGGGCGCAGCCGGCATGGAGGGAGCACCGTGCGTGGCCGGCGCGTCCTGGGCCGGCGGAGCGGCCTGGCTCAGCTCCGCGGGCTGGGCCGGTGCGGCGTGGCTCGGCGCGGCGTGACCCGTCGGCGCGGTCTCGCTCGGCGGCGCGCCCTGGCCCATCGGCGCGGTCTCGCTCGGCGGCGCGGCGTGCGTCGGCGCGGGCTGACCCGTCGGCGCGCCCTGGCTCTGTGCGGCGTAGCTCGTCGGCGCCGGCTGCCCGATCGGCGCTGGCTGCCCCGTCGGCGCGGCGTGACCCGTCGGCGCGGTCTGCTCGGTCGGCGCGCCCTCGCTCGGCGCGGGCTGGCTCGACGGCGCGCTCTGGCCCGGCGCGGCGTGACCCGTCGGCGCCGGCTGGCTCGTCGGCGCGGGCTGGCTCGGCGCTGCCTGGCTCGGCGCGGGCTGGCTCGACGCGGGCTGGCCCGGCGCGGCGTGACCCGTCGGCGCCGGCTGGCTCGTCGGCGCGCCCTCGCTCGGCGCGGCCTGGCTCGTCGTCGTGGCGCGGCCCGCGGCCGTCTGCGGCTGGTCGGGCGTGCGCGGCGCCGGGGCGGCGGGGCGCGACTCCAGGCGGGCGATCCGCGCCTGCAACGCCTTCACGGAGGGCTCGAGCTCGGGCGTCGCCGCCTTGACGAGCGCCAGCTCGAGCTGTGTGCGGGCGTCGGCGCCGTCCTTGAGCGCGCGCAGGGCGGCCGCGATCAGCTCGAGGAGGCGGACGACCTCGGCCTGGCCGACGCGCTCGGCCTGCTGGGCGAGGCGTTCGTCCTGCTCCGTGGTCACGCGGAGCTCGGGCGGGACGTCGCCGAGCACCTGGACGACCATCAGGGCTCGGGCGTGGGCTTCCAGGTCGCCGAAGAAGCGGCCCAGGTCGCGTCCGGACTCGGCCAGGCGGGCGGCGGCGAGCAGCGCGGCGCGCGCGTCGCCGGCGGAGACCGCGTCGACGGCGCCGAAGATCAGGTCGGCGTCCGCGGCGCCGAGCACGGCGAGCACGTCGTCCAGCGCGATCGCCGAGCCCGAGTAGGCGAGCAGCTGCTCCAGCGTGCCGAGCGCGTCGCGGAACGAGCCGGTCGCGGAGCGGGCCACCAGCGCGATCGCCTCGTCCGGGATGCTGATCGACTCGGTGTCGGACACGCGGCGGAGCACGTTCGCGATCTGCGGCACCGACGGCCGCGAGAAGTCGAAGCGGTGGCAGCGGTCGACGACGGTCGGCAGGACCTTGTTGGCCTCGGTCGTCGCGAGCACGAAGATCGTGTGCGGCGGCGGCTCCTCGAGCGTCTTGAGGAACGCGTTCCACGCCTGCGGCGTGAGCATGTGCGCCTCGTCGAGGATGTAGACCTTGAAGCCACCGCCGACCGGGGCGAAGGCGACGCGCTCGCGCAGGTCACGGACGTCGTCGACCGAGTTGTTGGAGGCGGCGTCCATCTCGACGACGTCCAGCGACGTCGCGTTCTGGATCGAGACGCAGGACTCGCACTGCCCGCACGGCGAGACGGTCGGCCCGCCGCTGAGGCAGTTCAGCGACGCCGCCAAGATCTTCGCCATGGACGTCTTGCCCGTGCCGCGGGAACCCACGAACAGGTACGCGTGGTGGACGCGATCCTGCTCGATCGCGTTGCTGAGCGTGCGGACGACGTGCTCCTGCCCGACCACGTCTGCGAACGTGCGGGGGCGATGACGGCGGTACAACGAAGCGGCCAAGGGACGTTTGAGTCTAGTGGCGTGACAGGCGGTCTCGGCCTGCGCGCCGCGATCGGAATCCCGGTCGGAGCGGCGGTCGCGTTCGCCCTCATCGGCGCCGGCTTCCTCAACTACGACACGGCGTACAGCCTGCTCTGGGGCGGGGACCTGCTGCACGGCCGCAAGCCGGACTTCGACGTGCCGCTCGCGCCCACGCCACACCCGCTCGCGACGCTGCTCGGGATGGCGCTCACCCCGTTCGGCGACGTCGGCCAGACGCTCTGGGTGATCATCGCCTTCCTGAGCCTCGGCGCGCTCGGCTGGGTGACCTACGAACTGGGAGCGCACTGGTTCGGGCCGGCGGCCGGGATCGTCGCGGCGCTGTTGATCCTCACCCGCGTCCCGGTGCTGAGCTTCGGGGTGCGGGCGTACTTCGACATCCCGTACGTCGCGCTCGTGCTGGGCGCGATCCTCGCCGAGGCGCGCGGCAAGGACCCGCGCCTGGTCCTCACGCTGCTCGGCCTCGCCGGCTCGCTCCGGCCCGAGGCATGGGGCTTCGCGATCGTCTATGTCGCCTGGAAGCGCGACGCGCGCCTGATCCCGTGGGCGGCCGCCGCGCCCCTGATCTGGATGGCGCACGACCTCGTGATCGCGGGCAACCCGCTGCACAGCCTGCTCGACACGCAGGACAACGCGAAGGACCTCCAGCGGATCACCGGGCTCGACGACGTGCCGCTGACCGTCCCACGACGGCTCGGCGAGATCCTGCGCGAGCCCGGCCTCCTAGGCGCGGCCGCCGGCGGCATCCTCGTGCTCGCGTTCATGCGCCGGCGCGCGGCGCTGCCGATCGCGGCGGGCTTCGTCTCGATCGGCGCCTTCTGCGTCCTCGCCGCCGCCGGCCTGCCGATCCTCGGCCGCTACCTGCTGCTGCCCGCCGCCCTGCTCGCGGTGTTCGCCGGCGCGGGCGTGTTCGGCTGGCTCATGCTCGACCGCGACCACCCCTGGCGCACCCGCTGGGCCGCGATCGGCGCGGTCACGATCCTCGTCGCGATCGTCTTCACACCCAGCCAGGTCGACCGGATCCAGAGCCTGCGCGGCGCGATGCACACGCAGCAGGACATCCTCGCCGACCTGCACGCCATCAGCGACGAGATCGCGTGCGAGCCGGTGGCCGTGCCGAACCACCGCCCGGTGCCCCACATCGCGCTGTGGACCGGGATCGCACCCGCCGAGATCGTCTCCGCACAGCTCGAGCAGCCGACGTCTGGCAGCTACATCGACCCGGCGACCGAGCGCGTGGAGCGCAACTTCACGCTCGACCCGCGTGACCCGAAGCGCCTGACCGCGAGCGTGCCGGCCGGCTTCGAGGAGACAGCGCGCAACGCGAGCTGGGTGCTCGCGTCGCGCTGCTGAAGCCAAGGAAGTGGACCGTGCACCCTTCGTCGAGGTCGGCCTCCAGGGACGCTCACCTCACTGACTCCGGTCAGGCGACCCCGACACGCCCACCGGTGACCGCTTAAGGCTGCTTCCTTCCGGACCTGACCTGGTTCACGGGCCGACGTCATGCGGGACCCAACCATCGACGCCGTGGCAGCGAACGTTGGCCTGGAGCCGTGCCCCTCGAAAGGGAATTCAGCCCCGCTAGAGCGGATTGCGGATACAGGGCACCGCTACCTCCCCGCCTAGCACGGTCCGAGGCCTAGGCTAGCGCCTCGCGCAGCTTTCTGAGCGCGCGATAGACGCGACCCTCGATCTTGGTGAGCGGCTCGTCGAGCAGCGCGGCCATCTCGGGGACGGTCAGGGCGGCGCCGAACCGCAGCGCGATCGCCTCGCGCTCCTCGGCGGAGAGGACCGCCATCCCGCGCATCAGCTCGTCGCGGACCTCGACGTCGGCGAACACGTCGCGCCCCCGGTCGTCCTCGACCCGCTCATAGGCCCGCGACTCCGCGGCCGCACGGCGGACGTGGTCACGCAGGACGTTGAGCGCGATCGCGTACAGCCACGTCTTCGCCGACCCTTTCCGCGGGTTGAACCGCCCGCGCAGCGCCCGCTCGAACGCGTCCGCGAGCAGGTCCTCGGCCAGCCCGCGATCCCCCGTCCGGTAGGCGAGGAACGAGAAGAGCCCCGCGGCCTCCTCGGCGTACAACCGCTCGAATTGATCGTCGTCCAAAATTTCTCAGTCAGGAATCGGGGCCCAGCTTCGTATCAGTCTGTGATGACCGAGTTCGACGACGTCATTCGGCGCCTCGAGGACGAACGGCCGCAGGCCTCCGCCCGGGAGCTGGACGAGATCAAGCAGCGAGTTCGCCGCCGCGCGGCGAATCCCTCACGGAAGGGGAACCAGTCCATGAAGTCCCGTTTTGCCATCCTCGCGATGCTGGTCACCGGCATGCTCTTCAGCACCGCCGGCGCCGGCCTGGCCGTCACCGGCCTGCAGTCGGGCGATGACGCCTCCGTCGCCCAGTACGCGACGCCCACGCCCGAGGGCGGCGTCCTGCCCGCCGAGGAGCAGAGCACGCCCAAGCCGAAGCCCACCGAGGAGACCGGTGTCGCCCCGGCCGAGGAGGAGTCCGCTCCGGCCCCCGCCCAGTCCGGCGTCGCCGGCGTCAATGAGGACCTCCAGCCGGCCCGCCAGGCCGAGGCCGGCACGAGCCAGCTCCCCTTCACCGGCTTCGCCGCGATCCCGGTCCTGGTCGGCGGCCTCGCGCTCCTGAGCGCCGGCCTCGTCCTGCGCCGCCGCACGCGCGACAACTAGCCGCGCCGACCGCGTGGGCGAGCCCGGCTCGCCCACGCGCTGCGTGACCGCCGCACTCGCGCCTGGACTTCGCGCGGTGCCGCAACCGCACCCCGACGGACATCGCCGCCCGTCGCCAGGCTGAGGCGTCGCCTGCCGCGCCACCGCAGTCGTGCCGCCGCGCGTCGCGCCGGGTCGCCACGTCGCCGCGCCATCGCCGCGCCGTCTCCCCGTCGCGCCACCGCGCCACCGCCCCGCCGCGCCGTCGCCCCGCCGCGCCACCGCCCCGCCGCGCCACCGCTCCGCCGCGCCGTCGCCCCGTCGCCCCGCCGCGGCGTCGCCGCGGCGCTTTGCGCTGCGCTGCCGCGTCCGGGGAGCACACCGTCGGGCGTCCCCGGGACGCGCGCGCGGCCCGCGCCCGGGCGCAATCCGGCGCAGCCGCTCACCCGCACAAGAGCGCACCGGCGCCCGGCGGGTCAAGCGGCTCGCCGCGAAGCGCGAGTTGCTTGACGCGCCGCCCGACGGTGTGCTCCCCGGCGCGAACACGCACACAATCGCGCCACCCGCGCTGAACGCCACGCCGACACCACACGCATCCACTCAGCCGCCCGGCAGCTTCGCCCTCGCCGCGGCGCGGAAGCGCTCGCCCGGGTCGTCGGAGTCGAGGGCCTTGGCCAGGTCGGTGGCCATCGGCTCGAGCGGGTTGAGGCGAACGGCCTCGGCCGCCATGGGGCGCGGGTCCTGGCCGGCGATGGCCTGGGCGACGGCGAGGCCGTAGGCGTAGCGCCAGTTGTCGGGGTCGCGGTCGCGGGCGTCGCGCATCGACTCGACGCCGAGGGCGTAGGCGCCGCCCCGGAGGTTGCAGTAGCCGATCAGCTCGTAGGGCTCGGGGGCGATCGGGAAGCGGTCGCGGGAGGTGAGAGCGCGGTCGACGGCCGTGGCGCAGTCGCCGCGGGAGAAGGCGCGCGACGCCGCGGTCAGCGAGGAGTCCGCGCTGGCGACCAGCCACGGCGTGACCGCCACGAGCAGCAGCGCGATGCCGCACAGGACGCGGGCGGTGCGGCCCGGGGCCCGGCTGCGCCCCGCGCCGATCGGCGCGGCGACGATCACGCCGGCCGCCGCGAAGAACCAGACGAACAGCGACGGCATCTCCCAGTCCCAGTCCGTGCAGGCGTGGAACAGCAGGGCGATCGCGGCCGCGGCGAAGGCGGCGTGCGCGTCGCGGTCCTCGCGGCCTCGTGGGAACGCGCGCCGCAGCGCCACGGCCAGCGGCGTCAGCAGCGCCACCAACAGCAGCGCGAGCCCGACGACGCCGAGCTCGGCGAGCGTCTCCAGCACGATCGAGTGCGCGTCACGGATCACGTAGAAGAACGGCCGGCGCTGCTCCCACTCGAGCTCGAAGGTCCCGGCGCCCGTGCCGACCAGGCGGTGGTCGGCCCAGGTGTCGAGCGCGACCTCCCAGAAGTCGAGCCGGCCGTTGTTGCCGACCTGCAGCAGGCGGTCACGCGCGTCGCCGGTGTCGGGCACCACGTTGCCCGTGCGGAAGGAGTCCAGCGCGCGATCTACGCGGCCGGGCACGTCGACCCACAGCAGCGCCGCCAGCGCCACCAGCACGACGGCGACCAACGCCCCTGCGCGCTCGCCCGGCCGTTGCGGCCCCTTCCCACGCAGGCTGCCGTGCAGGCGCGGCTCGAGGCGCTCGGCCAGCAGCCGCAGCCCCGCGGCGGCGGCGACCATCAGCACGAGCACGAGCGCCACCCGGTGCCCCTGCCCTGGCCCCGCGCCCTCCGCGTAGCGCTCCGTGCCCAGGGCCGAGGCCCGGTAGGCCACCCAGAGCACGATCGCCGTCGGGGGCGCCGCCGCCACTAGCGCGAGCAGCACGCCGATCGTCCGCGTGCAGATCACGAAGAGGACGAGGCCGAGCACGCAGGCGGCGATCGCCCCGCGGCTGAACGACAGGTACAGCGCGACGGCGCCGATCGGCAGCGCGGCGGCGCCCACCGCACGCATCACCCGCCCCTGCTGCGCCCCCGCCGCGGTCGTGAAGGCGAGCAGCACCGCGAGCGCGCTCGCCATGCCCATCGCGTTCCAGTAGGTGAGCGGGAACGCGAGCCGCTCGGCGACGAAACGGCCCGATGTCGGGAACACGTCAGGCGCGAGCCGGCTCGCGAGCCCGGCCACGCAGACGACCACGAACGCCCCCAGCAGCCAGCGCAGCAGGACCATCAACGTCCGCGGCCCGCGCGGGGCCATCGCGAACAGCACCAGGACCTCGAGGTAGAGGAGCGCGCGGTCGAACTCGACGGTCGCCCGGGCGGGCGCGTCCGACCACACCGCGGACAGCAGCGCGAGGCTCGCGTACCCCGCCGCGCCGAGCGCTGTAACGGCGGCGAGACGACTCCAACCGGCGAACGGCTCCTCCGCCAGTGTCACCCGCAAGACCAACGCGATCGCGCCCGCGACGGCCGCGATCGCGGTGATCGCCGGGAAGAAGCCGCCGGCGCGGAACGCCAGGAGCAGCGTCAAAACCGCCGCAAATGGCGCTGGAGCGTGGTGCGCGAGCCGTCGCGCACGCGCCCGCCGGGTGTCTGCGCTGGGCGCGAGGTCTGAAGTCATGGGTTGCGAGGAAGGGCCAAAAATCCGTCATACGGACGGATGTACTGGTTGAGTACCGCCGTGGCCGACCGCACAATCATCCCTGGACACGACCAGATTTGACGCCAGGCGCGTGGAGGCGCTGAAAGATCGTGTGTTGGTCCACCGAAACAACGAAACAACGAGTATCTATAGTCCGAATTTGGGTACGGCGCCCCATGCGGAGGGACGCAGGCCCGTGTTGAGGTTCGAGGACGGCGCGGCAGAAGGGGCGTAGGCGGAGGCGTGAGCGAACAACTGGCAACCACCGAGATGCTCTCGGGAAGGCTGGAGCTGCAACCGGCAGCGCGTCGGCGGGCGACCGCCGCCGGTCGCGCCAATCGGCTGCGAACGCTCGCACTCCTCGGTGTCGATGCCATCGCCATGCTGCTCGCCGTCATCGGCGCGCACGCCTGGAGCACGCAACCGCTGCGCGACGGCGTCGCCCTGGCCGCGGTGCTCGGCACGATGACCGCGTTCGCCGCCGCCGGCTGCTACCGGCCGCGCGCCACGCTCCCCACCCGCGATGAGCGCCGCACGCTGCTCGTGGTCCCCGCCCTGGTCGTGATGTTCGCCGCGGCCTTCGAGCTGGCGACCACGCATCCGGGCGCCGGCGACGCCGGCGTGCGCCTGTGGCTGTTGGTGGCCACGCTCGTCGGCACCGCCCGGCTCGGCGTGGCGGGAGCGGAGGCGATCGTCCGTCGCACGGGCACGCCGACCACCCGCGCGACGCTCATCGTCGGCGCCGGGCAGGTCGGCCAGACGCTCGCGCAGCGCCTGACCGCCGAGCCGCAGTTCGGCCTGCAGCCGATCGGCTTCCTCGACAAGGAGCCGCTCGACGAGGGCGAGAGCGACCTCGAGCTGCCCGTGCTGGGCGCCTCCTGGGACCTGGAGGACGTCATCGCCTCCCACGACGTCCAGCACGTCGTCGTCGCGTTCTCGACCGCCCCGCCGTCGGTCGTCCTGGACATCGTGCGCCGCTGCTGGGCGCTCGGCGTGGACGTGATGGTCGTCCCGCGCCTGTTCGAGGTCGAGGGCCGCCGCACGCGCGTCGAGCACCTCGGCGCGCTGCCGATCGTCGCGCTCAACCCGTCCGACCCGCGCTCGTGGCAGTTCACGGTCAAGTACGCGATCGACCGCGTCATCGCCTCGATCGCGCTACTGGCGCTCTCGCCCCTGTTCGCCGCCCTCGCGCTCGGCGTCAAGCTCAGCTCGCCCGGCCCCGTCTTCTTCAAGCAGCGCCGCGTCGGCCTCGACGGCCACGTCTTCGACATGCTCAAGTTCCGGACGATGAAGGGCTCGCCGGACACCCGCGGCGAGAACGACGCCGCCTGGGCGATGGCGGCGCTCGGCCTGGACGGCGCCGAGAAGACCGAGGGCGAGGACCGCCGGACCCGCTTCGGCACCTTCCTGCGCCGCTGCTCGCTGGACGAGCTGCCGCAGCTGCTCAATGTTGCTCGCGGCGACATGTCGCTCATCGGCCCGCGCCCGGAGCGCTCCCACTACGTGGAGCAGTTCGAGGACGCCATCTACCGCTACCCTGACCGCCACCGCGTCAAGTCGGGGCTGACCGGGTGGGCACAGGTGAACGGGCTCCGAGGAGAGACCTCATTGCAAGACCGGATCGAGTGGGACAATTTCTACATCGAGAACTGGAGTCCCCTTCTCGACCTGAAGATCGTCGCCAAGACGATCCCGGCCTTGCTCTTCGCCCGTGGCGACCGCTGACCCTCTGACCGCTTCATCCGGACGCCGCTCGGCGGCCGACGACATCCTCGGGATCGTGTGGCGCCGCCGCTGGACGGCGCTCACCGCGTTCGTGGCCGTGCTGGCCTCCGTCGCCGCGATCACCGCCACGCTCACGCCCGCCTATGAGGCCACGGCGTACATGCTCGTGACGCCGAGCCGCCCCGTCTCCTCGGACTTCGAGCAGACGCAGATCTCCTCCGCGCTGCTGACCACGTTCGAGCAGCTGCTGCAGACGCAGAACCTCGCCGACGAGGTCGAGCGCCGCGTCGGCAACCGCGGCGGGATGCCGCCGGAGCCCCGGGACGCGCTCACCGTCGAGGGCGTCACGGACTCCCAGCTCCTGCGGGTGACCGCCGAGGCGGAGACGCCCGAGGCCGCCCAACTGCTCGCCAACACCTACACCCAGGTCTTCCAGGAGCGCACGCGCCAGCTCGCGTCCTCCGGCGCGTCGACCGGCAAGGCCAGCGTCGCGGAGCCCGCGACGCTGCCCAAGACCGCCGTCCGCCCGCGCCCGAAGCTCTACCTCGCGGCCGGCGCGCTGCTCGCGGCGCTCGCGGCCGTCGCCGCCGCACTCGCCGCCCACCGCCTGGACCGCCGCCTCGAGATCACCGACTCGATGACCGACGTGCTCGGCCTGCCGATCATCGGCCGGATCCCGCAGGGCTCGCTGGCCGACCTCGAGCAGCTGCTGCAGGGCGAGCGGCTCGAGACGCGCGACGCCCGGGCCGCGGCGGAGAGCTTCCGGCTCGTGCTCGCCAACCTCACGTTCGCGAACGTCGGCCGCCGCCCGCGCTCGGTCGCGATCGTCTCCTCGGACGAGCAGGAGGGCAAGTCGACCGTCGCGCTCAGCGTCGGCCGTGCCGCCGGCGAGCTGGACCTGCCGACCCTGCTCGTGGAGGCCGACCTGCGCCGCCCGAGCCTCGCCAGCAAGAGCGGCGCGTGGGTGAACTCGCCGCGCGGCTTCTCGAGCATGCTCGTGAGCGGGTCCTCGATGGGCGAGGCGGTCTGGCCGATCGCCGACTCGAGCATGGACCTCCTGCCCGCCGGCCCGCTGCCGCCCAACCCCGCGGCGCTGCTCGGCTCGGAGGCGCTGACCGACTTCGACCGCGAGGCGCGCTCGCGCTACGAGCTCGTCCTCTACGACACGCCGCCGCTGTCGGTGGCCGCCGACGCGTCCCTGATCGCGTCCGTCGTCGAGGGCGTCGTGCTCGTCGTGGACGCCCGCAAGACGCAGCGCCGTCTGGCCGAGCAGGCCGTCGACCAGCTGCGCCGCGCGCAGGCGACGATCTTCGGCGTGGTGGTCAACCGCGTTGATCCTGGCCCCTTCACGTCCGGCTACTACGCCGAGGGACCGCCCCAGGAGCAGACCGACGGACACCCCGGGCGCTCCGTCAAAAGTTCACGCTGACAACATTCTGGACGCTCAACGAAAGTTTGGACTCGCGTCCAGCGGGCATCCTGCCGATAACAGGTAGCGTCAGCCAACTTCCCGCCTGCGAAAGGGCAAACCCGTCGTGAGGCGGGGACGCAAAGCCACGGGACTCCCCGCGAGTCAGCCGAGCTGCCGAACAGGACCATTGCGTGGGCGGACGCACATCGGGAGGTCGTCATGGTTCGTCCGCGGGTCAGCGCATATCTTGCTGCTTTCGTCGCCATGCTCGGAGCGTGGTTCGTAGTGCCGTCCACCGCGGCCGCCGCCACCAAGTACGCCGGATTGCAGACCCACCTGCTGTGGGCGAACGTCGACAACGCCGAGATGCAGCGCCAGCTCGACCTCGTCAAGTCGTCGGGCGCGACGCTCACGCGCGTGGACGTCGGCTGGACGTCGATCCAGGAGAGCGGCCCGGGCGCGCTCAACGGCTACCACGTGGGCCGCCTGGATGCGGTCGTCAACGCCGCCAACGCACGCGGGATCAAGTTGCTCCTGACCTTCACCGGCTCGCCGTGCTGGGCGTCCACCGCGCCCGAGTCGATCAAGCAGGGCTGCGCGGGTGAGTGGTGGTCGCGCGGCGTCAGCGCCTACGCGCCCCGCGACCCGGCCGAGTACGCGAGCGCCATCGGCAAGCTCGCCGCCCGCTACAAGGGCAAGGTCACGGCCTGGGAGATCTGGAACGAGCCCAACCACGAGGAGTTCTTCAAGGCCGCCGACCAGGCCACCGCGTACGCCGCGCTCGTGAAGGCCGCGTACCCCGCCGTCAAGGCCGCCGACCCGAGCACGACCGTCGTCGCCGGTTCGCTCTCCCAGTCCGACCACGCGTTCACCGCGCGCCTCTACCAGCTCGGCGTCAAGGGCTTCTTCGACGCGTTCTCGATCCACCCGTACAGCGACGACTACTCGCCGCTGGACACGCGCGCGGGCCAGGACCCCCGCTACTCGTTCATCCGCGGCGTGCCCGCCGTGCGCGACGTGATGCTGGCCAATGGCGACAACAAGCCGCTGTGGCTGACCGAGGCCGGATTCAGCACCTCCCCGATCCGCGCCACCGAGCGCTGGCGCAACGGCGTCTCGGAGGAGACGCAGGCGCTCTACCTCAAGCAGCAGGTCGAGCAGGTCGCCAAGTGGCCGTACGTGGCCGCGACCGTCTGGTTCAAGCTCAAGGACACCAGCGGCGACGTCAACGACCTCTACTCGAACTGTGGCCTGAGGAGGTGGGACGGGTCGGCCAAGCCTGCTTGGGCGGCGTTTCAGAACAGCATGGCGATCCTCGAAGACGGCGCAGAGCAGCCGGGTGAAGGCCCGTTCGAGCCGGAAGTTCCGCAGCCGCCGCTGACGCCGGCCCCGACCCCGGTGCCGCCGGCGCCGACGCCGGTCCCGCCCGCGCCGACCCCGGTCCCGCCCGCGCCGACCCCGGTCCCGCCCGCGCCACCGGTCACGCCGGTGCCGCCCGCCCCGACGCCGACTCCGGCGCCGCCCACCAAGCCGTCCGTGCCCAAGAAGCCGACGACGAAGGCGCCCAAGCGCAGCAAGCCGGTGTCCGCGAAGATCTCGCGCGCGAAGGCGAAGAAGCTCAAGGCGCGCACGGCCGCCAAGCGCAAGGCCGCGGCCAGGCGCGCCGCTCGTTAGCGGCGCGCCACCTACCATCGTCGGCGTGACCGTCGGCGCTCGCGTCCTGCTCCTCGGCGCCATCGCCGCATGCTGCTTCGCCGCCGCGGCGCAGGTGCTCGTGATGGCCCAGCTCGGGGCGAGCGCCGGGTTCGTGCTGCCGATCGCGGTCGTCGTCGGCGTGGCGGTCGTGCGCCGGCCGGTGATCGGCGTGCAGCTCGCCGTGCTGGCCGTGCCGCTCGAGTACTTCTCGATCAAGCTCGGCGCGTTCGGTGGCCTGAGCGTCTCGGAGCTGCTGCTGCTGCTGACCGCCGCCGCCGTGCTGCTCGAGTGGGCGGTGTCCGGCCACGTGCCGGCGGTGCCGCCCGCGCTGCGCGCGCTCCTGCTGATCTGCGTCGTGATCGCGTTCGGCTTCACGATCGCGCGCGACACCGTGATCGTCACGAAGGTGCTGCTGATGTGGAGCGCGTTCACGATCGTCGGCGTCCAGCTCGCCGCGTCGCCCGTCGAGGACGTGCGGCGGACGATGATCTGCATGGCCCTCGCCGGCGGGCTCGTCTCGCTGATCGCGATCGCGACCGGCGGGACCCAGACGCTCGTGGGCGGCGGCGAGATCGTCACCAACCGCGCGCAGGGCAGCTTCGCCCAGCCGAACGTGCTCGGCTTCTTCCTGGTCATGACGATCCCGATCGCGATCGTGCTCGCCACCCAGGGGCCGCTGTGGCTGCGGGGCGTGATGACCGCCGCGGCCGCGGCCAGCGTCATGGGCGTGATGCTGTCGCTCTCGCGCACGAGCCTGCTCGGCACGGCGCTGGGCTTCGTCGTGCTGCTGCTGTGGCCGCCGTTCCGCAAGCTGGCGTTCGCCGCGCTCGCGGTGCTCGTGGTGTTCTCGCTCGTGAACGCGAAGGCGCTGTCGCAGTCGCACCAGATCGAGGTCGTGACGTCGCGGCTGGGCACGCTCGGCCAGGCGAGCACCGTGTCCGACGACCCGCGGCTGGAGATCTACCGCACCGTGCCGGGCGTGTTCGCCGAGCATCCGTGGCTGGGCGTCGGCGAGGGCAACTTCTCGCTGATCTCGCGCGAGTACGGGCTGCGCGACCTGGACGGGATGCCGTTCGACCATGCGCACAACGTCGTGCTGACGTTCGCGGCCGAGCTCGGCGCTCCCGGGCTGCTCGCGCTGGGCTGGCTCTTCTTCGCGGTCGGGCGGCTGGTGGTCGGCGCGGCGCGCACGCGCGGGGACCCGGTGGTCGGCGCGCTCGGGCTGGCGTTGAGCGCGGCGATGGTCGGCAACGTCCTGACCAGCCTCGGCGACTATCCGCCGCGCACGAACGTGATCGCGGCGATGTTCATCGCGCAGGTCGGGCTCCTGGCGGCGCTCCAGCGGCGCGCTCAGGCGCCCATGCGCTCGGCGTAGACGGCTTCGAGCTCGTCCACCATGCGGGCGAGCGAGAAGTGCTCGTCGGCGCGGGCGCGGGCGCGCCGGCCCATCGCGCGCAGCGCCTCCGGATCACCCGCGAGCGCCACGATGGCCGCAGCCAGCGCGTCCGCGTCGCCGGGCGGGACGAGCCGGCCGGTCACGCCGTCGGCAACGGCCTCTTCGACGCCGCCGACGTCGGTGGCGATCACCGGCAGCCCGCACGCCATCGCCTCGAGGATCGCCAGCGGCAGCGACTCCCACAGCGAGGGCAGGACGAGCAGGTCGAAGCCGAGCAGGTGGCGCTCGACGGGCGGCACGAACGGCAGCTGCACGACGCGGTCCTGCAGGCCGCGCGCGGCGATCGCCTCGCGCACCTCGGCTTCCAGCTCGCCGCTGCCGACGATCGCGACCGTGCCGGGGAACGGCTGCCGCGCCGCGGCCTCGACCAGCCGCAACGGGTCCTTCTGCGGCTCGAGCCGGGCGAGGAAGCCGATCACGGGCTTGGGCAGCGCGGTCAGGCGCGGGTCCGGCTCGGTCGGGTGCGCCGCCGGGACGCCGTTCTGGACCACCCTGAGGACGCGGTGCGCCCCGACGAGCCGGCTCCGGCTCTCCCGCGCTTCCCAGCGCGAGCAGGCGACGAGCGCGCCGGTACGCGGCAGCAGCGCCTGCTCGACGGCCCAGTAGGCGGCGCGCAGCGGGCCGAGGCCGGCGAGGAAGGCGAAGCAGTGCGGCGTGTAGACGATCCGGCGCCGGTCCGGAAGGGCGGCGCGGACGAGCGCGCCCGCCTTCGAGGAGTGCGCGTGGATGACGTCGTAGCGGTGGGCCTTGTCGAGTGCCCGCAGGCGCGCGGCCGCCTTCAGGTCACCCACGCCGGCGACGGGGGTCATCGGCAGCGCGTGCACGCGGGCGCCGGCCGCTTCGAGGCGCGCGCGCTGCGCCGAACCGGGTCCCGCGGCGTCCGAGGCGGCGACCTCGACCTCCCACCCACGCGCCGTGAGCTCGGTGGCGACGTGGATGACGTGCTGGGGCGCACCGCCGTCCGGGGGCTCGAGGACATGCAGGATGCGCCGGCTCAAGTCCGGACAGGCTAGTCGGGGCGCTGCCAAGATGTGCGCGATGCACGGCGGGATATCGGTGGTCGTGACCGTCTGGAACGACCGCGAGGGGCTCGCGGCGCTGCTCGACGCGCTCGCCGCGCAGGAGCGGGTGCCCGACGAGGTCGTGGTCGTCGACGCGGGCTCCACGGACGGGACGGACGCGATGCTCGCGGCGCGGCCCGAGCCGGTCACGGTCGTGGCCGCGCCGGGGGCGAACATCTCGGCCGGCCGCAACGTCGGCATCCGCGCCGCGCGCTTCGAGCGGATCGCGTGCACGGACGCGGGCTGCACGCCGCGGCCGGGCTGGCTGGCCGCGCTGGACGCCGCCCTGACCGGCGAGGTCGAGTTCGTCGCGGGCGTCTACCGCGTCGTCGGCGAGACACCGTTCGAGCGCTGCCTGGCGACGGCTCTCTACCCGTCGCCGGAGGAGATCGGCGTCGACGACCCGGTCGTCAAGGTCGCCCACAAGCTGTTCGGGCGCTCGTTCGACGTCGAGCACGCGACGGGCCGCTCGATGGCCTTCACGCGCCGCGCCTGGGAGCTCGCCGGCGGCTTCCCCGAGCACCTCTTCGCGGGCGAGGACGTGGCCTTCAGCGCCGCCGCGGCCGCTGCCGTGCCCAGCGCGCTCGTGCCCGCCGCCGAGGTCACCTGGCGCCCGCGCCCGACCTGGATCGCGAACGCCCGCATGTACGCCGTCTACGCCCGCGGCGACGTCCGCCAGGGCAGCCCGAACCGCCACCTCGCCCGCGCCGGCGCGTACCTCGGCGGCGCCGCGGCGATGCTCCGCGGCGGCCCGGCGGTCCGCGCGCTCGCGCTGGCGGGCGCGGCCGCCTACCTCGGCCTGCCGGCCCGTCGCGCCCGCGCGGACGGCCTCCCGCCCGCCGACTGGTGGCGCCTCCCGCTCGTGGTCGCGATGAAGGACCTCTCGCAGGTCACCGGCGCCGTCCAGGGCCTGGCCGACGCCGCGGCGGGCCGGCCGCAACCCCGCCCGTGACCGGCCTGCGCGTCCTCTTCGTCGCCTCCTCGGGCGAGCTCGGCGGGGCCGAGCTCGCGCTCGCCACGTACGCCGCGCATCTTCCCGCGGGCGTGTCGGCCGGGGCGCTCGTGCTCTCTTCCGGGCCGTTGGCGGGGCAGCTGCGAGAGCGGCTCGACCGGCCCGTCGCGACCGCGCACTTCGACGGGCGGCCGTCCGCGCGGGCCGCGGTCGCGTTCACGCGCGGGCTCGTGCGGCATCTGCGGGTGGCGCGGCCGGACGTGGTGCTCGCCAGCGGGATCAAGGCGGCCGTGCTCGCCGCGCCCGCGTGCCGGCTGGCGGGGGTGCCGCTCGTGTGGCACAAGGTCGACCTCTCGTACGACGCGTGGCTCGCCCGGCCGCTGGCCGCGCTGACCGCCGGCGTGATCCCCGTGAGCGAGCTCGCCGGCGCCGCCGTGCCGGCCGGCAAGCGCCTGCCGGTCGTGGCGCCCCCGGTCCGGCTCGATCCCGCGTTCCGCGTGGGCCCCGAGCGACCGCCCGCGACGCTCGGCTCGATCGGCCGGCTCGTGCCCTACAAGGGGCACGCGCTCGTGATCGAGGCGGCGGCGCGGCTGAACGCGCGCGTGGTGATCGCCGGCGGCGACGTGGTCAGCGCTCCCGGCCACCGCGAGGCGCTGCGCACCCTTGCGGCCGAGCGCGGCGTCGAAGCCGAGATCATCGAGCACACGGCGAGCGTGGAAGCGGTGCTCGAGCGGCTGACCGTCCTGGTCGGCGCGACCTACGTCGACGAGCAGGGCTTCGGGCTCGAGGGCTTCGGGCTCGCGCTGGCCGAGGGCAGCTGGGCGGGCCTGCCGGTGGTCGGCACGTCGGCGGCCGCGATCGTCGACGGCGTCACCGGGCGGGTCGTCCCGCCTCGCGACGTTGACGCGCTCACCCACGCGATCGCCGCGTACCTGGAGGACCCCGCGGCCGCCCGCGCCGCCGGGCAGCGCGGCGCCGAGTGGGCCCGCGCCACCCTCCGCCCGGAAGCGCTCGCGGCCGACCTGGTCTTCAGTCTCGGCGCGGCGCGGCGGCGCAGCGCATAGCCTTGAGCGCAGTGCCCCTCCCGGTCAGCGCCGTCATCCTCTCGTTCAACCGGCGCGACCGGCTCGTCCGCGTGCTCGACGAGCTCGAGCGCCAGGACCTCGTCGACGAGGTGCTCGTCGTCGATGCCTCCACCGACGGCAGCGACCAGGCCGTGCTCGAGCACCCAGGCCGCGCCCGCCTGCTCACGCCTGGCGACCTCGGCGCCGCGGGCCGCAACTTCGGCGCCCAAGAGGCCCGCAACGAGTACGTCCTCATGCTCGACGACGACTCGTACCCGCTGCCCGGCGCGGTCGAGCGCCTGGTCGCCGCGATGGACGCCAACCCGCGGCTCGCCGTCGCCAGCGGCCTCGTGCGTGACGTCGACGAGGACGTGATCGTCCAGTCCACGGAGCTGGGCTCGTTCGACTGGTGGCTGCGCCGCGGCCGCGAAGGCGAACCCGCCGAGGGCTTCGACACCTACTTCTTCGCCGAGGGCGGCTGCCTGATCCGCCGCACGCCGTTCCTGGCGGCCGGCGGCTTCTTCGGCCCGTACTTCTTCACGCTCTCCGAGGTCGACGTGACCATGCGCCTGGCCGCCGACGGGTGGGAGACGCGCTACTTCCCGGACGCGCTGATCAACCACCTGCGCCCGCTGATCTACAAGCGCCCCTCCTCACGCACGATCCGCCTGCGCACGCGCAACAACCAGTGGCACCTGTGGCTGCGCTACCCGCCCGCCATGGCCATCCCGCGGATGCTCTTCCACGGCGCGTTCGACCTGCTCGAAGCGCTCTACCGCGGCCTCCCGAAGGCGTGGCTGGAAGGCATCACCGAGGCCTGGAAGCTCCGCAAGACCGTCGCGCCCTACCGCGCGCCGATCGATCCGGACATCCTCCGCCGCGTCGAGGACAAGCGCACCCGCCAGCACGTCGAGCTGATCGTCGGCTCGGTGCGCCGGCGGCTGACCAAGCGTTAGCCGCGCCGCACCATCGCGACGAGCGTGCGCAGGTCCTGCGGGTACAGCCAGCGCTCCACCGCCAGCAGCACGACCACGTAGGCGATCGGCGCCACCACCAGCGCCGGGACGGTCGGCCCGAGCGCCAGCGCCACCAGCGCGATCGCGACGCAGCCCGCGAGCGGCCCGCTCAGCACGCGCCGCGCCGACAGCCGGCCCGCGACGCGCATCGCGTAGCCCATGAAGGCGATCGCGAGCAGCAGCTCCGACAGCGACGTCACCAGCGCCGCCCCGCGGAACGACCACGCCGGGATCAGCACCAGGTTGAGCACGACGTTGAGCACGAGCACGCCCGCGGTGATCTGCGGGAGGATCCGCTGGCGTCCCTGGGCGATCAGCACGAACGCGCCGAAGTAGCCCACGCCGTACAGCGCGGCGGCCCCGCCCAGCAGCCGCACGGCGGCGACGGCGTCCGCGTAGTCGGGCCCGTAGACCACGTCGACGATCGGCTCGGCCAGCACCGCGAACGCCGTCCCGATCGGCGCCAGCGCGCACAGGATCAGCTTCAGCCCGGTCTCCACCAGGTCCCGCAGCGGCGGCGCGCTCGTCCGCGAGGCGCGCGAGAGCGCCGGCAGGAGCGCGGCGGTCATCCCGTAGGCGACGAACAGCGGGCTCTCCAGCAGCCGGTACGCGGCGCCGTAGAAGCCGACCGCGGCGTCGTCCTTGATCAGCGACAGCAGCACGGTGTCGACGCGGAACAGCGCCGTGTTGAGCAGCACCGTCAGCCCGATCGTGAAGGTCATCTTGACCAGCCCGAGCGCCCGCGCCGCCGACGGCGACGGCGCGGGCCGGACGCCGATCGCCGCAAGCCGCACCATCACCAGCGCCGTGGCGGCCAGCGCGCACGCGAGGTAGATCGCCGCGACCACGACGATCCCGGCGCCCGCGAGCAGCGCGACGATGCCGATGATCCCGATCGACGCGCGCTCGAGCATCGTCGCGGCGGCCGGCCAGCGCAGGTCGTCGAGCCCCTGGAAGGTCGCGTTGAAGATGTTCATGTAGAGCTCGACGAGCGCACCCAGGGCGAGGAACGCGACCGTCAGCTGCACCTCGCCGGAGTAGCCCGCGACGACCGCGAACACCACCGCCGCGACGCACCCGGCCACGCCGAACGCCGACTTGGCCACGAGCGCGTCGGTCATCAGCCGCGGCGCGGTCTTCGGGTCGCGTGCGATCGTGCGCGCCATCCACTCGTCGATCCCGAAGCCGGCGAACACCGTCGTCAGCTGCGCGAGCGACAGCGCGAACGTATACGCACCAAAGCCCTGCTCGCCCAGCACGCGCGCCATCACGACGTAGAATCCGAGCGATGCCAGCTTGCCCAGCACTTGGGCGGCGCTGACGGCCAGCGCGTTGCGAGCGATCGTGCGAGCGCCGGTCACGGAAGACGCCATCCTGAACGACGTGCCCGACGACCCCCACACCAGGAAGTAGTGTGATGAAGCGCGCGGTGGTCCTCGCGGGCGGCGAAGGCGTGCGCCTGCGCCCGTACACGGCGGTGATCCCGAAGCCGCTGATGCCGGTCAAGGACCGGCCGGTCCTGGACATCGTCCTGCGCCAGCTGTGCCGCGCGGGGATCGAGCACGTGACGATCGCGACCGGCTACCTGGCCGAGCTGATCGAGGCCTTCTGCGGCGACGGCAGCGCGTACGGCATGCGGATCGACTACTTCCGCGAGCGCGAGCCGCTCGGCACGGTCGGCGCGCTGCGGCTGATCGACGGCCTCAACGACTCGTTCCTGGTGATGAACGGGGACATCCTCACCGACATGTCCTACGAGGCGCTGATGGCCGACCACGTGCAGTCCGGCGCCGCCTCGACGATCGCGACGACGAGCCGCACGATCGAGGTCTCGCTCGGCGTCATGCACTTCCAGGACGTCCGCGACGACGGGCGCGTCACCGACTACACGGAGAAGCCGACCCTCTACTACGAGGCGTCGATGGGCATCTACACCTTCCATCCGCGCGTCCTCGAGCACATCGAGCCGGGCGTCCGGCTG
This sequence comes from Solirubrobacter pauli, assembly GCF_003633755.1. GTDB lineage: Bacteria > Actinomycetota > Thermoleophilia > Solirubrobacterales > Solirubrobacteraceae > Solirubrobacter > Solirubrobacter pauli. Next base: position 1,708,030 of record NZ_RBIL01000001.1, read on the forward strand.
GACTTCCCGGACCTGATCCTGCGGCTCATCAAGGCCGGCGAAGCGGTGCGCGCGTTCCGCCCGGACGCCTACTGGCTGGACCTGGGCCGCCACGACGACTACGAACGCGCCATGCAGGAGTTCGAGAGCGTCCGGCACCGGCTGCTGGGCGACGAGGCGGGTCAGCCCGCCGAGCGCTGACCGCGGACGAAGTCGATCCGGCGCGGGTCGCGGGCCGCGTCGAAGCCGAGCGCGGTGAGGTCGCGCACGCAGTCCTCGATCGTGTAGTCGTGGTGCACCTGCAGGGCGATCTCGTCGACGCGGTCGGCCCAGTGCGGCGTGGCGGGGACGAGCAGCTTCGCCTCCACGCCCTCGACGTCCATCTTGAGGAAGTCGATCCGCTCGTCCGCGGGCACGTGAGAGAGGATCGTCGCCATCGAGAACGCGGGCGCGGTCGCCTCGCCGCCCGCGTCGACGAAGAAGCCGAACTCCTGCCCGTGCTCGGCCACGTAGGTGATCTCGCCGTCCTCGACCCAGGCGGCGCCGTGCATCAGCTGCACGCGGTCGGCCCAGCGCGCGGTGTTGCGACGGGCCAGCTCGACGTTGCCCGCGTCCAGCTCCACGGCCACGATCCGCGCGTTCGGGTGCCGCAGCGCGTTGTCGGCGACCGTGATCCCGATGTTCGCGCCGATGTCGACGATGGTCCGCGCGCGGGCGGTGCGCTCCGGGCGGTGCACGTTGTCGCGGAACGTCTCGCGCAGCATCTGCGCGTCGCTCGTCCCCGGCCGCAGCTCCACCGCGTGCCCGCCCAGCGGCTTGACCCGCACGCGCTCGGTGGCGCCGTGCGCGTGGCCGCCGCGGCGGTCCGCGCGCCGGTACGCGCGGTAGCTCTCCAGGTCGGAGGCGAGCAGGGTCGCGAAGCGCCAGCGCTGCCACTCGACGTACACGGCCCGCACGGCGGCGTCGACGTGCCGCAGCCGGCGCGCGCCGGCGACGCGGTACAGGTGACGCAGCCGGTCGCTCGCGCCGCCCGTCCGGCGCTCGTACTCGTCGCTCATGCCGCGGCGCGCACCGCTTCGCCGACGGCGTCCAGCTGCGCGTCGGTGGTGAGGGCGGAGAGCGGGAGCGCGAGGTGCCGGTCGGCGGCCGCCTCGGCGGCCGGCAGCGTGCCGTAGCCGGCGAACGACGCGTACTCGGTCAGCGAGTGCAGGACCGGGTAGCGCGTCGTCTGGATGCCGCGCTCGGCCAGGACGTCACGGGCCTTCGCGCGCGCCTCGCCGTCGGCGAACAGCACCGCGAACGCGAAGTGCGAGCCGGCCTCGACCGCCGCCTCGTCCCACACGAGCGTGACGCCCGGCGCGTCCGCGAGCCGCTCGCGGTAGCCGCGCACCGCGGCGCGCCGATGCTCGATCTCCGCGTGCAGCCGCCCGAGCCGCGCCCGCCCGAACGCCGCGCGCAGCTCGTCCATCCGGTAGTTGAAGCCGAAGCCGACGACGTCGTAGGACTCCTGGCGCCCCGTGTGCCGGTCCCAGGTGCCGGACGTCATCGCGTGCGAGCGCAGGGACCGCACGGATGCGTCCAGCGCCGCGTCGCGCGTGAGCACCATGCCGCCCTCGCCCACCGAGAGCTGCTTCTTCGAGAAGAAGGACAGGCAGCCGAGCGTGCCCGCCGTGCCCGCGAGCGCGTCACCGTCGACGCGCGCGCCGATCGCCTGCGCGGCGTCCTCGATGATCGCGATGCCACGCGGCTCGCAGACCGCCCGCAGACCGGCGATGTCGGCCGGGTAGCCCCAGAAGTGCACGGCGATCACGGCCTTCGTGCGCGGCGTGATGCGCCGCTCCACGTCGGCCGGGTCGAGGTTCGGGCGCTCGGGGGAGACGACGTCGGCGAGCACCGGCGTCGCACCGCAGTAGCGCACGCAGCCCGCGCTGGCGAGGAACGTGAACGCCGGGACGATCACCTCGTCGCCCGGGCCGAGGTCGAGCGCGCGGCAGGCGAGGTGCAGCGCGGCCGTCCCGCTCGACACGGCGGCGGCGTGCGGCACGTCGTGCCACTCGACCATCGCCGCCTCGAAGGCGCCGGTCCGCGGCCCCATGGTCAGCCAGCCCGACTCGAGGCACTCGCGCGCGGCCGCGAGGTCGTCCTCGGTCACGACGACGTCGGTGAGCGGGATCTGCCAGCTCACACGGTGTCCTCGAGCGCGGCCACCACGCGCTCCAGCGCGGCGTCGTCCATCGCCATGTGCAGCGGGATCGTGATCTCCGCGCGGGCCGCGTGCTCGGTGTGCGGCAGCGACGGCACGCCGAAGCGCTCCCGATAGGCGGTGAACTCGTGGACGGCCGGATAGAAGATCGACGTCTGGACGCCGTGCTTGGAGCGCAGCGCGAGGCGGATCTCGTCGCGGCGCGCATGGTCGCGCACGAGCACCGGCATCACGTAGCAGCTGGAGTGCTCGACGTCCTCGTCCGCGTACGGGACGATCAGCCCCTCGTGCCCGGCGAGCGCGGCGCGGTAGGCGCGGGTGAGCTCGCGCCGGCGCGCGATCTCCGCGTCGAGCCGCTTGAAGCGCGAGAGCAGCAGCGCGGCGCGCGGCTCGTCCAGCCGGTAGTTGAAGCCGAGGCCCTGCGCGTCGTAGGTGATCGTCTCGCCGGTGTGGCGGCTCCACGTGCCCGACGTCATGCCGTGGCTCCGGCGCGAGCGGGCGAGCGCGGCGACCGCTTCGTCGTCCGTGGCGACGAGGCCGCCCTCACCGCAGGCGAGCACCTTGTTGGAGAAGAACGAGAACGCGCCCGCGAGCCCGAACGAGCCGACCGCACGGCCGTCCACGTACGCCTGCGGGGCGTGCGCGACGTCCTCGATCAGCGCGACCCCGTGCGCGTCGCAGAGCGCGCGCAGCTCCTGCACCCGCGCCGGGTAGCCGGCGAAGTGCACGACGCAGACGGCCTTGGTCCGAGGCGTGATCATCCGCTCGACGGACGCGGGGTCCAAGTCCAGCCGGTGCGGGCCGACGACGTCGGCGAAGACGGGCGTCGCGCCGCAGTAGACGACCGCCGCGGCGGTGGCCGCGAAGGTGAGCGCGGGCACGATCACCTCGTCGCCCGGGCCGACGCCCGCGGCGAGGTAGGCGAGGTGCAGCGCGGCGGTGCAGGACGACACGGCGACCGCGTGCTCGACGCCGAGGTGCTCGGCGAACGTGCGCTCGAACTCGGCCGTCAACGGGCCCATCGTCAGCCAGCCGGAGCGCAGCACGTCCAGCACGGCTTCGATGTCCTCTTCCGATAGCTCCAGGTCGAAGAGCGGGATCTCCGGGGTGCGTTCGGTAGCGTCCATCTGCGTTCCCGATGGTGACAGAGCACTGATCGACCTACACGCCCACCTGCTGCCCGGGCTCGACGACGGACCGGCCGACGACGCCGGATCGCTCGCCCTCGCGGAGCACGTCGCCGCCACGGGCACGCGGACGATCGTCGCGACCCCGCATCTGCGGCAGGACTTCCCGGACGTCCGGGTGCCGGAGCTGCCCGGCCGCGTCGCCGCGCTCCAGGCCCTGCTGCGCGACCGTGGCGTGGACCTCGAGGTGCTCGTCGGTGGCGAGGTCGACACGGTCTGGGCCCAGCACCAGTCCGACGAGACGCTGCGCGCCGTCTCTTACGGCGGGCGCGGCACCGACCTGCTCGTCGAGACGCCCTACGGCGAGCTGCCGCCCGTCCTGGAGGAGCTGCTGTTCCGGATCCGCACGCGCGGCTTCCGCGTCCTGCTCGCCCACCCGGAGCGCAACCCGAGCTTCCAGCGTGACCCCGAGCGGCTCGGCCGGATCGTGGACGGCGGCGTCCTCGTCCAGGTGACGGCCTCGTCGCTGACCGCGGGCAAGCGGTCGCGCTCCTGCGCGCTCGCGCACGCGTTGATCGCCGAGGGCCGCGCGCACGTGATCGCCGGTGATCTGCACTCGGTCGGCGGCCGCGCCGGGCTCGCGGAGGCGCTGGAGACGACCGACCACCCGCGGGCGCGCTGGATGGTCACCGACGCGCCGGCGGCGATCCTCGCGGGCGAGCCGCTGCCGCCCGCGCCGAGCGCCGCCGCCCCGAAGCGACGGCGCTGGAACCTCAAGCGCGAGCGCTAGTCGATGTTGCGGTAGACGCGGCTGTCGGAGTCGGCGAAGCGGCCCGCGTCGAGCGCGGCGATCAGCTCCGCGATGCCCTCCGGGACCGTGCGGGTGACCTTGTAGTCCAGGCGGTCGGCGATCTTCTGGAAGCTGACCTTGTAGTCGCGCGGGTCCTCGTCGCGGCGGACGAAGCTGACCTCGCCCTTGTCGGTCTGGCGGCGGATCTCCTCGACGAGGTCGAGCTTGCGGTAGTTCTCGCGCGTGTCGCCGACGTTGAAGACCTCGCCGGCGACCACGTCGACCGGCGCCTCGAGGACGGTCCGGATGCCCCGCGCGGCGTCGCGCACGTGCACGTACGGGCGCCAGAACTGCTCGCCGAAGACCTCGAGCTTGCGGTCGTCCCAGAGGTCCCGCGTGAACTCGTTGACGGTGAGGTCGAAGCGCATCCGCGGCGCGACGCCGTAGACGGTGGCGAAGCGCAGGCAGCTGACCGCGAACGGGGCCGGGTCCAGCGCGAGCAGGTGCTGCTCGACCGCGACCTTCTGCTCGGCGTACAGCGACACCGGGGCGAGCACGCCGGTCTCGTCGATCGGCGTCGTCGGGTCGGCCATGCGGCCGTAGTTCGAGCACGTGCTGGCCATCACGAAGCGCTCGACGCCCGCTTCGCCCGCCTCGGCCGCGAGCGCCAGCGACGCGTCGACGTTGACCTCCTGCGCGAGCTGCGGGTCGCGCGCGCAGGCCGGGTCGCCGACGATCGCCGCCAGGTGCACGACCGCGTCCGCGCCCTGCAGCGCGTGCCCGCGGGCGACCGGGTCGCGGACGTCACCCTCGACGAGCGTGACGCCGCGTGCGCGCAGCTCATCCGCGCGGTCGTCCTGGCCGTGCAGCAGCCGGTCGAGGACCGTCACCTCGCGTCCAGCCTGGAGCAGCTCGTCGCACAGCTCCATCCCGATGTAGCCGGCGCCGCCGGTGACCAAGGTCCGTGCCATGGCGCACAGCGTAGGGCTCGGCGCGCCCGCGTCCTTCAGGCATGGCCTCCGGATGCCGAAAACCAGGGTGTACCGCCGTCCCGAAGGATCTCCCCCATGCCGTGCATGTCCCGGGGTCTGCTGACCGCTGCCCTCACCGCCATCCTGATGTCGTGCTCCACCGCCGCGGCCGACGCCGCGACACCGCGCCTGGCGCGCGGGACGGCGGACACGAGCCCGATGCTGACGTCCTGGGGCGCCGGCGCGTGGGCGCACCTGCCCGCCTACGGGCTGAGCGCCGGGGAGCTCGCCGCCCACCCGGAGTGGCAGCTCAAAGACGCGACGAACGCTCCGCTGCTCGTCAACGGACGCGCGGCCGCCGACTTCGGCAACGCGGACTTCCGCGCGTGGTGGATCGCCAAGGCGCAGGCCGCGCTGGGCGCCGGCCATCGCGGCGTGTTCATCGACGACGCCTTCATGGAGCGCCGCACGACGAACGCCGGCGGGACGTCCCGCACGCCGATCGACCCGCGCACCGGCGCCGCCATGACCGAGGCCGGCTGGCAGCGGTACATGGCCGACTTCCTCGTCGCCGTGCGCGCCGCCCTGCCCGCCGACGCGGACATCGTGCACGAGGTGCTCTGGTACAAGGGCGACGCGAACGCCGACGTCCTGCGCGCGCTGAAGGCCGCGACGTACCTGTCGGTCGACGGCGGCTTCAACGGGTCGCTCGTCACCTACGGCGGGGGCACCTACGGCTTCCAGACGCTCGCCGGCTGGATCGAGCGCGCACAGGCGCGCGGCACCGGCGTCATCCTCGACTTCTCGACCACCGCGCCCGCGGCCCGCGTGTACGGGCTCGCGAGCTACTGGCTCGTCAACACCGGCCTGTCGGCGATCGCCAACGATGCATCGACCGCTCCCCTGTGGTCGGGCTACACGGTCGATCTCGGCACGCCGAACACCGGCCGCTACCAGGTGGCCACGGGCGCGTGGCGCCGCGACTTCACGCGCGGGATCGTGCTCGTGAACGAGCCGTACCGCTCCACGCGCACGCTGACGGTCCCCGCCGGCTACCAGGACCTCGACGGCGTCGCCCGCACGACCGTGACGCTCGCCGGCGGCCAGGGCGCCGTGCTCGTCCCGGCCCCGGTCCCGGTCTCCACGCCGACCCCGACGCCGACCCCGGTCGCGCCCACCGACGGCGGCCCGGGCGTGTCCACGGCACCCGTCCCCCCGGTGGCGACCGCCCCGCCGTCGGCGCCGACGAAGATCACCACCATCACGACGGGCGGCGACGGCGCGCGCATCGCCCGCGCCGGCGGCACCGCCGGCGCGAAGCCCCCGGGCAGCACGCGCGTGTCCGTGCGCGGGTCGCGCACGCGGCTGACCGGCCGGGTCCGCGGCGCGGTCGCGGGCTACGTGCGTGTGACGATCGAGCGCAAGCGCGGGCCCAAGTGGGCCGTCGTGCGGCGCGTGAAGGTCTCGGTGAAGCGCACGGGGCGCTTCACCAAGGACATCCCGACGCTGCCGGGCGGCAGCTACCGCGTGAGCGGCTACTTCGAGGGGACCGGCACGTCGAAGCCGGCCCGTTCGGGCTACTCGACGTTCTGAGCCGCGCCGTGCGCGACGAAGACGGCGGTCTTCGCGTGGTGCATGACGTAGCTCGACACGCTGCCGAGCATCGATCCGACGCGCCCGACGCCGCGGGCGCCGAGGATGATCGCGTCGTAGTCGCCCTCTGAGGCGGCCTTGACGATCTCGCAGCCCGGCTTGCCACGGCGGTAGATCGTGTGCACCGGGATGTCCTCAGGCATCCGCTTCAGCGTCGCCTTCAGCCGCTTGGTCGCGTCCTCGTCGACCGCGTTCTGGTCGAGCGCGCCGGCGAGCGGCATCGACCAGGCCGCGGGTCCGGCGGCGACGTCGGGGCCGACGGTGATCAGGGTGATGCTGGCGTTGTCGCGGTGCGCGGCGGTGATCGCCGCGGACAGGGCGAGGTCAGCATGCTCGGAGCCGTCGACGGCGACGAGGATGCGGTGGAGCTTGAGCTCGCCGAGGACCTCGGTCCGCTCAGGGTCGGCGACGCTCATGAGGCCGCTCCTTGGTGGTTCGTGGTGGCGCCCTGCTCGCGGGCGATGTCGATGCCGCTCTTGCCGCCGAGCGGCACCTCACGCATCAGCGCGACCGCGGCGAGGGCGATCAGCCCGAGCGGCGCCGCGGTGAGGAAGATCTCGCCCACGCCCGTGCCGTAGGCGTGCTCGATGATGTGGGCGACCGGCGCGGGCAGCGTGGACACGTCCGGCACGGTGTCGGCGCTGCCGGTGGCCTTGATGCCGGCGTCGGCGAGGCCGCTGGTGATGTCCGTGCGCGCGTGGTGGGCGAGCAGCGCGCCGAGGACGCTCACGCCGATCGCGCCGCCGAGGCTACGGAAGAAGGCGACGAGCGACGAGCCCGCGCCGATGTCCTCGAAGCGCACCGTGTTCTGCACGACCAGCACGAGGTTCTGCATCAGCATGCCGACCCCCGCGCCCATGATCGCCATGAAGACGCCGAGCTCGAACAGGTTCGTGGTCTCGTCGAGCGTGCCCATCAGGCCGAGGCCCACCGTCAGCATGACGGCGCCGGTGAGCAGGAACTTCTTGTAGTGGCCGGTCTGCGTCACGAGGCGGCCGACGATGGTCGAGGCGAGGAACAAGCCGGTGACCATCGGGATCGTCAGCAGGCCGGACTCGGTCGGCGACTTGCCCCGCGCGACCTGCATGTACTGGCTGAGGAAGACCGTGGTGCCGAACATCGCGATGCCGACGGCGATCGAGGCGATGACGGCGAGCACGACGCTGCGGTCCTTGAACAGGCGCAGCGGGATCAGCGGCTCCTTCGAGCGGCTCATCGAGACGACGGCGCCGACGAGGAGCACGACACCCGCGGCGACGAGCACGGCGGTCTGCCAGCTCAGCCAGTCGTACTGCTGGCCGGCGAGCGAGACCCAGATCAGCAGCGACGAGACGCCACCGGCGATCAGCGTCGCGCCCACGTAGTCGATCTTCGCCTCCCGGCGCCGGCGCGGCAGGTGCAGCGTCTTCTGCAGGAGCACGAAGGCGGCGATCGCGAACGGGACGCCGATGTAGAAGCAGTAGCGCCAGCCGAGCCCGTCGGTGACGACGCCGCCGATCAGCGGGCCGGCGACGGTGCCGACGCCGAACACCGCGCCGAGGTAGCCGGCGTAGCGGCCGCGCTCACGCGGGGAGACGAGGTCGGAGAGGATCACCTGGACGAGCGCGGTGAGGCCACCGACGCCGATGCCCTGCACGACGCGGCAGGCGATCAGGAAGCCGGTGGACTCGCTCAGCCCCGCGAGGATCGAGCCGAGCGTGTAGAGGACGAGACCGGTCTGGACGAGCAGCTTGCGGTCGAACAGGTCGGCGAGCTTGCCCCAGATCGGCGTGGTGACGGTGAGCGCCAGCAGCGTGCTCGTGACCACCCACGTGTAGCTCGACTGCGACCCGCCGAGGTCACCGATGATCTGCGGCAGCGCCGTCGAGACGATCGTGCTCGAGAGGATCGCGACGAACATCGCGAGCAGCAGGCCGGAGAGCGCCTCGAGCACTTCCCGGTGGGACATCTGGGTTGAGGCTGGCGCCTCGGCGGCGACGGTCATGCGGCGTCCTTCTGAAGTGGGAGCGATGCCACGGCGGCGAAGTCCTCGCGCAGGCGCTCGAGCTGGGCGGCGAGGCCGGTGACGTCCTGCGCGGACCACTGCTCCAGCGCGGTCTCGGCCGTGCTGACCATCCGGCGGTGCGAGTCGGTCAGCACGCGCATGCCCGCGGGTGTGAGGTGGATGCGGCTCGCGCGGCGGTCGTCCGGGTCGGGCTCGCGCTCGACGTAGCCGGCGAGCGCGAGCGCCGCGACCTGGCGGCTGGCCACCGACAGGTCGACGCTGAGCTGCTCGGCGACCGCGCTGACGCGCACGGGGCCCTCGCGGTGGACGACCGCGAGGGCGGCGAAGCCCTGGCCGCCGAGCTCCGCGAGCGCGTCGCGGGCGATGGCGCGCTGCACGCGGCCGAGGCGGTAGAGGGCGATCACGAGGTCTTCGACGGGTTCTGGCATCAGGAAGATAGTTGCGTTCTGCAAGCAACTATATCGCTGTGCCGAAACGTGTCTGTGCCGCGCATCACGCGCCCCTGCGGCTACGTGGGGATGATGCGGAGGATGTCCGCGAGGCCGCGGACGATGTGCGTGGCGCCGGCGGCGAGCAGCGCCCGCGGGTCGCCGTCACGGTCGATCCCGATCCGGATCGGCACGCCGTACTCGGCACCGAGGCGCATGTCGGCGGGGCTGTCGCCCACCGTGATCGCTCGGTGGGTCCAGCGCGGGTCCGGCGTCGCCGCGTTCATCTGCTCGTAGTGCGCGCGGCCCTTGCGACACGTCTCCGTCGACCCGAGCACGACCTCGAACGCGTCCCAGCCCTCGTTCTCGAGGATCCGACGGGCGCGCTCGGGCGGCGAGCCGGTGCTGAGCGCGAGCGTGCAGCCGCGGGCGGCGAGCGCGTCGAGCGTCGCGTGCGCGTCGGCGTAAGGCACGGTCGGCACCTCGCCGTTGAGCTCGTCGAGGCGGGCGAGGAAGCGGGTGGTGGCCGCTTGGGCCGCGTCGGGGCCCAGGCCGAGGCACTCGAAGATGTCCTGCGCGGGGCGACCGGGGAGCGTGTCGAGCGTGCGCGTCATCAGCGCCTCGTCGATCCCGCGCTCGCGCGCGACGCAGGCAAACGCTTCCCGCACGGCGTTCGAATGCACGAGCGTGTCGTCGAGATCGAAGATCACGATCCGGTCCATCTCTTCTGTCATCGGCACGCCATTTGACAAATTCACTTTCCTAAACGAGGATAGACCCCCATATGGGGGCGGTCGACGTCGTGTCGGCACCGCTGGCGCCGCTGCGGCGCGCGGTGCTCGAAGGTCTGCGGGACGGGCCGGCTTCGGCGACGGAGCTGGCGGCGCGGCTCGGCGAGTCGCGCCAGCGCGTCAACTACCACGTGCGCGCGCTCGAGCGCGACGGGTTGGTGGAGCTGTTCGAGGAGCGGGCACGCCGCGGCTGCACCGAGCGGGTCGTGCGCGCCACGTGCCACGCCGTGCTCGTGGAGCCGTCGGTGGTGGGCGTGCTTCCCGAGGAGCAGGACCGCTTCGCGGCCGACACGTTGCTCGCCGGCGGCGCGCGGCTCGTCCGCGACGTCGCGGCGGCGCGGACCGCGGCGGCCGAGCGCGGTCAGCGCCTGCTGACGTTCGCGATCGAGGCCGAGGTCGGCTTCACGCGGCCCGCCGACCTGGAGCGCTTCGCCGACGCCCTGGCCGACCGCGTCGCGGAGCTGGCCGCCGAGCTCGGTCCCGGAGAGAGGACGTACCGCGTGTTGATCGGAGGCCACCCGGCGTGAGCATGGACAAGCCGTTCCAGATCGAGGTGACGGTCGACGCGCCGCGCGACGTCGTCTGGCGCGAGCTCACGGAGCCCGATCGGATCAAGCACTGGTTCGGGTGGGACTACGACGGGCTCGAGGGCGAGATCCGGTTCATCTTCGTAGAGCACGCGGAGCCGCACCCGCCCGATCGGATCGAGATGGGCATGCAGCAGACGATCGAGCTGGTCGAGGCCGGTCCCGAGCGGACGGTCATCCGGATCACGAAGCCCGGCGACCTCGACGCGCTCGAGTGGAAGGACGTCTACGGCGACATCGAGGAGGGCTGGATCGCGTTCTTCCAGCAGCTCCGCCACCGGCTCGCGGTCGCCCCGGACGCGCCGCGCCGGACGATCCTGCGGGAGGGCCCGGCGCGCCTGGTCGACCTGCCGGGGACGCCCTGGCACGCGTCCCGCTTCCAGCGCGGGTTCGACCACGAGGGGACGCTCGCGGTGCTGGGCGTCAAGCCCGGCGGCGAGGGCCGGCTCGTGGTCACGACCTACGGCCTCGACGACGACGCGTACGCCGCCGCCGAGGCGTATTGGGACGAGGTCTGGGAGCGCGTCCGCTAGTCGCAGAGGGCGCCGTCGACGATGTCCTGGACCCGGGCGAGCTGCGCGTCGGTGCGCGGCAGCTCCGTCACGGCGACGGTCGCGGCGCGGCCCGCGTCGGTGGCGGCGTTGGTGGTCCAGTAGCCGGTGATCGTGCCGCCGTGTCCCCAGGCGAGGCCGCCGCAGGACAGGGGCGTGCTGGTCAGGCCGAGGCCGTAGCGCACGCCCTTGCCCAGCTCGTCCGCCGGGACCGTCGTGCGCATCTCGCGCAGCAGGTTCGCCGGGAGCAGGCGGCCCTTGAGCAGCGCGACGAAGAAGCGGTTGATCTCGCTCGGCGTGGAGACCATCTGGCCCGCGGCCCAGCCGAACGACGGGTCCTGCTCGCTCACGTCGACCAGCGGGAGCGCCACGTCGTCGTGGTGGTAGCCGTGGGGGTGCGGCCCGCGCAGGCGCTCCTCCCCCACGCCCGGGAAGTACGTGCGGCGCAGGTTCAGCGGCTTGATGACGCGCTGCGTGATCTGCTCGCCGATCGGGCGGTGCGTGACCCGCTCGACGATCAGCCCGAGCACCAGGTAGTTCGTGTTGCTGTAGTTGAAGCCCTCGCCGGGCGCGTGGAGCGCCTTCTGCTCGAGCCCGAGGTCGAGCAGCGTGCGCGGCTCGGCGTACCAGTGCTGGTAGGGCAGCAGGCCTTCGGCGAGGAAGTTCGTGTAGTTCGGCAGGCCGCTCGTGTGGTTGAGCAGCTGGCGGACCGTGATCGCGCGCCCGTCGATCCCGTCACCGCGGACGAGGCTCGGCAGGTAGCGCTCGACCGGCGCGTCGAGCTCGAGCTTGCCCTCCTGGACGAGCTGGAGGACGACGACCGCGGTGAACGTCTTCGTGTTGCTGCCGATCCGCACCTCGCCGTCGACCGGAACGGGCTCGCGGGTCTTCAGGTCGCCGACGCCGGCGGTGAAGTTGCGGACCTTGCCGCGGGCGTTGCCGACCGAGGCGAGCGCCGCGGGGTAGGCGTCCTGCTTGACGAGGGCGCGCAGCTCGGCCTGGGTGTCGGCGGCGTGGGCGGGAGCGGCGGTGATGGCCAGCGCGCCACCGGCGAGGGCGGCGCCAAGGGCATGACGGATGCTCATGCCGCTGCAAGGTCGTCAGGTTTGGCGTAGGCGTCGACGGCGCAGAAACCTGTCTGCACACAGGTGCTGGCACCTCTTCCCCCGCTGACTCGTGTCTCCTAGCTTCGTCTTGATGCGCCCCTACGTCGTCCTCTTCCGCGCCGGCTGGAGCGCCGCGGTCGGGCTCGTGGTGCTGCTCGGCGGGCCGCGCCGGTGGCGTCACCGCGCGGCGGTCGCCGGGTTCCCCGACGCGGCCTCCTGGCGGGCGGGCGCGTGGCTGGCGACGCCGCTCGGGTTGCTGCTCGCGATCTTCTGGCTCGACCTCGTGCTGGCGGGGCTGATGGGGGTGCTGATGCCGGCGCTGTGGGCGCTCGAGGGCGACGGCGAGCTCTGGTACCAGTGGGTCGTGGTCGACGACCTCGCGGGCGCGTTCTTCGCCGTGCCGGTAGGGGTGCTGATGGTGTGGCTCGCGGTGCGCCTCGCGGGCCCGCTGGTAGCGGCCGAGCGGTGGCGGACGCGATGGCTGCTCGGCCCGACCGCGGGTGAGCGGATCGAGTGGCTGACCGCCACGCGCTCACAGGCGCTGGACGCGTCAGCGGTCGAGCTGCGCCGGATCGAGCGCGACCTGCACGACGGCGCGCAGGCGCAGCTCGTCGCCCTCTCCCTGCAGCTCGGCATGGCCGAGGACCTGTTCGACCGCGATCCCACGGCCGCGCGCGGGCTCCTGGTGGAGGCGCGCGCCGGCGCCGAGACGACGATGGCGGAGCTGCGCGCGCTCGTCCGCGGCATCCACCCGCCGCTGCTGGCCGAGCGCGGCCTCGCGGGCGCGCTGGAGGCGCTGGCGCTGCGCAGCGGCGTCGAGTGCCGTGTGGCGCTCACCCGCCGGCTGCCCGCGCCGGTCGAGTCCGCGCTGTACTTCACGGCCGTGGAGCTCGTGGCCAACGCCGTCCGGCACAGCGGGGCGTCGAGGATCGAGGTGCGGCTGGACGACGGCGTCGTGCTACGCGTCGTCGACGACGGCCGCGGCGGCGCCGATCCCGGCGGCGGCAGCGGCTTGCGCGGCCTGCGCCGCCGGCTCGCCCCGTTCGACGGGGTGCTGACCGTGTCGAGCCCGATCGGCGGCGGAACCGTCGCGACCGTGGAGCTGCCGTGCGCGTCGTCCTAGCCGAGGACCTCAGCCTGCTGCGCGACGGGCTCGAGCGCATGTTCGGCGCCTACGGCTTCGAGGTGATCGCGTCGCTCGAGGACGGCGAAGGACTGGCGGAGCGGCTGATCGAGCTGCGGCCGGACGTCGCGGTGGTCGACGTGCGGCTCCCGCCCACCTTCACCGACGAGGGCCTGCGCGCGGCGATCGAGGCCCGCCGCGCGGTGCCCGGCCTGCCGGTGCTGATCCTGTCCCAGTACGTCGAGCCGCTGTACGCCACCGAGCTGCTGTCGGACCGCTCCGGTGGCGTCGGCTACCTGCTCAAGTCACGTGTGGGCGACGTGCGCGAGTTCGTCGACGCCGTCCGGCGCGTCGCCGACGGCGGCACCGCGCTCGACCCGGACGTCGTCGCGCAGCTGCTGCACCCGCGCGGCGGGATCGACCAGCTCACGCCGCGCGAGCGCGAGGTGCTGGCCGTGATGGCCGAGGGACGGTCGAACGCCGCCATCGCCGAGCGCCTCGTGATCACCGAGAAGTCGGTCAGCAACCACATCAACTCGATCTTCGCGAAGCTCGACCTGCCGCCATCCGACGAGGACCATCGCCGCGTGCTGGCAGTCCTCACCCACCTCGACGGGCATCATGGACCCCATGGGACTCTTCGACCGTAAGCGCCGCAAGGAGCAAGAGGACAAGGAGCCGCTGGACACGGCTCCCGTCGTCGCCGAGATCATCAAGGGGATCGACGCGCACCTCGACCTGATCGACGCGGTCGAGCACCACATCAAGCGCCACTTCGGCGAGCCGGCCGGAGTCCTGCGCTCCAACCACCCCGACGACATCGCCATGTTCGTGATGCCGCCGACCGAGGATCGCCCGCGCTTCACGATCATCACCTCGGGCATGAGCCGGATGCCGATGCAGGGCGCGCCCTCGAACTACACGCGCGCCGAGCTCGTCATCGCGCTGCCCCCGGACTGGAAGCTCGGCCAGGACGACCTCGGGGACGAGCGCAACTGGTGGCCGCTGCGTCTGCTGCAGAACCTGTCCCACATGCCGCAGGCGAACGGCGGCTGGCTGGGCTTCGGGCACACCATCCCGCACGGCTCTCCGCCCCAGCACTACGCGGACGACACGACCTTCTGCGGCGCGCTGCTGTTCCCGCCCGTCTGGACGCCGTCCGGCTTCAACACGCTCCAGGCCGGCGACGAGACCGTCCAGTTCATCGGCGTCTACACGCTGCACGGCGACGAGCTCCAGTTCGCGCAGGAGGAAGACGGCCAGGCGATGTTCGCCCGCTTCGCGGAGCACCAGGTGAGCGAGCTGGTCGACCTGCAGCGGCCGAGCGTGGTGTGACCCGCGGTCGCTAGACTTGCTCGTCGCTTGCGGGCGATTAGCTCAGTTGGTTAGAGCGCACGCTTCACACGCGTGAGGTCACTGGTTCGAGTCCAGTATCGCCCACTTGGTCGAAGGCCCGCCCCGGCGGGCCTTTCTTCACCTTCACCACGGCGACGAGCGCGGACGCGGCGAAGCGCCACCCGCGGTGAAGGGTCACGATCGTGCCTTCCTTACTGGAGGTGGTAGCGGCCGTTGCTGTCGCGCTTCGTGCAGCTCAACCCGTACTTGCGGTAGTCCCGCATCGCCTGCGACGACCGCGAGCAGTACTGGCCGCGAGCGATGCACTTGGACTCGCCGGCGATCTTCGCCCGGGTGCACGAGGCCTGAGCGATGGGGTCAGCGGCTGCTCGCGCCTGCGAGGCAGCGGGAATCAGAGCCGTCGCGGTGACGACGGCGACGACGAAGCGACGCATGAGTCTCCTCTCCAGAACGTTGCCCCGACCCTAAGGGTACGCGCGTCGTTCTGTACTAGCCAACCGCTCAGGCTTTACGTCTCAAACTGCGTCGCCGCCGCGATCGGTCATCCGCGCGACAGTCGCCCACTACCGCGCCGCGCCCAGGTAGAGCACCGCCGACACCGCCGTGGCGAGGTTCAGCGAGGACACACCCGGGCGCATCGGCAGCGCCACGCGCGCGTCGGCCACGGCCAGGAGCTCGTCGGTGAGGCCGTCGCGCTCCGTGCCGAAGGCGAGCAGCGCGCGTGGCGGGATCACGCCCGGGCCGACGACGGTCCCCTCCGGGTCGAGCGCGATCAGTGGCCGGTCGCCCGTCCGCACCACGCGTGAGCGCGCGACGGGCAGCGCGAAGTGCAGGCCGGCGGACCCGCGCAGCGCGTCGGCGTGCCACGGGTCCTGCGTGCCGGTGGTGATCACGCCCGCCGCGCCCGCGGCCGCCGCCACCCGCACGACGGCACCGAGGTTCCCGAGGTGCCGCGGGGCCTCGAGCAGGACCACCGGCTCGGGGCCCGGCAGCGCGAGGATGCCGTCCGGGTCGGGTTGGCGCGGGCGCCGCGCGAGGGCGACGACCTGCGCGCGCGGCACGACGGCGGCCAGCGCGCTCAGGTCCACGACGGTCGGTGAGAGCACGACGTCGGGCGCGAGCCGCGCCGACAGCGCCGCGAGCTCGTCGGCGTCGGCCGTCCACAGCCCGAGCAGCTCGGCCCCGAAGCGCACCGCGTGCTTGACGGCGTGGAAGCCCTCGAGCACCACCAGCCCAGGGTCGCGCCGCGCGCGCTGCACATCACCGAGTTCGAGCACGCGCCCAGACGCTACTGCGCCGGCCCGACGCCGAACCACCGCTCGAGCGCGTCCGCCAGGCCGGCGTCGCTGCCGTCGCCGACCCAGGCGACGTAGCCGTCGGGACGGATCAGCACGGCGGCGGGTGCGCTCACGGCGCCGATCACCGGGAGCTCCCACGCGTCCTCGGTGCGCGCGTCGACGACGAAGGGGGAGCCGTCGAGCGCTCCCGGCTCGCCGAGGTTGAGGAGGACCGGCCGGGCGGCGTGCAGCAGCTCGTACACGCGACGGCCGCCGTCCAGCGCGAGGTCCGGCATGCGCCGGCCGAGCAGCGGGTGCCCCTCGCCGAGGGCGTAGTGGATGTCGAGCCCCGAGACGAGCCCCGCGAGCCGGCGGCGGGCTTCGTCGGTCACGACCACCTCCGCCAGGATCTCGGTCAGCGCCTTCGTGCGGTCGTCCTGCCGCTGCAGCGTCCCCTGGGCCATCGTGTACCGCAGCGCCCGCGCGGTGACCGGGTGGCGCTCGTCGAAGTACGTGTCGAGCAGCGACTCGGGGCTCGTCCCGTGCACGACCTGGGCGAGCTTCCAGCCCAGGTTCACGGCGTCCTGGAGACCGAGGCTCAGTCCTTGCCCGCCCGCGGGGTAGTGGATGTGGGCCGCGTCACCGGCCAGCAGGACGCGGCCGGCGCGGTAGGCGGCGGCCTGCCGGGTCATGTCCGTGAAGCGCGAGATCCACGTCGGGCTGTGGACCCCGAAGTCGGTGCCGAAGACCGCGACGAGCGCGGCGCTCAGGTCGGCGAGCGTCGGCTCGCCGCTCGGTCCGATCGCCTGCTCGGTGGTGACGATCCGGACGGTCGTGCCGTCTTCGAGCCGCTGCAGCCCGTGGACGCCGACCGCGTCGAAGCGCGGGCCGACCGGCGGCTCCTCGGTGACCTGCGCCTCCGCGATCAGGTTGCTCTTCGTCGCGTCCCAGCCGGGGAAGTCGATGCCGGCCGCCTTGCGGATCGCGCTGCGGCCACCGTCGCAGCCCACCAGGTACCGCGCGCGCAGCGTCTCGCCGCCGTCAAGGCGCACGTCCACCCCCGCGTCGTCCTGGGTGAAGCCCGTCACGTCGCGGCCGTGGTGGAGCGTCACCGGCAGCTCGGCGACCCACCGGCCGAGGATCGCCTCGATCTTGTTCTGGAACAGCGCGAGCGTGTACGGATGGCGCGACGGGAAGTCGCCCATGTCCAGCACGGTCGCGCCGAAGGTGACGACCTGGACCGGCTGCCCCTCGGCCAGGAACCGCTCGGCCACGCCGCGCTGGTCGAGCAGCTCGATCGACCGGGCGTGCAGCCCGCCGGCGCGCGAGCCGACCAGCTCGTGCCCGGTGCGCCGCTCGACCACCGCGACGTCCACGCCCGCCAGCGCCAGCTCGGCGGCCAGCATCATCCCCGCGGGACCGCCGCCGACAACGATGACCTCGTGCTCATTTGTGCCCATGAGCGGCGAGTATGCGGAACCGCGGACAGCCTCATGAGACCGTCGATTCCGGTATAAGTTGGAGGTGGAGAGGGGCTTGCGGGTCGTTCCGCCGGTGAACGCCGACGCGCCACTTTGCCGACTTTGGATTTAGTTCTAAAGCTTCGCGGTATAGCTGCCGAGAGCCGCTACATGACCGTCGAATCCGCACACTCGCTCACGCTGCTGAGCGACAGCAGTGAAGCCCACATGGCCATCTGGCGGCTTCGTGCTGCTCTGCCCGAGTACGTCGTGACGGTCGAGGGCAAGCAGGTCGTGATCGCGGCGGCCAACGGCATCGGGACGCTCGCGTCGCTCGACCGCGTGCTGTCCACGATCCCGGACGCCCGCACCCACCTGGCCTGGTAGTCGCCTCGAGGGGGCGGCAGGTACCGCGACCTAGCCTTCTTGACCGTGAGCGACCCTGAGGAGACCGGCCTCTGCCCGCAGTGCGGCGGGGACCTCACGCTGAACGCCGACGAGACGGCCTGGCAGTGCGACGCCGACGGGTGCGCGCTCCGCGGACAGCCGCAGGTGGCCGTGACCGACGAGGACCGAGCGACCATGCGTGCCGTCGGCTCGCTCGAGGACGCCATGCACTCGCTGTTCGGGCTGGACGGGCCCAGCCCCGACGTGCCGGTGACCTTCGAGGTCATGACCGAGTGCCCGTTCTGCGGAACGCCCGTCGACGACAGCCCACGCACCGAGGGCGCGTGGCGCTGCACGAACGAGGCCTGCGAGCTGCACCGCGAACCCGCGCCGATGACCGAGGAGGAACGCGCGCAGACACCCTCGCTCGGCACGGTCGAGGACGTCTGGCGCACGTACTTCGCGCCGCAGCCCGACGCGCCACCGGAGCCGCAGCCCGGGCGCAAGCGCCGCTGGCCGTTCGGCCGCCGCGGCTAACGCACGGTGTAGACGCCGGTCGACTCGGCGTGGTAGCCCTTCGCGCCGACCGCGAAGGTGAGCTCGGAGCGCCACTCCTCGCCCGCCGCGAGGCGCTCGATCGCGTAGGCGAAGTCGTAGCGCGGAGCCCAGCCGAGGTCCTGGCGAGCGGCGGCGTTGACGTAGACGCGCTCGATCGCGTCGAACATGCGCCAGCCGCGCGCCTCGTAGACCGCCGGATAGGCCGGGACGTGACGGGCGACGACGGGCGGGGCGTCGCGATGCAGCGCGACGAGGTCGTCCGGGACGAACGGCGTGGTGGCGCTGACGATGTAGCGGCCGAAGCCGATCGCCTCGGCGCGCTCCAGCGCGCAGCGGTGCGCCGAGACGACGTCCTCGATGTCCACGCGGCGGTAGAGCAGCTCGTTGACCTTCAGGTTCGCGTCGGCGTAAGCCTCGCGGACGGTGTCGCGGTCGTCGCCCTCCGGGAAGAAGCGGGACGTGCGCAGGATCACGATCGGCAGGCCGTGGTCGCGGTGGACGAGCTCGCACAGGTCCTCGGCGGCGGTCTTGGTGACGCCGTAGATGTTCTTCGGGACCGGGCGCACCGCCTCGGTGATCCAGGCCGCGGGCGCGTCGGCCGGCGGGACGAGCGCGTGCCCGAACGCGCTCGTCGTGCTGGTGAAGACGAAGCGGCCGACGCCCGCGGCGACGGCCTCCTCGAGCAGCGTCAGCGTGCCGGTGACGTTCGTGTCGACGAAGTCCTGGCGGGTGTGCGAGCCGACGTGCGGCTTGTGGAGCGTCGCCGCGTGCAGCACGGCGTCGGCGCCGTCGACCAGCCGCCGGACGAGGGTCCGGTCGGTGATCGACCCGACGTGGGTGGTGTGCTCGGACGGCAGGACGTCGATCGACACGACGTCGAAGCCCTCGGCGCCCAGCACGCGGCAGAGCGCTTCGCCAAGGTGACCGGAACTGCCCGTGATCAGGACGCGCATACGTATGACGGTACCGGCCGCGGCGCCGTCCGAGGGTTCGGTTTACTCGACGATCACCTCGACCCGCCCCGGCCACGGCGCGAGGAGCCCGGCGATCGGCTTGGCGTCCTCCTCCGACGGCGCCTCGTACACCCAGAAGGCGTCTTCGACCTCGGGCGCCGAGTAGTAGGAGGCGTCGCCCTTGTACGGGCAGTGCGACGTCGTGTCGGTCGACGTCAGCAGCTCCATGCGGACGTCCTCGCGCGGCAGGTAGTAGCGGGTCGGCAGCCCGGTCTCGTGCAGCTCGACCGCCCGATCGGACTCGGCGAGCACCTGGCCGCCGGACTCGACGCGCACGTGGCGCTCGCTGGGATTCGTGCTGATGCGGTGCGCAGACATCCCTCCATCTTGCCGTGTGCGATGAATCTGCTCGCGCCGACCCGTCCAAGCTCGCATGCACGCGAAGATCGACCGCCGCTTCAGCGACCCCTCCGCGAAGCCCACGCCGTGGGAGACGACCGAGCGGACGCTGCGGGACGCCGAGCTCTACTGGATCACCACGGTCCGCGCCGACGGGCGCCCACACGTCACGCCGCTGGTCGGCGTCCTCCACGCCGGCGCGCTCCACTTCTGCACCGGCCTACGTGAGCAGAAGTACCGGAACCTCCAAGCGCAATCCGCCCTCGCGCTGACCACCGGCGCGAACACGTGGGCGGCCGGCCTGGACGTCGTCGTCGAGGGCGTGGCCACCCGGCTCGACGACAACGCGGAGCTGCAGGCGGTGGCCGACGCCTACGTCGACAAGTACGGCGAAGTCTGGCGGTTCACGGTCGGCGACGGCGTCTTCGACGACAACGAGGGCGGCCCGGCAGCCGTGTTCCGCGTCGACGCGGGCAAGGTCATCGCTTTCGCGAAAGCCCCGCACGGCCAGACGACCTACGCGCCGTAGCCAGGTGGGCGGTCGCGTCCGCCTCCGTCAGCGGACGCGAGAAGAGGAAGCCCTGCCCGAGGTCGCAGCCGAGCGCGCGCACCGCCGCGAGCTGCTCGGCGGTCTCGATGCCCTCGGCCACGGTGGAGAGCCCGAGGCCGGTCGCGAGCCCCGCGATCGCGCCGAGCACCTGGCCGCGCTCCTCCACCGTGGCGATGAACGCGCGGTCGATCTTCAGGCCTTCCAGCGGCAGCCGCTCGAGGTAGCCGAGCGACGAGAAGCCCGTGCCGAAGTCGTCGAGCGCGATCCGCACGCCGAGCGCGTGCAGCGCCTGGAGGCGGTCGACGACCGTGGCCGTGTCGGCCAGGAAGACGCCTTCGGTGACTTCCAGCGACAGGCAGCGCGGGTTGATCGCGGCGACTTCCAGCGCAGAGCGGACGACGTCCACGATCCACGCGTTCTCGAGCTGCAGCGGTGACAGGTTCACGTTCATCGACAGCTCGTGGTCGCCGGACGTGTCCTGGAAGCGGCGCAGCGCGTCCGTCGCCTCGCGGATCACCCACGCGCCCAGCCGGTGGATCAGGCCCGTCGACTCCGCGAGCCCGATGAACCGGTCCGGCGCGAGCAGCCCGCGCGTGGGGTGCTGCCAGCGCACGAGCGCCTCGAACCCGGTGATCGCCTCGGTGTGCAGGTCGACGATCGGCTGGTAGTGCAGCTCGAGCTCCTCGCCCTCCAGCGCACGGTGCAGCTCGGCGCGCAGCGTCAGCCGCTCGCTGGCCTCCTCGCTCATGCCGGACTCGAACAGCGTCCACGTGCCCTTCCCCGAGCCCTTGGCGGAGTACATCGCGAGGTCGGCGTCGCGCAGCAGATCGTCAGCGTCCAGCTGGGCGCCGACCACGAAGCGCACGCCGATGCTCGCGTGGCAGTGGAACGCGCCGACGCTGAGCTCGAACGGCGCCTCGAAGGCCGCGAGCACGCGGTCGGCGAGGTCGGCCGCCTCCTCCACGCAGGCGACGTCCTCCGCGAAGACGACGAACTCGTCGCCGCCGAGCCGCGCGGCGGTGTCCGCGGCGCGGATCGCGCCCTCCAGCCGCCGGGCGACCGACTGCAGCAGCAGGTCCCCCTCGCGGTGCCCGAGGCCGTCGTTGACGGACTTGAAGTCGTCGAGGTCGATCATCAGCACGGCGGCGCCGGCCTGGTCGTTGCGGCGCGCCCGCGCGGCGGCGTGGCCGATCCGCTCGCGCAGCAGGGCGCGGTTCGCGAGCCCGGTCAGCGAGTCGTGGAAGGCGAGGTCGACGAGCTCGCCCTCGAGCTCGTGGCGGTGCGTCACGTCGCGGACGTTGAAGACGATCGCGCCGACCGCGGACTCCTCGAGCAGGTTCACGACGGTGCCGTCGAGGAACCGCCGGGAGCCGTCGGCGTGCAGCAGCTGGAACTCGACCGGGAGCTGCCCGGCGCTGTCGGCCAGCGTCTGCAGGTGGCTCGTGAGCCGGCCGGCCTCCTCCTCGGGCATGAGCGAGCGCAGCTCGACGCCCTCGGCGCGGGCGGGCGCGATCCCGACGACGGTCTCGAAGGACGGGCTCGCGTACTGGATGACCCCGCGCTCGTCGATCAGCACCGTGAGGTCGGACGCGTGCTGGATCAGCGCCTCGAACCGGCGCGCGTGCTTGGCCTTCGCCCGCAGGGTCGCGAGGACCACCAGCAGGAGCGTCAGGGCCAGAAGCCATTGGGCGCCGTCTTCGAGGATCACACCTCTGGGATCGGCCGCGAGCTTCAACCCGCAGTCAGGCCCATGTCAAGAAACGGTCAAGCGGCGAGGCGTGTGACCGTCGCGCCCGAGGCGGTCGCCAGCGCGGCGGGCGCGATCGGGAAGACCGTGTGCGGGTGCCCGGCGGCCGCCCACACCGTCTCGAACCGCAGCAGGTCCTCGTCCATGAACGTGCGGACCGGGGCGGGATGGCCGACCGGCGGGATGCCGCCGATCGCGTAGCCCGTGACCTCGCGCACGTAGGCGGCGTCCGGGCGCTCGATCGCCTCGCCCACCGCGGCGGCGAGCACGTCCATGTCGGCGCGGTTGGCGCCGGACACGAGCGCGAGCACCGGCTCGCCCGACTGCACGCCGCGCATCACCAGGGACTTGACGATCGCGCCCAGCTCGCAGCCGACGGCGGCCGCGGCCTCAGGGGCGGTGCGGGTCGCGTCCGCGAGGTGGACGATGTCGGCCGGGAGCTCCAGCGCGACGAGCGCGGCGTGGACGCGGCGGGAGCTGCGGGGCAGGTCGTCGGTCACGGGCGAGCACCTTAGCCACGGCACGCCCGGGCCGGCGCGCGCCGGCCCGGGGGAACCCCTGCCGCTAGGTGAAGCGGTAGTACGCGCGGTACTGCTTGCCGGTGCGCTCGGTCGCCACGAGCTCACGGCAGGTGCCGGCCCACGCCGCGTCCGTCCGCCACGGGAAGACGAACATCCCGCGGTCGTTGACGCGCAGCTCACCGAGCGCCGGGATCGGCAGCGGGCGCGGTGTGATCGCCGTCTGGCCCGGCGTCACGGTCTGCAGCGTCGTGCAGTCGACCTGGCGTGAGTACGGCGAGCCTTTGGTGAGCACGTCGAGCTCGCGGTAGCCGTCCGCGGTGAACCGCAGCTGCACCCGGTCGCCGGCCGTCACCTCGTTGAGCTGCGGCTCCGGCAACGTCGGCGACTGCAGCGTCCGCACGCAGCTCGGATGCGTGTCGAACGCCTCCGCGTTGTCGTTGCGGTCGGTCGTGCCCTGGACGGCGCTGTAGCCAAGGCCGCGGCGCGCGAAGGACGCCCACAGCGTGCACGTGTCCGCGCCGCCGCTGCGCACCTCGGCGGCGGCGATGATCGCCGACCGCGCGGCCACCAGGCCCGGGTTGCAGCCCTGGAACTTGAGGCCGTCGATCACGTACTGGATCGCCCGCAGGTTGCCGCCGCTGTTCCACGAGCCGTACAGGTTCGGGTTGAACCCGTACTTGTCGACCAGGTCCCAGGTCACGTCGTAGAGCACCGACGCCCAGCCGTGGCCGAGGCCGTGCGGGAGCGCGAGGGTCGCGCCGCCGAGCCAGCCGCCGGTCTTGATCGAGTCGTACGTGAACGGCTGGATCTCCATGTTGCGGCTGTACGGCCGCGGACGGATCCCGGCGCCCTGGCGGTCAGGCTGGAACAGCGCGTACGGCCCCATGCCGCGCGGGCCGTTCGGGTCGTCCTTGGTCGGGTCCATCAGCAGCGACAGCGCGAGGAAGTCGCTCCAGCCCTCGCCCGCCTGCTCGTTGCCGCCGAGGCAGTTGATGCCCGGGCCGCCCGTGAGGCGGTTGGACACGCCGTGCCCGTACTCGTGCAGGATGATCCCGTTCTCGAGGTCGCCGTCGCGGATGCCCGGATGGGTCGGGCTCTTGGCGAGCGTCGCCTTCGGAGCCGGCCCGGCGGCGATCAGCGCCTTGATCGCGGTGCCGTCGGCCTGGGTGACCGCCACGGCCGGGATCACCGGCGCCTCGTCGATCATCGACCCGGTGAGCACCGGCGGATTGCCGGCCGCGTCGTGGGCGACGACGACCGCGGTCGCGCCCAGCGCCTGGGCGACGAGCACGCGCTGCAGGTAGGAGCAGGCGGTGGTGCCGCCGTCGACGACGGCGATCCACTTCTTCGCGGGCCGTGAGCTCGGGAAGGCCGCGTCGTTGCAGCCGTTGCCGCCGTAGACCAGCGTCTGGTTGGCGAGCCCGGCCTTGGTCGGGGCGGGCGTGAAGCGTGACCAGCCGGCGCCGAACGACGGCCCGTCCTTGCCCTTGATGGTGAGCACATTGGGCTGGCCGAACGTCGTCGTCGAGCCCGGCCAGACGTACATCTGCATCCGGGGTGTGCCGCCGTCCTGCGCGGGCGTGCCGAAGTTGGCGTTGTTGGTGCCGTTGCCGTCCTGGGCCTCGGCGCGCACGTAGTCGCCCTCGCCGCCACCCCGGTTGTAGTTGTTGGCCTGAAAGTTGCCGGCGACCTCGTCGAACCCGAAGCGATGCAGGACGTCATGCATCATGTTGTTCGAGTAGAAGAGGTTCGTCACCGCCGCGTTGCGGTAGTTCTGCGCGTGCTCGGTCAGGTCCGCGGCGAAGTCGAACCGCAGCGCTGCACCACCGCGCGGGCTCGAGTCGAAGTCCGGCGCGTTGTTGGCGTCCTGGTCGAGATAGGCGTGGACGTTGTTGCCCTGCGTGGTGGAGAAGTCCGCGCCGGCCGCGCCGTTGACGTCGTGCCAGCCGAACGGCGAGGCGAGCGAGTCCGCCGGGTTGCCGACGAGCGAGCGTACGGCGTCGTTCGGGCTCTCCGCCGGCCACGCGATCACCCGGTAGGCGGAGCCGTCGTTGACCGGGTTCGGCGAGGCCAGCGAGAACGCCGACTGGAACGCGCCTGCTTTCGGCGCCGCCGGCGCCTCCTCGCGACCGAGCCGCGATTCGAGCTCGTCGAGGTCGTCGTGGTCGGTCCAGTCGTCGCGGGCGAGCTCCTCGCCCGTGCGCGCGTCGATCGTGACGAACCACAGGTGCGCGTCGGTCGCGTCGTCGATCGTCACCTGGTAGGCGAGCCGCAGCTCATCGCCGACCGGGTGGAAGACCTGCTTGGCGCCGATCGGCGCCGACGAGATGCCGCCGTCGGTCAGCGTCGTCTCCGCGCCCCTGCGCGCGACGACGCTCAGGCGCTCGGGCTCGTCCAACCCGAGCTCGTCGGCCGCGGACTCGACCGCGCCGGTGACGGACAGCGTCGCCGTCGTGGAGGCGGCGGGCGCGACCTTGAGCAGGCGGCCGGCCGCGTACTTGACCTGCTTGTCGGCGCCGACGTTGACCGTGACGTGCCCGCCGGCGACGTCCAGGCCGTTGTAGCGCTGGTTGAGGTTGACGTGCGTGACGCCGGTGCCGGCCGTCACGTACTGGCTGGTGATGGTGGTGTCGGCGACGTCCGCCGCCGTCACGCCGAACTGCGCCGCGTTTTGCTTGAGGTAGTCGCGCGCGATGTCGCGCGGCTCCTGCGCGGCCGCCGCGGCCGGCACCGCCAGCACGGCAGCGGTGGTCAACGCGGGCACGAGCCCGCGTGGCATGGAAAGCAACGATCCCCCTTCGTTGTGTGCCGGGGCCTCCCCAAGTGGCCCGGCATCCCGCCCTACATCGCCGACGGTACGTCGTCGCGCGGAGGATGACAAACGGATGAGCGTTGAGGTTGATCAACACTCACTACTTCAGTTTTCTGTCAAGCGCTTCTCGTAAAAGCGCTCGGCGAACTCCTCGTCGCTGAAGGGGTCGACCTCGAGGTAGCCCTCGGACAGGTAGAGGGCCTGGGCTTCGACGAGGTCGTCGCGGGTGTCGATCTGCAGCGTCTCCATGCCGAGTCGCCGGGCCGCGTCCTCGACCGCGCGGACGATCAGCCGCGCACCGCCCCGCCGCCGGTACTCCGGGACGATGTACATGCGGGTGAGCGCGCCGTGCGCACGCAGGCCGGCGCAGCCCGCGGGCGTGCCGTCCCAGCGGGCGAGCAACCACGCCGCGAGCCCCTCGGTGCGGTCCTCGTCCATGGCGTCGTCGACCTCCTGCGGGGCGATCGGACGCCGGTGGTAGCGCTCGATGATGTCGAGGAAGTAGGCCCGGAGCAACGCTTCGGATTCCGGGCTGTCCAAAGGCTCGTGGTCGATGGTCCACACGGCGGTTAGCCGCACTTTACGTGCTGTCGGGTTGCGGGTAGGTTCGATGTTCGTGCGACGACCCTTCACCGCCTTGATCGCCATCGGCGCCACGCTCGGCCTCGGCGCCACCGCGATCGCCCAGGGCGGCGGGGACCCGCTCTCGATCGACTTCCAGGACGGCTGCCTGGACCACTCGCGCGTGGTCGTGAAGATCAACGCGCCGGACGGCGACAGCATCGACGCGCTGAGCGTGCGCGCGAACGGCCGCGAGGTGCTGCGCCTCAACGGCCTGTCCGGCGAGGCGCGGATGCGCATGCGCCTCGCCTCCGCCCGCGGCCAGGTGACCGTCAGCGGCCGGCTCACGGGCGGCGAGCCGTTCTCACGCTCGCGCGACTACCGCCCGTGTGCTCCCGCGCCCGCGCCGGACCCGCAGCCCGCGCCGCAGCGCAACTCCCGCCCCGAGCCGACGCTCACCGGCGGCGGCGAAGGCTAGGCCTCCGCCTCGTCGCGCGTGGGCGGCGGGACGTGGAACGCGTCCGGCAGCGGGACGGTCGGCGTGCGCGCCACGGTCAGCGCGGCCATCAGGAACCGGAAGCCGACCGGGAACGGGCGCCCGGGCGGCGGGGGCGCGAGGTGCTCGCGGTAGAGGTCGAGCAGCTCGAGCGTCGCGCCGGCGACGTCGGCGTGCGGCGCGTCCTCGCCGACCGCGCAGGAGAGCCGCGCGAGCGCGATCGACTCGTCCGGGTCGGTCTGGCCGAACGCGCGGCCCATCGCCGTGATCAGGTGCGTGGCGATCCGGTCCAGCAGCGGGTGCAGCGCCGGCTCGACGGCGCCGGGCGCGCTGCCGACCCACGCCGGGTCCTCCCCGGCCACGAGCCGCGCCATCTGGCCGCCCATGATCGAGCGCAGCGCCTCGTCGCTCACGCCCGCCTGGAGCGCGCAGCGCGCATGGGTGAACGCGGCGGTCACCGGCAGCCCGTACGGCGAGTCGCTCGCCCAGACGATGTGCGACGGGTCCACGAGCGCGAACAGCGCGATCAGGTCGGCCGGGTTCCACCACGACGTGTCGATGAACACGTTCGGGTGCTCGGGCAGCACGTGCCAGAGCCAGGCGAGGTCGGAGATCGCGCCGTGCGCGAGGATCAGCCGCGCGCCCGGGAACTCGCTCGAGAGCGCGACCGTGGTCTGGCCGAGCGCCGGGATGCCGCGGCCGGCGTGGATGAGCACCGGCACCTTGCGCTCGTGGGCGATCGCGATGATCTCGCGCACGCCCGGCTCGTCCATCCCGAACTGCTCCGCGCGCGGGTGCAGCTTGATGCCGACCGCGCCCGCATCGAGGCAGCGACGCGCCTCTTCCGCCGGGTGGTCACGTGGGTCGAGCCGGCAGAACGCCTCGAGCCGGTCGGACGCCGCCGCCGCGGCGATCGCGACGTCGTTCGCCTCGCGGTAGCCGCCGGGCTCGTGCATCGGGAACGTCACGGCGCGCGCGTCGGCGCGCGTCATCACGTCGACGAGCTCTTCCGGCGTCTGCCTGAAGCCGTCCGGGTCGTTCTGCCCGATGTGGGTGTGGGCGTCGTAGAGCTCCAGCGGGCCGTGCGCCGTCTGGATGCTGTCCCACCAGGGGCGCAGGATCGCGTCGATGTCCAGCATGGGTTGGCAACCCTACAGACGCGTCGCGTCCGGCCCTCCATACTGAGCCGATGCAGTTCCGCCACGAACGCGTCCGCATCGAGACCGCGCGCCACGAGATCGAGGGCACGCTGCAGCTGCCGCAGGAGGGCTTCCGGTCGCGGCTCACGGACTTCCTGAACGCCCAGGGCGACGACTTCCTCCCGCTCACCGACGCGACCGTGACCTGGCTCGACGGCGCGCGCGAGCCCGAGCGCCACGAGTACCTCGCGCTCGCGACGCGTCACGTCGTGCTGGTGCTCGAGCTCAGCCCAGCGCCCGCGCCATCCGCCTGACGGCTTCGCGCAGCAGCTCGGGCGTGGTCCCCACGTTGAGGCGCACGTGGCCCTTGCCGGGTGCGCCGAAGCCGAGCCCGGGCTGCAACGCCACGCGGCCGCGCTCGAGGAAGACTGCGGCGGGGTCGTCGCCGAGGCCGGTGCAGCGGAGCCAGGCGAGGTAGGACGCCCCCGCGGGGTAGGTCACCTCGACGCCCGCAGGCAGCAGGGCAGGCAGCGCGCGCTGGTTGGCGGCGATGGTGGCGATCGTCTCGTCCAGCCAGTCGTCCCCGTCGCGGAAGGCCGCCTCGGCCGCGACGAGGCCGGCGTAGCCCGCGTGGTAGCGCAGGTGCGGGTGCAGCTTCGTCGCCGGCTCGCCGACCACGAACCCGAGCTTGAGCCCGGGCACGTTGAACGCCTTCGACGCGGACGTCAGCACGGCGCCGCGACCGGACACCGCCTGCCACGGCGTGAAGTCCGTGAACGTCAGCGGCGCGTGGATCTCGTCGACGACCACGAACGCGTCGTGCGCCGCCGCGACCGCGTCGACGGCTGCGAGCTCGTCGCGCGTGTAGACGCGGCCGGTCGGGTTGTGCGGCGAGCACAGCAGCAGCGCGCGGGCGCCCGCGGCGAACGCGCGGTCCAGCCCGTCGACGTCGATGGCGCCGTCCTCGCCGAGCGGCACCTCGACCACCGCGCGGCCCACGTGCGGGATGTCGTCGAAGTACGGCGGGTACGCGGGCGGGTTGATGATCACGCCGTCGCCCGGCTGCGTGTGGACGAGCAGCAGCTCCTTGAAGCCGATCATCACGTCCGCGACCAGCGCGACCTGCTCGGTGTCGACGTCCCACCCGAGCCGCCGCGCGTAGAAGCCGCGCATCGCCTCCAGCAGGCCGTCGGTGGGGCCGATGTAGCCGAGGTCACCGCGATCGATCGCGGTGTGCAGCGCCTCGCGGATCGGCGGCGCGAGCGGGAAGTCCATCTCGGCCACCCACGCCGGCAGCACGTCCGGCGGGTACTTGCTCCACTTCTCGCTGCCGCGAGCGACTAGCTGACTGTCCACGTGTCACCGGATCGCATCAAGGCGTCCAGTGAAGCATCGGTCGCGCCCGCGCGCGCCGCCTGCAGCTCGGCGAACAGGTCGCGACCGCTCACGGCTCGCTGGACGTCGCGGAAGACGCCGATCGGCGTCGGGCCGTCCGGCGTCGACGACAGACGCGAGAGCGCGAACGCGAACGACGGGTCCTCCCGGTGCGCGTCGTGGACCACCGGCTCGCCGTCGTCGCCCAGTCGCAGCGTGCCGTCCGCCGCGCGCACGACGCCGCGGATCGGCGCGCCGTGCTCGAGGTAGATGCGGTTGATCGCGCCGCGCCGCTTGTCGCGGAGCGCGTCGAACGCGCCGTCGTTGAACACGGGGCAGTTCTGGTAGATCTCGACGAAGGCGGCGCCGTCGTGCGCGGCGGCCGCGCGCAGGACGGCGGGTAGGTGCTGCTTGTCGGTGTCGATCGTGCGGGCCACGAACGTCGCCTCGGCGCCGAGCGCCAGCGAGAGCGGGTTGAAGGGCGCGTCGATCGACCCGAACGGCGTCGACTTGGTCACCTTGCCGCGCTCGCTGGTCGGTGACGCCTGGCCCTTCGTGAGCCCGTAGATCTGGTTGTTGAAGAGCAGGATCTTCACGGGCACGTTGCGGCGCAGCGCGTGGATGAGGTGGTTGCCGCCGATGCTCAGCGCGTCGCCGTCGCCGGTCACGACCCAGATCGACAGGTCGTCGCGGGCGGCCGCCAGGCCGGTCGCGAGCGCCGGTCCGCGGCCGTGGATGCCGTGCATCCCGTACGTGTCCATGTAGTAGGCGAAGCGCCCTGCGCAGCCGATGCCGGACACGAACATGATCCGCTCGGGCGGGATGCCGAGCTCCGGGAAGAAGGCCTGCACGGCGGCGAGCACCGCGTAGTCGCCGCAGCCCGGGCACCAGCGCGTCTCCTGGTCGGACTGGAAATCGGCCTTCGTCAGCTCAGGCGCTGCCATATCTCCTGCTCCAGCTCCGAGGGCAGCAACGGCTGGCCCTCGACCTTGCCGTAGCTCTCGACGTTCACGAGGTAGCGGGCGCGCAGCTCGTGGGCGAGCTGGCCGCTGTTCATCTCCGGCACCAGCACGCGCTCGAACGTGCGCAGCAGCGCGCCGGTGTTGGCGGGCATCGGCCGCAGGTGACGCAGGTGGGCCGTCGCGACGCGCCCGCCGCCCTCGCGCACGCGCCGCGCGCCGGCCCGGATCGTCCCGTAGGACGAGCCCCAGCCGAGCACGAGCAGGTCCGCGTCGGCCTCGCCGTGGATCTCGAGGTCGGGCACCTCGATCCCGTCGACCTTGTCGCCGCGCAGCTTGGTCATCCGGGCGTGGTTCTTGCCGTCGTAGGAGATCGCGCCGGTGCGGTCGGCCTTCTCGAGCCCGCCGATCCGGTGCGCCAGCCCGGGCGTGCCGGGAACCGCCCACGGCCGGGCGAGGTTGTCGTCGCGCGTGTACGGGAGGAACGGCCCGCTGGTGGTGGTGCGCAGGCGCGGGTCGATCGGCGGGAGCGACGCCGCGTCGGGGATCCGCCACGGCTCGCTCGAGTTGGCCACGAACAGGTCGCTCAGCAGGATCACCGGCGTGCGGTAGGTGATCGCGATCCGCGCCGCCTCGTACACCGCCTCGAAGCACTGCCCGGGCGACGAGGCCGCGAGCACCGGCAGCGGCGACTCGCCGTGGCGCCCGTAGAGCGCCTGCAGCAGGTCGGACTGCTCGGTCTTGGTCGGCATGCCGGTCGAGGGGCCCGCGCGCTGGACGTCGATCACCACGAGCGGCAGCTCGAGCATCACGGCCAGGCCGATCGTCTCCGTCTTGAGGTCCAGCCCCGGCCCGCTCGTGCAGGTGACGCCGAGCGCGCCGCCGAACGCCGCGCCGACCGCCATCGACGCCGCCGCGATCTCGTCCTCGGCCTGGATCGTCCGCACGCCCATGTCGTGCCGGCGCGCGAGCGCGTGCAGCAGGTCCGACGCGGGCGTGATCGGGTACGCGCCGAACACGAGCGGCAGCCCCGACTTCACCGACGCCGCGATCAGCCCCAGCGCGGTCGCCTCGGTGCCGTTGACGTTGCGGTACGTGCCGGGCGCGACATCGGTGTTCGGGTCGACCTTGACCTGCACGTCGATCAGCTCCGACGTCTCCCCGAAGCTCCAGCCGGCCCGGAAGGCCGCCAGGTTCGCGGCGCCCACCGGCCCCTTGAACCTGCCGCGGATCCAGCGCTCGGTGACGTCCGTCGGCCGGTCGTAGAGCCAGCTCAGCACGCCGAGCGCGAACAGGTTCTTGGCCTTCTGCGCGTCCCGGCTGGAGACGCCGTCCAGCCCTTCGACCGCACGGGTCGTCAGCGAGCTCATCGGCACGCGCTTGACCGTGAACCCATCGAGCGTGCCGTCCTCGAGCGGCGACTGCTGGTAGCCCGCCTTCTGGATCGCGCGCACGCTGAACGCGTCCTCGTTGACGAGGATCGTCGCGCCCCGCCGCAGCAGCGCCACGTTGGCCTTCAGCGCCGCGGGGTTCATCGCCACCAGCACGTCCGGCGCGTCACCGGGCGTGAGGATGTCGCGCGACGCGAAGTGGATCTGGAACGCGGACACGCCCGCCACCGTCCCGGCCGGCGCGCGGATCTCCGCGGGGAAGTCCGGCAGCGTGGCGAGGTCGTTGCCGAAGACCGCGGTCGCATCGGTGAACCGGCTGCCCGCCAGCTGCATCCCGTCTCCGGAGTCCCCGGCCATGCGGACGACGACGCGCTCACGGGTCTCACTCCGATGACTCGTCCCCACGCTTGTAGCCTTGCGCACAATGCGGCGGAAGGTAAGGGTGGACGGTCCGGAAATCGCCGTTGCGGTGACCGGCGAGGGGCCGGCGGTCCTGCTGCTCCACGGCTTCCCCGACCGCGCGGACCTGTGGCGCCACCAGATCGAGGACCTGCGGTCCGACTTCACGGTCATCGCCCCGGACCTGCGCGGCTTCGGAGACTCGGAGAAGCCCCGCGACGTGGACGCCTACCGGATGCGCCGAAGCGTGCAGGACATGCTCGGGCTCCTCGACGCGCTCGGCTTCGAGCGGGCGC
Organism: Solirubrobacter pauli; assembly: GCF_003633755.1. GTDB lineage: Bacteria > Actinomycetota > Thermoleophilia > Solirubrobacterales > Solirubrobacteraceae > Solirubrobacter > Solirubrobacter pauli. Next base: position 1,739,979 of record NZ_RBIL01000001.1, read on the forward strand.
ACGTGGTCGGCCACGACTGGGGAGCGGGCCTCGCCTGGTCGCTCACGCACGCGGCGCCCGACCGGGTGGAGCGGCTCGTCGTGCTGTCGGTCGGCCATCCCGGCGTCCCGCGCACGCTCGCCCAGCGCGAGAAGTCCTGGTACACGACGTACTTCCAGTTCGACGAGGCCGAGGCGTTGCTGCGCCGCGACGATTGGGCGCTGCTGCGCCAGTGGGTGCAGACGCATCCCGAGCCCGAGCGCGTGATCGCCGACCTCACGCGACCAGGCGCGCTGACCGCCGGCCTCCACTGGTACCGGGCGAACCACCACCCCAGGCTCGAGCTGCGCGAGCGCACGTTCCCGCGCGTGACGACGCCGGTCCTCGGCGTCTGGAGCAGCGGCGACGCCTACCTGCTCGAGGAGCAGATGACCGGCTCTGAGGCGTTCGTGGACGATTGGCGCTACGCGCGGATCGAAGGCGCGGGGCACTGGATGCAACTCGACGCCCCGATCGAGGTCACCGCACTGATAAGAAGCCATCTGTGCTGAACGCCGTATCGCTGCGCGCCGCCTTCGCCGCGCGGGAGCTGTCGCCGGTCGAGGTCGTGGACGCCTTCGAGGAGCTGCCGGAGTACGGCGCCTTCATCACGCTCACGCTCGAGCGCGCGCGGGAGGAGGCCAAGGCCGCGGAAGCCGCGTACCGGGACGGCACGGCGCGGCCGCTGGAGGGGCTGACGCTCGCCGTCAAGGACCTGTTCGACACCGAGGGCGTGCGGACCACGTACGGCTCGAGCATCTTCACCGGGCACGTGCCCAACGCCGACGCGTGGGCCGTGCGGCGGGCGCGGGAGGCCGGCGCGATCGTGGTCGGCAAGACGATCACGCACGAGTTCGCGTGGGGCATCACGTCGATCAACCCGCACTTCCCGCCGTGCCGCAACCCGCACGACCCCGAGCGCGTACCGGGCGGGTCCAGCGGCGGGTCGGGCGTGGCGCTCGGCCTCGGGCAGGCCGCGCTCGCGCTGGGCACGGACACCGGCGGCTCGATCCGCATCCCGGCGTCGTTCTGCGGCGTCTCGGGCCTGAAGCCGACGTTCGGCCGGATCAGCACGGGCGGCGTCTTCCCGCTCGCCCGCTCGCTCGACCACGCCGGGCCGATGGCACGCACGCCCGGCGACGTGAAGCTCTTCTACGAGGCGCTCGTCGGCGAGCGCGGGCGCACCGAGCCGGCCACGCGCATCGCGGTCTGCCCGGACCTGCACCTGCGTGCGCCCGAGCCGGGCATCCAGCGCGCGTTCGACACGGCCGTCGCCGCGCTGGACGCCGAGGTGGTCGAGGTGCGCTTCGACGCCAACCCGGAGCGCCTGTACCCAACGTACGCGAGCATCCAGAACGCCGAGGCGGCGCTCACCCACGCGCCGTTCTTCCCCGCGCAGCGCGACGCGTACGGCCCCGACGTCGCCGGCCGGATCGAGTTCGCGCAGCGCGTGACGCTCGCCGAGTACGCGGAGGCGATCGCCGAGCGCGAGCGCATCCGCAGCGCCTTCTCGCACCTGTTCGCGATCGCCGACCTGCTGATCACGCCGATCTCGGCCGTCCCGCCGGAGCGGATCGACGCGCCGACCAACCAGCAGTTCCGCGACGGCGTCCTGCCCTACACGGTGCCGCAGGACCTCGCCGGGCTGCCGGCGTGCGCGGTGCCCGTCGGCTTCGACGACGAGGGCCTGCCCGTCGGCGTGCAGCTCACCGGCGCGCCCTGGTGCGAGGCCCTCGTGCTCGCCACCGCCGAGGCGCTGTTCAGCGCGACAGCATCGGCGAGGGCGGAATCCGCGTCTGCCCGGTGATCTGCGGGATCAGCATCCCGACCTCGTCCTTGAAGCACCAGCACCACGCCTCACCCGGCTCGAGCGAGCGGATGATCGGGTGCTCGTCGTGAGCGCGCGCGTGCGCGCTCGCGTGCTGGTTCGGTGAGTCGTCGCAGCAGCCGACGTGCCCGCACGTCAGGCAGATGCGCAGGTGCAGCCAGACGTCACCGGTCTTCAGGCAGTCCTCGCAGCCGGCCACCTCGTCCGGCAGCTCGGTGATCTCGATCGCGTCGGTGTGGGTGCAGCGCGTGCTCATTGCTTCTTCCCCTCGAGTGGCAGCCAGATGTGGAAGGTCGTGCCCGCGTCGCTCGTGTCGAACGTCAGCGAGCCGCCGTGCTTCTGCTCCACGATCCGGCGGGCGGTGTCCAAGCCCATGCCCGTGCCGCTGCCGGGGGCCTTCGTGGTGAAGAACGGATCGAAGATGCGCGCGCGGACGTCCTCGGGGATGCCCGGGCCGGTGTCGGCGATGTCGACCCGGATGCAGCCGTTGTCGGGCAACGTCGTGATCGTGATCTTCCCGTCCTCGCCGAGCGCGCCGAGCGCGTTGTCGAGGATGTTCGTCCACACCTGGTTGAGCTCGGACCCGTGCATCGTGATCTTCGGCAGCGACTGGTCGTAGTTGCGCTCGACCTTGATGTTCGTGTGCTTGATCTTGTGCTTGAGCATGATCAGCGTGCTGTCGAGGCCCTCGTGCACGTCGGCGATGATCACGCCGCCGCGGTCCATGTAGGCGTAGGTCTTGATCGCCTTCACGAGCTGCGACATGCGGTCGGTGGAGTCCACGAGCTCGGTGGCCAGCTCTTGCGCGGAGATCGTCGACGCCACCCACCACAGCGCTTTCAGCGAGGCGTGCGTGCCCTCGCCGGTGATGGCGATGACGCGTCGGACCCAGTCCTCGTCGAGCCCGGCCGCGGCGAGCGGCTCCGAGAAGCGGTACCCCTCCGTGATGCCGAGGTCGGCGAGCAGGTCCTCCATCGCGTCGATCGCGTCGGCTTCGTCGAGCGCGCCGCCCGCCTCGCGAAGCTCGCAGCGCTCGAGCGCCTCCTTCTGCAGCGCGAGCAGCTTCTCGGCGTCGTCGAGCTCGATGCCGGCCTCCACGAACGCGCGCAGCGCGTAGTTGATGACCTGCATCGCCTGCACGAGGTCCGACGCCGCGCGCCGCGCCGCCGCGGCCGGGTTGTTGAGCTCGTGCGCGAGGCCCGCGGCCATCGTGCCGAGCGAGGTCAGCCGCTCCTGGCTGGACTCGCGCGCGTTGAGGCCGCGCATCACCGGCCCGATCACGTGCATGACCTTGCGGTGCACGGAGCGGTGCTTGATCGCCAGGTCGATGAAGGCGTCGCGCGGCACGATCGCGTACCGGCACGTCGACGTCGTCTCGATCGTGACCGGGAGCGGCCCCTCGGTGATGGCCGCGATCGCGCCGATCCAGGTCGGCCCGTGCCCCGGGTTGCCGATGTCGGTGCCGCCGCCGGCCGTCTTGACCAGGCCGCGCGTGGCGCCGTCGAGCAGCAGCAGCGTGCCGGGCGAGTCCTGGCCCTGCTCGAGCAGGATCTCGCCCTCCCCGACCTCCTGGATCGAGGGTGTCGCGGCCGCCCACTCCGCCAGCGCCTCGTCCGACAGCCCGTCGAACAGGTCGATCCGGCGGAGCTCTTCGACGGGGATCATTCGGCCAGGTACTCGTGGATCAGCGAGACGGCCATCGAGCCCTCGCCCACCGCGCTCGCGACGCGCTTGATCGAGCGGGCGCGGACGTCCCCGGCGACGAACACGCCGGGCACGGTCGTCTCGAGCGTGTAGGGGTCGCGTTTGAGCGGGAAGCCCGCGGCCTTGGCGTCGGCGCCGGCGAGGATGAAGCCGCGCTCGTCACGCCCCACGACCCCGTCGAGCCAGTCGGTGCGCGGCGCGGCCCCGATGAACACGAACGTCGCGTCGACGTCCTCCTCGTGCTCGCCGTCGGCGTCGCGGATGCGCAGCGTGCGCAGGTGGTCATCGCCCCCGGCCGCGATCGCCTGCGCGCCCGTGCGCACGTCGATGTTCGGGATGGCGGCGATCTGCTCGATCAGGTAGTGCGACATCGACTTCGCGAGCGAGTCGCCGCGCACGAGCATCGTCACCTGACGCGCGTAGCCCGAGAAGTGCACGGCAGCCTGGCCCGCGGAGTTCGCGCCGCCGATGATCACGACGTGCTGCTCCGAGCACGAGCGCGCCTCGCTCAGCGCTGCGCCGTAGTAGATGCCCTTGCCGGTGAACGTGTCGAAGCCCTCGGCGGTGAGGTGGTTGTAGGAGACGCCGGACGCCACGAGCACGCAGTTCGCGCTCAGCGTGCCGCCGCCCGACAGCTGCAGGATCCGGCCGGCGCCCTCGACCCGCAGCGACACCGCGTCCTGGACCGTCAGCAGCTCGGCGCCGAGCCGGCGCGCCTGGTCGGTCGCGCGGCGCGCCAGGTCCGAGCCCGACAGGCCGGTCGGGAAGCCGAGGTAGTTCTCGATCCGCGACGACGTGCCCGCCTGGCCGCCGGGCGCCTCGCGCTCGACCATCACGGTCCGCAGGCCCTCCGACGCGCCGTAGACCGCGGCCGCGAGCCCCGCGGGCCCGCCGCCGACGATCGCCAGGTCGTAGTGGTCGGACGCGGGCGCGGCGGACACGCCGAGGCGCTCGGCCAGCTCCAGCACGGTCGGGCGCTCGAGCACGGTGCCGTCCTCGAGCAGCGCGACCGGCAGCCGGCCGTCCTCGACCGCCGCGACCGCGAGCAGCTCACGCGCCTCGGAGTCGCGCTCGACGTCCAGCCAGCGCATCGGCACGCGGTTGCGGGCGAGGAAGTCGCGCAGGTCGTGCGAGTCGCGGCTGAAGCGGTGGCCGATCACGCGCACGCCGCCGGACTCGAGCGCGGCGCCCGCCTCCCACGTCGTCAGCAGGTCCTCGACGACCGGGTACAGCTGCTCCTCCGGCGGGTCCCACGGCTTGAGCAGGTAGTAGTCGAGGTCGACCTCGTTGATCGCCTGGATCGCCGCCTCGGTGTCGGCGTACGCGGTCAGGAGCACGCGCTTGGCGTCCGGCACGAGCTTGCGCGCCTCCACCAGGTACTCCGTGCCGGCCATGCCCGGCATCCGCTGGTCGGCGACGAGCAGCGCGACCTGCTCGCCGCGCGCGACGAGCTCCTTCAGCGCGCCCAGCGCCTCGGGCCCGCTGGTCGCACGTACGATCCGGTAGCGCTCGCCGAACTGACGCCGCAGGTCACGGGCGACGGCGGCGAGCACGGCGGGTTCGTCATCGACGCAGACGATCGCGGCGCGGCGCCGGCGCGGTTCGGAAGCCTCCATGCCCAGGACGCTATACGACGCGAACCGGCGTGCCGACTTCCACGAAGTCGAACACCGCTTGGACTTCCGGCATAGGTACGCGCGCGCCGCCGTGCGAGGCGGGGCCGGCGGGCACGTCGGTCGCGCCGTAGAGGGCGAGGCCGGTCCCCCAGTAGACCGCGTGATCCAGCCAGCTCTTGAACGGCACGGACCAGGCCTCCTCGACCTTGCGCGTGACCTTGAAGGTGCCGGAGGGCGTGCCCATGTCGGTCGAGTTGTTGCCGACGCCGGTCGACGTGTGGATGACGCGAACGACGCGGCCCGCCTCGACCAGCAGCACGACGCTCTTGCCGCGGATGATCTCGACCTTCTTGCCCGCGCCCGTGCGGTCGGTGGCCAGCGGCCGGCCGGCGCCGTCGAGGCGCTGCAGCGTCATCCCGCCCACGATCCCGTCGCGCTCGAGGCCCTCCCAGGACTGGAAGGCGAGCACGGCCTGCTGGGAGCGGTAGTCCCACTTGCCGGTGACCGCGTCCTCGGGCAGGTAGCCGAGCTGCGCGAGCTTGGCCTGCACCGCCTGCGGGTCGCGCGGCGCGGCCGGCTTCTTCGTCGGCGGCTTGGGCGCGGTGTACTCCTCCGGCGGGGCGAAGTCCGCGCGCGTGAACGTGCGGCCGCGGATCTCGACCTCCTCGGCGTCGGACGCGCCGGTGACCGTGTAGACCACCTGCGCCACGCGCGCGAGGTAGGAGACGTCGGCGGCCGCGAAGCTGCCGCCGAGCTCGACTTCGACCTTGTCGTCGTCCTCCTCGGCGGACGTGACCGTCACGCCGCTCGGGATCGCAGTGCCGTAGCCCTTCTTGCGCTCGGCGGCCGTGACGCCCTGCAGCAGCACCTTCAGCGCGGCCTCGGGGCCGGCGGCGGCCTGGCGCTTGACCGAGCTGAGCGCCTCGCCGCGCAGGACGTAGATCTTGACCGTCTTGGCCTCGGCCGCCGCGGGCGCGGCGAGCACGAGCAGGGCGACGACGAGGAGAAGGAATCTGCGCATCACGCGGCCAGTTTGACAAGGTGCGCAAGTGGACCGGCTCTCGATCTACGAGATCAACACCGCCGTGTGGCTGCACGGGCACTCGCTGGCCGACGTGCCCGCGCGGCGCTGGGACGCGCTCGCCGCGCTCGGCATCGACGCGGTCTGGCTGATGGGCGTGTGGGAGCGCTCCCCGGCGGGATCGGCGATCGCGCTGGCCGACCCCGGGCTGGTGGCGAGCTTCGAGGCGGCGGTGGGCGAGCTGCGCGCGGGTGACGTGATCGGCTCGCCCTACTGCGTGCGGCGGTACGTGGTCGACGAGCGGTTCGGCGGCCCGGACGCCCTGGCGGTCGCGCGGCGCGAGCTGGCGGCGCGCGGCATCAAGCTGATCCTCGACTACGTCCCCAACCACGTCGCGCCCGACCACCCGTGGGTGACGGAGCGCCCGGACGTCTTCCTGCGCGCCCCGGACGGCACGATCGCGCACGGCAAGGACCCGTACTTCGACCCCTGGCCGGACGTGATCCAGCTCGACGCGTTCGCTCCTGGGCTGCGGGAAGCGACGGTCGAGACGCTGCTGGACATCGGAGCCCAGTGCGACGGCCTGCGCGTCGACATGGCGATGCTGATGGTCAACGCCGTGTTCGCGAAGACGTGGGGGCGGCCGGCGCCCGCCGAGGAGTTCTGGCCGGCGGTGATCGCCCGCGTGAAGTGGACGCACCCCGCGCTGCTGCTGATCGCCGAGGTGTACTGGGACATGGAGTCGACGCTGCACGAGCAGGGCTTCGACCTCTGCTACGACAAGCGCCTGTACGACCGGCTCGTGGAGCGGGGCGACGTCGCCGCGCACCTCGCCGCCGACGCGCGCTTCCAGGAGCGGCTCGTCCGCTTCGTCGAGAACCACGACGAGCCGCGGGCGGCGGCGGTGTTCGGCGCGGCGCAGGCCCGCGCCGCGGCGGTCGTGATGTCGACGCTGCCGGGCGCGCGGCTGTACCACGACGGCCAGCTCAGCGGGCGGCGCACGCACGTGCCGGTGTTCCTCGGGCGCGCGCCGGACGAGCCGGTGGACGCCGACCTGCGCGCGTTCTACGCGTGGCTGCTGCCGCGCGCCGCGCGACTGGGAGGCACGTGGCGCCTGCTGGAGCGCGAGCCGCCGCTGGTCGCCTGGGCGTGGGACGACGCCGTCGTGGAGGTCAACCTCTCCGACACGCCGGTCGGCGAGTTGGCGCCCTGGGGCTTCACTTTGCCGTTCGGATAATGGGTGCTGGCCCGTGTTGTACGCACGGCTAAAGACGTTCTCGCCCCGCGCGTGGAGGCTGTGCGGCCTATGAAGCTCGTAATCGGGATTGTCCGCCCCGAAAAGACGAACGAGGTCCTCGAAGCGCTCTACCGCGCCGAAGTCAGAGGGTTCTCCATGAGCCGCGTGCAGGGGCACGGCGGCGAGCTCGACCGCGTCGAGACCTATCGCGGGACCACCGTCCGCGTCGGCCTCACGGAGAAGGTGCGGTTCGAGATCGCGGTGTCCGACGACTTCGTCGCACCCGCCATCGACGCGCTGTGCTCCGGAGGTCAGACCGGCGAGGTCGGCGACGGCAAGATCTACGTGCTCGACCTCGAGCAGGTCGTCCGCATCCGCACCGGCGAGACCGCCAACGCCGCCGTGACCCCGGTGGGTGCCTGATGCCGGCGGGAGTGGATACCGGCGACACCGCCTGGATGCTGATGGCGACCGCCCTCGTGCTGCTGATGACGCCCGCGCTGGGCCTCTTCTACGCCGGGCTCGTGCGGTCCAAGAACACGCTCAACACGTTCATGATGTGCGTCGCCGCGCTCGCCGTGGCGACGATCACGTGGGCGCTGGTCGGCTACTCGATCGCGTTCGCGCCGGGCAACGGCATCGTCGGCGGGCTCGACCACGTCGGCCTGAGCGGCGTCGACTTCGCGCCGCGCGAGGGCCAGACGATCCCGCACCTGCTGTTCATGGCCTTCCAGGCCACGTTCTGCATCATCACCACCGCGCTGGTCGCGGGCGCGGTCGTCGAGCGCATGCGCTTCGGCCCGTTCCTGGTCTTCTCCGCGCTGTGGTCGGTGCTCGTCTACGCCGTGCTCGCGCACTGGGCGTGGGGCGGCGGCTGGCTGCAGGAGCTCGGCGCGCTGGACTTCGCGGGCGGCATCCCGGTCGAGATGGGCTCGGGCTTCAGCGCCCTCGCCGCCGCGATCGTCGTCGGCTCGCGCAAGGACCACGGCCGCGTCGCGATGCTCCCGCACAACTCCGTCTACGTCCTGCTCGGCGCCGGCCTGCTGTGGTTCGGCTGGTTCGGCTTCAACGGCGGCAGCGGGCTCGCCGCGGGCCAGGTGTCCGTGCTGGCGTTCGTCAACACGCTGCTGACGCCGGCGTGCACGCTCGCCGCCTGGTTCATCCTCGACCTGCTGCGCTCGCGCCAGGTGACCGCGATCGGCGCGGCGACGGCGATCGTCGTCGGCTGCGTCGGCATCACGCCCGCCGCGGGCTTCCTCTCCCCGATCTGGGCGATGGTCCTCGGCGTGGTGGCGGCGCTGCCGTCCTACGCGGTGATCATGTGGCGCCCGCGCTGGCGGGTGGACGAGACGCTCGACGTGCTCGCCGCCCACGGCGTCGCGGGCCTGTGCGGCATCGTGTTCATCGGCCTCGCCGCGCAGTCGGGCTGGAACGGCACCGCCGACGGCGCCTTCTACGGCGACGCCGCGCAGCTCGGCAAGCAGCTCGTGGCCGTCCTGGCCGCCCCGGCCTACGCGTTCGGCGCGACCTTCGCGCTGCTGAAGCTGATCGCCGCGTTCATGCCCCTGCGCGCGACCGCGAGCGAGGAGGCGATCGGCATGGACATCGTCGCCCACGGCGAGGAGGCCTACGCCACCGGCGAGGGCGCGATCCTCGTCATGCCGGACGCGCCGCGCACCGAGCCGCGCCGTTCGTCGGAGAAGGTCCTGGTCTAGACCTGGAGGTGGGCGCGCACCGCCAGCACACGGCGGTGCGTGCGCGTCGACGGCGGCAGCCGGAGCTTGTCGAAGATCGACGTCACGTGGCGCTCGACGGCCCGCTCGGACAGGTACGCCTGCTGCGCGATCGCCTTGTTCGAGCGGCCCGCGGCCATCAGTTCGAGCACCTCGCGCTCGCGGTCGGTGAACGTGTTGCGGGTGGAGCGGCGAACGAGCACCTGCGGGACGACCGCAGGGTCGATCACCGAGCCGCCCGCCGCCACCTCGCGCACGGCGGAGATGAACCGCTCGACGTCCGGGACCTGCCCGGCCAGCAGGTAGCCCGCGCCGGACGGACGCTCCTCGAGCAGGTCCAGCGCGGCGTCCGGGTCGGCCGTGTCGGCGAGCACGAGCAGCGGCACGTGCTCGCGCGCGGGAGGATCGGTGAGCGCGACGACGGCCATGTCGGGGCGGTGCGCGCGGGCCTTGCGCTGCAGCTCCTCGGCGTCCGCCGCCTGGCCGACGACCGCGATGCCGTGGTCCTCGAGCAGGCGGCTGAGGACCGCGCGCAGGAGGGCTGAGTCGGCGGCGACGATGACGTGGAGTTGCTGCATGCCCTTCCAGACGATGAAGGGACGTCGGCTATTCCCGGTCATGCCACACTGGCCGCATGAGCCGTTCCCTCATCCCCGTCAACCGTGTCGGGGTCGACGAGCGGGCCGCGGCACTCGGGCGCCGGTCGATCAAGACGACCGCCAAGCGCGAGGGCATCCGTCTCGCCACGTCGATGATCGACCTCACGACGCTGGAGGGGTCGGACACGCCCGGCAAGGTCCGTCACCTCTGCGCGAAGGCCGTCTGCCCGGACGGCCTGCGGCCGGAGATCCCGAGCGTGGCGGCCGTGTGCGTGTATCCGTCGCTGGTCGGCGTCGCCGCCGAGGCGCTGCAGGGCTCCGGCGTGGCGGTCGCGTCGGTCGCCACCGGGTTCCCGGCCGGGCAGACGTCGCTGAAGGTCAAGGTCGACGAGACGCGCGAGGCGGTCGCCGCCGGCGCGACGGAGATCGACATGGTGATCTCGCGCGACGCGTACCTGCGCGGGGACGACGCGCGCGTGGCCCGCGAGGTCGAGGCCGTCAAGGAGGCGTGCGGCCCGGCGCACCTGAAGGTGATCCTCGAGACCGCGGAGCTGCCGACCTACGCGCACGTGCGCCACGCGTCGGAGCTGGTGATCGCCGCGGGCGCGGACTGGATCAAGACGTCGACCGGCAAGGCGTCCTCCGGCGCCACCCCGGGCGTCGTCCTGGTGATGCTGGAGACCGTGCGCGACCACGCGCACCGCACCGGCGAGATCGTCGGCGTCAAGGCGGCCGGCGGCGTCTCGAACACGAAGGCGGCGCTGCACATGCTGGTGCTCGTCAAGGAGACGCTCGGGGACGACTGGCTCACGTCGGAGCGCTTCCGGATCGGCGCATCGTCGCTCCTGAACGACCTGCTGATGCAGTACGCCAAGCTCGACGGCGGCCATTACGGGCGCGCCGAGGACTTCTCGAAGGAGTGAGGCTGGATGGCGACCGTTGAACGTGCAGCCTTGAAGTGGGACTACGCGCCGGCCCCGGAGTCGCGCGACGCGGCGCCGCTGAAGCCGCGCTACGACCTGTTCATCGGCGGGAAGTTCGTCGCGCCGACGGACGGGACCGTGGTCTCGACCGTCAACCCCGCCACCGAGGAGGTGCTGGCCGAGGTCGCGTTCGCGGGGCCGGGCGACGTGGCCCGCGCCGTGGAGGCCGCGCGCGCCGCGGCCGCCGGCTGGGCCGCGCTGCCGGCGCTCGAGCGCGGCAAGTACCTGTTCCGGATCGCACGGCTCATCCAGGAGCGCTCGCGCGAGCTGGCGATCGTGGAGACGCTGGACGGAGGCAAGCCGATCCGCGAGTCCCGCGACGTCGACGTGCCGCTCGCGGCGGCGCACTTCTTCTCCTACGCGGGCTGGGCCGACAAGCTGTCGTACGCCTTCGCGGGACGCGCGCATGAGCCGCGCGGTGTCGTCGGCCAGGTCGTGCCGTGGAACTTCCCGCTGCTGATGGCGGCGTGGAAGCTCGCGCCCGCGCTGGCGACCGGCAACACCGCCGTGCTCAAGCCGGCCGAGACGACGCCGCTGACGGCGCTCATCCTGGCCGAGATCATCGAGGAGGCGGGCCTCCCGGACGGCGTCGTGAACATCGTCGCCGGCGACGGGTCCGCGGGCGCCGCGCTCGTGCGCTCCGACGTCGACAAGGTCGCCTTCACCGGCTCCACCGCGGTCGGCAAGGAGATCCAGCGCGCGCTGGCCGGCACCGGCCGGGGGCTCACGCTCGAGCTCGGCGGCAAGTCGGCCAACATCGTGTTCGAGGACGCCGCGCTCGACCAGGCGGTCGAAGGGATCATCGAGGGCATCTTCTTCAACCAGGGCCACGTGTGCTGCGCGGGCTCGCGGCTGCTGCTGCAGGAGAGCGTGGCCGAGGAGGTCGTGCGCAAGCTGTGGGCGCGGATGGAGCGCCTGCGCGTCGGCGACCCGCTGGACAAGAACACGGACGTCGGCGCGATCAACTCCGCCGAGCAGCTCGCGCGGATCAACGACCTCGTGGCCGCGGGCGAGCGCGAGGGCGCGACGCGGCGCAGCGTCGCCTGCGAGCTGCCCGAGCAGGGCTACTGGTTCGCGCCGACGCTGTTCCTGGACGTCGCCCCCGCCAACCGGATCGCGGTCGAGGAGATCTTCGGCCCCGTCGTGTCGGTGACGACGTTCCGCTCGCCGGCCGAGGCGGTCGAGCGCGCGAACAACTCCGCCTACGGGCTCGCGGCGGGCGTGTGGACGGACAACGGCGCGAAGGCCTTCGAGGTCGCCTCGAAGCTCCGCGCCGGCGTGGTCTGGCAGAACACGTACAACAAGTTCGACCCGACGGCCGCCTTCGGGGGCTTCAAGGAGAGCGGGTTCGGCCGCGAGGGCGGGCCCGCCGGGCTGGCGCCGTACGTGAGGTTCGCGTCATGAGCCGGGCCGCGGTCGCCAAGACGTACAAGCTCTACCTGGGAGGCGCGTTCGTGCGTTCGGAGTCCGGCCGGACCGACCCGATCGGCGGGGTCAACGTGCCCCGCGGCTCCCGCAAGGACATCCGCGACGCGGTCAAGGCCGCGCGCGCCGCGGCGCCCGGTTGGGCGAAGAAGACGGCCTACAACCGCGGCCAGGTGCTGTACCGGTTCGCGGAGGCGCTCGAGTCGCGCTCCGACGGCTCCGACGAGTACGGCGAGGCCGTCGACCTGCTCGTGCACTACGCGGGCTGGACGGACAAGCTGGCGGCGGTCATGGGCGGCGTGAACCCGGTCGCGGCGCCGTTCCTGTCCTTCTCCTCGCCCGAGCCGACCGGGGTCGTGGCGGTGCTCGCGCCGGACCGGCCGGACGTGCTCGGCCTGATCCGCGAGGTCGCGCCCGCACTGGCCGCGGGGAACACCGTGGTCGCCGTGGTCTCCCGCAGCTCTCCGCTGCGCCCGCTGGACCTGGGCGAGGTCGCTGGCGTCTCCGACATCCCCGGTGGCGTGCTGAACCTCATCTCCGGCCGGCTGGACGAGCTGCTCACGCCGCTGTGCGGACACCGCGACGTCAACGCGATCGTCGACGCGACGAGCGACGACTCGGTGGCCGCGACGGTCGACGAGCTCGCGGCCGAGACGGTCAAGCGCGTGTCCCGCCCGACCCCCTACACCGACTCCCTCACCCGCCTCGAACCCCTGGTCGAGCTCAAGACCGCCTGGCACCCGGTCGGAACTTAAAGTGCCAGGCACTTTAAGTTTCGGGTAGCACCGGCGCGTGCTGACTCGCTGGCTTCGCGTCGTTCCCGCCTCCGCGCTCGCGGAGGGCCTGGCCGCCATCCGTGACGAGCTCGACGTGCCGGGCGCGTTCCCCGCCGATGTGGTGGCGGAGGCCGAGGCGGCCGTGCGCGCGCCCGTCGAGGGCGAGCGCGTCGACCTGCCGTTCGTGACGGTCGACCCACCGGGTGCGCGCGACCTGGACCAGGCGCTGCATCTCGCGCGGCGCGACGACGGGTACCGCGTGTCCTACGCGATCGCCGACCCCGGGTTCTTCGTGCGCGACGGCGGCGCGTTGGACCGTGAGGCGCACGCGCGCGGCGCGACGATCTACATGCCCGACGGGAAGATCCCGCTGTACCCGCCGGCGCTGTCCGAAGGCGCGGCGTCGCTGCTGCCGGGCGAGTGGCGACCGGCGGTGCTGTGGACGCTCAACCTCGACGCGGACGGCGAGCTCGTGGCCGTGGACGTCGCGCGCAAGGTCGTGCGCAGCACCGCGCAGCACACCTACCAGGACGTGCCGGACGCGGTCGCGCCGCTGCTGCGCGAGATCGGCGAGCGGCGGCTGGCGGTCGAGCGCGAGCGTGGCGGCGTGCGCCTCGCCGTGCCCGAGCAGGAGGTGGTGTCGCAGAATGGCGGCTGGACGACCTCCTACCGCGTCCCGAACGAGTACGAGGACTTCAACGCCCAGCTGTCGCTGCTGACGGGCATGGCCGCGGCCGCGCGCATGCTCGAGGCGCGGGTCGGCATCCTGCGCACCCAGCCCCCGCCGTCCGAGAAGTCCTTCACGCGCTTCCGGCTCGCCGCGGCGGCGCTCGGCGTGATCTGGGCGCCCGACGTGACCTACCCCGAGTTCGTCCGCCGCCTGGACCCGTCGATCCCCGCGCACGCGGCGGTCATGCACGAGGCGTCGCGGATCGGCTCCGGCGCCGGCTACACGGCGTTCGACGGCGAGCTGCCCGAGCAGCCGGCGCACTGGGCGGTCGCGGCGCCCTACGCGCACGCCACCGCGCCCCTGCGCCGGCTGCAGGACCGCTACGTGTCCGACTGCTGCCTCGGGGCGCCGGATCGCGCCGCGCTGCCGGACCTGCCGAAGACGATGGCCGCGGCCTCCCGGCGCGCCGGAGCGGTGGACCGCGCGGTCGTCGACCTGGTCGAAGCCGTGCTCCTGCAGGGGCGGGAGGGCGAGCGCTTCGAGGGCGTCGTGATCGACGAGGGCGTGGTCCAGCTGCGCGACCCCGCCGTGCGGGCGAAGGTCGACGGCGCGCCTGAGCAGGGCAGCGCGGTGGTCGTGCGCCTCGTGCGCGCCGACCCCGCCGCGCGCACGGTGGAGTTCACGGTCTGATGCGGATCGGGAGCACGACCGACGGCGCGCCGCTCGATCTCGATCCCGCCGACCTGACGACGCACGGCGTGATCGTCGGCATGACCGGCTCGGGCAAGACCGGGCTCGCGATCGTGCTCCTCGAGGAGGTGCTCGCGGCCGGCATCCCCGCGCTCATCCTCGATCCCAAGGGCGACATGGGCAACCTCGCCGGCGACGACGTGACGATCTACACGCCCGGCTCGGAGGCGGGCGTGCCGCTCAACCTGATCGGCTCGCTGGCGCCGCCCCCGCTGTCGTGGGACAGCGAGGCCGAGGCGCTGCGCGACGAGATCGAGAGCATCGTCACGAGCCTCCTCGGGCTGGTCGGCATCACCGCGGACCCTCTCGCCAGCCGCGAGTTCGTGCTGCTCGCGAACCTGATCGAGCACGCCTGGCGCGCCGGGCGCGCGTACGACCTCGCGACGCTGATCGGCGAGATCGGCTCGCCGCCGCTGCGCAAGCTCGGCGTGTTCGACGTCGACGTGTTCTTCCCGCCCAAGGACCGGATGGCATTGGCGATGCGGCTGAACGGGCTCGCGGCGTCACCGTCGTTCGCGGCCTGGAGTGCAGGCGCGCCGCTGGACGTCGGCGCGCTGCTGAACGGCCCGCGCGCGTCGATCGTCTACCTCGCGCACCTGTCCGAGGAGGAGCGCCAGTTCGCGGTCACGCTCGTGCTCTCCAAGCTCGTCACGTGGATGCGCGGCCAGCCGGGCAGCACCGACCTGCGCGCGCTCGTCTACATGGACGAGGTGTTCGGCTTCGCGCCGCCGACCGCAACGCCGCCCGCGAAGGCGCCGATCCTGACGATCCTCAAGCAGGCGCGCGCGTACGGCGTCGGCATGGTGCTGGCGACGCAGAACCCGGTCGACCTCGACTACAAGGCGATGGCCAACGCCGGCACGTGGATGGTCGGGCGGCTGCAGACGGAGAACGACAAGGCGCGCGTGCTCGAAGGGTTGCGGTCGGCGGCCGGTGGCGCCGACATCGGGGCGTTGGACGCGGCGATCGGCGGTCTGGCGAAGCGCCAGTTCATGCTCGTCAGCGCGCGGGCCAACCAGCCCGTCGTGTTCGGCACGCGTGACACGCACTCGACGCTCAGCGGCCCGCTCACACGTGAGCAGATCGCGGCGGTGACCCCGGACGTGCCGATCCCGGCGCCGGTCGCCGCGCCCGGTCCGGGCGTGAACGGCACGCCGGTCGCGCCGCCGGTGGCGGACGGCGTGCCGGTCGGCTGGGCGGGAAGCGGCCGGCTGCGCGCGTACCTGCGCGCGCAGGTGAGCGTCCGCTACGACGACCCGGGCGTGGACGAGCTCAGCCGCTTCGAGGCGGCGTACGGGCCGCTGGACGAGGGCTTCGACGTGGCGCGGGAGGTCGCGCTGTCGACGCCGGTGGGTGAGACCGCGCCCGTGGGCGCCGAGTATGTCCTGCCGAGCGTGCCGATCGGCGACCGCGCGTTCTTCCGCGACGCCGAGCAGGCGATCGAGCGCCACGTCGTCGCAGAGCGCCCCCTGCCGCTGCAGCGCAACGCCAAGCTCAAGCTCCTGTCCCGGCCGGGCGAGACCGCGGAGGCGTTCGCGGCACGCTGCGACCTCGCCGCGCAGGAGGCGGCGGACGCCGAGACGGCGAAGCTGCGCGACCGGCTCGAGACGCGCCAGAACCGGTTCGAGCGCGCGCTGGAGACGGCACGGCGACGGGTCGAGGACCTCACGTACGAGGAGCGCACCCAGCAGGCCGAGCAGCTCGCGGCGGGCGCGGGCGCGCTGCTCGGCGCGTTGATGGGCGGGCGTCGCCGGACGCGGTCGATCGCGGGCGCGCTCGGCCGCTCCTCCCGGACGGCGGCCAAGCGCCGCGTGGCCGAGGCGAAGGTCGCCGACGCCACCGACGACCTGCTGGAGGTCGAGCGCGAGATCGAGACCGCGGTCCTGGAGATCGACGCGAAGTGGCGCGCGATCGGCGACGCGATCGAGCCGGCCGCGATCCGCGCCGAGGCGTCCGACGTCGCCGTCGAGCGCCTCTCGCTCGTCTGGGCGCCCTAGTCCATCCGCTCCAGCAGCTCCGCGAGGATGCGCTTCACGAGCGCCGGGCCGTGGTATACGAGCCCGGTGTACAGCTGCACGTTGGTCGCGCCCAGCTGCAGCTTCGTGTAGGCGGCCTCGCCGCTCATGACGCCGCCCGCCGCGATCAGCGTGTAGCGGTCCCCCGTGATCCCCTTCAGCGTGCCGAGGATCGCGTTCACGTACGCCTCGACCGGCGGACCGCCGACCGCGCCCGGCATGCGGTCGAGCGAGTCGCGCGCGACCGTGAGGTCCAGGAAGTCCGGCTTGCCCGACGGCAGGTTGATCGCGAAGCCCGACACGAACGGGTGGCCGTCGGCGATCGCGACGATCTCCCGCAGGACGCCCGCATCCCGAGTCGGCTTGAGCTTGAGGATCAGCGGCACGCGCGGGTCGCACTCGGCGAGGCGGGCGAGCAGCGCGTCGATCCGCGTCAGGTCGTCGAAGAAGTCGCGGTCGGCCGCCGAGTTCGGGCAGCTGAGGTTGAGCGCGACGTAGTCGGCGCGGTCCTGCAGGACGCTGAAGGACGCCGCGTAGTCCTCGTAGACCTCGGGACCGGCCGCGGGCTTCGCGGGGTCGTTGGTCTTGACCAGGTTCACGCCGACGGGCACGGGCCGCGGCCCCGCCAGCCGCTCGCGGACGGCCTCGGCGCCCTCGTTGGGCACCCCGTAGGCGACGACGATCGCCTCGTCCTGCGGCACGCGGAACAGCCGCGGCTTCGGGTTCCCGTCGGAGGCGTCGGCGGACACCGACCCGATCTCCAGGTGCCCGAACCCGAGCGCCCCGAGCATCCGCACCGCCCGCGCGTTCTTGTCGAACCCGGCGGCGAGCCCGAGCGGGTTGGCCACCGGGATGCCCGCCAGGGTCGTCTCCAGCCGCGGGTCCCGCAGCGTGAACGCCCGCTGCGCCACGCGTCGCACGACCGACGACCGCCCACCGAGCTCCGACGCCGCCAGCGTCAGGTTGTGCGCCCGCTCCGCGTCGAGCCGGAACAGCAGGGGCCTCACGGTCGACTCGTAGACGCTCATGCCAGGATCGTACGGACCATGGACGTGCCCTTCACGCTTGACCCCGGCCCCGACGGGTCCGCGGTCCTCACCGTCGACGACGCCCAGCTCACCCTCGACCAGGCCGGGCTGCGCGAGTTGCGCGACGGCATCGACGCCGCCGTCGCCCGCGGCGCGGCCGGCGGCCAGGGCCTCGTGCACGAGTTCGAGGCCGGCAACGCCGTCGTGACCATCTCGGCCGTGCCGGGCGGGTCGGTCAAGCTGCGCATCGATCGCTGACGCAGCCGCTACGGAGAGAGGGGGATTCGAACCCCCGGATGAGTTTCCCCATCACACGATTTCCAGTCGTGCCCGTTCAGCCGCTCCGGCACCTCTCCTGGATCAGCGCGACAGGATAGTGCGTCAGATTCGCCAGGCCCCTCCGAAGAGCACCGGGACGCGCTCACCGTCGGTGGTGATGCCGGTGATGTCGAGCTGGTCGGAGCCGATCATGAAGTCGATGTGGATGTCGGACTCGTTCATGCGGGCGGCGGTCTGCTCGTCGCCGGCGAGGAACGGGAAGGCGCGGCCCAGCGCGATGTGCGAGGCGGCGTTCTCGTCCAGGAGCGTGTCGTAGAAGACGGTGTCGAGCGCGCCGATCCGGCCCTCGTTGTCGACGAGCGCGACCTCGCCCAGGCGGGCGGCGCCCTCGTCGCGGGTGATGATCGTGCGCATCGTCTCCTGCGCGGTGCTCGAGTTCAGCTCGACCGCGCGGCCGTTCTCGAAGCGCACGTAGAGGTCGCGGACGACCGTGCCGTCGATCAGGACGAGCGGCTTGGAGGACGTCACGTGGCCGTCCACGCGGGACGGGTCCGGGCTCGTGAACACCTCCTCGGTCGGGAGGTTCGGCATGTGCGGGATGCCGTCGGCGGTCTGGAAGCGGGCGGCCTGCCACGAGGCGCCCGGGAGCAGGCCGACCGTCATGTCGGTGCCTGGGCCCTCGTAGTGGAGGGCGTCGAACTGGCGGTCGGTGAGCACCTGCGCGACGGACACCAGCCGGTCGGCGCGGGTGCGCCAGGCCGCGACCGGGTCCTCCTCGTCCAGCCGCAGCACGTGCAGGAGCTGCTGCTCGAGCTTGGCGAGCGCCTCGGCCGGCTCCAGGCCGGGGTGGACGAGCTCGGCCCAGGCGGGCGTCGGCCCGGGCAGGATCGTCCAGTTGAGCTCGCGGCGGCCGACGACCTCGCCGGTCTCGCGGATCGCGGGCAGGCGGTCACGGCCTGAGCGCACCGGGTCCAGGTCGTCGAGCAGGCCGGGCGCGACCGGACCGCTCAGCGTGATCGCGGCGCCGCGTTCCTTGCCGAGCTGCAGGATCCGCTCGCCGTACCAGGGCGGGACGAACTCGAGTGTCTCGTCGGCCGCGTGCTCGATCCGCGCTCGCTTGATCCAGGGGTCGAACCACGCGAGGTCGACGAACTTGGCGCCCTTCTCGTAGGCGCGGTTCGCGATCGCGCGAACGAGCGCTTCCTTGCCTGGAGCCCCGCTCAAGGAGACCACCTGGCCGGGCTGGAGGTTGGCGCCGAAATCGACAGCGAGCTCGGCGAAGCGCGCAAGCGTTACATCGTCCATAGGCACGGCGAGCGTACCGGGTGCCACTATTGCGCCGTGCTGCGCTACCGCCATGTCCTGATCGCGTTCGACGGCTCGCCCGAATCCGCGCTCGTGCTCGAGCACGCGGTGGCCCTGGCGCACGTGACCCGCGCACGGCTGGCGATCGTGGCCCTCGCGCCGCGCCCGGCCTGGTCGGTGCGGGACGCGCTCGAGGCGCAGCTCCGCGCGGCCGCCGACGGTGTGCCCGATGACCTCGAGGTGACGACGCGCCTGCTCGAAGGCGACCCGGCGCACGAGCTCCTGCGCGCGGCGCGGGAGGGCGACCACGACGCGATCATCCTCGGCGCGAACGGGTTCGCGGACCGGGTGGTCCATGATGCGGCTGTGCCAGTGATCCTCATCCACTCCCCCGGCGAAGGGCCCGACCTTGCCGCATAGGCCCTGGACCGTGCTCGATGCGCCGTCCAACCTCGGGCTGCGTCAGCTGCGCCCGGGGGTCGAGCCCGGCGCGCGGCGGCTGGCCGACGCGCTGCGGGCCCGCGGGCTCGTGGAGCGCCTCGGCGCGGTCGACGCGGGGCGCGTCGAGGCCCCGCCGTGGACGGAGCTGCTCGAGAACCGCGCGAAGGTGCCGGGCTACACGGTCGAGCTGGCGGCGCGGCTCGGCGAGCTGCTGCGGGAGGGCGCGAAACCGCTCGTGCTCGGCGGCGACTGCTCGATCCTGCTCGGCGCGATGCTGGCGTTGAAGCGCCGTGGGCACTACGGGCTGGCGTTCGTCGACGGGCACCTGGACTTCCGGACCGAGGACGTGGACGCGGTCGCCGGCGAGGACCTCGCGGTCGTGACCGGGCGCGCCGAGGACACGCTGGCGGACATCGACGGGCTGCGGCCGTACGTGCTCGACGAGGACGTCGTGGCCTACGGCACGCGCGACGGCAGCACCGCTCCCGTCCGCGTGATCGACCTCGACGCGCTGCGCGCAGGCGAGTGGGCGGTCCCGCCGTTCCCGTACTGGGTGCACGTCGACGCCGACGTCCTGCGCCTGGACGCCGTCGACTCGCCGCAGCCGGACGGGCTGTCGTTCGACGAGCTGTCGGCGCTGCTCGCGCGGCTCCTGGGCGGCCCGGTCGTCGGGATGCAGGTGACGGTCTTCGATCCCGACCTGGACCCCGACGGGAGCGTCGCGGAGGCGCTCACGGCGTGCCTCGTGGGCGCCGCCGAGGCGGCGCGCCCCCGCTAGCGCAACGCGAACCCGCCGACGGCGTCGAGCGCGCCGTCGCGGAGCTCCAGCACCGCGTCGAACGCCTCCAGGCCGGTCGGGTCGTGCGTGATGACGATCAGCGTCCGGTCGGTGGCGAGGATGTCCTCGCGCACGGCCCGGGCGGTCTCCGGGTCCAGCATGGCCGTCGGCTCGTCGAGCACGATGATCTCCGCGAGGCTGATCAGGGCACGCGCGAGCCCGATCCGCTGGCGCTGACCACCCGAGACCGCGACGCCGTCCTCGCCGACGCGCGTGTCGATGCCGTCCGGGAGCGCGGCGAGCCACTCGGCCAGACCCGCTTCGCGCAGCGCCCGGATGATGTCGGCGTCGCCGGCCTCGGGGCGGCCGATCCGCACGTTGGCGGCGACCGTCCCCGCGAGCAGGTGCGCGTCCTGGCCGGCCAGGCGGATGCGCTCGCGCGTCTGCTCCGCAGGCACGGCCTTGAGGTCCACCCCGCCGAGCGCGACCGTGCCCGCGTCGGGATCGGCGAGCCGGGTCAGCAGGTCGGCCAGCGTCGACTTGCCGGCCCCGGACGGCCCGACGATCGCGACGTGCTGCCCGGGCTCGACCGCGAGGTCGACGCCGTCGAGCACGACGGGCGCGCCCGGCCCGCCGGGACGATGGACGATCCCGGTCGCGGTGAGCGCCGCCACGCGCGGCAGCTCCCCGGTCTGCTGGCCGCGGGCGAGCCGCTCCGGGCCTGACGTCGCCGCGGCGAGGCGGTCCTTCGCGGCCCGGACGCCGATCAGCCGCAGCGCCGCCTCGGGGAGCGCCGCGGGCGCCTCGAACGCGCCCAGCGTGAGCAGCACGAGCGCGCCGAGCCAAACCGTGGCGAGGTCGCTCGCCGTGCCGACCGCGATCACGCCCGCGAGCGTCGCGCCGGCGGCGAGCTGGGTCGTGACGGCGCCGAACGCGGCCGCGCGGGCCTGGCCGCGGTCGATCCGGGCGAGGCGGCGGCTGGCGTCCGTGAGCGCGAGGAGCCGCGCCGCGCCCTGCCCCGCGACCGCGAGCTGCGGGCCGAACGTGAGCGCCTCGACGAGCTGCGCGCCGAACGCCGCGCGGGCCTTCCCGGGCGCGGTGTGGCGGGCGAGCGCGTGCGTCGCGGCGGGGACGAGGAGCGTCGCGACCGCGAGCCCCGCGGCGAGGATCAGCGCCGACACCGGCAGGATGAGCCCCGCCGCGAGCACGACGCCCAGCGACGCCACGACCGCGACCGCCGCCGGCAGCACGACCCGTGGGTGCAGGTGCTGCAGCTCGTCCACGTCGCTCGTGAAGCGCGCGAGCAGGTCCGCGGCGCCAGGCACGCCCGGCCCGCCGATTCGCGCGGCGAGCCGCTCGAAGAACCGCACCCGCACGTCCGCGAGCTGCCGCAGCGCGACGTCGTGCGAGGCGAGCCGCTCGCCGTACCGCGCCAGCGCCCGCACGAGCCCGAGCGCGCGCACCGTGACGATCCCGACCAGCAGCGCCAGCACGGGCGGCTGCTCGGCCGCCCGCGTCACGAGCCAGCCGCTCGTGGCGAGCACGGCCAGCGCGGACAACGTCCCCGCCACGCCGAGCGCGACGCCCGCCCACTTCGGCCACTGCCGCGCGGGCCGAGCCGCGACGGGCGCGCCGCGGAGCGAGAGCCCGGAGCCGCCCGAGCTTGAAGCGGGACTGTCCCTCTTCAGCAACACCTGTCGCGTGCGCAGCGAGCCGTCGCCGGTCGCGTCGACGCGCGTCGCCCGCAGCGAGCCGCTCGTCCACACCCAGTCGGGCCGGGGCGGGTCGAGCGCGGCGAGGTCGACGATGACGTCGCACAGGGAGGCCAGGCGCGCGTCGTGCGTGGCGACGACGAGCGTGCGGCCACGCGCGGCCGCCAGGATGCCCTCGGCCACGCGGCGGGTGGAGTCCTGGTCGAGGTGGGCGGTCGGCTCGTCGAGGAGCAGCAGCGGCGCGTCGGAGCCGAGCGCCGCGGCGAGGCCGAGCCGCTGCTCCTGGCCGCGCGAGAACGGGCGGCCGCCGGCGCCGACGCGGGTCGTCTCCGGCACCGCGGCGACGATCTCCTCGGCGTCCGCGGCGCGCAGGGCGGGCTCGCCTCCGTGCAGGCGGAGCGCTTCGCCGAGCGTGCCGGTGGGCAGCGGTGGGCGCTGGTCGAGCCAGGTGACGTCGTGCCACCAGGCGTTGCGGTCGATGTTGCGGACGTCGACGCCGCCGACGGTGATCCGGCCGCTGTCGGGGTCCTGGACGCGGGCGAGCAGGCGCAGCAGCGTCGACTTGCCGGCGCCCGACGGCCCGACGAGCGCGACCGACGTCCCCGGCTCGATCGTCAGGTCCAGCCCGTGCAGGGGGTCGGGGCGGCCGTGGCCGTCCACGCCGACGCCCCGCAGCACGATCGCGCCGCCCGCGGGCAGGCGGTTCCCGCTGTCGGTGAAGGGCGCGGGCTCGTCGAGCAGGTCGAACAGCCGCTGGACCGCGACGGCGCCGTCCTCGGCCGCGTGGAAGCGCGCGCCCGCGGCGCGCAGCGGCGCATAGACCTCCGGCGCGAGGATCAGCACGAACAGCCCGACCGCCAGGTCGAGGTGCCCTTCCGCGAGCTGGACGCCGACGACCGCGGCCGCGATCGCCGTGCCGAGCATCGCCAGGAACTCGAGCACGAGCGCGCTCAGGAACGCGACCCGCAGCGCGCCGAGCGACTCGTCGCGGTAGCGCTCGCCGACCGCCTGCAGCGACGCCGCCTGCGCCTGCTCCCGCCCGTGCGCACGGAGCGTCGGCAGCCCGCGCACCACCTCGAGGAAGTGCGCGCCGAGCACGGCCAGCGCGTGCTGGCGCTCGCGCGCGTGCTCGGCCGACTTGCGGCCGACGAGCACCATGAACACGACCACGATCGGCAGCGTGATCCCGAGCAGGACGCCGACCACCAGGTCGCGCGTGGCGATCACGGCCACGACGCCGATCGGCACCGCCGCGCCCAGCGCCAGCTGCGGCACGGCGCGCGCGTAGTACTCGGCGAGCGCATCCAGGCCCTGGGTGGCGGCCGTGGCGATGTCCCCGCGCCGTGCGTCCCGCGCGCGCCCGGCCAGCGCCCGCGCGGCCACGCGCTCACGCAGCCGCGAGAGCGCGACCTCGGCGGCGCGGCGCCCGGCCAGCTCGGTCACGCCGGCCAGCAGCGCACGCGCCGCCACGACCAGGAGCAACCCCCAGGCGAGCTCGCGCGTGGCGACGGCGTCGGCCACGAGCCACGCCTGCACGACGAGCAGCGCCGCGGCGAGCAGCCCGGCGCCCGCGGCGATCGCCAGTGCCGCGCGAGCGCGCGGCGCCACCGAGAGCAGCCGCAGGTGCACGGGAGGGAGCGGCCCACGGCCGCGCCCGCCACCCCGGCGCGCCGCCCGGCCGCCGCGTCCAGCGCCGCCGTCACGCCCTGCGCCATCGCCGCGCGCGGCCGCCCGCCGGCGCCGCTCGTCGTCGTCCCGCCGCAGCGCGCTCATCGCAGCTGCTCCATGGCCCGGCGCGTCAGCTGCACCAGCCCGCCCGGTTCGCGCTTGAACCGCGAGTAGGCGAGCAGGTGCGCGAGCAGGACCAGCGGCAGCACGATGCCCGCGATCACGGTCATCAGCGTGAGCGTGTAGTCGCCGGCGGCTTCGACGCGCAGGTCGACGCCCGCCACGTTGGGCGACACCGTCGCGAGCACGATCAGCGGGACGACCGCGGCCGCCAGCCCCGCACCCCAGAGCGCGAAGCGCGGCACGAGCGCGAGCACGACGAGCCCGGTCCAGGGGGAGCCGAGCGCGACCCCCGCGACGACCGCGAGCGCGACCGCGAGCGGCGCCGTCCGCCGGCGCACGTCCGCCGCCGCCGAGCCGTCCTCCAGGCGCCGTTCGAGGTAGGCCGCGCCGGCCACGCGGAACACGAGCGCGACGGCCACGCCGCCGAGCACGTTCGCCACCGACAGCACGTCGCCGCCCTGCAATAGCCAGGCCCACACGATCCCCCAGCCGACCGCGTTCACCCACGCGGCGCCGACGATCGCCCGGCTCCAGAGCGCAGCCGCGCGCGCCTCCAGGTGGCCGATCAGCTCGACGCCCGCGTGGCGCACGATCAGCGCCAGGATGATCACGACGAGCACGCCGTAGAGGCCGCTCATCCAGGCCGCGTACCAGCCGGGGAAGGCGCCGAACGTCGCGGCGATCGCGATCACGAGCCAGACGTCGTTGGTCGCCCACGTCGCGCCGTTCGAGCGCAGCACCGCCGCGCGGTCGGGCATCCGCCGCAGCAGCATCGAGACGCCCAGGTCGGCGCCGCCGAGGCCGAAGTACAGCGCCCAGACGACGCCGAGCAGCGCCAACCACAGCGCGGGGAGTCCTTCGAGGCCGAGCATCTCAGTACCCCAGGGCCAGCTCGGGAGCGCGGCGCGGCGCTCGTTCCACCGCCGGCAGCCCGTGCGACAGCTCGCGCCGCAGCACGCGTCCGGCCGTCCAGAAGATCACCGCGTACACGGCCAGGAACGCGCCCAGCGACGACGCCACGGCCAACGCGGTCACGTCCGAGGACGCGGCGTCCGTCCGCAGCAGCCCTTCGACGATCCACGGCTGGCGTCCGCCCTCGCGCAGGATCCAGCCACCGGCCTGCGCGGCGAACGGCACCGCCACGGCCAAGGGCGCTGCGCGCAGGAACCACTTCGAGCGCTCCAGCCGCCCCGTCGCGGCGAGCCGGCAGCCCCACGCCATCAGCGCGATCAGCAGCACGCCGCTGCCGACCATCAGCCGGAAGCTCCAGTACATGAGCGCCACGACCGGCGTGTAGTCGCCGGGCCCGTAGCGCGCGACCGACTCGGCCTGCAACTGCTCGATCCCGCGCACCTCGCTCGTGAGCGAGAACGAGTTGAGGAAGCTGAGCGCCACCGGCAGCTTCAGGTTCAGGAACGGCGGCCCGGGGTCGGTGGAGAGCCCGCCGAGCGCGAACAGCGACAACCCGGCCGGCGCCTCGGTCTCGTAATGCGCCTCCGCCGCGGCCATCTTCATCGGCTGCTGCTCGAGCGCGAGCACGCCCTGGAAGTGGCCGGCGCCCGCCGCGCCCAACGCGCCGGCGAGGCCGATCACGACCGCCATCCGGGCGACCGCGCCGAACACGTCGACCTCGCGTCCGCGGGCGATCTGCCAGCAGGCGATCGCGAGCACGACGACCGCGCCGGTCGTCAGCGAGGCGAGCAGCACGTGCGCGGCGGTGAGGCCGACGGTCAGGTTGAACAGGACCGCGGAGACGTCGGTGAGCTGGGCGCGCCCGTCGACGATCTCGTAGCCGACGGGGTGCTGCATCCACGAGTTCGCGACGAGGATGCTGTAGGCGGACAGCATCGTGGCGACGCTCACGATCCACAGGCACGCGAGATGCACGCGCGGCCGCAGCTTGTCCCAGCCGAAGATCCACAGGCCGAGGAACACCGACTCGACGAAGAACGCCGCGAGGCCTTCGAGCGCGAGCGGCGCGCCGAACACGTCGCCGACGTAGCGCGAGAAGCCCGCCCAGTTCATCCCGAACTGGAACGTCTGCATGAGCCCGGTGACCACGCCTACCGCGAACACGACGACCAGCGCCCGTCCGTAGTACTTGGTCAGCCGGAGCCACCGTTCATCACCGCTGCGCAGGTAGCGCGTCTGCATCACGGCGACGAAGAACGTCAGCCCGATCGACACTCCGACGATCGCGAAGTGCAGCAGCGTCGTCAGGCCGAACTGCCAACGTGCGAGGTCGAGCGAGGTCATGCGGTGGGTCCCTTCCGTTCGTGCCCAGGGGCAATCTCGTGAACGGGCTGTCAGGACCCTTGGCCACCGATCGTGAGCGGCCGCGACGTACTGTAGAGCCGTGGCCGACCGGATTCCACTCCACGAGGCACTGCGCGCCGGAACCGCGCTCGGCTGGACCTCCGTGGCGGCCGTCATCACCGCGCTGGTGGTGGGTGTGCCGATCTCCGACGCCGAGCTCGTGGCGGTCCTGACCGGCCTGGCGGCGATCGCCCACCTCGTGATGGCGCGGCTGCCGTGGGCGACCCTGCTGCCCACCCCGCGCGGGAAGCTGCTGATCGACCTGTGGGCCGGCGGCGTGCTGATCTCGGTCTGCGGGCTCGTGCTGATCGCGGGCGGCCAGTCGCGGCTGGACCTGCTGCTCCTGCTCGTCGTCCCGTTCCTGGCGATCTCCCACGACGACGACCGGCGCGAGCTGGCCGCGTGGATGACGGTCGCGGCGCTGGCCTTCGGCGCGTGCGTGGGCCTGGCGCACGACCCGCTGCCCGTGCCGGAGGCGCTCCTGCACCTGGTCGTGCTCGCCGGCTCGACGGTGCTGAGCCTGATGCTCGCGCGGGCCGTCCGCCGCAACGCGCTGGCCGTGACGGAGGCCGTCCGCCGCGCGGAGCTCGAGGGCGCGATGCTCGCCGAGTCGCACCACCGGGTGAAGAACTCGCTCCAGGTCGTGGCCGAGCTGCTGCTGCTCGGGCGGCCGTCGGACCCGGAGAGCGGCGAGGCGTTCGACCGTGCGGCCGAGCGGATCCACGCGATCGCCGCCGTGCACCAGGTGCTCGCGAGCCGCCACGGCGGGCGCGTGCGGGCGGACGAGCTGCTGGACGCGATCGTCGCCGGCTACGACGACGTCGTCGTGGACGCGGAGCCGGTCGAGCTGCCGTTCGCGCAGGCGCAGCACCTGGGGGTCGTGGTCAACGAGCTCGTGACCAACGCGATCCAGCACGGGGCTCCGCCCGTGACGGTGCGGCTGGCGGACGGCGTGTTGACCGTGCGCGACACGGGCGGCGGGCCGTCGGAGGAGGCGCTCGCCGCGCCGGGTCTCGGGCTCACGCTCGTCCGGCAGGTCGTGACGAACGGCCTGCACGGCACACTTGGGCGCGACGTGGACGGCACGGTGCGGATCGACTTCTCGGCGGATGCGCGTCCTCGTCGCTGAGGACGACCCGATCATCGCGCTCGGCCTGGCCCGCCGGCTCGGGGCGCTCGGGCACGAGGTGGTCGGGCCGGTGGCGTCGGTCGTGGACGCGGCGGCGCTGGCACGGGACGAAGGCGCGGACCTCTACCTGTTCGACGTCGACCTCGCCGACGGCGACGGGATCGAGCTCGCGCGCGACCTGTCCGTTGATGGCCCGCGGCGCCCCGTGGTCGTGCTGACCGGGTTGGACGCCCCCGAGGTGCTGGACCGCTCGATCGCGGCGGGTGTGCTCGCCCACCTGACCAAGCCGGTCGACGACCGCCAGCTCGACGCGGCGCTGCGCCTGGCCGCGGCGCGCTCCGCCGAGCTGGAGGCGTTGCGCGAGGAGGTCGACTCCACGCGTCAGGCGCTCGCCGACCGCAAGGTGGTCGAGCAGGCCAAGGGCATCCTCATCAACGCCCTGGGACTCAGCGAGCCGGAGGCCTTCGCGCGGATCCGGTCGACGGCGCGGGACCGCAACCTGCGGCTGGTCGACGTGGCGCGCGCGATCGTCGACCAGCGCGCTCTGTACGAGCGCCCGTCCCGCTAGCCGCCACCTCCGCCCATCATCCCGCCGAGCCCGGCGCGGATGGTCGCATCCCGCGCGTCGTAGACGCCGTGGGACGGCTCCTCACGCTTCTCGGGCGTGTCGCCCGTGCGCTCCTGCTCGAGTCGCTTCCGCTCGCGTCGCTTGGCGCGTAGACCCGGCTTCTTGGGTGGCTGCTCTTCGGGCATGCCGGCCTCGCCTTCGGATCGGGGGCTCCAGCGAGCCTACGCCCGGACGTGGCGGTCCGCCAAACGAAAAGGGCGCCCTGAGGCGCCCTTTGCAGCGGAGGGGGAGGGATTCGAACCCTCGGAACAGGGGTTACCCGCTCAACGGTTTTCGAGACCGCCCGATTCAACCACTCTCGCACCCCTCCGGGTGTGCGGCGTCTGAGGGTAGCGGGCGACGGCGGCGAGCGGCGAAGAAGTCCTTCAGAAGCTGCGCGCATTCGGGCTGCAGGATGTCCTTGGTGACCTGCGGGCGGTGGTTGAGCTTGGGCTGGTCGAGGAGGTCGAGGACGCTGCCGGCCATGCCCGCCTTCGGGTCGGTGGTGCCGTAGACGACGTGCGGGATCCGGGCCAGGACGATCGCGCCCGCGCACATCGCGCAGGGCTCGAGGGTCACGTAGAGCGTCGTGTCGAGCAGGCGCCAGTAGCCGATCTGCTCGGCGGCCTGGCGGATGGCGAGCATCTCGGCGTGGGCGCTGGGGTCCTGCAGGAGCTCGCGCTCGTTGTGGCCGGCGCCGATGACGGTCCCGTCGGGGCCGAGGATGACCGCCCCGACGGGGACGTCGTCGTGCGCGAGGGCCTTCTCGGCCTCCGCGATCGCGAGCCGCATCGGGCCCTCGTGCTCATCTCGGCACACAATTGGCACAGTTTCGTGGCACCTTGGTGTTGTTCAGCAACTTCCAGATGCCGATCATGTTGTACGAGGCGGGACGGGCCACAGCCGACCACCCGCTCGCCCCCACTGCATCTTGCGCCTGCTCTCTGCCACCTTGCTCGCCTCCACCCTGCTCGCCGCCGGGCCGGTGAGTGGTGCGTCGGCGGGGGGCACGGGCGGTGATGCGCGCGCGGCCGCCGCGGCGATGAAGGCGCGGGCGGCGGCCCCGGCGCGGGCTCGGGCGAACGAGGTCGTGGTGTCGGACACGCGCGGCTCGCGGGTCGTGAAGGTGCGGGACGTGGCGAAGGCGTCGCGGGCGATCGCCAAGCGCGACGGCGTCCGGAGCGTCACGCCGAACTACATCGCGCACGTGTCCGGCTGGGTTCCGCCCGACCCGGGCAACGCCGCCGCCCCGGGCGGCTGGCAGAGCCTGCAGTGGAACTTCCTGGCCGACTCGGGCGTGAACGCACCCGAGGCGTGGGCGAACCTCGCGCGCGTCGGCCGGCCGGGCGGCAAGGGCGTCATCGTCGCGGTCCTGGACACGGGCGTGGCCTACGCGAACCGCGGTGGCTTCCGCCGGTCGCCGGACCTGTCGAAGTCGCGCTTCGTCCGCGGCTGGGACTTCGCGAACAACGACCCGTACCCCAACGACGACAACGGCCACGGCACGCACGTCGCCAGCACGATCGTCGAGGGCACGGGGAACGCGATCGGCCTGACGGGCCTGGCCTACGGCGTGAAGGTGATGCCGGTCAAGGTCCTGGACGCCGAGGGCGAGGGAGACTCGGGCCGGATCGCCGCGGGCATCCGCTTCGCGGCGGACCGCGGCGCCCAGGTCATCAACCTCTCGTTCGAGTTCCCGTCGGACATCACCCGCTCGCAGATCCCGAACATCCTCAACGCCATCCGCCACGCGCGGCGCAAGGGCGCGCTGGTCGTCGGCGCGTCCGGGAACGCCGCCGCGGCCGCGGTCGCCTACCCGGCCCGCTCGAGCGACGTCCTGTCCGTCGGCGCCACCACCCAGCACGGCTGCCAGGCCGACTACTCCAACGAGGGCGCCGACCTCGACATCGTCGCCCCGGGCGGCGGCGTCGACGCCGCCCTGGAGGGCGACCCGCTCTGCCGCCCGCTGGAAGCGGCGGGCCTGGACATCTTCCAGATGACCTTCACGAGCTCCCCGCGCCGCTTCGGCCTGCCCGACGGCTACATCGGCACCTCGATGGCCGCCCCGCACGCCTCGGCCACCGCGGCGCTGATCATCGCGTCGGGCGTGCTCGGCCCGAAGCCGACGCCGAACGCGATCGAGCGTCGCCTGGAGCTCACGGCGACGGACCTCGGCCCGGCCGGCAAGGACCCGCACTACGGGTGGGGCCGCATCAACGCGGCCCGCGCGACGGACCCGGCGATCCCGGTGACCTGACCCGCGCCAACGGCAACGGCAACGGCAACGGCAACGGCAACGGCAACGGCAACGGCTGACCACACCCGCGGGCGCCGCGTCAAGCAATTCATGCCCCGGCGTGGGCGGAGACCGGTGTGGTCGTCAGGAATTGCTTGACCCGTCGCGGCGGGCGTGGTGTGTGCGGGTGAGCCGGGTTCCCCGGACTGTGGAACGCGTTCGCGTTCCCCGGGCCCATGGCGAGGCCCGAAAGCGTGGGTGGGGTCGGAAACATGCGCATAGCGAACCTTTCCGACCGCACCCCCCTGCACCGACGGTCCCTCAGGCTCGAACCGCGGTGAACGCCTGGGCGTTCACACAGTGCCGTTGCCGTCGCCGCTCAGACCGTGCGGATGATCAAGACCGAGCACGGCGCGTGGTGCGACACCTTGTTCGGCACCGAGCCGAGCAGGAACCGGCGCGCGCCGGTCATGCCCTTGTTGCCGACGACGATGAGGTCGGCGTCGCGTTCTTCGGCGACGTCGAGGATCGCGTCGGCGGGGTCGCCTTCGCGGGCGAAGGTCTCGACGTCCACGCCGGCGGCGCGGACGATGTCGGCCGCGTCGGAGAGGGTCGCGTCGACCTCCTCGCGGGGGTTGACCATCCACTGCAGATCGGCGGGGGTCTGGCGGGCCTCTTCGCGGAGGCGGGCCTTGGGGACGGGCTCGTAGGCGGAGACGAGCCAGAGCTTGGCGTTGAGTGCCTTGGCGAGGTCGACCGCCTCGTCCACGGCCTTCTGCGCGGTGTCGGAGCCGTCGGTGCCCACGACGATCGAGCGGAACATGGCGCGATCATACGCACGCCGGGGCGGGCGCTATGTCGGTTCGATCACAGCTTGATGGCGGCGATCACGAAGCTGATGATCACGCAGATCACGATGATCACCTGCATCCAGATCCAGAGGCGGTTCACTGGCACTCAGGCTAGTGGCCGCTTCTCATCTCAGGCCATGGCGCGCTCCGCGCGGCTCGAGGCGACGACGGTCGTGACCGGCAGGCCGAGGCCGGACGCCTTCGCGGGCAGGTCGAGATGCAGCCACTTGGAGACGCGCTGCGGGAGCGTCGAGATGATCAGCTCGTCGAACCCGTGCACGTTGACCGCGTCCTGGATGGCGGCGAGCGGCTCGGGCACGCCGATCATGCTGTCGACCGGTCCGCCGGCGGCCTCCTCGAGCAGCGGCACCGCCAGCTCGATCACCGCCTCCGCCTCGCTGCGGCCCTGATCCTCCGGGTCGACGAGCTTGTGCAGGCCGTGCGCGGCGTTCGGGACGAGCAGCGTGAACACCGCCGGCCCGCGAGCCGCCCGCTCGCGCACCGCCTCCAGCAGCGCGGGCGTCGCGGCGGTCTTGTTGGCGACGACGAGGACTCGGGCACCTTCGGACATGAAGCGCTCCTTCGGACGATCGCTCGAGGCAATTGTTGCAAGCGACCGGGGAACGTCAACCCGACCCGTGCGCCCGCGGCGCGGGGCGGGCCGCGCAGGGCGGCGCGGCGCGGCGCGGCGCGGCGCGGCTAGAGCTTCGCGCTGCCCGTGGCGAAGGTCGTCCAGCGCTTGCCGGACTTCTTCTTGACCGTCAGCTGCACGCGGACGTCGGCGCCCGCGGCGGCCTTGACGGTGACGCGCTTCGAGTAGCCCTTGACCGTCTTCTGGGTCTTGGTGACGGTCTTGCTCTTCTTGTTGACCGTGACCTTGATGACGAGCTGGAAGGTGCCCTTGCCGAGCGCGAGGGGGCGGAGGTCGACGGTGGTGGCGGACGGGGTCGCCGACAGCGCGAGCTGGCCGACGAGCCGCGCGGACGCGGACGCCTTGCCCTTCAGGAGCACGGCGTTGCTGCTGGAGCGCGGGGTGATCCCCTCGTCCTCGTCCTCGCCGCCGTGCGCATCGGCGGCCTTGCGCTGGGTGAGGGTCACGGCCGGCGACGTGCCGACGTTGCCGGCGGCGTCGGTGGCCGTGACGACGACCTTGCCCTTGGCGACGCTGAAGGTCCCGCCCGCGGCGATCGGCGTGGCCGAGCCGCCGTTGAGCGCCCACTTGACGCCGGTCAGGCCGGACAGCGGGTCAGAGCCGCCGGCGGTGCAGAGGTAGTCGGTCGACTTCGGGTCCGGCGTGCAGGACACCGTGGCGGCGGGCGGCGTGCGGTCGACCTTGACCGCGCCCTGCGCCGTGACCTCGTTGCCCGCGCCGTCGACGGCGCGGAAGACGATCGAGGAGGCGCCTTCGGCTTCGACGGTGTAGACGCCACCGGCGACGTTGGCCGGGCCCTCGCCGCCACGCGCGCCGGTGAGCACCGCGAGGCCGGAGATCCCGCCGGACGCCGTGACGTTGCACGTCGCGGGCGTGTTGCGCCACGTCGCGGGGCCGCAGTCGGCGGCGAGCGTCGGCGCGGTCTTGTCGATCGCGACCGTGTCCTCGCGCCAGTCGGACGCATTGCCGGCGACGTCGAGCACGCGGCTGTAGAGCTTGTAGGAGCCTTCCTGCGTGATCGAGACGGAGGGCGTCGTCGTCGCGCTGGGCGCCGTGTCGAGCTTCCACTCGACGCGGAGCAGGCCGGACGTCGTGTCGCTGCCGGACACGGTCGTCGTGAAGTTGGACTTGCGCCAGCCGGCGGGGACCGCCGGGGTGGTGTTGACCGGCTTGGTCAGGTCGACCCGGATCGCCTCCGACCGCCACGGGGACTCGTTGCCGGCCTTGTCGACCACGCGCGTGAGCAGCGTCTGGCCGCCCTCGACGGTGACGAGCGCCGGGCCGGACTTGACCTCGCCCGTGGCGCCGAGCTTCCACTCGCCGCGGTCGATGCCCGCGCCCACGTCGGTGCCGGTGATGTCGAGCGCCAGCGGCGTCGTCTGCCAGGCGGTCGGCGCGGCGGCGCTCGTGAGCGTCGGCACGATCGTGTCGACCTTCAGCTCGGTGGACTTCCAGCCGGTGGACTGGCCGGCCACGTCGGTGACGCGCCGCTCGACGACGAAGGTGCCGTCGGCCGGGAGCGTGAAGTTCGCGGTGGCGGTGTTGACGGTCGTGACCGTCCCGCCGTTGACGCGGTACTCGATGGTCGCCACGCCGGAGGTCGCGTCGGTCGCGGTGAGCGCGACGGCACGCGACTTCACCCAGCCGGCGACGAGGCCGGAGGTGTCCTCGGGCTGCGTCTTGTCGATCTTGAGCGTCTGCGTGCGCCAGGCGCCGACGTTGCCGGCGGTGTCGGTGGCGCGGGTCATGATCGAGTGCGATCCGTCGTCGCTGACCGTGAACGTCACGCCGTTCGGGCCGGACGTGATCGGCGAGCTGCCGACGCGGTACTCGACGTAGTCCACGCCGGCGCCGCCGTTGTCGTCGGCCGTGACCGTGATCGTCACCGGGCCGGTCCGCCAGTTGGTCGGGACCGTGGTGTTGTCGATCGGCGCGTCGCTGTCCTCCTGCGGGAGGCTGGAGCTGACGGTCACGTTCGAGGACTTCCAGTCGCTCCAGTTGCCCGCGTTGTCCTGCACGCGCGTCTTGAGCACGTGGGGGCCGAACCCGGTGAGCGTCGCCTGGAGCGAGGTCTTCACGGCGCCGTTGTCGAGCTGCCACTCGACCGAGCCGGACGGGCCGGACAGCGCGTCGGTCGCGGTCAGGGTGATCTTGCGGCCGTTGCCGACCGTCGCCGGGACCGTCGTGGTGTCGACCGGCTTGACCGAGTCGATGCGGATCGTCTCGTCGCGCCAGGCGGACGTGTTGCCGGCGACGTCCTTGGCGCGCGTGGACAGCGTATGGACGCCGTCGCCGCTGACGTAGGCGTTGGTGGCGGCGAGGCTGCCGCTGTTGGTCGCGCCGCCGTTCACGCGCCACTCGAGCGAGGCGACGCCGGAGTTCGCGTCGGTGCCGTTGAGCTTGACGCCGTAGGCGGTCTGGCGCCAGGCGGTGTCCGCGGCCGGGGTGGTGTTGACCGGCGAGTCGGGATCGAGGCGGACGACGCGGGAGAACCAGGGCGACGTGTTGCCGGCGACGTCGACCACGCGCGTGTCGAGGTCGTGCTCGCCCGCGCCGGTGACGGTGATCGTGCCGGAGCCGCCGGCGACGGTGCCCGCGACGCCGTCGAGGCGGTACTCGACGCGCGCCACGCCCGAGCCGGGGGACGCGTCGGTGCCGGTCAGGTTGACGTCGAGCGACGTGCGCGAGAGCCAGGTCGACGTGACCGTGGTGGTGTCCACCGGCAGGTTCGTGTCGATCCGGATCGTGTGGACCTTCCAGCCGGAGCTGTGGCCGTCGCCGTCGATGAAGCGGGTGCGCAGGGTGTGCACGCCCTGGCCGCCGACGGTGATGTCGACCGGGCCGGTGCCCATGACCGTGTTCACGGGACCGCCGTCGAGGTCCCAGTCGATCTGGGTGACGCCGCTGCCGACGCTGTCGGTGCCGGTGATGTGGACGTCGACGGAGGAGTTGTCGGTGGTCCAGCCGGACGGGACGGTCGTGTTGTCGACCGGGCCGGCCGCGTCGACCTTGACGACGTAGTCGGTGTAGCCCGTCTGGTTGCCGGCCGCGTCATAGACGTTCACGCGCAGCGAGTGGATGCCGTTGCCGGTGACGTCGAGGTTCGTGCCGTTGACGAAGACGGGGACCGGGGTGCCGCCGTCGAGCTGGTAGACGATGCGCTCCACGCCGGAGTGCGCGTCCGAGCCCAGCAGCGGGATCGTCGCCTTGGTCGTGTACCAGCCGGGATCGACGACCGTGTCGTTCGTCGGCGCGACGTTGTCCACGCGCACCGTGTGCGAGCGGTCGTGGCGGTTGCCGGCGGCGTCGACGGCGGACGTGTAGAGGGTGTGCGTTCCCGTGCCGCTGATGGCCGCGGTGTTGGAGACCGTGTACGGGTCGGACGGGTCCAGGCGCCACTCGCCGTGCACCGGCGAGGTCGCGTCGGCGACGTTGAGGTTCACGTTGACCGTGCCCTGCTGCCAGGTCGACGGCACCGAGGTGCTGTTGACGGGCAGGACCGTGTCGATGCTGACGTCGTCGGTGACCCACGGGGTCCAGTCGCCGGTGCCGGTCTCCTGGGCGCGGTGGGAGAACTGGTGCGTGCCCTCGGGAAGGTTCGCGCTGCCGGTCGTCTGGACCGGGTCGCAGTCGACGCGCCATTCGTAGCCCTGCACGCCCGTGCCCGAGAGCGCCACGACCGGGTTGTTGGTCCAGGCGCTGGACACCGCGGTCGTGTCAGTGGCCGTGGCCGCCCACGGCCCCGGGTCGGTGATGCACATGGGGGGCGCGGACGCGATCGAGGCCCACGGGTTCGCGGACGCCGTGGCCGGCAGCGCGAGGGCCAGGAGGAGCATGAGGACGAATGTGCGAATCCGAGGGTTCACGTCCCGGTCATCGGCAGAGCAGTGAGGACCTGTAGTGGGACCTGGACACTTTTCGGACCACGGCCATACTGGGCGCGTGATCGTTGCCGTTTTGGCGGGCGGACGCGGGAGCCGCCTGGGAGGAGCGAAGGCGCTGACGCCGCTCGGCGGCCGCCCGCTGATCGCACGCCCGGTGGCGGCGGCGCGCGCGGCGGGCCTGGACGTGGTGGTGGTCGCCAAGCCCGACAGCGCGCTGCCGGGCCTCCCCGTCCTGGTGGAGCCGGCGGACCCCACGCACCCGCTGCTCGGCCTGGTGACCGCGCTCGAGCACCACGGCCCGATCGTCGCGGTCGCGTGCGACCAGCCCTGGGTGACGGCCGAGTGGCTGCGCGCGCTCGCCGACCACGACGGCCCCGCGCTCGCGGTGGCCGACGAGCCGTTCCCGGGCCGCTACGAGCCGAGCCAGCTGCCGACCTTGCGCGCCGCCCTGGCCGAGGAGGCCTCGCTGCGCCGGACGCTCGCGCGCCTGGCGCCCGCCGTGCTCGGCGCACCGCCCGAGCTCGCGGCGAGCGTGAACACACCCGAGGACCTGGCCGCGGCGGAGCAGCAGCTGGCGGTGCGTCCATGAGCGCCGACTTCGCCGTCGTCGGCGGCGGCATCGTCGGCTGCGCCCTCGCCGCGTTCCTCGCCGAGGGCGGGGCGCGCGTCGTCGTCCACGAGCGCGAGGCGATCGCCGCGGGCGCGTCGGGGCGCAACTCGGGCGTCGTCCAGGACCCGCTCGACCCGGCGCTCACCGGCCTGTACGAGGAGTCGCTCGAGCACTACCGCACGCTCGAGGGGTTCGACTTCCCGGCCGATCCGGTCGGGCTGCTGCTCGTCGGCGAGCAGCCGTTCGAGCATCCGGGCACGGAGTTGATCGAGGACCCGCACCGGCTCGAGCCGGCGCTCGCCCCGGGCCTGTTCGCGCGCCGCATCGACACCGGACGGCCGGTGCCGCCCGCCGCCGCGGCGCACGCGTGGGCCGAGCGGGCCAGGCGCGCGGGCGCGACGTTCCGGATCGGCGAGGACGGGCCCACCGACGGCCCACGCGTGATCGCGGCCGGCCCGTGGGCCAGGGACCTGCTGCCGCTGCCGATCACCCCGATCTGGGGCGTCGTGGTCGAGTTCGAGCTCCCGGACGCGCCGACGCACGTGCTCGAGGAGGCCGGGATCGACGCGCTCACGAGCGACGCGGTGCCGGAGACGCTGTTCAGCGCCGTGACCGCGCGCGGGATCAGCGCGATCGGGTCGACGTTCGAGCCGGCGAAGCCGGACCCGGAGGCGAAGGCGCCGAGCATCGTCGCCCATGCCGCGCGCTTCCTGCCCGGCCTGGACCGGCACCCAATGCGCGGTCTGCGGGCGTGCGCGCGGCCGGGCTCGGCCGACGGGCGGCCGATGCTGGGTCGCATCGACGACGAGGTCTACGTGGCCGGCGGCCACGGGGCATGGGGCATCACGCTCGGGCCGGCGTCGGCGCGGCTCGTCGCGGACCTGATGCTGGGCAGGCCGGCGGAGATCCCGCCGGCCCTCGACGTCGGACGCTTTACGTCGTCGCCGAGTCGGTGATCGGCCCGCTGCCGACCGTGCCGCTCGGCTTCGACGGGTCGGTCGTCGCGGTCTTGTCGGTCGTCGACGGCGTCTCTTCCGTCGTCTCAGGCTTGGGGCGCAGGCCGATGACCTGACGGTCCTTGCCGGTGCCGTAGATGTGGTACTCCCGGCCTTCCTTCATCACGAGGCTGAAGACCTGGCCGCTGCGGGCGTTGGTGCTCGTGTTGAGGTAGAGGCCGTTGCGGGAGCCGGTGAGGATGTCGGCGTACGCGCGCCCCTCGACCTGCTTGACCGTCTCGTTGGCCGGCGCCTTCGAGGTGGCCGGCTTGTCGGACGTCTTGTCGGCCGTCGCGGACGACTCGCTACCGCTCGAGACGACCTTGCGGTCCTTGCCCGTGCCGTAGATGTGCTGCTCGCTGCCGTCCTTGCCCTTGACGAGGATGAACGCCTCGCCGTCACGGGCGTTGCCGGACGTGTTGACGTACATGCCGGCGCGCGGACCCGTGAGGATCTCGGCGTAGCTCTCGCCCTCGACGGGCTTGGTCGTCTCCTTCTCGGTGGACGCCGTCTTGAGGGCGCTGGAGAAGGACGTGGTGGTCCCCGTCGAGGTCAACGAGGAGGACTTGGCCTTGACCGCCGCGTTGTTCGCAGCCGTGATGCCTTGGAGGAGGGAGGTATCGACGCGCATTGGGTTGCTCTCCGCATCGGCCGTTCGTCGATCACCCTTTAGCGGGGTAAGGGAAAGGACGCGATGCGCACCTACATCGACGCCATGAACGTGATCGGCTCACGCCCCGACGGCTGGTGGCGCGACCGCGAAGGAGCGATGCGACGGCTCGTCGAGGACGTCCGCGCCTGGGCGGACGGGGACGTCACCGTGGTCCTCGACGCCGGCCCGGACGACTTGATCGGCACCGTCGGGCGCGTGACCGCGATCCGCGCGCCGCGTCGCGGCCGCGACGCCGCCGACGACGAGATCGCCCGCCTGGTCGAGCCCGGCGACCGCGTGGTCACGAGCGACGCCACGCTCGCCGCCCGCGTTCGCGAGCAGGGCGCTGACGTGGAAGGCGCAGGGAGCTTCAGACGACGGCTAGAGTCAGGCGCGTGAGCGACGAAGGCCTGCGCGCAGCGGTCCAGAAGATGCGCGAGGAGGGCGTGGCGGACGCCGCCATCAACGCCTTCGAGCACTACTACCGCCAGCTTGAGGCGGGCGAGACCGGGCTGATGCCCGAGGACTCGATCGAGCCGGTGACCGAGCTCCCGCACCTCGACGACCTGCCGCCTGACCCGGACGCCGAGCGCGAGGCGCTGCGCAAGGCGATCGTGCTGCGCCTCAACGGCGGGCTCGGGACGAGCATGGGCCTGACCGGCGCCAAGTCGCTGCTGGAGGCCAAGGACGGGCTGAGCTTCCTGGACATCATCGCCCGCCAGGTCCTGGCGCTGCGCGAGCAGCACGGCTGCGAGCTGCCGCTGGTGCTGATGGACTCGTTCTCCACGCGCGAGGACTCGCTCCGTGCGCTCGCCGAGTACGACGACCTGGACATCGGCCTGCCGCTCGACTTCATCCAGAACAAGGAGCCCAAGCTCCTCGTCGAGGACCTCACGCCCGCCGAGTGGCCCGACAACCCGGCGCTCGAGTGGTGCCCGCCCGGCCACGGCGACCTCTACACGGCGCTCGTCACCTCCGGCATGCTGGAGGACCTGCTCGAGCGCGGCTTCGAGTACGCGTTCGTGGCCAACTCGGACAACCTCGGCGCGGTCGTCGAGCCGCGCATCCTCGCCTGGCTGCGCGCGAACGACGTGCCGTTCCTGATGGAGGTCACCGAGCGCACGGAGGCCGACCGCAAGGGCGGCCATCTCGCCCGCCGCAAGGCCGACGACCGGCTCGTGCTGCGCGAGACCGCCCAGACGCCCGACGAGGACCTCAAGGCGCTGCAGGACCTGAGCACGCACCGCTTCGCCAACACGAACAACCTGTGGGTGAGCCTGCGCGCGCTCGACCAGGCGATGCGCGAACGCGACGGCGTGCTCGGCCTGCCGATGATCCGCAACAAGAAGACCGTCGACCCGGGCGACAAGTCCTCCCCCGAGGTGTTCCAGATCGAGACCGCGATGGGCGCAGCGATCGAGGTCTTCGAGGGCGCCCGCGCGCTGGTCGTCCCGCGCACGCGCTTCGCCCCCGTCAAGACCACCGACGACCTGCTCGCGCTGCGCTCGGACGCCTACCGGCTCACCGACGACGCGCGCGTGGAGCTCGTCCGCGACCGCGTCCCGATCGTCACGCTCGACCCCGACCACTACAAGCTGATGCGCGACTTCGACGCGCGCTTCCCCGACGGCCCCGTGTCCCTGGCCGAGGCCGACCGCTTCGAGGTCGACGGTGACGTCACCTTCGGCGCGGACGTCGTCGCGCGCGGCTCCGTCAAGGTCGAGGGCCCGGCCACGATCGAGCCCGGCACCATCCTCACGGGCTGACGATCTGCAGCTCTCCGCGATCGCGGCCGGTGACCAGCACGTCGCCGGCCGGGTTGACGGCGACGCTGTAGGGCGTGGTCACCGTCGGGTAGCGCTTGACCACGCGCCCGCCCTCGATCCGCAGCAGCTGGTTGCGGTCGGAGAGCGTGACCCACAGGCGCGCGCCGTCGAGGGCGACGCCGTACGGCTTGCCCGGCGTGGCGATGCGCTGCTCGAAGCGCAGCCGCGGGCGCGTGGAGAAGACGCTGATCCCGCCGCCGCGGGTGTCGGCGACGTACAGCCGCCCGTCCTCGCCCGCGACGACGTGCGACGGCCCGTAGCCGACGTTCTGCGTGCTCAACCGCTCGAGCGTGCGCCGGTCGTAGGCCTCGACGACGTTCGCGCGCACGGACACGACCGCGACGACGTCACCCGTCACCGCCACGCCGCCGGGTTGCTCGGCCACGCGCACCGTGCGGACCGTGGCTCCCGCCTCGACCACCGACAGCGAGGCGGCGAACTCGTCGCCGACGAAGACGCGGCCGTCGGCATCGCCGGCCGCGTCGTGTGGGTGCGTGCCGGTGTCGATGAGCCGCACGCCTCCGTCCGGCGAGACCTCCGCCAGCTGGTTCGCCTCCTCGAGCGGCACGAGGAACCCGTGCCGGGGGGAGAACGAGACGTGACGCGCCGCCGCGGGCAGGCGGACGGTCTCGCGGACCGCGCCGGTACCGGCGTCGACGAGCGTGAGGCCGTCGTCGGTCGCGATCGCCGCGACCGTGCCCGCCGGGTCGACCGCGATCCCCTCCGCGCCCGCCCCCACCCGCACGACGCGACCGGCGGGCCGCTCACGCGCCGGCGCACGCCCGGGCTCCTGCGCTTGGGGCGGGAACGTCAACCGCGGTGCCGGAGCCGCCGGCCGCTCCGGTTCTGAGCCGCAGCCGGCGACGGCGAAGAGGACGATCAGGCTCGCCGCGCGAGCACGACGACGAGCGTGAGCACCAGCAGTGTGATGATCGCTATCGGGATCCACTGCGCCATAAGTGCGTGACCCTACGCCTCCGCGGATCACTCGTCGCCTGACCGACGGTCTAGTTACGCACCAAGTTCGGCCCGAAGGGTGGTGAGCTCCTCGCGCATTGCGGAGAGCTCCGTGCGCAGCGCCAGCACCTCGGCCTCGAGCTTGTCCATCCGCTCGTCGCGGCGCGGGGGCGGCGGGACGACCGCGGCCGGACCCGACGAGGCTGCCAGCTCGGCGCCCTCCGGCACGTCGGCGGGGTCCAGGTCGTCCGACAGGTTGTGGCGGAAGCGCTCCTCCTTCTGGCCCGGGCGACGGGCCAGCTCGGAGACGAAGCCCTTGTCGATCAGCCCCGTGAGGCAGTCGTGCAAACCGGCGATGCCGTCGAAGGCCTGCATGCGCTCGGTGCGCTGCTTGAGCTCCCCGGGGGTCTGCTCGCCGCGCAGGAACAGCACCGCGAGCACGGCCTGCTCGGCGGCGTCGAGCGGCAGCGCCTCGTCGAGCAGGTGGCGGTACTTGGCCGCCCGGCTCGTGTGGCCCGAGGTGAGGCGCGTGTAGCGACGCCGGCCGAGCTTCTGCAGCGCGTGGCGGAGCATCTCCTCGTCGTAGGAGACGATCGGATTGCGGTTCGTCGTCTGGTTGCACGCGCTGCGCAGCGCGTTCAGGCTGAGCGGATACTGGTCCGGCGTCGTGCGCTGCTTCTCGATCAGGCAGCCGAGGACGCGGATCTCCACGGGGTCAAGGTCGCGATCCATCTAGCGGATCATCATGCCCGAGATCGCCCGGCTGATGACGAGCCGTTGGATCTCGCTGGTGCCCTCGAAGATGGTGTAGATCTTCGCGTCGCGGTGCATGCGCTCCACCGGGTACTCGCGCGTGTAGCCGTTGCCGCCCAGGATCTGGATCGCGCGCTCGGTCGCCCACACGGCGACCTCGCCGGCCTTGAGCTTGCTCATCGAGCCCTCGGCGTGCTCGAACTTGCGGCCCGTGCGGCCCATCCATGACGCGCGCCATACGAGCAGCCGGGCGGCGTCGATCTCCAGCGCCATGTCCGCCAGCGCGAACGCGATGGCCTGGTTCTCGATGATCGGTTTGCCGAACTGCGTGCGCTCCTTCGCGTACCCGAGCGCGTACTCGTAGGCGGCGCGGGCGATGCCGATCGCCTGCGCGCCGACCGCGGGCCGCGTGTTCTCGAACGTCTGCATCGCGGCCTGCTTCTTCGCGCGCGTGCCCTCGCGTGCGCGGGCGAGGCGCTCGTCGAGCTTCTCCTTGCCGCCCAGGACGTTGCGACCGGGGATGCGGACGTCGTCGAGGAAGACGTCGGCGGTGTGCGAGGCGCGCAGCCCGTGCTTGGAGACCTTGGTCCCCATCGTCAGGCCGGGCGTGTTCGGCGGGATGATGAAGCCGGCCTGGCCGCGCGCCTTCAGCTCCGGCTCGACCGACGCGATCACGACGTGCACGTTGGCGATGCCGCCGTTGGTCACCCACGCCTTCTGGCCGTTGAGCACCCACTCGTCGGAGGCCTCGTCGTACTTCGCGCGGGTGCGCAACGAGGACACGTCGCTGCCCGCGTCCGGCTCGCTCACGCAGAACGCGCCGACCTGCGGGTCGTCCGGCGTGCCGTAGCACTGCGGGACCCACTCCCCCAGCTGCTCGCCGGTGCCCGCGGAGAAGATCCCGGCGACCGCGAGCGTCGTACCCATGATCGACATGCCGATGCCCGCGTCGCCCCAGAAGAGCTCCTCGTTCACGATCGGCAGCAACAGCCCCGTCTCGTCGGCGTAGAACTGCGCGAGCGCCTCGAACGAGTAGAGCCCGATCTTCGCGGCCTCCTGGATGAGCGGCCACGGCGTCTCCTCGCGCTCGTCCCACTCGGCCGCCGCCGGCCGGACGACGTTCGCCGCGAACCCGTGCACCCAGTCGCGCACGTCGCGTTGGTCGTCGCTGAGCTCGAGCGAGAACGCGCCCTGGGAGAGCTGCTCCGTGACTGCTTCCATGGGCGCATCCTATGGAGGTGATCGTGAAGCCGCCGTGGCCGAGCCAGCCGCCCCGCGGGGCCGGGCTGCTCAAGCGCGACGGCAACGTCGTCCGCCGCGCGATGGTCATCGACGGCGAGCTGCTGCTGGGCGAAGCGGCGTGGGTCGGCGAGCACGTGCACCTGCGCGGAGACGAGCGGGCGGTCGAGCGGCTGCGGTTCGTGCTCGCGCTCGACGACGACCTGGAGCCGTTCCACCGCGCCCATCGGTCCGACCCGTTGCTCGGCCGGGCGCTGAAGGCCAAGCCGCGGCTCCGGGTGACGCGCACGCCCGATCCGTTCGAAGCGCTGGCCTGGGCGGTGATGTACCAGCTCATCGACACCCAGAAGGCAGGGATGATCGCCTTCGAGTTCACGCGCCGGCACGGCACGCGGCACCCGAGCGGCGTCTACGCCGCGCCGCCGCCCGAGGCGTTCACCAACCAGGCCGCGCTGCAGGAGGCCGGCCTGGGTGTCCAGCAGGCGCGGACGCTCGCCCGCGTCGCCCGCGTGGTCGTCGAGCGCGGGATGGACCGTCCCCGGATCGAAGCGGTGCAGGGCATCGGCCCGTGGACGCTCGGCCAGATGGACTGGTTCGGGTTCGGGCGCTACGACATCCCGCTCGAGGGCGACGTCGGCATCCGCAACGCGTACGCGCGCATGATCGGCGCGCGCACCGGCAGCGTCACCGAGGCGGAGTTCAAGG
This sequence comes from Solirubrobacter pauli, assembly GCF_003633755.1. Taxonomy (GTDB): domain Bacteria; phylum Actinomycetota; class Thermoleophilia; order Solirubrobacterales; family Solirubrobacteraceae; genus Solirubrobacter; species Solirubrobacter pauli. The sequence goes on from NZ_RBIL01000001.1 coordinate 1,783,100, forward strand.
CGGTGCTCGACCGCTACGCGCCGTGGCAGGGCATGGCCGCCCTCTACATGACCGCGATGGGGTGGCGCGGCGGAGCACGGTATGAATCTGTGCATGCCCTTCGCCGCCGCTGAAGATCGATACGACTCGATGCCCTACCGCCGCTGTGGTCGCAGCGGCATCCAGCTCCCGCCGATCAGCCTCGGCCTGTGGAACCGCTTCGGCGACGACACGCCGCTGCAGAACCAGCGCGACATCATCCGCCGCGCGTTCGACCTCGGCATCACCCACATCGACCTCGCGAACAACTACGGCCCGCCGGCTGGTTCCGCCGAGATCAACTTCGGCCGGATCCTGCGCGAGGACCTGCGCCCTTACCGCGACGAGCTGATCATCTCCACCAAGGCCGGCTACGACATGTGGCCCGGCCCGTACGGCGAGTGGGGCTCGCGCAAGTACCTGCTGGCGTCGCTCGACCAGTCGCTCGAGCGGATGGGGCTCGACTACGTCGACATCTTCTACTCGCACCGGTACGACCCGGAGACGCCGCTGGAGGAGACGATCGGCGCGCTGGACACCGCGGTCCGCTCCGGCCGTGCCCTGTACGCCGGCATCTCGTCCTACTCGGCCGAGCGCACGGCGGAGGCGGTCGCGATCGCGAACCGGCTCGGCACGCCCCTGCTGATCCACCAGCCGTCGTACTCGCTGCTCAACCGGTGGATCGAGCCCGAGGTGCTGGAAGCGTGCGACGAGGCCGGCATGGGCGTCATCGCCTTCTCGCCGCTCGCCCAGGGCATGCTCACCGACCGCTACCTCGGCGGCATCCCGAAGGACTCGCGCGCGGCGCAGGACCACTTCCTCAAGCAGGACTTCATCTCCGAGGAGAACATGGCCGCGGTGCGGGCGCTGAACGAGATCGCGCAGCGGCGCGGGCAGGCGCTCGCGCAGATGGCGATCGCGTGGGTGCTGCGCGACCCACGGGTGACGTCCGCCCTGATCGGCGCGTCCTCGGTCAAGCAGCTCGAGACCAACGTGGCGGCGCTCGAGAACCTCGAGTTCAGCGACGAGGAGCTCGCCGAGATCGACAAGCACGCGGTCGACGCCGGCATCAACATCTGGGAGCAGTCGAGCTTCGCATGAGGCGCTCCGAGCTCCTGAAGCAGTTCCTGCCGAATTCGCCGTTCGTGGGGCTGCTCGGGGTCTCGCTCGTGGCTCTGGAAGACGAGCGGGCGGAGCTGCGGATGCCGTTCCGCCCGGAGCTGGCCACCGCCGGTGACGTCGTCCACGGTGGCGCGATCGCCTCGCTCATCGACATGACGGCGGTGTCCGCCGCGTGGGCCGACGACCACGAGCCGCAGTCGATGGAAGGCGCTACCGTGACCCTCGACGTGTCCTACGTGGCCGCAGCGCGCGGGAAGGACCTCACGGCGATCGGCGTGGTGAGCAAGCGCGGACGCAGCCTCGTGTTCGCCGACGTGCGCGTCAGCGAGCCGGACGGCCGGCTCGTGGCCACCGGCTCCGCGGTGGTGACGCTCGGCTCGTGACCGCGCTGGGCCGGCTGGCGGCGACGGAGCTCGCGGGCCTCTCGCGAGGGATCGGCGACGTCCACTTCGCGATCTCGGGCCGGGTGTTCCGCGCGCTCGGCCCGCCGGCGCTGCCGGTGCGGGTCATGCACGACGCGGTCGCGCGCGGCACGTACGCCGCGGTCTGCGGCGGCCTGTGGGCGGGCGCCCGCGCGCTGCCGCTGGACGCGCCGCCGGCCGTACTCGGCGCCCTCAACGGGCTGATCGGCGATGAGCTGCACGCCGTCGGCAGCCCGCTCGCGATCCCGATGCGCGCGGAGCGGATCGGCGAGCCGCGCGGGCGCGACGTCGCCGTCTTCGTGCACGGGTTGGGTGAGACCGAGCTCGCCTGGGGGCCTGCGCCCTACGGCGACCGGCTGCCCGGCTGGACCCCGGTCTACGTCCGCTACAACACCGGCCGCTCGATCGCGGAGAACGCGGCGGAGCTCGGCGCGCTGATCGAAGGCCTGGACTGGAAGATCGAGCGGATCGCGCTCGTCGGGCACTCGATGGGCGGGCTCGTCGCGCGCAGCGCGTGCGCCCGGGGCGGCGCGTGGACGGAGCGCGTGACCCACACCGTCTCGCTCGGCACCCCCCACGACGGCGCGCCGCTCGCGCAGCTCGTGCACGGGCTGGCCGCCGCGCTCGAGCGCGCGCCGGAGACGCGTCCGTTCGCCCGCTTCCTCGGTCGGCGCAGCGCGGGCATCCGCGACCTGCGCCGCGGCGTGCGCGACCCGCTGCTGCCCGGCGCCCGCCACGGGTTCGTCGCCGCGACCGTCACCGCCACCGACACGCACGTCGTCGGCCGGCTGCTCGGCGACACGCTCGTGCTGTCGGGCAGCGCCCGCGGCGAAGGCGACGTGCTCGACCTGGGCGGCACGCATCACCTCGCGCTGCTGCGGGCACCGGCCGTGCATCGCCAGCTGCAGGCCTGGCTCACCTAGCCCGAACGACGACGGGGCGAGCCACCTGGCCCGCCCCGCGGTCGAACCTGCGAGGGCGGCCGCGACGCGGCCGCCCCCTCCTACTCGCCTACGGCGTGGTCGCCGACAGCGTGAACACCAGGACCTTGCCGTAGCCGCCCGTCGCCAGCTCGTCGCTCGCCGCGATCGACTGCTTGAAGTCGATCTTCAGCTCGCGCCCGCTGACCGGGGTCGGGAACGACAGGAGGTTCAGGCGTGCGGTCGGCGTCGCCGGGAGCGGCGCGAACGCCGTGCTCGGGTTGGCCGTGTCCGTCGCGCGGACCTGGAGCGGCTGCGGCAGGAACGCCGAGCCGTTGACCAGGTGACCCGTGTGGTTGGTGCTCGGGTCGCGCACGGTCAGCGCCGATGCCGTGGCCGACGACGTGGCCGTGGCGTTGAGCGTCGCCGTGTAGTCCTTGGCGACGCCGGGCTGGAACACGCCCAGGTTCGCCGAGCCCTTGATGTCGAGGGCCAGCGTGCTCGGGACGAGCCCGCCGACGCCGACCTCGACCTCGTTCTCGTTGAACGGCTGGACGTTCACCGGCACGAGCGCGGTGGCCTTGCCGCCCTTGCCGTCACGGACCGTGAGCTTGGCGTACCAGACGCCGGGCTCGGTGTACGTGTGCATCGCGTCCTTGGTGGCCGCGGTGCCGCCGTCGCCGAAGTCCCACTCGTAGGTGAGCGTGTCGCCGTCCGGATCGGACGCCGTCGACGTGAAGGCCACCGGGTCGCCCGGATAGACGTCACCCGCCGGGTTGCGCTGGATGCTCACCGTCGGGTTCTGATTGCCACCCTGCTTGCCGCAGTCGGCGTCAGCCTGCACGCCGGCCGCGATCTCGAGGCCGCTCAGGAGGTGCTTGAGGAACGGCGCCTCGCTGAACGTGGCCTGGGTGTGACCCATGCCCGTGTACCACGAGCGGCCGCCCTGGTAGCGCTGGCACCACGAGATCGGATGGTCGTCATCCGTCGTGTTGCCGTCTTCCTCGCCGTAGGTGGCCTCGTCGACCGTCAGCAGCACGTGGACCTGGCCACGCGGGCTGTAGTCGTCGCCGCCGCCACCGACAACCGGGTTGACCGGCGACTGGTAGTTGTACCACTCGTCGACACGGCTCCAGGGGTTCGGGAGGCCCTGCGTCGAGTGGTGGTCCGCGTCGTCGATGCGGACCGTCGCGGTGGGCGTGCCGGCCGGGTGGTTGCGGAAGTACGCACCCACGAGACCGCCGTAGAAGCCCCACTCGTACTCGGTGTCGGCCGCGGCGTGGATGCCCACGTAGCCACCGCCACCCTTGATGTAGTTCTCGAACGCCGTCTGCTGCGTGGCGTTGAGCGGATCGCCCGTGGTCGACAGGAAGACGACCGCGTCGTAGTGAGCCAGCGTGGTCGCGTTGAACACGCCGGAGTCCTCGGAGGCGTCGACCTGGAAGTCGTTCGCCTCACCGAGCGCCTTGATCGCGGCGATGCCCGCCGGGATCGAGTCGTGGCGGAAGCCCGTGGTCTTGGAGAACACGAGCACCCGGAAGCGCGCCTCCGGGTCGTCCGCGCCGAAGACGGTGACCGTCACCGTGCGCGTCCGCGTGTCCTCACCGTCGGACACCGTCACCTTGGCCTCGTACGTGCCGGCCGTGGTGTAGGTGTACGTCGGATCCTCGGACGTGGAGTCCGCGGTGCCGTCGCCGTTGAAGTCCCAGCTGTAGGTGAGCGCGTCGTCGTCCTCGTCCGAGGCGGTGACGTCGAACTTGACCTGCAGCGGGGCGAAGCCGGACGTCGGCGTCGCGGTGGCCGACTCGATCGTCGGCGCGTTGTTCTCGTCGACCGGCGGGCAGCCCGTGCTGTCGCCGTCGACCGAGAAGTACTCGAACGTGACCGTGTCGCCCGACTGCAGCACGCCCTGCGTGTACAGGCCGAACTTCGGCGAGACCATCGCGTTCGTGACCGGGCCGGAGAAGGCGATCCACTCGCCCGCCTCGGAGGTCTTGTACTGCGCGGTGTAGCTGTTGCCGGCCTTCGTCAGGCGCAGCCAGAGCGGACCCGCGGCCTGTGCGGCCGTGATCTGCGGATCCGACGCCGTCGCGCTCACCGTGCCGTTGACCTCCGACCGCAGCTCGAGCCGGTTGACCCGGTTCACGTTGTTGTCGTCGGCGATCGCGTTGAGCTTGACGTAGTTGTTGTCGTCGCCGTAGGCGAGGATGCCGCCCTGGGAGTAGCCACCGTCCAGCGTGTTGGTGAGCTTGGTCTCCAGGACCCAGTCGGTGCCGGCGTTGGCGGCCGGCTGCAGGATCAGCGGGCCACCGCCCGTCGACGCCTGGTAGATCTCGCCCGCGGTCGTGGTGACCTTGAGCGCGCCGTTGGCGACCGCGTACTTCGTCGCGTCGTCGTGGGCGATCGCGCTCCACTTCGTCGTGTTGAGCGCGTCACCGTCGAACGGGTCGCCGGGGCCGTTGCACTGCTCGCAGCTGCTCGGGTCCGGGCCGTCGAGGGTGAAGTAGTCGAACGACACCGTGTCGCCGACGCCGTCCGCCTGCGGGCTGAACCCGAAGATGCCGAAGTCCGGCGCGACCATCGGGTTGGTCACCGGGCTGTTCGGCGCCGCGGTCCAGGCCACGCCGTCGAACGAGTACTCGCCCTTGTAGCTGGTGCCCGTCTTGGTGAGCCGCAGGTAGAACGGGCCCTCGGCCTGAGCGGCGGTGAGGGTCGCGTTCGACTGGGGCTCCTGGATCACACCGGCGATCTCCGAGCGGAGCTCGATCCGGTTGGCCCGTGCGTTGTTCGGGTCGGTGATGACGTCGAACTTGATGTAGTTGTCGCCGTCCAGGTAGGCCATCAGGCCGCCCTGGGCGTAGCCGCCGTTGAACGTGTAGGCGTCGATCTTGGTCTCGATCACCCAGTCCTCGCCGGCGTGCGACGCGTCCTGGAGGATGAAGCCGTTCGGCGGCGGGTTGGTGTCGCCGGTGTAGATGTCGCCCTGGGTCAGCGTCAGGTTGAACTTGCCGCCGGTCAGGGAGTACTCGGCCGGGTTGTCACGCACGATCGCGTTCCAACGCGTCTTGTCCAGCGACGCCCCGTCGAACTGGTCGTCGTAGCTCGGGCCGGACGGCGTGCCGCCGCCACCGCCGCCGCCACCGACCGCGTCACCCGTGAGGGTGAACGAGTCGAAGGCCGCGACCGGGTTGCCCGTGCCGTCGTTGGAGAACGCGAACAGGCCGATCTTGGCGTTCGCCGGCAGTGCCGCCGGACGCCCGGCCGCGGTCCACGTGGTCCCGTCGGTCGAGTAGTGGCCGACCACGTTCGTCCCGTCCGACGTCAGGCGCAGCCAGAAGTCGTTCGGGAAGTTCGCGGGCACGTTGGCCGTGGAGTCCGCCGCTTCGTTGCGCGCGACGGCGTTGACCTCGTTGATGAACTCGAACTTCTCGGCGCCGGCCGTCGTGTGAGCGATGCGGCCGAACTTCGTGAAGTTGTTGTCGTCGCCGTAGACCATGATCCCGGCCTGGTGGTACTGCGCGGTGCCCTTGAAGTTGACCTTCGTGGTCGCCACCCAGGCACCGGTAGGCGCGGGCCGCACGACGAGGTTCTTCGCGTCGTTGCGGGTCTGGTAGATGTCGCCCGGCTGCGCCGGGATCTGCAGGGTGCCACCGGCCACGACCGAGGACTGGTCGCCGCGGATGCGCTCCCAGGCCCCGTCGAGGGTGGTGCCCTCGAACTCGTCGACGATGCCCTCGGAGCCACCGCCACCCGTGCCGTCCGGGTCGAAGCGGATCCAGTCGAAGCGCGCCACCGGCACGCTCGGGGCCTCGGCGGACAGCGCCGCCGGACCGATCTTGGCGTCGGTGAACGTCGCCAGCGAGACCGGGCGGCCGACCGGCGTGAACGTCGTGCCGTTGTACGAGTACGCGGCCGTCAGGTTCTCACCGTCGGAGATGATCCGCACGTAGTAGTCGAGCGGGCTGTCGGCCGGGATGCCGCCGAGCTTGTCCGCCCCCTCGTTGCGCGGGTTCCCGTTGACCTCGGTGATGAACTCGAAGTCACGGGTGCCGCCCGCGGAGATCATGTGGATGGACGCCCAGTTGTCGTCGCCCGCCCACACGCGCAGACCGGCCTGGTGGTAGTTCTCGGTGAGCGCGCTCGCCGAGATCTTCGCCGTGGCCGTGTACGCGCCGTCCGGCGCCGACTGGACGACGATGTTCTTGGCCGTCGTGCCGTTGCCGTACATCGAGCCCGGGGCGATCGGCAGGTTCAGGTTGCCGCCGGAGACGCTGAGCGGGTTCGCCGCGTCAGGCCGTTCGACGGTCCACTTGCTGTCGAGCGCGGTGCCGTCGAACTCGTCCGAGCGGGCCGGGCCCGTCGGGCACTCGTCGAGCGGCCGCGTGACGCGGACCTCGACCGTGTCCGAGGAATGGCCGCCGGACGCGTCCGTCACCGTCACGGTCGCCGTGTAGTTGCCCGGCGTCGTGTACGTGTAGTTGGGCGCCTTCTGCGTGGACTTGTCAGCGTCCGTTCCCGGCACGCCGAAGTCCCACGCGTACGTCATCGCCTCGCCCTCGGCGTCGGTCGCGTCGGCGTTGAAGGCGACGTTGAGCGGCGCCACACCGCTGACCGGCTCGGCCGTGGCGTTGACCTCCGGCGGTGCCGTGACCGCCGCGCCCTTGCCGGTGAACTTGAAGTAGTTCAGGTTCATCAGCGAGCCCGTGTTCGTCGGGTGACGGAACACGATGAACAGGCGGTGCGTGCCCTGCGGGATGGTGGTGGGCAGGTTGATCGTGACGTCCTGCCACGACTGCCAGCCGCCCGTGGGCGCGATGTTCGGGGTGGCCGCGACGAGCGGGCCGTCGGGTGCGTCGTACCGCAGCTCGATGATGCCGCCCGCGCCGCCCGAGGCCACGCGGAAGGTCGCCTTCGTCAGGTCCTCGAGGTTGTACGGGTTGAACGAGATCCAGTCGCCGTCCTCGATGAACGCGGCCGCGTTGCCGCCGCCCACGTCCGTCGTGGCCTCCTGGGTCACGCCCGGGTCACCCGTGCCGCGGCCGTCGGCCGTGCGGCCGGTGGTCAGGTAGTACTCGGCCTGCTTGAGCTTGGGCTGCAGGATCGCCTCGGCCGAGCCGGTCACGCCGGCGGCCGGGCCGTTGCCCGCGTCCGTGTAGCTGGCCGTGACGACCGTGAACACGTTGGCGTTCACGCCGTGGCCCTCCACGCTCGTGACCGTGAACGTGCCCTCGCAGCCCGAGAGCGTCGACAGCTCGTGCGCGTGGGTGTCGTGGCCGAGCTTGACCTCGATCCGGATGTCCTCGCACTTGATCGTGCCGGCGCCGGTCGAGCCGCCGTCCGGGTCGGTGACGGACACCTTGTACGGGATCTTGTCCCCGAAGTCGGCGATCTTGCCGTTCTCGGGCAGCTCGATCGTGACGACCGGGCGCTGGTTGCCGACGACGACGCGGACCGTGTCCACCGCCGTGGCGCCGGACTCGTCCGTGACCGTCAGCGTGGCGTCATAGGTGCCGGCCGCCGTGTACTGGTGCGACGGGTTCGGCTGCGTCGAGGTCGGCGTGCCGTCCCCGAAGTTCCACAGGTACGTGATCGGCGTCCCGTCCGGGTCGTTGGAGCCGGCCGAGGAGAACTGCACCGTGGTGCCGACCGGGACCGCGTCGTTGTTCACCGTCGCGTTGGCGATCGGCGTGCGCGAGCCGCTGATGTAGTCGACGCGGTAGACGCCCGAGTCGGGGTTGTTCTCCGCGAAGCCCTGGCCCCACTCGACGACGTACAGCGAGCCGTCGGGGCCGAACTCCATGTCCATCGGGCTGATGTAGCCGGTGGTGCGCGCCCAGTTGGACACGCCCGTGACCAGGCCCTGGTTGTTCAGGTCGGCCGTCCGGATCCAGTCGTTGTTCCACTCGCCGATGAACCACTGGCCGTCGTAGAACCGCGGGAACTTGGTGTCGGAGTTCGAGTTCTCGTCGAAGTAGTACCGCGCGCCACCCATCGGGGCGCCACCGGTGCCGAGGTCCGGGAAGCGGGTGTCGGTCTCGGAGTAGCCCATCCACATCGACGCCGGGATGGCGGCCGGGAGGTTCGTCAGGCCCGTGTTGTTGGGCGAGTCGTTGACCGGGGCGGAGCAGCTGTAGTCGCCCTTGACCGTGCCGCCGGCGTTGGACGTGTAGGTGATGTCCTTGTACGGGACGTTCTCACGGATGCAGTAGGGCCAGCCGTAGAAGCCGGGCTGCTTGACCACGTTCCACTCGACCGAGCCCTGCGGACCGCGGTTCGGGTCCGTGGAGCCGGCGTCCGGGCCGTAGTCGCCCATCAGGATCCAGCCGGTCTTCTTGTCGTAGTTGATCCGGAACGGGTTCCGGAAGCCCATCGCGTAGATCTCGGGCAGGGTCTTGTCCGTGCCCACGGGGAACATGTTCCCGGGCGGGATCGTGTAGGTCGTCCCGACGCCCGGCGCACCGGTCGCGTTCGGGATCGGCCGGATGCGCAGGATCTTGCCGTTCGGGTCGTTGGTGTTGGCCGACGTGCGCTGCGCGTCCCAGATCTGGCGGCCCGGGCGCTCGTCGGTCGGGTTGAAGCCGTGCGCGAACGGGTTGGTGTTGTCGCCCGTGGAGATGTACAGGTCGCCGTTGGCGCCCCACTCGAGCGAGCCGCCCGTGTGGCAGCACTCCTGGCGCTGGTGCTGCCAGGTGTAGATGATCTGCTCCTGCCCGAGCGTGGTGCCGGTCAGCTTGAAGCGCGAGACGCGGTTCTGGTTGCTGGAGTCCGGCAGTGCCGAGTAGGCGAGGTAGATGTAGCCGCTCGTGTCGAAGTCCTGCGCGAGCTGGATGCCGAGCAGGCCGTTCTCGTGGCTGAGCGTGACCGGGATCGTGCCGACCGTGGTCGTGACCTGGGTGGTCGGGTTCCACATCTGGACACGGCCGTCGAGCTCGATGTAGAACGCTCGCCCGTCATTGGCGATGTCGATCTCCATCGGGGCGTTCGTGTCGTTGTTGATGGTGATCTTCTCGAAGTCCGCGGCCGTCGGCGGGGTCTGGCGCGGCTTGCCGCAGTCGCCCGCCACGCCGGCCGCGGTGCGCAGGCCGCCGAGGAGGTGCTTGCGGAAATCGGCGTCCGCGAACGAGGCCTGGGTGTGGCCCATCGCCGTGTACCACGAGATGCCACCGTCGAAGTTCGAGCACCACGCGACCGGGTGGTCGTCGTCGATCGTGTTGCCGTCCTGCTCGTCGTAGGTCGACTCGTCGACCGTCGCGAGGACCTTCACCTGGCGGGCGCGCGGGCTGTAGTCGGCGACCGTCGTGTTGCCGTTGACCGCGGGGGTCACCGGATGCTGGAAGTTGTACCACTCGTCCGTCCGCGTCCAGCGGGTCGGGAGGCCGGTCGTGGAGGGCTCGTCGCCGTCCTCGATGTCGACCGCCGCCGTGGGCGTCCCGGGCGGGTGGTTGCGGAAGTAGCCGCCGACCAGCTCGCCGAACCACGGCCAGCTGTACTCGGTGTCGGACGCGGCGTGGACGCCGGCGAAGCCGCCGCCGCCCTTGATGTAGCCCTCGAACGCGGTCTGCTGCGCGTCGTTGAGGATCTCGCCGGTCGTCGACATGAAGACGACGACGTCGTACTGGGCGAGGTTCGCGGCGGTGAACGCGGCGGCGTCCTCGGTCGCGTCGACCGTGAAGCCGTTGGCCTGGCCGAGCGCCTGGATGGCCGCGATGCCCTGCGGGATCGAGTCGTGGCGGAAGCCACCGGTCTTCGAGAAGACGAGGACCTTGCTGAGCGTCGCGGCCGGCGCGGCCTCGACGATGACCTTGCCGGACATGCCGGTGTGCAGGTCGCACAAGAAGTCGTAGGTGCCCGGCGTCGTGAACGTCCGGGAGATCGCGGGTCCGTTGACCTCGCGCGTTTCGTTGATCGGCTCCGCCCAGTTGGTGCCCTGGGACTTCAGGTTGTGCGTCACCAGCGCCTGGTCGAACTCCCAGCGGACGGTGTCGCCCACCTTGATCGTCCGGGTGGCGGGGCTCCACACCTGGCCGGCCGTGTCGACGGCATCGATGACGACCGTCTCAGCTGCCCGGACTGGTGAAGCTGACATCGCCCACGCGATGGCAGCGACGACCGCGAGCAGCGCGTACCGCATCCTGCGCATTAACGGCTCTCCTCCGTTGAACTCCACTCTCCTGAGCCAGGACTTATTTCAAATGCGCAGGAATAAGTCCAGCGGCTTCGGTAAAAGTTGGGGGCACATCCGAACTCAAGCGTCGGAAGCCCTTGCTTGTATGAGGAATTCGATCCCGTCGAGCACGGTTGTCAGTCCGAACGCGAACGCGTGCTCGGGCGCGAAAGCGGCGTTGTGCGCCTCACCTGCAGCCGTTCCGACGCGGGACGCGATCGGGTAGCGATCAGGCTCGATCACGCGCTCCAGCACCGGCGCCCGAGCGCTCCACCACTCCTCGTCGGTGAGCCCGCTGCGCTGCTCGGCCTGCGCCGCTTCGAGCGCTCGCCGGGCCGAGGACTCGACGTGGCCGTTGACCAGGCCGAGCGCGGAGTCCATCTCGACGTCGGTGAGGCCGACGCCCTCCAGGGCGGAGAGCTCGTGCTCGTAGCGGGCGATCGTGTTCGGGCCGAGCACGGGGCGTACCGGGGTGACGTCGAGCAGCCACGGGTGCCGGTGGTAGCGGTCCCAGTTCTCGCGGGCGATCCGCTCGAGCTTGGCGCGCCAGCCTGCGTCGGGTAGGGGGGCGGGCGGCTCGATCGCGGCGTCGACCATCAGGTCCAGCAGCTCTGGCTTGCCCGGGACGTAGGTGTACAGCGACATCGTTCCGACGCCCAGCCGCTCGGCGACCTTGCGCATCGAGAGCGCGGGCAGCCCGTCGGCGGCGGCGAGCGCGATCGCCGCCGCGACGATCTCGTCGAGGTCGAGGCGCTGCTTGGGCCCGCGCTTGGGCCGGCTCTGCACCCGCCACAGCAGCTCGAGGCTGCGCACGGGATCACCGCTGCCGCTGAATTCGGTCACGTCGAAACTCCGTATGGTGTACGGTACTCCGTATGGCGTACGGAGAGAAGATGGCCGTCGAGGCGGACGGACTGCGCAAGCGCTACGGGCCGACGGTCGCGCTGGACGGGCTCGACCTGGCCGTCGCGACGGGGACGGTGTGCGGGCTGCTGGGGCCGAACGGCGCGGGCAAGACGACGACGGTGCGCGTGCTGGCGACGCTCGCGCGGGCCGACGCCGGCCGCGCGGTCGTCGCGGGCGTGGACGTGGCGCGCGATCCGGCGGGCGTGCGGCGGCGGATCGGGCTCGTCGGCCAGCACGCGGCCGTCGACGAGGCGTTGAGCGGCCGGCAGAACCTCGTCCTGTTCGCGCGGCTCCTGCACCTCGGGGTGTCGCGCGCGCGAGCGCGCGCGGACGAGCTCCTGGAGCGCTTCGGGCTGACGGAGGCGGCGGATCGCGCCGTCAGCGGCTACTCGGGCGGGATGCGACGGCGTCTGGACCTGGCGGCCGGGTTGCTGGTCGCGCCCGCGGTGCTCTTCCTCGACGAGCCGACCACGGGCCTGGACCCGCGCTCGCGGCTCGACGTGTGGGAGGCGGTGCGGGCGCTGGCCGCGGAGGGGATGACCGTGCTGCTCACCACCCAGCGCCTGGAGGAGGCCGACCGCCTGGCCGACCGGATCGCCGTGGTCGACGGCGGGCGCGTGGTGGCGGAGGGCACGCCGACCGAGCTCAAGGACGCGCTCGCGGGCGACCGGATCGAAGTGGTGGTGCGCGCGGCGGACGACTTGGGCGTGGCGGCCGCGCTGCTCGAGCGGGTCGCGGTGGGCGCGGTGGACGTGGACGCCGACGCGCTGCGGGTGAGCGCGCCCGTACGCGACCGGATGGGCGCGCTGGCGGCGGTGGTCTCCGAGCTCGACGCCGAGGACGTGTCGCTGCGGCGGCCGACGCTCGACGAGGTCTTCCTGGAGCTGACGCGATGAGCGTGCGCTGGGCGCTCGCCGACACCTGGACGCTGACGCTGCGCGCGCTCGCGCACTGGGCGCGGCAGCCGTTCGTGGCGCTCGCCGGCTTCCTCTTCCCCGTGCTGGTGCTGGTCATGTTCGCCTACCTGCTCCGCGGCGGCTACGGCGACGACTACCCGGAGCTGCTCGTGCCGGGGATGCTCGCGCTGACGACCGTGTTCGGCCTGGAGACGACGATGACGGCGATCGTGACGGACGCCAACCGCGGCATCACCGACCGCCTGCGCTCGCTGCCGATGGCGGGCTCGGCGGTGGTCTCCGGACGAGCGCTCGCGGACCTGCTGCATGCGGTCGCGGGGCTGCTGGTGCTGATGGCGGTCGGGTGGGCGATCGGGTGGCGGATCCACGGCGGCGTCGCCGACGCGCTGGCCGCGGTCGGCCTGCTCGTGCTCCTGCGCTTCGCGCTGATCTGGATGGGCGTGTACCTCGGGCTCGCCGCCGGGAAGCCGGAGGCGGTCACCGCCGTGCAGATCCTCGTCTGGCCGCTCGGGTTCCTCTCGATCGCGTTCACCGACCCGGCGTCGATGCCGGGCTGGCTGGCCACCGTGGCGGAGTGGAACCCGCTCTCGTCGACGGTCGCCGCGACACGCGAGCTGTTCGGCAACCCGGGGTGGGAGAGCCAGTCCTGGATCGCCGAGCACGCGGTGCTGATGGCGGTCGTGTGGCCGCTCGTGCTGACGGCGATCTGCTTCCCGCTCGCGGTGGCCAGGTACCGTTCCGCCGCGTGAACCGGTCTCGTGGCTGTCTGCTCGGGCTGGCGGTGGGCGACGCCGTCGGCACCACCGTCGAGTTCTCGCCGCCGGGGAGCTTCCCGCCGGTGACCGACATGGTCGGCGGCGGGCCGTTCAGGCTGCCCGCCGGCGCCTGGACGGACGACACGTCGATGGCCCTGTGCCTCGCCGAGAGCCTCGTCGAGTGCCGCGGCTTCGACCCGGTGGACCAGCTGCGGCGGTACACCCGCTGGTGGCGCGAGGGCTACTGGTCCTCGACCGGCGAGTGCTTCGACATCGGCAACGCGACCGCCGCCGCGCTCGCGCGCTTCGAGGCCACGGGCGAGCCGTACCCGGGCGACGCGGCGCCCGAAGCCGGCGGCAACGGGCCGCTGATGAAGCTCGCGCCGGTCGCGCTCGCGTACGCCGGTGACGTCGACGCGGCCGTGCGCTTCGCGGGCGAGAGCGCGCGCACGACGCACGGCGCGCCGGCGGCGATCGACGCCACCCGCTGGTTCGCCCGGCTGCTGGTCGAGGCGCTCGACGGCTCCGGCGACGTGCTGCGGCGCCGCACGGTCGACGCGCATCCGGAGGTGGCAACGGTGCTCGCCGGCTCGTTCCTGGACCGCACGCCGCCGGCCATCCGCGGCGGCGGCTACGCGGTCCACGCGCTCGAGGCGGCGCTGTGGGCGGTCGCCTCCACCGACTCGTTCGAGGCGGCGATCCTCGCCGCGGTCAACCTCGGCGACGACGCGGACACCACCGCGGCGATCGCCGGCCAGCTGGCGGGCGCGCTCTACGGCCTCGAGGGCATCCCGCCCCACTGGCGCGACCGGGTGCACCGGCGCGACGAGATCCTGGCCTTCGCGGACAAGTTAAACGTCCTGGACGTTTATTGACCGGACAACGATTCGGCCCGCTCGGGGGCGGCGCACGCGCGTCGCCGCCCCCGAGTTCCCCAGTGGGGCCAGGCTAAGGCAGCCTCGGCTGCTGCCCTCGCGGGGCGACGCGGGACCATTTCGCGCCGGCCTTCTTGCCCGCGAGCTCGGTGGAGGGGGTGGCGATGCGGGGCATGCCTCCATCTCACCGGGCCGACGGGTCCGGTACATCCGAGGAGCCTCTAGGAACCGCGCGTGCTGGCTCCCCACCGCGACGGCGAGGCTCCCGCACCCCTAGGGGTCAGTCGAGCGCGACGTGTCGGTAGTGCGCGAGCCGCGTCGCGGCGAGGTCGAAGCGCGCCAGGAGCGGCGCCGCGTCGGCGTGCTCCTGCAGCGCGGCCGCCGACGCCTGTGCCGCCTCGAGCGTCGCCCACCGCACGTGATCGATCCAGTGCCCCTCGTCGTCGACGTAGACGTCGCGGCCGAGGAGGCCGTCGTGGTGCGCGAGCAGGCGGCCGAGGGCGCCCATCGTCTCCTGCTGCTGGTCGGCGGTGATCTCGGGCTTGAACCGGAAGGTGACGAACTCGTGGATCATGGGTGCCTCGTACTCTCGCAGGGCGTGATTCGCACGGTGCACACCTCGGCGCTCGACGGCACGGTGCTGGCCGCCGCCCGCGAGCTGCTCGAGGTCGCGTTCGACGGCGAGCTCACCGCCGAGGACTGGGAGCACTGCCTCGGCGGCCTGCACGTGCTGGCCTACGACGGCGAGGAGCTGATCGGGCACGCCGCGATCGTCCAACGGCGGCTCCTGCACGCCGGGCGGGCACTGCGGGCGGGCTACGTGGAAGGGGTCGCGGTGCGCGCGGACCGGCGGCGCCGCGGCGTCGCGAGCGCGCTCATGGGCGAGGTCGAGACCATCGTCACGCGCGCCTACGACCTCGGCGCGCTCGGCTCGAGCGACGAAGGGCTGCCGTTCTACCTCGGGCGCGGCTGGCGCGCGTGGACGGGCACGCTGCGCGCGTTCACGCCGGACGGGCTGGTCGACACGCCGGAGGAGCTGGGGTGGATCCTCGTGCGCGGCGACGGCCTGGACCTCGACGGCGACCTCGTCTGCGACTGGCGCGACGGCGACGTCTGGTGAGTACGGCCTACGTCGTCATCTCGCACCGGCAGCCCGACCAGGTGCTGCGGCTCGCCCGGACGCTCCGCACCGGGAGCCCGTCGTGCACGCTCGTCATGCACCACGACGATCGGCACGTGGCCCTCGACGAGACCGCTCTGGCCGCCCTCGGCGGCGTGGAACGCGTGCTGCCGCCGACGCCGGTCGCGTGGGGCTGGACGTCCCAGCTGGACATGCTGGTCCGCTGCCTGCGGCACGCCCTCGACCGGGTCGACTTCGACTGGCTGGTCGTGCTGTCCGGGCAGGACTATCCGATCCGGCCGCTCGAGACCAGCGAGCGGGAGCTGCGCGAGCGCCCGTGGGACGCGTACGTCGAGACGGTCCCGGTCGAGCCGCCCGCGTGGTCGCGCGCCGAGCCGGACGAGTTCGCGCGGCGCTACTTCTACCGCTACCGGGCGATCCGCCCGCCCGGCCCGGCGCTGCGGCGCGCCGTGTCCGCCGCGCGGCCGCTGCTGACGCTGCGGGAGATGCCGTGGGGCACGGTGCTGGGCGTCCGCGGGCGCCGGCTGAGCGAGCACACGCAGCGCGGCGCCGACTGGCTGACGCTCTCGCGCGCGGCCGTCGAGACGGTCGTCGACGGCGATCCGGTGCTGATGCGCCACTATCGACGCGCCTTGATGCCGACCGAGTCCTACCCCCACACCGTCCTCTACACCACCGTCGGGATGCAGCTGAGCGGCGACACCCGCCGCTTCACCCGCTGGGAGCCGGGCTCGCCGAACCCGGCCGTGCTCGGCGTCGCCGACCTCGACGCCATGCTCGCCTCCGGCAACGACTTCGCGCGCAAGTTCGACCCTGACGTCGATGCGCGCGTGCTCGACGAGCTCGACCGCGTGGTGCTGGGATGAAGACGCTCCTGCAGCGGCTGCTCAAGGCCCGCGGCTACTCGGTCTACCGCGACGTCCCGCGGGACCTCGCCAACCCGCTCGGCGTCGAGCTGGCCGCGCACTCCGCGCTGTTGCGGGCGGTCCTGCAGCGGGCGGGCGTGAACGTCGTGCTCGACGTCGGCGCGCACCGCGGCGGCTACCGCGACCTGCTGCGCGCCAGCGGCTATGCCGGCCAGATCGTGTCGTTCGAGCCCGTCTCCGCCTCGTACGCGGCGCTCGACACGCGCGCCGCCGCTGATCCGGCCTGGAGCGTGCACCGGCTGGCCCTCGGCCGCGAACCCGGCCGGGCGAAGATCAACGTCGCGCGCGAGTCGAACTTCACGTCGTTCCTGGAGCCGAACGCGTTCTCGATCGACCGGTTCGGCGGCAGCGCGGTCGACCGCCAGGAGGAGGTGCCGGTGGCGCGGCTGGACGAGGTGTTCGGCGATCTGGTCGACGTCCGCGAGCCGCGCGTGCTGCTCAAGACCGACACCCAGGGCTGGGATCTCGAGGTGATCGAGGGTGCCGCCGGCGTGCTCGACCACGTCGTCGCGCTGCAGGCGGAGCTGTCCGTGCGCCCGATCTACGAGGACTCGACGAGCTGGCTGGACGTGCTGACGCGGCTCGGCGAGCTCGGGTTCCGCCCGGCCCAGCTGACGAGCGTCGGGCGCGACGACGCGCTCGGCCTGCTCGAGCTGGACTGCCTACTCGTGCGGAGCTGAGTCGCCGTCGGCAAGCATCAGCTGCGCCCAGGCCACGTCGTGCCAGGCGCCGTGCTTGAAGCCGATCCTGCGGTACGTGCCGACGGGCTCGAAGCCGAGTGACGCGTGCAGCCCCACGCTGCCCGGGTTCGGCAGCGTCATCCCGGCGATCGCCGACGTGAACCCACGCTCCTTGAGCAACGGCAGCAGCACCGCGTAGAGCGCCCGGCCGCCGCCGCGGCGCTCGAATCCGCGCCGCAGGTAGACGCTCGTCTCGGTCGCCCAGCGGTACGCGGCCCGCGCGTGGAACGTGCCGGCGTACGCGTAGCCGACGACCTCGCCCGCATCTTCAAGCACCAGCCACACGTGCGCCGCCGCCATCCGCCGTGCCATCTCGGCGACGTCGGGCGGCTCCTCCTCGAACGACACCGCGGTGTCGGTCACGTACGGCGCGTAGATCGCGGCGCAGGCGGGCGCATCGTCGGGGGTGGCGGGGCGAACGACCATGTCGCCGATAGTAGCGATACTGTTCACTATCGTGTCAGTCGATCTCACGGCCTCGATCGCGGAGACCGTCCGCGCCGCCCGCGAGGCCCACGGCCTCTCCGCCGCCGCTCTCGCGGACCGCTCCGGCGTGTCCCGGGCGATGATCGCGAAGGTCGAGCGCGCCGAGGCCCAGCCGACCGCGGCCCTGCTCGGCCGCCTGTCCGCCGCGCTCGGCCTGACGCTCTCGGAGCTGGTCGCCCGCGCCGAGCAGTCCGACCGTCGCCTGGCCCGCGCCGACGAGCAACCGGTCTGGACCGACCCCGAGACGGGCTACCGCCGCCGCGCCCTGTCCCCCGTGTCCGGTGGCCCGCTGGAGCTGGTCGAGGTCGACCTGCCCGCCGGCGTCGAGATCGCCTACCCGGCCGACAGCTACGCGTTCATCCACCAGCAGATCTGGGTCCTCGCCGGCTCGCTGACGATCCGCGAGGACGGCACCGACCACGCCCTCGAGCCCGGCGACTGCCTGGAGTTCGGGGCGCCGTCGGCACGCGTGTTCGTCGCCTGCACGGCGTGCCGCTACCTCGTGGCGCTCACGCGGCGATGAGCCCAGCGCCAGGGTGCTGGAGGAACGGGCCCGTTCTTGACACGCGCCGCACGCTGTGAGGCATGTCCCAACCGACGACGCTGGCCGAGGGCCTCGCGGAGTACACCGACGCCATCCCGGAGCCTGACCGGCCGGACGCGTTGCATCAGCTCTTCTACGGCTTCTACTCGCGCATCGCGATCATCGACCGCACCACCCACGAGCTCGCGCACTGGGCGAAGCACGACCTCGCGGACGTCGACGGCGCAGGCCCCGTGCTGACCGAGGCGATGCGTGACAACGCCGTGCACGTCGGTCGCGACCTGTTCGCGGCGCGCATGCGGACGATGAGCGCGATGAAGGCCGTCTCCGAGCGGCTGTCGGCGCTCTGCAGCGCGGACGACCACCCGCCCTTCACGCTCCGGCGGGCGGTCGCGTTCGACGAGGCGTCCGGTCAGCTCCGCAGCTACGACCTCTCGGCGCCGGGCGAGCATCCCGACCTGCCGTACGACCCGTTCACCTACGACCCCAGCGCCGACGCGGCCTGACGCCGTCAGCGGCGCGGGCGCGCCCGCGCGCAATCCAGGCACTGGACCACGTCCGGCATCGCCCGGAGGCGCTTCTCGGCGATCGGGCGGCCGCACGTGTCACACAGGCCGTAGGTGCCCTCGTCGAGCTTCGCCAGGGCGCGTTCGGTGCGCTCCAGGCCGACCTCGACGGACGTGCCGATGCCGATGTCGGTGAAGCGGGAGATCGCTTCGACCGTGCCGTCGCCGATGCGCTTGCCGAAGCCCTGGGAGGCGCCGCGCTCCGGGCGCTTGGCGAGGGTGGCGACGCGGGCGCGGGCGTTGTCGCGGCGCGCTTCGAGCTCTGCGCGGACGGCGTCGTGGTCCATCCCGCTCAGATACCCGGATCAGCGCCGGGCCATGACTCGCAGCGTCGCCGCCAGGGACCGGCGGGTCTTCGGTGGGAGGTCGGGCACGGCGGCTTCAGCGCCGAGGCCGACGGCCTTCAGGACCCGTGCGCGCTCGTTCTCGGTGAGTGCCTCGACCGTGTCCAGGAACTCGCCGACGGTGCCCGCATGGTCGCCGAGCGCCTCGGCGGCGGACTCGAGCGCGGTGCCGCGCTCGCCGGTCGCCCGGGTGCTCGACGGCAGGCGCGGCGGCTCCCAGAAGCCGGCGCGCGAGGGCGGGTCGGGATCGGCCGGCTTCGCCGTCTCCGGGACGGGCTCGGCGACCAGGCCCGCGTCGTGCAGGAAGCGGCTGTGGCGGCCCTCGGTGTGCAGGATCGAGAGCTCCTCGGTGGCGCGGGTGAAGGCCACGTAGGCGATCCGGCGCTCGGCCTCGACGCCCTCGCCGGCAGCCACCGCGTCGGCGAGCGCGTTGAGCGCGTTGCGGTGCGGCAGCACGCCCTCGTCGCACGCGACCACGACGACGCGCGGCCACTGGCGGCCCTTCGCGCGGTGCACGGTGGTGAGCTCGATGCCGCCGCGCTCGTCACGCGCGCGGCGCAGCGAGAGCCGGCGGGAGTCGAGCACCGCCGCGTACTCGGCGACCGACTGGCCGCGCGCCTCCTGCTCGGCCTCGTCGAGCACCTTGCGGTCGTCGCGGTCGGGGCGAGCCGAGGCGCGCGCGACCTCGTCGAAGTAGCGGTCCAGCCCGTCCACGCGCAGGCGCCGGATCACGGCGGCCGCGTCCCGGGCGGCGACGAGCGCGCCGAGCTGCTCACCCGCGCGCGACACCTTCCAGCCCTCGTCGGGGAGCTGCTCGACCGCCCGCCCCAGCGACGCGCCGCGCGCCAGCGCGTCCACCACCCGTGCCGCCGCGTCCAGACCGAACCCGCGTGAAGGCCGGCGCAGGATCACCCGGACGTCCGCCTCGGTGGCCGCGCGCGGCTCGGCGAGCACCGCGAAGTACGCCTCGAGCGTCTCCTGCGCGCCGGCGGACTCGAACAGCTCCTCCGGACCGGAGATCCGCACGCCCGCGTCGGCCGCCGCCAGCGCGAACGGCCGCAGCGCGTTGATCGTGCGGCCCAGCACGACGATCTCGCCGCGCCCGTACGCCGCCAGCTTGCGCGCCAGCAGCCGCGGCGCCGCACCGGGCGTGGACTCGGGGTACCGCGCGATCCGGATCGCCCGCGCGCCACCGTCCTCACGGCCCGGGGCCGGCTTGATCGGCTTCGCGAACCGCTTGCGGTTGCGCGCGATCAGCGCCGCGCTCGCCCGCACCACCTCGGGCGTGCAGCGGTAGTTGAACTCGAGCGCCACCCGGTGCAGCGCCGGGAACGCCCGCTCGAGGTCGAGCATCGTGCGCACGCTCGCGCGCCGCCAGCCGTACAGCGTCTGGTCCTCGTCGCCGACCACGAACAGGTCGTCGTGCGGCGCAGCCAGCATCCGCACGAGCAGCTCCTGCGCCGGCTCGATGTCCTGGTACTCGTCGACCAGCACGTGCTCGAACGCGCCCTGCCAGCGCTCGCGCACCTCGCGATGCGCGCGCAGGAGCCGCACCGCGTGGACGATCATGTCGTCGAAGTCGTAGAGGCGCCCGCGCGCCTTCTCGCGCTCGACGAGCGTGTACACCCGCGCCACCACGCGCGCGTGCTCGTCCTGCGGGCACGCGTCCTCCCACTCCTGCGGGCTCATCAGCTCACCGAGCCGGATCGATGAGACCAGCCCCGGCAGCTCGGCCGGCTCCGGCACCGTCCCGCCCACCTCGGCCGCCGCCTGGCGCGCGAACCGGGCCCACTGCGGGACCGTCCAGCCGTGATGGAGCTCGCGTCCCTCGAGCAGCCCGTGCGCGGCGATGATCCGCCGCCCGACCGAGTGGAACGTCCGCGCCGCGACGCGCCCCGCGCCCGCCGCCTCCAGCCGCGTGCGCAGCTCGGCCGCGGCCGGGTCATTGAACGTCATGCACAGCACGCGCTCGGGGTCCGCGCCGCGCGCCAGCAGCTCACGGACGCGCTCGACGAGCACGGTCGTCTTGCCCGACCCCGCCGGCGCGATCACCTGCACGACGCCGCCCGGCGCGCGCGCCGCCGCGAGCTGCGAGGGGTCGAGCGGCCGGTGCGGCTCGATCGTCGTCGGCCCGGCGAACCGCGGGTCGCCGACCGTGGCGCGCGCCACCAGCCACCGCAGCCGCTCGAGCGTGTGCGCGTGCTCGAAGCCCGGCTCGACGAAGCGAGCGACGTCCAGCTCGTCCGGCGTCACGTCGCACTCGACGAGCACTGGCACGCCCGCCCGCAGCATCGGCACGAGCAGCGTCTCGTGCAGCCGGCGGACGTCGGCGACCGTCTCCAGCCGCACGCCGAGCAGCGCCACCGGCTCGTCTCCGGACAGCAGGTCGGGCGCCGCCTCCCAGCGCACGACGCGAACGCCGCGGGCCTCCAAGGAAGGCGGCGCCTCACGACGCCACGACAGCAATCCGGATGCGCGCTCCACGAGCGCGCAGAGGTTAGTTCGGCGAGTAGAGCTGGAGGTCGTTGCCGTCCGGGTCCTTGAACGTGACGATCTTGCCCCACGGCTGGTCGGCGATGCCGTCCGGGAACTCGACGCCCTCGCCCTTGAGCCGCTCGACCTCGGCCTCGATGTCCCCCTCGGGCTGGAACGCGATCGCCGCGCCGCCGTCACCGCTGGGCGACTCACTGCTGTTGAGGCCGATCTTGACGCCGTTGGCGTCGATCTCGCTCCAATCGCCGTCGTGCTCGGTCACGTCCAATCCGAGCGTCTGGCCGTAGAACGACACCGCGCGCGACATGTCCGTGACCGGCAGCCACACGGCCGCAACTCCCTTGACCATCTCGTGCCTCCTGGGGCTCAAAGTTGCCTGTCCCAGAGGCCTACCCAGGCGATGAGTTCACGCGCGCCCGCTGTGCTCACAGCCGCTCGCAGCGCTGTGAGCGATCCGCGAGGACGCTGCGAGCGGCCTCGCCGATGCTGGCGACATGGACTACGCCATCGAAGCTGAAGGGCTCCGCAAGCGCTTCAAGGACACGCAGGCGCTGGACGGGGTGAGCCTGGCCGCGCGCCGCGGGAGCGTCCTCGGCGTGCTCGGGCCGAACGGAGCGGGCAAGACGACCGCGGTCCGGATCCTCGCCACGCTCATCGGCGCGGATGAGGGCAGCGCCCGCATCGACGGGATCGACGTCGCCGCCGAGCCGGCCAAGGTCCGCGAGACGATCGGGCTGACGGGCCAGTACGCGTCCGTGGACGAGCTGCTCACCGGCGAGCAGAACCTCGTGATGATCGGCCAGCTGCTGAACCTGAGCGGCAAGCAGGCGCGCGCCCGCGCCGCCGAGCTGCTCGCCTGGTTCGACCTCACGGACGCGGCCAAGCGTCCCGCCAAGACGTACTCGGGCGGCATGCGCCGCCGGCTGGACCTCGCCGCGAGCCTGGTCGGCCGCCCGTCGGTGATCTTCCTCGACGAGCCGACCACGGGCCTGGACCCGAGCAAGCGCGAGGACATGTGGGGCGTCGTGCGCAGCCTCGTCCACGACGGCTCGACGGTGCTGCTCACCACGCAGTACCTCGAGGAGGCCGACGCGCTCGCCGACGAGATCACCGTCATCGACAAGGGCCGCGTGATCGCGCACGACACGCCGGACGGGCTCAAGCGCGTCGTCGGCGGTCAGCGGCTGACCGTGCGCCCGACCGACCCGGGCCGGATCGACGAGACCGCGACGCTCATCGGCGAGCTCGCCGGCGTGCGCGCGGAGCGCACCGACCGCGGCGTCCTGACGGTCCCCGTCAGCGGCGACGAGGTGCTCGGCGACGCCGTCTACCGCCTCTCCGAGGCCGGGATCGCGGTGACCGAGCTGTCGCTGCACCTGCCCAGCCTCGATGAGGTCTTCTTCACCCTGACCGGCCGCACCGACGCGGCCGCCAACACCCAGGAGGTGCTCGCATGAGCGCGCTGGCTCTCCCCCGACACAGCCTCGTGCTGGCCAAGCGCAACCTGTTCGGGGTCCTGCGCAACCCCGAGGCGCTGATCGACGTGACCGTCCAGCCGATGATCTTCCTCGCGCTGTTCACGTACATCTTCGGCGGCGCGATCGCGGGCGGCTCCCAGCACGACTACCTGCAGTTCCTGCTGCCGGGCGTGCTCGCGCAGACGATCGCGTTCGGCGCGGTGGCGATCGGCGTCAACCTCAACACCGACATCGAGAAGGGCGTCTTCGACCGCTTCCGGAGCCTGCCGATCTCCCGCGCCGCACCGCTGATCGGCGCCGTGCTCGCGGACATCGTGCGATTCACGCTTGTGTGCGTCGTCACCCTCGGCTTCGGCTACGTGATCGGGTTCCGCGCCGAGACCGGCCCGCTCGAGGTGCTCGCCGCCTGCGCGATCGTCATCGCGTTCGCGCTGTGCCTGGCCTGGGCCTCGGTGTTCATCGGCACGGTCGCCCGCACGCCGGGCGCCGTGCAGGGCATCGTCTTCCTGATCATGTTCCCGCTGACGTTCGGCTCGAGCTCGTTCGTCCCGACCGACACGATGCCGGGCTGGCTGCAGTCGTTCACTGACGTGAACCCGATGACGCACCTGATCGGCACGCTGCGCGCGCTGCTGCTCGACCAGCCGATGGGCAACCACCTGCTCTGGACGCTCGTGTCCATGGCGGCCCTGCTGGTGATCTTCGTGCCGCTCGCCCTACGGGGTTACGGGCGCCGGGCGTGAGGCGAACGCGGCCATCCGCTCCAGGCCCGCGGCGCGGGTCGGCGGCGGAGGCGGCGTGAGCGCGAGCCGGGTGATCTCCGGGTTGGTGGGATCGTCCACGCCGCGGATCGCCGTCGCCGCCGCGAGCAGCTCGGCGGCGCCGTCGTGGTCACCCTTGGCCGCCGCCACCGCCGCCGCGCTGACCGCCACCGCGGCGTGCATCGGCATGTCCTTCGTGTTCTCCGCCGCCGCCTGCGCAACCGCCAGGTAGGTCGCGGCGCGCTCGAAGTCCCCGCGCTCGGCGGCCACGGACGCCGCCACGGCGTTCACCAGGGCGTGGCCGTGCGCGCCCGGCATCGCGGGCGGCAGCCCTTCCAGGCGCGAGAGCGCATCGGTCAGCACGGCGTCCGCGGCGTCCAGGTTCCCCGCGAGCCACTCGATCCGCGCCTGCAAGGACTGGACGAACGCGAGGTCGTCGCGGCCGATGTCCCGGCGGTGGCGTGCGCGTGACGCGAGCTCGCGCGCACCGTCGACGTCACCGGCGCGCAGGCGCAGGTCCGAGATGCGCATGTCCAGCATGCCCGCGAGCGCGTCCGGGTTCAGCGCCGAGAACGCCTCGCGCACCTCCTCGAGCGTCTGCTCGGCCTCGTCGAGCCGCGACAGCAGCATCAGCCGGCCGCTCTCCAGGAACAGCGCCATGCCGAGCGCGAACGCGTCGCCGAGCTCGATCAGCTGCGTCCGCGCGGTCGCCAGGTGCTCGCCCATCAGCTCGATCTCGCCGTCGTTCTCGGCCTTGCCCGCGAGGAACAGCCGCACGACGGCGCGTACCCACGCGTCCGGGTGCTCGCGTGCCGCCCGCTCGTGCGTGTTGGACTCCACGCCGGCGAACAGCTCCAGCACGACCTTGGCGAGCGCCACGAGCGGACGGTCGGCGTCGTCCAGCGCCCCGACGCGCTCGTACATCTCGGCGATCAGCGCCTGCGCGTCCTCCTGGTACGGATGGTCTTCCAACGCGGCCAGCTGCAGCACGCTCTCGGCGATCGCGCGGTCGGTGGGATCGGCCTCACCCGGGATCGCGACCGCGAAGGCGGTCCACGTCTTGGCCTCCTGCTGGCTGCCCGACAGCAGCCACAGCCAGAACAGCTCGACCGCGAGCCGGACGCCGGAGCGCGCGTCCTGGACGTCGCTGAAGTGGCGCAGGGCGGCGATGATGTGCTCGCGCTCGGCGTCCAGCAGCGTGTACCAGCGGGCCTGCTCGTGGCCGCGCAGCTTCGGCTCGGCCTCCGCGACGAGGTCGGCGAAGTAGCGGGCGTGCGCGGCGCGCGTGCTGTCGAGCTCACCCGCCTCCTCGAGCTTCTCGAGCCCGTACTCGCGGATCGTCTCGAGCATCCGGTAGCGAGTCGGCTCGGCGTCGGGGACGACCTGCACGATCGAGCGCTCGGCGAGCGCGGCGAGGCCGTCGAACGCGTCGTCCCCGTAGACGGCGCTCGCGGACGCGACGGTCGCGCCGGCGGTGAACACGGCCAGCCGGCGGGCGAGCACGCGCTCTGGCTCCTCGAGCAGCTCCCAGCTCCAGTCGACGACGGCGCGCAGCGTGCGGTGGCGTGGGAGCGCGGTGCGGCTGCCGCCGGTGAGCAGCCGGAAGCGGTCGTCCAGCCGCGCGGCGAGCTCGCTCGCGGTGAGCGTGCGCAGGCGCGCCGCGGCCAGCTCGAGCGCGAGCGGGAGGCCGTCCAGGCGGCGGCAGATCTCGCGCGCGGCGTCGTCGACGACGTAGCCGGGCCGGGCGGCCGCCGCGCGGTCGGCGAACAGCGCCAGCGCGGGCGTCTCGGCCAGGGGCGGCACGGGGACGAGCGCCTCGCCGTCGATCGCGAGCGCCTCACGGCTCGTGGCGACGACCTTCAGCCGCGGGCAGGCGGCGAGCAGGCGGTCGGTGAGGTCGGCCGCGCCCGCGATCACGTGCTCGCAGTTGTCGAGGACGACGATCGCCTCGCGCTCGGCGAGCACGCCGAGCAGGTGGTTGAGCGTGTCGCGCGGCATCATGCCGGGCAGCACCGCCTCGCGCAGGCCGAGCGCGCCGAGCGTGGCGGGGACGAGCTCGGACTCGGCGGTCACGGGCGCGAGCTCGACGAACCAGACGCCGTCGTCGCACTCGTCGACGTGACGGGCGACCGCCTCGCGCGCGAGCCGCGTCTTGCCCGCGCCGCCCGGGCCGAGCAGCGTGACCAGGCGCGAGCGCTGCAGCAGCTCGTCGATCTGGGCCAGCTCGCGCTCACGGCCGACGAAGCTCGTGACCGGCGCCGGGAGGTTCGTGCGGCGCGCCGCGGTCGGCTCGGCCTGGAGCACCGCGAGGTGCGCCTGCTGGAGCTCGGGCGAAGGCGCCACGCCGAGCTCGTCGTCCAGCCGGCGGCGCGTGCGCTCGTAGACGGCCAGCGCGTCCGCCTGGCGGCCGACGGCGAACAGCGAGCCGATCAGCCGCGCCGCGAGCCGCTCGTGCAACGGGTGCTCGGTGTGCAGCGCCTCCAGCGCGGCCACGTCGCCGGTGTCGATCAGCGCCGTGACGCGCTGCTCTTCCAGCCGCGCGGCCGCCTGCTGCGCGAAGCGGTACTCGCGCAGGTCGGCCAGCGCCGGGCCGCGCCACAGGTGCAGAGCCTGGCCGGGCGCGCGCTCGAACTCCTGCACGTCGGTCCACGTCGTCTCGAGGCGGTAGCCGCCGGGCGCGGGCGCCACGAGCGCCGGGTCCCCGAGCGCACGCCGCAGGCGCGAGACGAGCGACTGCAGCGCGTGCACGTGATCAGCCGGGAGGTCGTCCTCCCACAGCGCGTCCACGAGCGCCCCGGTGGTGACGGGGCGGCCGGCGTCGAGGGCGAGCCGGGCGAGCAGCGCGCGCAGGCGGCCGCCTCCGACCGCGACCGGCGTTCCGTCGTGCTCGATCTCCAACGGCCCCAGCAGGCCAATGCGCATGCCCCTTAATGTCGCAGGGCGGCCTTCCGGTGTGCTCATCTGGGGACGCCGACGGGAGCTGGCGGTTCGCCGCCAGGCGCTTCACCGGCTGTCCTCCGGGTTCGAGGAGCCCGCGAGCGGGAGTCTTCTCCCCGCAAGCATCCCCTCCCCAAAAGGACTTCCCCGCCATGACTCCCCGCCGCCCGATCACCGTCGCCCTGATGTCCGTCCTCCTCGTCTGCGGGACGGCGTTCAGCATCAGCCGGGCCACCCACGACAGCGACCAGACGGCGACGGAGATCACGCATCAGGTGCTCGACACGCCGGCGGATCAGCGCTAGCTCTCCGGCAACGTCAGCCCGGCCACCGGGACGACGACCGACGTCGGCGTGCCCGGGCCGCCGCCGGCCTTGCTGCGGTAGCGCGGCACGCCCACGCAGGTGAACAGCAGTGCCGCCAGCGGCTCGCCGACGGTCGCCGGGAACATCGAGTCCACGAACGTCATGCCGCTGGCGCCGAACCCGAGCGCGTAGGCCGCGAGGTGCAGCCGGCCTTCGACGAGGCCGGCGTCCAGCTGGGCCTCGCGGTACTGGCGGTCGCCGAGGCGGTCGAGGTGGGTCGCGCCCATCACCACGAACGCGGCGTCACGGCCGAGGTCCTGGTCCCAGCACAGGCGCAGCAGCTCCTCGCGCAGGTTGCCGGGGCGCAACGGGGTCGTGATGTCCGGCCAGCGGTAGAGGCCGGGCTCGACGTCCTCGACGCCGTGCACGGCGATGTAGTGCGGCTGGCTCGCGGGCGTCAGGGCGTAGGTGAGCGCGGCCTCGTAGTCGGCCTTCGCGATCGTGGCGGAGGCGTCCATCCGCCGGGTGGAGCCGCGCCTGAGGATCACGTCCTCGAGGTCGTCGGTCGGTGGGGTCGGAGCGGCGGGCCATGGGTCGCCGACCGCGTACGCGCCATCGCCGGCACGCTGCGCCGCCGTGATCAGCGGCAGCTCGCGCGGCGCATGGTCGACCGCGCCGGTCGCGCTCGTCCCGCCAGGCTCGATCCGCGGCGCGCCGTCCCCCAGCGCGACCAGCGCGAGCGGGAACTCGTGCACGCCGTCGGCACCGACCAGACGGGTCGACGCCGCGTCGTCGAAGCGCGTGAACAGCCGCGCGGCCGGCGCGAGCGCCAGCGTCTGGGCGAGCATCGTGCCGGCGTCCCAGTACAGGTGGCGGAAGCCGCGCTCGGCGTAGCGCCAGGCGGTGCGCCAGGGCACGCCGGTCACGACCAGCGTCGTCGCCTCCCCGCCCGCCGCCGGGCCGATCCGCACCAGCGCGTGCGCCTCCGGGTCGTACCAGTGGACGCCGTCCGCGCGCGAGACGTACAGCTCGAGCGGGAACCGCCCACCGGCCGAGCCCGCGGCGCGGAACAGCTGCTGGGGCCGGTTCTCCCGCTGCGCGGTGCGCACGACGCCGGACGAGAGGAACAGCAGCCGCGCGAGCGGGTCCTGGCTCAGGTCGCGGGGCAGCGCGAAGCGCGGCAGGTCGTCCGCGTAGCGCTTGTACGGGTACGGCCACGTCGCGAAGTCGTTCGAGATCAGGTCCTGCAGCACGAGCGGGTGGTCCGCCGGCGGCGCGGGGAAGTCGTCGCCGTCCTGGTAGGACGTCAGCGCGTGGTAGAGGCGCGCGGTGTCTCCGTCGACCATTCGCGGAATAGTGGCGCACGGCGCCCCGTCCTGCTGGTCATGAGCACCCGCACGCGCGACCTGCTGCACGACGCCGGGCTGCGCCACGAGCCGACCGCCAAGCGCATCCGGGCGGACGCGGCCGGCGCCACCGTCGTCGACACCACGAACGCCGTTCTCGTCTGGGCACCGCGGCGCGTCGTGCCCGCTACGCGGTGCCGGAGGCCGAGCGCGTGGACGTCTTCCTCGACCGCCGGCGTCGCGGCGCGCCTCAGGGCGAGATCGCCGACGCGATGCGGGACGAGTTCGGCGCGTAGCTCCCGTATACCTGGGACCCACATGAGCGTCGAACTCCTCAACGTCCCGGGCCGTCAGACGACCCCCTTCTACCACCACGTGTCCGTCGCGAGCGGTGAGCGGATCATCCACGTCGCCGGCCAGGTCGGGTCCGACGACGACCTCCAGCTCGTCGAGGGCGGGCTCGCCGCGCAGGCCGAGCAGGCGCTGCGCAACGTCGTCGCGGCGGTCGAGGCCGCGGGCGCGACGGCGGCCGACCTGGTGAAGCTGACGATGTACGTCACCGACTGGACGCCGGACCAGCTCGAAGCGCTCGGGGCGGGGCTCGCCGCGGTGGAAGGCGTGCCGCGCGTGCCCGCCTCGCTGATCGGCGTGTCGATCCTGTTCGAGCCCGGCTACCGGATCGAGATCGAGGCCGTCGCGGTCGCCTAGCGGACACCTCGGTGCGCCGGTGAGCCCGCCGGGGTCGTACCCGCGGCATGGACGGACTGCGGATCCTGCTCACCGGCGCCAGCAGTGGGGTCGGGCTGGCCACGACCGAACGCCTCGCCCGGGGCGGCGCACGGCTCGCGCTGGTGGCGCGGGGCGAGGTGGCGCTCGAGGACACCGCGCGACGGGCTCGCGAGCTCGGTGCCGAAGCCCACGCGCTGCCCGCCGACCTGTCGGACCGGGCGGCGGCGACCGCCGTCGTGGAGGCGGCCGTCGAGCGGCTCGGCGGCCTGGACGTGGTGATCTCCAACGCGGGTGCCGTCGTCTTCGGGCACTTCCTCGAGGTCGATCCCGACGACTTCGACCGCACGCTGGACGTGACGTTCGGCGGCGCCGTCAACCTGCTGCGCGCCGCGCTCCCGCACCTGCGCGAGAGCGAGGGGACGGTGATCGCGGTGTCGTCGATGATGGCGCGCCTGCCGCTGCCGGCGTTCTCGAGCTACACGGCCGCCAAGCACGCGCTGCGCGGCTTCCTCAACACGCTGCAGGTCGAAGAGCGCGAGCAGGGCACGGGCGTGCGCTTCGCGATGATCAACCCCGGCCCGCTGGACACGCCGATCTACGGCCGCGCGACCAGCGCCATCGGCCGCAGCCCCGCCAAGCTGTTCGACGCCTACCACCCCGACGAGATCGCCAAGGCGGTCGAGCGGGCGCTCACGAGCCGGCGCCACGAGCGCACGGTCGGCGGCGAGTCCAAGCTGATGACGTTGCTCTACGAGACCGTCCGGCCGGCGGGCGAGCTCGCGCTCGTGTTCGTCGATCGCTGGTACCGCCTGGGCGGAGAGGCCGCGCCGTCGCCCGGCAGCCTCTACACGGGCAACGACCGCGCGCGGATCGGCGACGGCCACCCGGCCCGCCGCAGCGGCGACGTGCTCGCGCTCGGACGCAACCTCTTCGGTGCCGCGCGCCGCGTCGTCGCGCTCGGCCCCGCGCTGCTGCGCCCCGTGCCGGAAGAGCGGTAACGTCGCGCGGATGGGGCCTTCCTACGTCGTCAACGTCGCCGACGCGACGGCTTTCGAACATCCGCTGTCCGGCATCACGATCGACTTCGACCGGCCCGGCACGCACTTCGACGACACCGGGATCAACATCCAGGTGCTGCAGCCCGGCCAGCCGAGCTGCAAGTACCACCACGAGAGCGTGCAGGAGGACTTCCTCGTGCTGGCGGGCGAGTGCCTGCTGCTGCTCGACGGTGAGGAGCGTCCGCTGCGCACGTGGGACTTCGTGCACTGCGAGCCGGGCGCCACGCACGCGTTCGTCGGCGCCGGGGACGGCCCGTGCTGGCTGCTGCAGATCGGCGCGCGCCGGAAGGGCCAGACGCTCGCCTATCCGCCCAGCGAGCTCGCCGCCCGCTACGGAGCGGAGGGCGTGCAAGGCCCCGAGCCGTACGCGGACTGGCCGAGCGAGGCGCGTCCCGTTGCCCCGCCGCTGCCGGGTCAGCCGATGACGAACTGACGCGTGTTCCCGCGGATGTAAGGCCCGAGGACGTTCGCGAGCGCCGTCTTGCGCTGGTACTGCGTCGCCGCGTAGCGCTCGTCCACGGCGGCGAGCCGCTCCCCGTCGAGCTGGTCGAGCAGCGCTTCGCGCTTCGCCCGGTCGCGCGGCACCTTGCCGCCGGGCCATACCGCCTCCGCCTCGCGGAAGATCGCGGCCAGCTCGGCCGACCCGACGCGCTCGGCCGCCGGCACGAGCTCCGGCCCCAGCGCGCCGGCGTTCAGCCAGAACTGGGAGAAGCCGCCGTTGAGGATCTCGAAGTCGGCCAGGTAGATGGCGTAGACGGCCAGCTGGGCGGGGTTGAGCCGGTCGGCCGCGACTTCGCTGTCGAGCTCGTAGAACGGGCGCGTCACCACCGCCCGGACGAGCGGGCCGGGCTCGAGGCCGGCGACGGCCTTCGCCGGCACCTTGAAGTCCGAGCGCTTGCCCGCCGCGCGGACGATCCGCTCGCCGTGCGCGCCGTCGTCGGGGATCGTGGTCAGGGCGGGATCGTCCGGGTCGAAGCCCGGCTCCGGCGTCCGCTCCGCGGGCCAGCCCGAGGCCTCGACGGCGGCGCCCTCGTCCTCCGCCGGGACGGGCTCACCGGCGCAGCCCGCGAGGGCGGCGGCGATCAGGGCAGCGGTGAGCGCTCGCTTCATCGCCGCGATTGTGCCATGGCACTCAGGCGACGCTCATCGGCTTCTCGTCCACCTCGACCCCGACCGTACCCGCCGGTCCGTTTGCCGTCGGACGGCGCGGGCATAGTGTCGGGGTGCCCCGCCGTCTTGCCGTGCCCGCGATCGCGCTCGCGCTCGCGTTCTCCGGCGCGAGCACCGTGCACGCGCAGGACCGCACGGACTTCTTCGTCGAGCAGCTGAAGGCCTCGCCGGTGTACGTCAGCGACTCGGTCACGCGCCGGGTCGACGACGCCGACCGCAAGGCGCTCGAGCGCGAGGTCAAGGCGATGCCGGTCCCGACGTACCTCATCGTCGCGCCCGACATGAGCGTCGAAGGGGTGTACGGGGACGACCGGCTGGCGCTGCTGCGCGACGGGCTCGGCAAGGACGGCGTCTACATCGTCAGCGACGACCGTGGCCGGCTGGACGTCGGCGCGTACGGCGTGCAGCTGCCCGTGCGGTCGCACGACATCTTCATGGCCACCAGCTACGACATCGACCGCGACGCGCCCGGGATGGACAAGATCCGGTATGCGCTCGCGCTCGTCCGGGGCGAGCCGCGGCTGCCGCGCGCGCAACGCGCCGTGATCCCGCCCAGCGAGGGCGGCCCGCAGCCCACGCCGTACGCCGGCCTCACCGACCGCGGTGACGATGACGGCCGGCTGTCCTCGGCCGCGCTCGGCTTCTCGATCCTCGGCTCGTTCTTCGTCGGCCTGACGCTGGCGGTGGTCGGGCTCGAGCGTCGCTACCGCCGGCGGCGCGCCCGGGGCCGGCGGCACGCGCGGTCGACGATCCCGGCCGAGGGTGTACGCGCCCAGGCCGTGGACGCCCACGCGCGGCTGGTGCGCGACCTCGGCCGCCGCAAGGCGCCGAGCGAGCGGGCCGTCGACCTCGAGGTCGCCGCCGCGATGGCGCTCGAGCGCGGCAAGCCGATCGACGACCTCGGCGCGCTCGTGCTCGCCCGCCGCGGCCGCGAGGCGCTCAAGGGCGACGAGCGGGCGCGCTGCTTCTTCGACCCCCGGCACAAGGGCCCGGTGACGCCCACGCGCTGGCAGTCCGACCGCGCGCTGGTCGAGGTGCCGGCGTGCGACGCGTGCGCGCACGCCATCCGGACCAACCGGGCGCCGGAGTCGGTGTGGGACGGCGACCGCCCCTACTGGCAGCGCGACACCGTGTGGGCGCGCACGGGGTTCGGCGCGCTGCGGCGTGACATGCGCGCGGCGCTCGCGGAGGACCGGCGATGAAGGCGCTCGTGCCGGTGCTGCTCGCGCTGCTCGTGCTGGCCGCGCCCGCGCGCGCGGAGGACCGGCTGGACCGCGCCGCCGCGGGGCTGAGGACCGCACCGCTGTACGTGCATCCCGAGCTGGAGTTCCTGCTCCCCGAAGCCGACCGGACGCTGATCGTCAGCCACCTGCGCGAGGCCTACCTGCCGTTCGACGTCAAGGTCGTCGCGCTGCCGTCGGTCGAGTCCGACGAGAGCGGTGGCGAGGCCGACCGGATGCTGTGGGCGCTCAACGACCGGCTGCCGAAGGCCAAGCGGCTGCTGATCAACGTCGACCAGCGCGGCAACTTCGAGCTGCTCAAGATCGACCTCGACCGCGACTTCGACGTGCCGTTCGAGCTCGAGTACGCCCGTGAGGAGGGCGCCAGGAACATCGTCCCGCGCCTGCGAGGCGTGTTCCAGATCGTCGCGCGGACCGGCGAGGACGGCTATTCGTATCAGCGTGAACGTCCCACCGACCCGCTCGAGCCGCTCCCCGAGGACCGGCCCGACGACTTCCTCGACGACAGCGACGACCGCACCACGCCGGACTGGGTCGTCCTGCTCTCCTGCGCGGTCGCGGGCCTCTTCACCGGCGCCATCTGCTGGGCCGGCTCGTTCCTCTTCCGGACCTACCGGCGTGCGTAGGCTCCTGCTCGCCGCCGTGCTGCTGCTCGTCCTGTGGCCGGCGAGCGCCGCCGCCCAGGAGGTCGGCGCCGCCGCGACGGGGCTGGCACAGGGCCCGCTGCACGTGGACCCCTCGCTGCGATCGGCGCTCACCGAGCAGGAGCGGACCGACCTGGTCGCGCGGCTGCGGAACACCACGCCGCCCGTGCTCGTCGCGCTCGTCCCGCTCGTGGCCGGCGACTCCGTGGACGGCAAGCCGCGCCAGCTGCTGACCGTGCTGCGCCGTCGCACCGGCCGTGACGATGCCGCGTTCGTCACCGTCCAGGACGGCATCCTCTACGCCGAGACGCCGACGCCGACCGCCGAGGAAGACCCGGTGCGCGCCGCCGCCACCGTCGCCATCCTCGCCGAGGACCGCGACTACGACGAGCGGATCGCGACCACGCTGAACCGCTTCCTCGACGCGCTCGAGGACCCGGACGTGGTCGCCCACGCCGAGGAGCTGCGCGAGCGCCAGGACGCTGAGCGCTCCACCCCGAGGCGCTCGTCCGGCGTCCGGCGCGCTGACGCTTCCCGACCACGTGTTCGAGGCCGCGCACGGCGCCCGCCGCCGCGAGCTGCGGCAGACGGTCGAGCGTGAGCTGACCGACCTGGCCGCGCAGCTCGACGCCGAGCCCGTCCCGCGCGAGGCCCGTGCGCAGGAGCACTACCAGCGCGCGCTCGACGCCCGCGACACCGCCGGGCGGCTGCTCGCCGACGAGGACGCGAGCGATGCGGACCTGGTCGGCGCGCTCGTGCTCGAGGACCTCGCGCAGACCGCGCTCGGCAACGCCCGCGCGCTCACCCACGGCCGGCCGGAAGCGCCGCCGGTGCCGCTGTGCGCGCTCAATCCGACGCACGGGCGCAGCACCACCACCGGTCGCTGGGGCTCGAGCCCGAAGCTCCCGGTGTGCCGGGCGTGCGCCCGTGACCTGAAGACCAACCGCGCACCCGAGGTGCTCGACGACGGCGGCCGCCCCTACCTGGAGCGCGACACCGTCTGGGCCCGTACGGCGTTCGGCGCGCTCGTGTCGGACCTGCCGACCGAGGTCGTGCGCGAGCGGGTCGAGCGCTAACGCACGAGCGCGAGCCGCTGCTCGGCCGCGCCGATCGTGACGCGCTGGCCCCAGTCGAGCGCGAGGTGGTCGGCCTCGATGCCGTCGCCGAACACGACGCCCTCGATCTCGCTCGTGACCGTGATCGTCTGCGCCGCCGCGAGCAGTCCGGCCGTGAGCGACGCGCCGGTCGTCGGGCTCTCCCACGCCTCGCGGACGAACCACGCGAGCTCCGGCGCGACCGGCGCGGGCAGCGCCAGCCGGCCCCGGTTGATGCTCTTCGCCCAGCCGGTGGCGCCGGTGCCGGTCGCGACGATCAAGCCGGAGGAGGACTGGTGCTCGCTGCGCCCGCCGACCGTCAGCGCGTACCGCGCCGACTGGTGCGTGCGGTGCCCGAGGAAGACCTCGTTGAGCGCGCGCAGCTCCTGGCCGTCGTCGAGCGCCGCGCGCACCATCGTGCGCGGCTCGATCGCGGCGCGGCCCGCCGCCAGGTCGGCGCACAGGTCCGCCAGCGCGGCCGGGCGGTGGGTGACGAGCACGCCCGGGAAGCGCTCGGGCTCCGGGTTGAGCCCGATCACGGGCTGCCCGCCGAGGTACTTGGAGACGTTGGCGACCAGGCCGTCCTGGCCGAGCACGACCACGACGTCGTCGTCGGCGAACAGGAAGCGGTCCAGGTCCTCGCGGCCGACGGTGGCGGTGCGCCACGTCGGCGGCACGGCGCCGAGCACGCGCGCCCGCGTCTCCTCGTAGCGCAGGTGGCGCTCCTCGACCTCGCCGATCTCGAGCCCCCGCTGCGCCAGGAAGAACCGCGCCTGCTCGCGCGTGCCGTGGCGCGCGAGCAGGTCGCGGAACTCGGTCGGCCGCTCGACGAGGACGAGGCGGGGGACGAGGCTCACTTGGCCAACCGCGCCAGGACGGGGGTGAGCATGTCCGGCGTGACGGTCAGGTGCTCGACCTTGCCGAGGTTCCCGGCCAGCTCGCGCAGCGCGAGCGCCAGCAGCACGTCGGCGGGCATCTCGGCGTCGATCTTCGCCCGCTCGGCGTCGATCCGCAGCTGCGCCCCCTGCACCTCGTCGATGGTCACCGCCTTGCGCGCGGCCGCCAGCGCCTGGCGCTCGTCCGCGCCCTGCGCCTCGACCATCGCCGCGGCGGCCTGCTCCTCGGCGCGCTTGCGCTGGTTCGCGCCTTCACGGCCGACGAGCTCCTCCTCGCGGCGGGCCAGCTCGATCCGGTTCTGCAGCTCGTTCTCGGCGATCGCGCGCTCCTTCTCGACGGCCTGCGCGCGGCGCTGGAACGTCGCCTGGTCGGCGTCCTGCTGGATCGCCTCGCGCGTGGGCTGCTGCAACGCCTTCTCCAGCTCGGCCGTCGGTGCGACGGCGGCCACGCGGACCGCCACGACCTCGATGCCGAGGTCCTGCAGCGCCGGCTCGGCCGCGAGCCCGGCGGCGATGTGCGCCCGGATCGGCGCCACGCCGTCCGCCAGGATGCGGCGGACGTCGCGCTTGACGAGCTCGTCGATCACGAACTGCTGCGCGAGCTGCATGACGAGCCCGGCGAGCTGCTCGAGTGGCGTCTGGGTCCAACGCCCGCTGTCCAGGTCCACGGCGAAGTCGATCCGGCGTGCGACGCGCTGCGGGTCCACGACCCGGAACGTGATCACGCCCTGCACGGTCAGCGCCTGGAAGTCCGCGCTGCGCACATGGAACAGGAACGGCAGCTCGCGGTCGTCGATCGGCACCTCGGCGATCGCGGTGTTGATCGCGCGGAACCAGAACGCCTGCCCCGCGCCCTCGCGGCGCAGCGTCCCGTTCCGGTAGCCGAGCACGTGGTTGGTGGGCTCGGCCCGGAGGTGCCTGAAGAAGGGGTAGCGCTTGATCTCAGCCATCATCGTCCGTCTTTCTGGTCTCTTTGACCTGAAGGACTATAGCGAGTTTTTGTCACTCTGACCCATATATGTGGCGAAGCGCCATTGCCAGGTCAATCCGACAAGGATGAACCCCCGCTGACCGACCCCGGGCCAGTCGAGCCCCAGCGCGACGAGCACCGGCACGATCGCGATCAGCGCGAAGCCCAGCCCGGCGACCTCGAGCCGGTAGCGCGTGCTCGGGACGAGCCGCAGCGAGACCAGCGCGGCCAGCAGCAGGCCGGCGAGGATGGCCAGCGTGCCGAGGTCGTGCAGCCGGCCGCCGAGCGTGCGCTCCACGCCGGCCGGCAGCTCGCCCGCGACCGTCTCCGTCGGCCACACGGCCGCCATCAGCAGCCCGATCGTCGCCGCCGCGAGCAGCCCGACGACCAGCGTGCGGGCGATCGGCCGCACGCGCACGCGGGCGGCGAGCAGCGCGCAGGCCCCGGTGGCCGCGGCCCACGCGAGGAACGCGACCGTCTGCACGGGCCGCGTCCAGCCGACGGCGTACTCGCTCACGAAGTGGTCGGAGGGCGGCAGGTCGGTCCGCAGCGCGTGCTCGAGCGCGACAAGGACGACGAAGCCCAGCAGGCCCGCGCGCACGATCCGGATCGCCATCGTCGCGGCGTACCCGGCACCGCGCCGGGTGACGCCGCGCTCAGGAGAGACGGCGCCGCAGCGCTTCCGGCATCGGCCCGGGCCGCCGGGCCCGGTAGTCCGCGTCGGCGGCGCGCATGGCCGCCAGCGTCGCGGCGCAGGTCGCGCAGTCGCCGGCGTGCACGGGCGCCATGACCGCCTCGCCGTCGATCAGGCCGGCGAGGCGAGGCAGCTGAGCCCGGCACGGCTCGGGCGGGGCCGCGGCGCCCGCGAGCCGCAGCCGCCCGGCGGCCGCGAGGTCGGCGACGTCGACCCGCGTCACGCCGAGCAGCTCGGCGATCAGGTCGTAGTCGAGCCCGCTCTCGGCGAGGAGGGCGAGCACCTCGCGCTCAGGCCCGGGCAGGACGGTGTCCACGGCGGCGATCATCGCACTCCCTAAGACGCACGCGCAGCCGCGGGGCTTACGCCTCACCCCAGGGTGCCCCAGGATCCCTGGGGTCAAAGATGAGGAGTGGCTCCTCATGACCGGGAAGCGCTCAGGCCGGAGGATTCGCTTCGTGTTCACCGACCGCATGGAAGCTCAGCCCTTGGACCACGACGTGCTCGCCCGCCTCTTCGCGGCCCACGGCGACCGCGTGTACGCGTACTGCGTCCGGATGCTCGGCAACGAGCACGACGCCGCCGACGCCCTGCAGGACACGTTCCTCAACCTCGCCCGGCGCGGCGTCGACACCGGTGGCGACGAGAGCCGCCTGCGCTTCTACGTCTTCGCCGCCGCCCGCAACGCGTGCTTCGACCTGCAGCGCCGTCGCCGCGACGAGGCGTCACTGGACGCGCTGCGCGAGGCGGGCGTGCCCGTCGAGCGCGGCACGCAGGCCGGGCCCGAGCAGGCCGCGCTGGACGGCGTGACCCGCGACGCCGTCCTCGGCGCACTCGCCCGCGTGCCCGAGCGTCAGCGCAAGGCGTGGCTGCTGCGTGAGCTGGGCGAGCTCTCCTACGACGAGGTCGGCGACCGGCTCGGCGTCAACGCGAACGCGGTCGCCCAGCTGCTGCACCGCACGCGCCGCGCGCTCCAGGCCTCGATCCCCGCCGCGGCGCTCTAGGCGGCCGCCAGGGCCGCCGGCAGCTCGCGGCGCGAGCGCACGCCGAGCTTGCGGTAGACGCTGCCGAGGTGCATCTCGACCGTCTTCTGCGTCACGAACAGCGCCTGCGCGATGTCGCGGTTGGTCATGCCCTCCGCTGCCATCCGGGCGACGCGCGTCTCCGACGGGGTGAGCGCCGCCGGCGCCGCCGCCACGACCGGGACGGCCGCTGGAGCGAGGCCCGCCCGTGCCGCGAGCGCCGCCGCGCCGCAGCGGATGGCCAGCGCGTGGCCGTCGTCGAGCCGCGGCCGGGCCTGCGCGGTCGCACCGACCGCCGCGAGCGCCAGGCCGTGGTCGATCAGCGCCCGCGCGTGCTCGAGCGCGCCCAGCGAGCGTGAGAGCACGGCGACGGCCTCCGCCAGCAGCGAGATGCCCTCCTCCTGCCCGGCGACGAGGCCCGCCGCCCGCAGCGCGACCCCGAGCGCGCGCGGCGCGCCGAACGCCCGCGCGAGCGACACCTCCTCCAGCGCCAGCTCGCGCGCGGACCGCTCGTCCCCGAGCGCGTGGGCGACGAGCGCCGCCGTCGAGCGCCACGGCGTCACGGCCGGATTGCGCGCGCCCCACTCGAGCTCGCGCCGGCCCGTGGCCAGGAGCTCCTGGTAGGCCGCCTCGAGCTCGCCGCGGTGCACGCGCAGGCAGGCGCGGGCGTGCATGGCGTGGCTGTACGGCAGCGTGTCGGCGGCCTGCTCGCGCACGAAGCGGTCCGCGAACGCCTCCAGCTCCGCGTCGACCGTGCCCTGGTCGAGCGCGGTGTAGACGAGCGTGCCGAGCGCGGCGGCGAGGAAGCCCTGCGAGCCGTGCACGTCGGCGGCCAGTTCGAGCGCCGCCGACGCGTCGGCCAGCGCGTCCGACAGCCGCCCGCGCCGGTAGGCGACGAGCGAGCGCAGGCTCGAGGCGGTCGCGAACGCGATCCCCGACCCGCGCCGGCGCGCGTCCTCGAGCGCGCCCGAGTACAGGCGGTCCGCGTCGTCGTAGCGCTCCGCGAACATCAGCGCGACCGCGCCGGAGACGAACGCGTGCCCGCCCGCGGTCGGGTCGGTGGCCATCGCGCCGTAGGCGAGCCCGCGCGTGGCCAGCTCCGCGACCTCGTCCGCGGGACGACCGGCGGCGAACGCGTCGAACGCGAGCCCGGTCAACCGGAAGCGGTCGAAGTACGTCTCGGGCACGTCGGGCGGGACCGGCAGCGCGGCGAGCCGGGGCGCGAGCAGCTTGCGCGCGGCGATCGAGATGTAGGCGGAGCCGATCAGCTCCACCTCGAGCTGCTCGGCGAGCGCCGCGTCGGAGGGCGCCTCGCCACTCGGCGCGTCCGCTGCTCCGGCGTGCTCGCTCGCGGCGCCGGCCGCGTCGAGCCGCCCGAGCACGCGCTCGATCACGGCCACGGCGCGCACGGACTCGCCGGCGAACTTCAGCACCGGCGCCAGGTCGAGCGCCGCCTGCGCGGCCTGCCGGCCGTCCTGCGCCTCCTCCAGCGCGCGCTCCAGGTGCGCGATCGCCTCGGGGTCGCCGGCGCGGGCCTCCGCTCGCCCCAGCTCGAGCAGCACGCTCGCTCGAGCGGTGGCGGTCGGCGGCTCGGCGAGCGCCCGCCGCAGGTGCGTGACGGCGCCGCGCGGGTCGCCCAGCGCGAGCGCGCGACCGGCCGCCGCCCGCAGCGCGTCGACCGCCCACGGGTCGCCGGCGGGGGCCGCCGCCAGCAGCTGGGCACCGACCGCCTCGTCCGCGTCGCCGGCCGCCGCGAGCATGCGGGCCGCACGCCAGTGCAGCGCCGACCGGTCGGGCACGCTGTCGTAGACCGCCGCGCGCACGATCGGGTGCACGAAGCTCAGCCCGTCACTCTCCACCACCACTTCCGCGGCCAGCAGCGTGCGCAGCGCCGGGACGGGATCGTCGAGCGCGGCGAGCTGCGCGGCGGCGTGCAGCGACGCGCCGTCGCCGAGCACGGCCAGCGCGCGGGCGAGCGCGGTCGCGACGGTCGGCATGCGGGCGATCCGGGCGAGCACGACGGTCGCGACGCCCTGCGGGCCGAGCGCCTCGATCCGCGCGGCCTCGGCCGCGGTCGGCGCGATCCGCAGCGCGGTCAGCTCCCGCAGCAGCTCGCTCAACAACAGCGGGTTGCCCTGCGTGGCCTGCTCGCAGGCGCGCACGAACGCGGCCTCGGCCTGCGTGTCGAACACGTCGGTGAGCAGCCGCCCGACCGCGTCGCCGCTGAGCGGCCGGGGCCGCAGCACCTGCGCCGTGGGGTCGGCGACGAGCTGCGTGAGCGCGGGATCGGAGCCCTCGCTGATCGGCCGCGTCGCCACGAGCAGCAGCACGGGCGTCGCCTCGATCCGGCGCGCGAGGAACCCGAGGAACTGCAGCGAAGGCGCGTCGGACCACTGCGCGTCGTCGACGCTGATCACGAGTGGACCGTCGTCGCCGAGGTTGGCGGTCAGCCAGTACAGGCCGTGCAGCCGCTGGAAGACGGCGTCGTCGCCGACCGCGGTCGGCGCGGGCTGTGCGGGTGCGAACATCGCCCCGGCGAGCGCGGCCGCACCCGCCAGCCACCGCTCGCGCTCGTCCGGCGCCGCCTGGTGCAGCAGCGGCTCGAACAGCTGGCGCACGACGCCGAAGCCGAACCCCGACTCGAGCTCGCTCGCCCGCGCGTGCAGCCGGCGCAGGCCGTCCGCGCGGGCGCGCTCGTGCGTCGCGCGCACGAGGCTCGTCTTGCCCAGCCCGCCGGCCGCCTCCAGCACGACCAACGCCCCGGCACCGTCCCGGACCCGCGCGAGCGCGTCCGCCAGCGCCCGTTCCTCCGCACCCCGCTCGAGTAGCACCAGCGCCGCATCCTACGCGCGTTGCCGCGCCAACTGCCGCGGCTTATGATCGGCGGCGTGCGCGAGTTGATCGAGCGGGAGGCGGAGCTCGCGCCGTTGCGGGACGCGCTGGACCGGGCGCGTGCGGGCGAGGGGTCGCTCACGTTGGTCGAGGGACCGCCCGGCATCGGCCGGACCTCGCTGCTGGACCGCGTGCGCCACGAGGCGCGCGAGCGCGGCCTGACGGTGCTCACCGCACGCGCGAGCGAGCTCGAGCAGTCGTTCGCGTTCGGCGTCGTGCGGCAGCTGTTCGAGCGCGAGCTGCTGGGCGCGTCGGCGGACCGTCGCGCCGAGCTGTTGTCGGACGCCGCCGCGCTGGCGGCGCCGGCGTTCGGGCTCGAGGCCGCCGCGCCCGCCGTGGTGGACGCGCCGTTCTCGGTCCTGCACGGCTTGCACTGGCTGACGGCCGCCTTCGAGCCGGTCCTGATCGCGGTGGACGACGTGCACTGGGCCGACCAGGCGAGCCTGCGCGCGCTGCTGTACCTGGCGACGCGCCTGGAAGGCCAGGCGATCGCGGTCGTCCTCACCGCCCGCACGGGCCCGGCACCGCTGCTCGACGAGCTGGCGGTCGCCGCCGCGCGCGTGCTGCGCCCGGCGCCGCTCACGCGCGCGGGCATCGCGGCCTTCCTGTCCGACCACGCGGGCCCGGCGCCCGCGGCGCGCCCGGCTTCCCC
The DNA here is from genome assembly GCF_003633755.1 of Solirubrobacter pauli. Taxonomy (GTDB): domain Bacteria; phylum Actinomycetota; class Thermoleophilia; order Solirubrobacterales; family Solirubrobacteraceae; genus Solirubrobacter; species Solirubrobacter pauli. The sequence goes on from NZ_RBIL01000001.1 coordinate 1,824,328, forward strand.
CGTCGCGGACGAGCTCGTCGCCGCCGCCGAACGCGCGACCGGCGGCGTGCCGTTCCTGCTCGAGGAGCTCGCGCGGGCCTTGCCGGCCGAGCCCGCGCAGGTCGAGCGGCTCGGCTCGCGTGCGCTCACGGCGTCCGTGCTGCTGCGGCTCGGGCGGCTGCCCGCGCAGGCGACCGCGGTCGCGCGCGCGGTCGCGATCCTCGACGGCCACGCCGAGCTGCGCCACGTCGGCGTGCTGGCCGGGGTGGCGGACGCCCAGCCGAGCGTCGACGCGCTCGTGGCCGAGGGCTTCTTGCGTCCCGGTCGCCCGGTCGCGTTCGCGCAGGCGATGGTGCGCGCGTGCGTCCTCGACGGGCTCACCGAGGCCGAGCGCGCGGCACTGCACGCGCGGGCGGCCGGCCTGCTCCGCGACGCCGGTCTGCGTGCGGACGTCCTCGCTCCGCACCTGCTGGCCGCCGAGCCGGAGGGCGACGCCGAGGTCGTGCGCCAGCTGCGCACCGCCGCCGCGCGGGCGATGCGGCAGGGCGCCCCCGAGGCGGCGCGGGCGTACCTGCGGCGCGCGCTGCGCGAGCCGCCCGCCATGGACGCGCTGGCCGCCGTCCTGAGCGAGCTGGGCGCGGCGGAGTGGGCGTGCGGCGACGACCTGGAGGCCGCGACCGAGCACCTGCGCGAGGCGCTCGCCCGCACCGACGACCCGACGCTGCGGCCGGCCCGCGCGCTCGCCCTGCACCAGGCGGTGTTCGTGTCGGGCCGGCTCGTCGAGGCCTACGAGCTGCTCGAGCGCGAGATCGAGGAGCTGGGCGGGATCGCCGACCCCGAGGACGTGTGGCGGATGGAGGCGGCGCTGTCCTCGATCGGCCTGCTCAACCCGGCGACCGTGAGCCGCGCGAACGGCCGGCTCGCGCGGTTCGAGACGCTCCGCGGCGAGACGCCCGGCGAGCTGCTGCAGATCGCCAACGTCGCCTGCTGGAAGTGGGCCGCGGGAACGGCGGCGGAGACCGTCGAGCACGGCCGCCGCGCGCTCGCCGCGGCGCGCGTGCAGGCGGCCGACGCCGCGGACTCGATCCCGATCTACGAAGCGCTGTGGGTGCTCACCTACGCGGACGCGCACGAGCTGGCGCTGTCGGTGCTCGACGACACGCTCGCGGACGCACGCGCGCGCGGCTCGGTGTTCGGCATCTCCACGTCGTGCGCGCTCCGGGCGCTGATCGCATGGCAGCGCGGGGACGTCACGCGCGCCGAGCAGGAGGCGCGCACCGCCGCGGTGCTGCCCGGCCTGTCGGGCTTCGTCCGCCCGCCGCTGTTCGGCGTGCTCGCGCTGGCGCTGGTCGCGCGCGGTGACCTCGACGGCGCCGAGGCCGCGATCGCCGAGAGCGGCTGCGGGCCCGCGCTGCCGCAGTTCGTCTGCCTGAACCCGGTCTTCTACGCGCGCGGCGTGCTGCGCGCCGCGCAGGGCCGCCACGAGGAGGCGCTCGACGACTTCACCGAGTTCGGCGAGCGCTCGGCCCGCATCAACCTGCGCAACCCGGGCGACCCGTGGCGGCTGGGCGCGGCGGAGTGCCTGCTGCACCAGGGCAGCGCGGCGGAGGCCATCCGGCTCGCCGACGAGCAGCTCGAGCTCGCCCGCCGCTGGGGCACGCCGTCGGCGCTCGGCGTCGCGCTACACGGCCAGGCGCTCGCGCACGGCAGCGACCCCGCCCGGCTCGCCGCCGCGGCGGACGTGCTCGCGGACTCGCCCGCGCGACTGGACCACGCGCGCTGCCTCGTCGACCTCGGCGCCGCGCTGCGGCGCGCCAACCAGCGCGCGGCCGCGCGGGAGCCGCTGCGCGAAGGGCTCGAGCTGGCCCGCCGCTGCGGCGCCGACGCGCTCGTCCGGCGCGCGCACGAGGAGCTCGTCGTAGCCGGCGGACGGCCGCGGCGGCAGATGTTCAGCGGTCCGGACGCGCTCACCCCGGGCGAGCGCCGCGTCGCCGAGCTGGCCGGCGACGGGCTGAGCAACCGCGAGATCGCGCAGCTGCTCTACGTGACCACCAAGACGGTCGACAACCACCTCGCGCGGGTCTACGGCAAGCTCGGGATCTCCTCGCGCGCGCAGCTCGCGGACGCGTTGCCGGCGACCGCCGAAGCGGTCGCCGAAGAACTCGCGTAAGGCGAAGCGCACCCGGTGCGTCTTAGGGAGCAGTCCACACTCTCTCCCCGGAGGCTCTCCCCAAATGCTTCGTCCCTCCCCCGCCATGGTCGTCGCCGTGATCGCCCTCGTCGGCTCGCTCGGTGGCACCTCCTACGCCGCCGCGACCCTCGCCAAGAACAGCGTCGGCTCCGCGCAGCTGCGCACGAACGCCGTCACCTCGGCCAAGGTCAAGAACGGCACGCTGCTCGCCAAGGACTTCAAGGCCGGCCAGCTGCCCGCCGGCAAGACGGGTCCCGCCGGCGCCACCGGCCCGGCCGGTCCCGCGGGCGCCCAGGGTCCCGCCGGCCCGGCCGGCCCGCAGGGTCCGATCGGCCCGAGCCACGCGCTCACCGCCACGAAGGAGACGCACAACGTCGGCATCTCCGGCACGTCCCACACGGTGCTCACCGAGACGCTGGCCGCCGGCGACTACACGTTCATGGCGTCCGCCGGCATCGAGAACACGAGCGGCTCCGACGGCGAGTTCACGTGCGCGATCCTCGAGCCGATCGGTGACTTCACCGCGACGCTCGGCGAGGTCGTCGTCTCGCTCGCCGACAACCAGAAGGCCGCCATCAGCGTCGTCGGTGCGACGCACACCGACGGCACGACCGTCGAGCTGAACTGCGACTCGACCGCCGGTGGCCAGTTCGCGACCGTGACCGAGCCGCGCCTGATCACCACGCAGGTGGGCAAGGTCGACTGATCCCGGGAGGGGGTTGCGCCCGGCGGCCCGAGGGGAGCCGCCGGGCGCTGGTCACGCGAGCAGGCTCTCGGCCGTCGCGACCACCGTCTCCTCCAGCGGGCGCGGCTGCCACCCGAGCACCCGCCGTGCCTTCTCCGCGCTGAGGTGCCGCAGGTTGCCGGCCTCCCGCGCGATCGGCTCCAGCGCCGGGTTGGCCTTCGCGGCCTCACGCAGGACGTCGACCGACAGCTCCTGCGTCGGCACGTTCGCCGCCGCGTCGCCCAGCCGGTCGCGCAGGATCCGGGCGATGTCCGCGAGCCACACGCTGTCGCCCCCGGCGGCGAGGAAGCGCTCGCCCGCCGCGGCCGGGTCGGTCATCGCGCGCACGTGCAGGTCGGCGGCGTCGAGGACGTCGACGACGGCGAACGCCAGCGGCGGGATGCCGCCCGCCATCGAGCCGTCCAGCAGGCCGGAGATCATCCCGATCGATGCCGAGTGGTCGCCGTCGAGCACCGGCCCGAAGATCGCGGTCGGGTTCACCACCGTGAGCTCGAGCCCGACGTCGCGCGCGTAGTCCCACGCCGCCCGCTCGGCGATCGCCTTGGACTTGATGTAGGCGCCGATGTCGGCGTCCGGGTCGGTCCAGTCGGCCTCGGTGAAGACGTGGTCGCCGGGCTCGCGGCCGTAGCCGATCGCGGCGAACGAGCTCGTGACGACGACGCGGCGGACGCCGGCGTCGCGCGCGGCCCGGAGCACGCGCAGGGTGCCGTCACGCGCAGGCACGATCAGGTCGTCCTCGTGGTCGGGTGCGCCCGCGGGAAACGGCGACGCGACGTGCAGGACGTAGTCGGCGCCCGCCACCGCCTCCGCCCAGCCGGCGTCGGCCAACAGGTCGGCGGCGAAGACCGTCAGCCGGTCGCCCGCGTCGGGCACCGCCGCGCGCACCTGCGGTTCACGCTCGAGCGAGCGGACCGTCGTGCGGACGTCATGGCCCTGCTCGAGCAGCTTGATGATCGTGTGCAGGCCGAGGAAGCCGGAGCCCCCGGTCAGGAGCACGGTGGACATGCGAGGTTCTCCCTTTGGAGTCGGGTTCAGGCGGCGTGAGGCGCGCGCGTGGGCGCGGCCTCCGCGATCAGCGACGCGAGCAGCGCGAGCGCGCGTTCGGACGCGCTCCCGGGCTCGGGCTGGTGGATGACGAGCGTCTGGCCAGGGGACCCGCTGACCTCGAGCTTCTCGTAGCGCAGCTCGACGGTCCCGACCTGCGGATGGTGGATCACGCTCGTGCCCCGGCCGACGCGCGGCCGGACGTCGTGCCGCGCCCACAGCCGGCGGAACGCCGCGCTCTCCAGCGAGAGCTCACCGACCAGCGCGACCAGCCGCGGGTCGCCGGCGGCGTCCGCGGACACCGCGCGCAACCCGGCGACGACGCTGCGCGCGATCCGGTCCCAGCCGTCGCCGAACAGGTCACGCAAGGACGGGTCCAGGAACGTCGCCCGGTACGCGTTGACGCCGACGGCGAGGCCGGGCATCAGCGCGGCGGCGAGCGGCGTCGTGGCCAGGATGTCGCCGAAGCGGTTCATCACCGACACGGGCAGGTCGCCCAGCCGGTCGAGGAGGCGCGCGAGGTCGGGCGAGACCGTCTCCTCACGTGTGCGGGCGCGAGGTCGCTGCGCCGGCGGGGTCGCGAGCTGGTGCAGATGCGCCGTCGCGGCCTCGTCCAGCTGCAGCGCCGCGGCCAGCGCGTCCAGCACCAGGGGTGAGGGATGTCGGTCACGGCCCTGCTCGAGCCGGACGACGTAGTTGACGCTCACGCCGGCGAGCTGCGCGAGCTCCTCCCGGCGCAGGCCTGGCACCCGTCGCGGGACGTCGTCCTCCCGCAGCCCGACGTCGCCGGGCAGCACCCGTTCCCGTCGTGCGCGGAGGAACTCCCCGAGGCGGTTGCCGTCATCCATGCCCAGGACACTAGGCCCCGGGCATGGCGTGAAGGTGCCCCCGTCACTCACACCCGGGGGCCGACGGCCGCGGCGACCCCCGAGCGGGGTCGCCGCGGCGCTGCGATCACGGGTTCGTGGTCGACAGCGTGAACGTGACCGTCTTGGAGTACGAGCCCGTGCGGAGCGGCTCGTTGGCGCCGATCGACTGCTTGAACGTGACGTTCACGCGGTCGTTGGACACCGGTGCGTTCCACGAGGACTTCGAGAACGACACCTGCAGCGGCTGCGCCAGCGAGAACGCCCCGTTGGTCAGGCGACCGGGGTCGTTGACGCTGAGCGTCGCGTCGCCGGCCGTCGAGATGACGTCGGCGGTCGTACCGGCGGTGTACGTGTCGGCCTTGCCCGGGACGAACGCCCCGAACGTGGCCGGCGCGCCGAGCGACAGCGACAGGGTCGCCGGAACGCTGCCGCCCGCCGTGCCCGGCGTCTCCGTCTTGGTGACGGTGATGCCGTTGCCATTGAAGTGCACCCAGTTCAGGTTGAACAGGTTGGCGCCGGTGGCGCCACCGTCCACCTGGCGGAACACGAGGAACAACTCGTTCTTGCCCGCGAGCGAGATCGGGAAGTCCAGGCTGTTCCAGGCGGTGGTCGAACCCGTCGACGTCAGGTTCAACGTGGTCACGATCGGCCCCGTCTGCGAACCCGTGCGGACCTCGATCGCCGCGAGCGGCGAGCCGACCGTGCGACCGGCGGCGGCGTCCGTGTAGCGGACCGTCAGCGACTCGATCTGGTGCAGGTTGAACGGACCGTTCAACCGGATCCAGTCGTTGTTAGCCAGGCTGCCTCGGTGCGTACCCGCCACACCGTTGTCGGTGTTCGTCGCGGTGTTCGTGCCGGACTGCGTGGTGACGTTCTCGACCTCCTGGCGCTTCTGACGGACCTGCACCTGCGTGGTCGTCTTGAGCGCGGGCACGTCACCCGCGGCGCCCTGGTCGACGTACTCGGCGCTGATCACGCCGAACACGTTGCCGCCGTGCGACGCCTCGTCCGCACCGGTCTGCAGGAACCCGCGGCAGCCCGAGACGCTCTGCAGCTCGTGGCCGTGCGAGTCGTGGCCGAGCACGTACTTGACGTTGACCCGGCTGCAGTCGATGTTCGGCTCGTCCGGATCGGTGACCGTGACCTTGAACTCCAGCGTGTCGCCGAAGGAGAACGTGCCGCCGTCGAGCGGCGCCTCGATCGTGATCGTCGGCGCCGTGTTGCCGCTCGTGATGAGCGTGCTCGTCGACACCCGCTCGCCGGTGGAGTCGGTCACCGTCAGCACGGCGGTGAAGCGGCCGCGCTTGGTGTAGGTGTGCGTCGGGTTGGGCTCGGTCGAGAGCGGCGAGCCGTCACCGAAGTCCCACTCGTACTTGATCGAGTCGAGCGGGTCGGGATCCATCGAGCCGGCGCTCGAGAAGTTGACCGTGAGCGGCGTGCCGCCGTCGGTCTTGTCCGTGGTGATCACGGCCTTGGGCGACTTGTTGCCCTTGTTGTACTCCCACTTGTACATGCCGGCGTCCGGGCTGATGACGTTGAACCCGTTGCCGTAGGTCAGCAGGTAGAACGCGCCGTCGGCGCCGAACTGCATGTCCATCGGGTTGTCGCACTCGAACTGGAACGTGCCGTTCGTGTTGTTCGAGCGGCTGCCGCAGTCGAGGAAGCCGTTGATCTTCACGATGCGGCCCTGCTCGTCCAGGCGCATCTCGCGCAGCGTGTCCATCTGCCACTCGCCGAAGACGACCGCGTCGTTGTAGTACGGCGGGAACTTCTTCGGGTTCGGGTTCGCCGGGTCGTACTTGTACTTCGTCATGCCGTGCGGGCCGACGCCTCCGGTGTAGAGCTCCGGGAACAGCCGCGGGCACTCGGTGGTCGAGCCGGGCGCGATCGGGCCCGGAGTCGGGTCGGAGTAGGCCTGGCACGGCGTGCCGAGCGGCGCGCCGGTGTTGTTGTCGCGGTACGAGTACCAGATGGTCGGGTCGGTGACCGGCGGGACGTCACGCAAGCCGGGCTCGACCGACGGACCGCCCTCGATGTTCCACAGCGAGTCGTTGCGCTGCGTCGGGCCGTTGCACTCGTGCAGCTTCGGCGGGGTGTGCAGCGGCGTGCCCACCGTCGTCGTGTTCGGCTGGAACTCGTGGAAGTTCCACTCGTAGTACGCGAGGTCGCGCTTGTAGCACGTCGGCCACCCGTAGTTGGCCGGCTTGCGCACGATCTCGAAGCGGCCGGTGCCGGCCGGTCCGCGGCCGCGCGACTGGACGTTGCTGTCGGGCGAGTAATCGCTGATGTACGCGACGTCGTTCTCATCCACCTGGATGCGGAACGGGTTGCGGAAGCCCATCGCGTAGACCTCGGCGCGGGTCTTGTCCTGCGGCGCGCCCGCGACGAGCGGGTAGAGGTTGCCGGCCGGGATCGTGTACGCGCCGGTGCCGCTGCCGGTGAAGTCCGCCTTGTTGGCGTCCGCGGCCGCGATGTTGTCCTTGACGTTGATGCGCAGGATCTTGCCGCGGAGGTCGTTCGTGTTGAGCGCGCTACGCCGCGAGTCGCCGGTGAGGCGCTGGTACATGCCGCCCTCGGCGAGGCCGCCGGTGTACACCTGGCCGCCCGGAGCCGGCGCGACCGCCGTAGCCACCGTCGGGTTGTCGCCGGTCAGACCGCCGCTGTTGGAGGCGATCAGCGGCTGGTTCGTCTGGCTCTTGCCGCGACGGAAGAACACGTTGATGGTCGTCGTGTTGACGGTGTTCGGGTTCGTCTGCGACGGGAGCGGGCTGACCTGGATCTCGTCGGCCTCGATGTTCGGAAGCGCCTCGAGCGCGGCGTCGATCGCGGGCCCGTTCGCGTTGTACGCGATCGGGGCCGTCGTCTGGCCGTCGAACGTCAGCGTGAACGTGCCGCCCGTGGCGTTGTTGACGCGCACGGTCTGCTGCTCGTCGGTCTTCTGCGAGTTGAACGGGCCGAAACCGCCGGCGTTGATGCCGCCGGCCGGCGTGTCGTCACCCGTGACCAGCCACAGGTTGCCGTGCTTGTCGAAGTCGATATCGCCCGAGACGTGGCAGCACTCCTGCCGGTTCATCGGGACGCGGAGGATCTGCTGCTCGGTCGTCAGGTCCAGGCGCGCATCGCTGGTGGGCGTGCTGTCGATGAACTTGAAGCGGCTGAGCTGGTGGTAGCCGACGTACGGGTCCCACGCGTCCTTGGTCGGCGCGGCGTCCGGCGGCCGGGTGTTCGGCGTCGTCTGCGTGACGATCTGGCCGTTGGACAGCTTGACGTCCGTGACCGTCTGCGGCGAGTAGAAGAGGTAGACCCACTTGTTGGTCGCGAAGTCCGCGTCGACGGCCGGCCCGTAGAGGCCGTCCTCGCCCGCGGAGTAGATCCGCTGGGTCGACGGCAGGCGCGGGTTCTGGAAGTCGGCGATGACCGTGGTCTTGCCGGTCTTCGGGTCGTGCATGCGCAGCGTGCCGAGGCGGTCCGTCTGAAGGACGCGGCCGTCCGGGAGCTGGTCGAAGCCGATCGGCTCCTGCAGGTTCGGCGGCGAGCCGATCTTCGTCTGCTGGTAGTTCTTCAGCACGGTGGCGCCGCAGTCGCTGTAGGCCGGGTCGCTGTTGCCCGTCGCCCACTTGATCGCGCCCTTGAGGTGCGTCGTGAGGGTCGCGTCGAACGCGGCGGCGGTGTTGCCGAGCGCGGTGTAGAACGAGCGGCCGCCCTGGAAGTCCTTGCAGAAGGAGATCGGGTGGTCGGCACCCATCGTGCCGCCGGCGATGCCGTCCAGCGTCTGACCCTGGGGCTGCGGGCCGAACGGGTCCTCCACGACCGAGGCCAAGACGTGCGAGTTGCCGCGGATCTTGAGCTTGGCGTCGGTGGTGTTGAAGTTGTACCAGTGGTCGTCGCGGTCGATGACGAGCGGGAGGTCCTTGCTCGCATCATGCACGCGGTCGAAGACCTTGACCGAGCCCGTCTGCTGCGGGGTGCGGCTGGTCGACCGGGTGCCGAGGACGTCCGTCATGAACTGCCATGACGCGTCGGTCTCCACGGCGGATCCGATGCCGACGTAGCCGCCGCCCTTCTTGAAGTACGCCTCGAAGTTGGCCTTCTGCGCGTCGGTCAGCGGGCTCGTCAGGCCGGTGTTCAGGAAGACCACTGCACGGTAGGTCTCCAGGTTCTCCGGCGTGAACTGCTCGCCCACCGCGGCCGGCGCGGGCGCGGTGACGGTGAAGGTGTCACCGCTCGCGGCGTTGTTGATCGCGGCCAGGCCGGCGGTCGTCACCGCGTCGGTGGTGCTCGTGACCACGAGCACCTTCGGCGCTGCGGCCGCGGGCGCGGCTTGCGCCACCTCCGGCAGCGCCAAGGCAAGCCCCAGCAGCGCCAGGCTTGCGCATTTCCCTCTCATCCTCTCCCCCTCGTTGCTGATCCGGGCCATCCGGCCCAGATTTGTTGCGTGAGAGGCGAAACTACCTGGGATGAGAATTGTCTGTCAACCTGACAACCAGATTGTGAGTCGTCCGGGTTAGTGCGGTGAGCGCACGAAGGCGTGCCGGGTCGCGAGCGAAAGAGGCGGCAGGTGCGACAGCCGTCTTTGCGCCCGGACCCGGCGGTACGCGCCCCGTGTGCGCTGGCGAAGCGCGGCACGCGCCCCCGCACGTATACCCGAACCGCCAAGTGACGCGTGTCACCGCGTGAACCTTGACAGTCATCGTCTCCTCAGTATTTGATCCTCGCGTCGGTGCTTGCCGGGGTGGCTCCCCGGCCCAGGCCCCCAACTCAAAGGCAGGTGCGAGATGTACGCGAACGCGACTCACGAGGTCGTGCGTTGGCTGTCGTCCAGATGGAGCGTCATCGCCGCGTGCGCGGTGCTGTGCGTGGTCCCGGCGAGCGCGAGTGCGACGGAGGTCCCGTTCGAGGTGACCGAGTCCTGCGTGATGATCAACTACCCGCCCGAGCCCTGCGACGGCGAGACCGACCCGATCGTCGGAATGGACGACCAGGGGTACCGGTGGCACTCGCTCCTGAAGTTCGACGTCAGCTCGATCCCCTCGACCGCCGACGTGAACGAGGCGACGCTCCGCCTCTACCAATCCGATGAGTCAGGCGGCTATCCCACGGCGGTGGACGCATCGGCGGTGGCCAGCGACTGGTCATCTTCCGGCATCTACGAGTTCCACTGGTGGACCTGGACCACGCCCGGCGGCGACTTCACGGCCCCGAGCGAGGAGGCCGTGCCGAACGGCGTCGGGCAGTGGACCGAGATCGACGTCACGGACCTCGTCGCCGGGTGGGTCGGCGGACCCGCGGACAACTACGGCGTCGGGCTGACGATGCCCGGGGCGACGGTGTACGAGCCGTACGTCGTCGAGTTCTCGGACGCCGAGCTCGTCGTCGACTACGACTGACCGGGTCGGGGGTCTCGCCTCGGCGAGACCCCCGCTCGGCGCTACCAGCTCTGCTCGCCGACGATCTGCCGCGTCGCGACGTTCAGCCGGTTCCAGACGTTGATCTGCGCGATGTCGAGCGCCAGCGCGGCGCGCTGCGCCTCGTCGAGATGCTGCGAGACCTCCTCCCAGAGCTCGTCCGGGACCGCGTCCGTCTGGTCGGCGAGCCGCGTCAGGGCCTCGGTGAGCGCGAGCGCCGCGCGCTCGGCCGGCGTGAAGTAGGGCGTATCGCGCCAGGCGCCGATCGCGAACACGCGCTCCTCGCTCTCGCCCGCCTTGCGCAGCGCCTTCGCGTGCATGTCCACGCATACGCTGCAGCCGTTGATCTGGCTCGCCCGCAGGTGCACGAACTCGCGGTTGATGGGCAGCTTCACGCGGCTGATCGACTGGCTGAGCGTCTGCAGCGCGTCCATCGCGCCCTCGACGGTGAACACGGGCTGCGGTTGGCGGGCGGTGAGGGTGGTCGGCATCGTGAGCTCCTTGTCACGTCGCGTCGGTTGGGACGGTCAATGCCCTGACCAACCGATTCGCGAGGATGTGACAAGCGAGATGGACGACCTCGAGGTCTTCGAGCAGCACCGGCCGCACCTGCACGCCGTGGCCCTGCGGATCCTCGGCTCGGCCGCGGAGGCCGACGACGCGCTGCAGGAGGCGTGGATCCGCGCGAGCCGCGCCGGTCTCGACGGCGTGGAGAACCCCGGCGGGTGGCTCACCACGATCGTCTCGCGCGTGTGCCTGACGCTGCTGGACAGCCAGTCGCGCCGGCGCGAGGACGACGGCCACCTGCCGGACATGGTCGTCGCGCGCGTCGACGAGCACGCACCCGACCCCGAGCGCGAGGCGTTGCTGGCCGACGCGGTCGGCAGCGCGCTGACGGTCGTCCTCGACACGCTCTCACCGGCCGAGCGCGTCGCGTTCGTGCTGCACGACCTGTTCGGGCTGCCGTTCGACGACGTCGCCCGCGTGCTCGACCGCTCGCCGGACGCCGTCCGCCAGCTCGCGAGCCGCGCGCGCCGCCGCACCCGCGGCAGCGATCCCGACACCGCCGGGGCCGACCGCGCGGTCGTCGACGCCTTCCTCGCCGCCGCGCGGGGCGGCTCGTTCGAGGACCTGCTGGCCGTGCTCGACCCGGGCATCACCCTGCGCGCCGACCTCGGCACCGGCGTCCTGCAGGTGATCCACGGCGCGCGGACGGTCGCCGAGAGCGCCCGCGCGATCGGCCCGACACGGGCGCTGCCGGAGCCCGTCATCGTCGACGGCCGCGTCGGCGTGCTCGTGCACGCCGGCGGCGCGCCGGAGCGGATCATGCGCTTCACGGTGCGCGAGGGCCGGATCGCGGCGATCGACGTCATCGCCGAGCCCGCGCGCGTGGCGCGCCTACTCGGCCTGCGGCCGGCGGCCGGGTAGGAGCAGGGCGGGGACGAGGGCGGCGCCGGCGAGGCCGACCGTCCACCAGAACGTGGTGCCGAACGCGTCCGTCGCGGACGTGGAGTCGGCGAGCGCGTGCTGGAGGATGACCGCGAGCACGGCGGTGCCGAGCGAGCCGCCGATCTGCTGGATGATCCGCATCGACGCGGTCGCGCCGGGGATCGCGGCGCGCGGCACGTCGGCGTAGAAGGAGGACATCACCGGCACGATCGCCAGGCCGAGGCCGACGCCGCGGACGAACAGCGCCGCGCCGAGCAGCACCTCGCTCGTCCCCGTGGTGACCAGCGCGTAGGGCAGCGTCGAGAGCGTGCCGAGCGCGAGCCCCGTCAGGACGAGCCCGCGGGGCGCGACGCGGTCGCTCAGGCGCCCGGCGACGACCAGCGCGATCATCGTGCCGGCGCCCTGCGGCGCGAGCAGCAGGCCCGCCTCCAGCGCGCTGCGGTCGCGGGCGATCTGCTCGAACAGCGGCAGCAGGAACATCGCACCGAACAGCGAGCCGCCGAGCGCGAACATCAGGCCACTCGCGGCGGCGAACGAGCGGACGCGCAGCAGCCGGACGTCGATGATCGGCTCCGCGCGGGTGCGCAGCGCGTGGACGACGAACACCGCGAGCAACGTCAGCCCGAGGCCGAGCGGGATCAGCACCTGCGCCGCGCCGAAGCCGCCGGCGTCCCCCGCCCGCGAAAGGCCGAAGACGATCCCGGCCAAGGCGGGCGACAGCAACGCCAGCCCCGCGAAGTCGAGGCGGGTCGCGCGGCGGTCCTCGGCGCGGTCGTGTGGCATCCAGCGCCAGGCGAGGAAGAGCGCGGCGAGGCAGACCGGGACGTTGACGAAGAAGATCCAGCGCCAGCTCGCGCCGTCGACGATCAGCCCGCCGATCACCGGGCCGAGGATCGGGCCGAGCTGCGCCGGGATCGCGACGATGCCCATCGCGCGGCCGATCCGCTTGGGACCGGCGGCCTGCGCGAGGATCGACTGCATCAGCGGCACGAGCATCCCGCCGCCCAGGCCCTGCACGACGCGGAACACGATCAAGCTCTCCGCCGACCACGCCAGGCCGCACAGCACCGAGCCGCCGAGGAACCCGGTGAGCGAGAACAGCCACATGGTGCGCCCGCCGAAGCGGCCGACCGCCCAGCCCGTGAGCGGGATCGCGACCGTCAGCGCGAGCAGGTAGCCGGTCGAGACCCACTGGATGGTCGAGATCGTGGTGTCGAGCTCCGCGCCGAGCCGGTCGATCGCGACGGCGACGATGGTCGTGTCGAGGATCGCGGCGATCGCGCCGAGCAGGAGGACCCCGGAGAGGCGCAGCAGCTCCGGGGTGAGGCGGGTGTCGTCGGTCATGGCGATACACCGTATCGCACAAACGATACGGTGTATCGCCCAGTTAGGATCCGGGCGAGATGCCGCCCCAGCGCCCAGTGCTCACGCGTGACGCGATCGTCGCCAAGGCGGTCGAGGTCGCGGACGCCGAGGGCCTCGACGCGGTCTCGATCCGGCGGCTGGCCGCGGAGCTGCCCGCGCGGCCGATGAGCCTCTACAACCACATCGGCGACAAGACCGAGCTCGTCGGCCTGATGCTCGACCGGATCGTCGACGAGGGCCTGATCGGCGACGCGCTGTCCTCCGACTGGCGCGAGGCGCTGCGTCAGATCGCCCGCGCCGCCCGCGAGTCCGCCGAGCGGCACCCGTGGCTCACGGCCGGCCTCGGCGGCGCCGGCTCACGGCGCGAGAGCTTCCGGCGCCATCACGAGGAGTCGATGCGCGCGCTGGCCGGGCTCCGCGGCAGCGATGCCGACAAGCATCGCCTGCTCGCGGCGGTCGACTCCTACACGTTCGGGCACGTCGCGCTGACGTCGGCCCGTCAGACGGTCGCGAACGACGACCTGCCGATCCCGGCGGACACGTTCGACGTCGGCCTGGAATGGCTGCTGGCGGGCGCGGCCGCGCGCTTCGAGCCCTGAGCTACGGGTCCGCGCCCCGGGTGGCCCCGGCCGACGCGACGACGACGCACAGCACCGCGAGCCACTGGACGCCGCCGAGCGACTCGCCGAGCACGACCAGGCCGATCAGGCACGCCATCGCCGGCTCGAGGCTCATCAGGATCCCGAACACGCGCGGCGGGAGCCGGCGCAGCGCCTCGAGGTCCAGCGTGTACGGGACTACCGACGACAGCAGCGCGACGCCGAAGCCCGCCGCCAGCACCCACGGCTGCAGCAGGGCCGTGCCGCTGTCGGCGACCCCGGCGGGCACGGCGATGAGCGCCGCGACGACCATCCCGAGCGCGAGGCCGTTGCCCTCCGTCGTGTGCCGCCCGAGCGCCGCGCCGACGAGGATGTAGAGGCCCCAGAACGCGCCGGCCGCGAGCGCGAGCAGCACGCCGAGCAGGTCGAGATCACCGTCGCCCTCCATCAGCAGCACCACGCCGCCGGCGGCCAGCAGCGCCCACACCACGTCCAGCGCGCGCCGTGACCCGCCGACGGCGACGGCGAGCGGCCCGAGGAACTCGATCGTCACCGCGATGCCCAGCGGGATCCGCGCCAGCGACAGGTAGAAGCACAGGTTCATCAGCCCGAGGACGACGCCGTAGCTGACGACGGCCGTCCACGCGCGCCGGTCCAGCGTCAGCGCCGGTCGCCACAGGGCGGTCAGCACCGCCGCGGCGAAGAACAGCCGCAGCGCGACGGTCCCGAAGCTGCCCACCTCGTCGAAGAGCTGCTTCGCCACCGCCGAGCCCAGCTGGACGCTGACGATGCCGAGCAGCACCAGTGCGGTCGCCGGGATCGTGTCCAAGGCACGCCCGGCCCGCGCGGTCAGGGAAGACCACGTCGGCGTGTGCCGCGATGAGTCCAGTCGTCACTGATCGGGTTCACACCCGCAGTATCCCCGTTTTCGCCCGGCTGCGACCATCCATGCGTATGAAGCACGTCTCCGAAGCCATCCGGCGCGAGATCGACCAGGCCCGCGGCGGCGACCGCCCCGTGGCCTCCGTCCGCGTGACGGAGAGCGCCCTGCCGGGCACCGTCGCGGCCGTCAGCCTGTCGCCGGAGCGCGCGGAGTCGCTACGGCTCGACGCCCGCCTGGCCGAGGCCGCCGTCGAGATCCTCGTCCACCCGGACGACTACGCCGAGCTGCTCGAGGAGCCCGGGCTCGAGCTCGGGGAGGACTCCGGCGTCCGGCGCGTGTTCGGCGTCCCGCTGATCGACGCGCTGTAGCGCACGCGGAACGCGTCCGGGTTCGCCGGGTCGCGGTCGACCACCTGGATCGGCGGCCACGCCCACTGCCAGACGCTGACGCCCGGCACGCGCGAGAAGGTGATGCGACCGCGCGTTCCCTCGACGTCCACGTCCGCCCACGGCGCGCCGAGCGCGAGGATCGTGTCGTAGCCCTCGAAGGCGACGAAAGAGGGAGCGTCGCCGAGCGCGTCGCGGAGCGCCGCCTCGACGCGCACGCCGAGCGGCGTGAGCTGGTCGGGCAGGTACCGCAGGAACGGGATGCCGGTCCAGTCCGCGAACTCGGGTTGCCCGGCGGGCGCGCCGATCAGGACGTGCTCCAGGCGCGGGTCGCGGCGGACGGCGGCGACGATCGACGTCGACGGCTCGGGCGCGCCGACGAGCAGCAGCAGCGCCGTGGCTTCGCTCTCCGCGAGTCCGTCGGTGACGTCGTCGGGCTGGAGCTCGACCACGTCCAGGTGCTCGCGCAGGATGCGCGTCCCGGCCGCCCAGTACACGCTCGGCTGCTTGACGACGGCGATCCGGCTGTGCCCGGCGTCCTTGAGGAAGTCGGCGTAGAGCGACCAGCCGCGCGACTGCGGCGGGGCGATCCGCGCCACGACCTCCGTCGGCTCCTCCGTCAGCGCGTCGAGTACCGCCGACGAGCACAGGAACGGCAAGCCGAGCGCATCGGCCGTCGCCGCGGCGGTCCGGGCGACCACGCTGTGGTACTCCCCGACCACCGCGGCCACGCCCAGCTCGGCCAGCTCTTCGACGGCTGCAGCCGCCTTCGCCGGATCGGCCGCGGTGTCGCGGACCACGAGCTCGACACCGCGCTCGGTCGCGGCGAGCTGCAGGCCGGCCAGCAGATGCCGGCCGGCGTCGACCCACCCCGGCTCCGTCAGCGGCACGAGCGCGCCGATCCGCGTTACCCGGGTGCCGCCGGTAGCGTTACTTCGCTCGGTCATGCCTGAAGCTAGCGCACGGCGCCGGCCCGCCACGAGGTATCGTCCCGGACATGGTCGGCACGCCCGTGCCCGATGAGCGCGTGAACGTCCGCTACATGGTCGACGACGTCGAGACGGCCCTGGCCTTCTACGTCCAGCACTTCGGCTTCACGGAGAGCCTCAACGCCGCACCGGCGTTCGCCGACGTCGTCCGAGGCCACCTGAGGCTGCTGCTCAGCGGCCCCACCAGCTCGGCCGGCCGCCCGATGCCCGACGGCCGCACCCCGGCCCCCGGCGGCTGGAACCGCCTCCACTTCATCGTCGAGGACCTCGCGGCCGAGGTCGACCGCCTGCGCGCCGCGGGCGTGCACTTCCGCAACGACATCGTGCGTGGCCCCGGCGGCCAGCAGATCCTGCTCGAGGATCCGTCGGGCAACCCGATCGAGCTCTTCCAGCCGGCAGCCCGATAGGGGGCGCCGGCTCAAGGCGAGAGCGCCCCGTCAAGCTCGGCGAGCAGCGCCGCGACGCGCTGCTGGATCTCGTCGCGCGTCGCGCGCACCTCGTCCACCGGGCGCCCCTTCGGGTCCGGGAGGTCCCAGTCGAGGTAGCGCTTGCCCGGGATGTACGGGCACGTGTCCCCACAGCCCATCGTCACCACGAGGTCGGCGCGCTCGGCCAGCTCGTGCGTGAGCCGCTGCGGGCGTCGGCCTGACAGATCGACGCCGAGCTCCTCCATCGCCGTGACCACCTCGGGGTGCACGTGGCCGCCAGGGTCCGCGACGCTGCCCGCCGACTCCGCGGTGTGCCGGCCTTGGGCGGCGCGCTCGAACAGCGCCTGGCTCATCTGAGAGCGGCCGGCGTTGTGCAGGCAGACGAACAGGACGTGGCTCATCGGACGGGCTCCGGGATCGAGGGGAAGGAGCGGGTGCGAAGCCAGAGGGCGACGTAGACGAGCGCGACCAGGACCGGCACCTCGATGAGGGGGCCGACGACGCCGGCGAGGGCCTGGCCCGAGCTGGCGCCCCAGACGCCGATGGCGACGGCGATCGCGAGCTCGAAGTTGTTGGACGCGGCGGTGAACGCGAGCGTGGACGTCTTCGGGTAGCCCAGGCCGAGCCAGACGCCGGTGAGGAACGAGAGGGCGAACATGGCGGCGAAGTAGACGAGCA
Organism: Solirubrobacter pauli; assembly: GCF_003633755.1. Taxonomy (GTDB): domain Bacteria; phylum Actinomycetota; class Thermoleophilia; order Solirubrobacterales; family Solirubrobacteraceae; genus Solirubrobacter; species Solirubrobacter pauli. The sequence continues at coordinate 1,841,338 of NZ_RBIL01000001.1, forward strand.
GCGGGATCGCGATGCGGACGACGTCAAACGGCTGGTCGGTGATGGCGTCGCCCTGGATGGCGAAGAGCATCACGATCGTGAACAGCAGGCCGTACAGCGCGACGGGTCCGATCCGCGGGAGGAAGGCGCGCTCGTACCAGTCGGCGCCGCGGCGCCGCAGCCCGACGACGCGGGTCAGGTAGCCGGCGAGCAGCGGGATGCCGAGGAAGATCAGCACGGTGCGCGCGACCTCCCACATCGAGACCTCGAAGCCCTGGGTGTCCAGGCCGATCCAGCTCGGGAGGCCCGACAGGTAGAACCAGCCGAGGACCGAGTACGCCGCGATCTGGAACAGCGAGTTGATGGCGACCAGCAGCGCGGTGGCCTCGCGGTCGGCGCAGGCGAGGTCGGTCCAGATCAGCACCATGGCGATGCAGCGCGCGAGGCCGACGACGATCAGCCCGGTCCGGTACTCGGGCTGATCGGCGAGGAACAGCCACGCGACGGCGAACATCAACAGCGGCCCGACGATCCAGTTCAGCACGAGCGAGCTGATCATCAGCTTCCGCTCGCCGCGCAGGCTGCCGATCTCCTCGTAACGCACCCGCGCGAGCACCGGGTACATCATCAGCAGCAGCCCGAGCGCGATCGGCAGCGACACCGTGCCGACCCGCAGGCGGTCGAGGGCGTCGTCGAACCCCGGGATCAGCGATCCCAGCGCGAGGCCGGCGGCCATCGCGAGCGCGATCCACAGCGGCAGGAACCGGTCGAGGGTCGAGAGCCTGGCGACGACTGGGTCGCGGGTCGATGCGGAGGTGGCGGTGGCGTTCACACGTGAGCCTGGTCGGCGACGGTCGTTGACGGGCCGCACCGTATCCATTGACAACTGCCAATTCAATCGATACTGATGTATATAGATGGCCGTCGATCTGGAACTCGCACCCAAGACCAAGCGCCCCGCCGGCGAGCCGTGCTGTGAGCCGGTCGTCTATCCCGACGTCGATCGCGACCAGGCCGTGCGCATGGCCGAGATCGCCAAGGCCCTCGGTGACCCCATCCGCCTGCAGCTCGTCGACGTGCTGCGCAAGCACGCCGGCAAGGTCTGCGTCTGCGAGCTGGTCCCGCTGTTCGACGTCTCCCAGCCCACGCTCTCGCATCACCTCAAGAAGCTCCGCGACGCCGGCATCGTCGACTCGGAGCGCCGCGGCCTGTGGGCCTACTACTACGTCCTCCCCGACGCACTCCAGGAGCTGACCGCATGGCTGAGCTGACCGAAGAGACCACCGCTGCATCCTGCTGCTCGTCCAGCGTGCAGGAGACGTGTTGCGAGCCGTCCGAGAAGGCCGCCTGTTGCGAGACCAGCGGGGCCGGCGGCACGTGCGGCTGCGCGGCCGGCAAGACCGCCGACGCGGACGAGCTGCGCGAGACCGTCCGCGCCCGCTACGCCGCCGCCGCGGTCGCCACCACCAGCGAGTCCGGCAGCGGCTGCTGCGGCCCCGACGCCGGGCTCATCACGGACGAGCAGGCCGACCTGTTCGGCCGTGGCCTCTACGCCGACGGCGAGCAGGGCCAGCTCCCCGAGGAGGCGCTGATCGCGTCACTCGGCTGCGGCAACCCGACCGCGATGGCCGAGCTGCGCGACGGCATGACCGTGCTCGACCTCGGCTCGGGCGGCGGGATCGACGTGCTGCTCTCCGCGCGGCGGGTCGCGCCCACCGGCACCGCCTACGGCCTGGACATGACCGACGAGATGCTCGCCCTCGCCCGCGCCAACCAGGCCAAGGCCGGGATCACCAACGTCCACTGGCTCAAGGGCCAGATCGAGGCGATCCCGCTCCCGGCCGAGAGCGTCGACGTCGTGCTGTCGAACTGCGTCATCAACCTCTCCACCGACAAGCCGACCGTCCTCCGCGAGGCCGCCCGCGTCCTCAAGCCCGGCGGTACCTTCGCCGTCTCCGACGTGATCGCCGACCCGGACATGGACGCCGCCACCCGCGAGGACATGCAGCAGTACGTCGGCTGCATCGCCGGAGCGCTCACCCACGACCAGTTCGTCCAGTACCTCGCCGACGCGGGCCTCACCGACGTCGAGATCACCGCGACCCACCGCGTTCACGCGCACGCGGCGTCGGCGATCATCCGCGCTCGCAAGCCCGAATGAGCGACGTCGAGCTCCGCGCGGGTCGCGCCGACGATGTGGCCGCCGTCACAGCCATCTACAACGCCGGCATCGCCGACCGCGTCGCCACCTTCGAGACCCGGCCACGCGATCCGCACGAGCTCCGCGGCTGGGCGACCGACGGGCAGCCCTTCATCGTCGCCGAGCAGGACGGACGCGTCCTCGGCTTCGCCCGCGCGGGGGCGTACTCCGATCGCTGCGTCTACGAAGGCATCGGCGAACACGCCGTCTACGTCAGCCCCGACGCCCGCGGCCAAGGGCTCGGCCGACAGCTTCTCGACGAGCTCTGCGCCGAAGCCGAGCGCCACGGCCTCTACAAGCTCACCAGCCGCATCTTCACCGACAACCACGCCAGCCTCGCCGCCCACGACGCCGCCGGCTTCGACCGAGCCGGCATCCAACGCCGTCACGGCAAGCTCGACGGCCAATGGAAGGACTGCGTCCTCGTCGAGAAGCTCATCGGCGAGGCCGCACACGACTGAGCGACCCACACCGGGCGGTTAACGACGAAGGCCCCGCTTTCGCGAGGCCTTCATGCAGAGCGCGCCCGAGAGGATTCGAACCTCTGACCTTCGGTTCCGTAGCTTGCCTGAGCGTGGTCTCGTTGGACCGGTTCGGCTCTGTTGAGCCAAATTAGTTGATCCCAGTTGCCTTGGGTTGCGTTGAAATTGCTACCCAACTGGTACCCGCCCAAGACCAGTCTGGCTCCCCGACGAGATGCAGATCGTTGTCGTCCATAAGCTGGGACACCCACTCGGTCTGCGCCAGGCGAGAACAACGGCTCACGAAGGCGCCGAGCGCCCGCCCGCGAAGTCGCCCGCTGCCGCCCATATGTCGCACAGAGGACACTCACTGGGAAGAGGCCTATGAACTGAGGAGCCTCTGCCGATGCATATTGGTTAGGATGCCTTGATGGCGCTAAAAGGCTTCTGGTCGTACGTTCACGCTGACGATCAAGCGGAGCACGGCCGCATTGCGCAACTCGCTCGAGACGTCGCGCAGCAGTTCGAGATGCTGACCGGGGAGCCGATCGAGCTTTTCCTCGACCAAGACGCTCTCGAGTGGGGCGACAAGTGGCGCGCGAAGATCGATTCGAGCCTGGCATCGATCGCGTTTTTCATTCCGGTTATTACCCCGAGGTACTTCCGGAGCGCGGAGTGCCGGCGCGAGTTCCAATTCTTCGCACGCCAGGCGAAGGCGTTCGGCGTCACCGAGCTAGTTCTCCCAGTGCTGTACGTGGATTTCCCGGGCCTGCACGACGAGGATGCAGACGACGACTTGGTCGCCCTGATCCGAGAGTTTCAGTGGCAAGACTGGTCAGACCTGCGCTTCGCCGAGAGGGAGTCCGGCGATTATCGACGAGGCGTCACGAAGCTCGCCCAGCGCTTGGTCGACGCAAATGCTGCCGCCGAGAAAGTCGACGCAGCAGCCGCGGCGGAAGCATTGGCGTCCTCCGACCCCTCCTCTAGTGACGAAGAGCTGGGAATTATCGATCGCATTGCGGCAGCCGAAGACGCAATGCCAGCGTGGAACGAGACACTCGAGAAGATCGGACTTGAGCTTGAGCGAATCCGCGAGTCTGTGGAACGGGGCACAGCCGGGTTCCAGCGAAGCGACGCTCAGGGCAAGGGGTATGCCGGACGCCTGCGAGTCGCGCGACAAGTCGCTACGGATCTAGACGCTCCTGCTGGAGATCTTCGCGAGCTCGGCAACGAATTCGCGTCCCATCTCCACACGATCGACGCCGGAATCCGGGAGATCATCGAGCAATCAGGCATCGCCTTTGACGAAGATCCATCGATCAAGGACGAGGTCTGCGAGTTCTTTGGCTTGGTCCGCGACTTGGCGAGGGCATCAACATTTGCGCTCGAGGGCATGCAGGGCATGCTGAAAGCAATCGCGCCCGTGGAACGTCTGTCGCGCGACCTACGTCCCCCTTTGCGAGCGATGCGCCAAGGGCTGACTTCCATGCTGGAGGGGCAGGAAGTAACAAGGGAGTGGGTTGCGCTCCTAGACGCATCACCGGTCGGCTGTGACGCAGACGACTCAACCTGGGAGCCACCCAGCGACGGGTAACTCCCGCGACAGGCAACGCGGGCGCCTTGGCGAGGTCTGCGTCCACGAGTCGATCCCGCTCTTCGACGTGGCGCAGCCGACGATCAGCACCACCTCAAGAAGCTGCGCGACGTCGGCCGCCGTCGACTCCGAGCGCCGCGGCCCTTTAGGCCTGCTTCTACGTCCGCCGGACGCGCTCCGAGAGCTGACCGCCGGGCTGACCTGAGCGGCAACGCGCCAACACCACGAACAGGGCTAAAGGTTGGCGGGCTCCCTGCCGATGACATGACTACGAGCCGCCCACCGGGCGGCTTTCGTCGTTCTCGGGTCGTTGGGCGTGACCCTGTCGAGATCGAGGCTGCTTGAGCCGAACGCTCGCTCGGCCCAAGCAGCTCCCTGTGACGGGTCCGGCGCGAAGTCTGCGTCGACCGCGGTCGTCTTGTAGTCGCGGTGGCCCATCCAACCCTGGAGGGTTCGCAGCGGGGCACCGGCCGCGGCCATAAGAGTGCCGTAGGTGTGGCGCAGGTCGTGGAAGCGGAGCGGCCGGAGACCTGCGCGTGCCAGCGCCGCCTTGAAGCGCTCGCGCATGTTGCTCGCGTCGTATGGACGGCCGCTGTGTGGGTGGCCGAAGACCAGCTCGTCGTCGTGCTGGTACGTGGACTGCGAGAAGTGGCGCGCCAGTGCGGCCGCGACGCGGTCGGGCATCGGGACGGCGCGCACCGATCGGCGGCTCTTGGGCGTTGTGTACTGGCCGCGGGAGAAGCTGCGTCGGACACGGACCACGCGCGCGTTCCAGTCCACGTCGCGCCAGCGCAGCGCGGCGAGTTCGCCTTGGCGCAGCCCGGTCGTCGCGGCAGTCAGCCACAACGCGCGATCGGTAGGCGCCAGCAGGTCATCGCCGGCGGCTCGCAGCAAGGCTTCGAGCTCCTCGCGGTCCAGGAAGCGGATGTCGGGATCGCTCGATGGTGAGGGTGGCCGGTCGACGAAGTCGACGGGGTTCCGCGGCGCCCACTCGCGGCGGACCGCGAACTTGAACAGCGCGTGGAGGGAGTTCAGCTGGTTCTTGACGGTGTTCGGGGCGAGCCCGTCGCGCCGCTTAGTGGCGATGAAGTCGGCGACCTTATGGGGCGCTATCGCCCCGATCGGCGTCGCGCCGAAGAACGGGCCGAGGTGGCGGTCGAGCATGATCCGGTAGTCCTGGATCGTCGTGCGCTTGCGCTGCATGACGTGCTCCAGGTGGTCGAGGTAGACGCCGCCGGCGGCGAGGATGTCAGTCGTCGAATGCTCCCGCGGGGGCGCGAGCGTGGCCATCAGCTCGCGGAGCCGCTTCTCCGCGGTTCGGCGCGTGAGGCCGTCCGGGCCGACGGTCCCTTGATCGGACCGAGCTCGCGCTGCATCTGGACGCCTCCCACACGCCATTTCCCGTAGTAGGCGTGGCGCCTGATGAACACCGAACCGGAGCCGTATGCGCGTCTGCCGCGGTCTGGCATCAGAGGTCGCGAACCGTTGAGAGCGGGAACTGCGGACTCAGTCCGCTGGGGGGTGGGTCTCGTCGAAGCGGTCGGCGCCGATCCAGGCTCCGCGCGCGTAAGCCAAGCCCATCGCCTCGGTGTATGGGCCTTCCAGCGCGCCCAGCAGGACGTCGTAGGCGCAGGCCGCCGCCGCGGCGACGCACTGCCAGACGGAGTCGTCACGTTCGAGCGCGTTGACCCACGACGCGAAGACGATGCCCACCTCGAACGCGATCGCGGCCGGGCGGCCTTCGAAGTAGATGACGTGGTTGTTCACTGCCTCGAGTAGCGCCGAGCGTGGAAACTTGGTCCCCCTCACCGCTCGCGACCGACGTCGCCGAGTCCGAGGAGTCGCTGCGCGCGATCGAGCTCTCGTTTTGCCTCGTTCCAAGCGGCGGCCCCGTGTCGGGTCGGCGAGCGACGAGTGCGCGCCAGGGGTCGTCGATGCCGTGTCGAGCGCGGTAGCGCTCGACGACGTGCAGCGCGCGGTCCCAGGCGGCCCGCTCGTCGCGAGTGTCCGGTCGAGTGCCGAGAGCGTCTGCGATGTACCGGGGGGCGTCGCGTGCTTGTAGGTGCGTTCGCGTGTGTGGGCGCGCGCGTCGAGTTCGTCGACGATGGCGCTGTGGCAGGCGATTTCCTCGGCGTGCGCTTCCGCCCATCGGGGTGCGATGCGGCGCTCGTGCCGCTCCGCGACCAACCCGGTGACGCGCTCGGCTGCCGCGGTCCCGTCGCGTTCGGCCGTCGTGCAGTCGGGGCCGCGACGGCGGAAGAGCCGGCTCCGTGTCTGCTCCGCCGCACGTCGTCTCTCGCTCGCCGCTTCGAGCGCGTTGTGCGCTCGCTCCAGCTCGCGGTCCAGGTTGGCGAGCGAGCGGGCGTCCGCTGCGGTCGGGTCGGCGGCCAGCACGCGCGCGAGGCGGGCTCGCTCGGCGACGAGTTCTTCGGTCGCCCGTGAGGCGAGCTCGTTTCTGTCCAGGATCGACAACGCGGCCTGTTGCGCCTGCGACGTGTCGAGTGCCGTGGAGGTCGCGCTGAGGGACCGATCGCCGTCGCAGACGTAGAAGCGTGTCCGTTCGCGAGCTCGGGTGAATGCGACGTAGCCCTACTCGCGGGAGATGCCTTCGGAGCCGAGCACGAAGACGCGGTCTGCGGTCTGGCCCTGCATGACGTGCGCGGTGGCGGCGTAGCCGTGGACGAGCGCCGGCTGCTGGCGACGGCCTGTATCCGCGAGGAAGCGCGCGTCCAGGTCGGTCATGTGACCGTCGGCGAGTTTGACGCGCAGCGCCCGTTGGTCGGTGGCTACCGCGACGACGCGGCCGCGGTTGCCGTTCTGAATGCCGAGCCGCTTGTCGTTGCGCTTGATGACGACGATGTCGCCGACGGCGAACTCGCCGCCGTCGAGTTCCAGTCGTTCGGCGCCGAGCTGGCCGGCGCGGTCAATCTCGAGGCGAGCCCGGGCGTTCAACTCAGCCACCTCGCTACGGCGAGCCGCGATGATGACCGCGCTCCCGTCAGTGGTGTGCGCTGCGCAGAAGTCGCCCACGACGCAGCCGAGCAGGGCGTCCGCGTTGTTGGCGAGGACCACGTCGCCGTGCTCGCAGGCGACGGCGAGTGCGTCGCCGCCGGCGCCCGCTCTCAGGAGTTCCACTTTGTGCCGGTCATGCGGATGGCGCTGGCGACGGTTCTCCGTGAGCGTCACGATGTCCGGCTGAGCCGCCAGCGCGCGGAAGCATCCGCCGGCGTCGATCTCCGGCAGATGGTGCGGGTCGCCGACGAGGACGACCTTCGTGTGCCGTTCGACCGCGTGCTGCAGGATCTCGTCGAGGTCGAGGGTGCCGAGCATCCCGGCCTCGTCGAGGACGAGCACGCCGCCTTAGGGAAGCGCTGCGCGGCGACCGCGGCGCAGCTCGTGCAGCAACGCCGCCACGCGGGTCGACTCGATGCCGGCCTGGTCGAAGAGGACATGCGCCGCCGCGCGAACCACGGCGGCACCGCGAACCTCGACACCGGACGCGCCCCAGGCGGCGCGTGCGGCGTCGCGCGCGAACGTCTTGCCGCTGCCTGCCGGTCCGGCGACGATCTCTACGCCGTGGCCGCTGGTCGTGAGGCACCGGACCATCTGCGCTTGATCGATGCCGATGGTCGGGCGCTCCGCCAGGGCGTGGTCAACAACGCGTTCGTCGGCGATCGCAGCGCCGTCCGCGCGACGCTGCGCCGGAGCAGCCAGCAGGCGCCGCTCGGCGTCAAGGACCGCAGGGGTCGTGTAGCGCTCGGCGGAGGGCATCGAAGGGACCGTGCGACCGTCGGCCCGGCGGATCACCTCGGAGCGGTTGCGGTCGGCGCCAGCGGTGAGCGGAATCGCGTGCTCGGTCGCCAGGAACCGATCCGCCATTTCCTCGACCGCTGTGAGCGTCGCACCCTCGCGCGCGAACTCGGCGAGCGTCTGGAGCCGGAGGCGACGATCGAGTGCGACGCGCTGCGGGTCAGACCGTCACGGCCGGCCAGTCTGGTGATCAACCGCTCGTCGTGGAGGGGCGAGCGCATCTCGGCTCGCGCTCGACCGAGCAACCCCTGAACGCGCTGCGGCGTCAGACTGAGGCGGGCCGCGCGGTCTCGCCATTCCGGCAGCAGCTGCGCGGGTGTGACGCCGTAGTCCTTGGCTTCGCGGGTCCGTACGGCGGCGACCTGGCGGGCGGCGGCGCTGGCCTGGCCGCGCTGGCGCAGGTAGGCGTCGATCTCGTGGCTCCGCTGGCTGAACGCGTCGAGGACGTCCTGCGGGACGCCGCGGATGTCGGCGATGCCGTTGACCGGGCCCTCCCACTGCGCGGCAAGGTCCCGGGCGAGTGCGTTGCGAAGCGCCGCCTCGTGGACGTAGCCCGCGGTCTCGGCGTGCGCGTAGATCAGACGACCATCGAGCGCCGCCCACTGTCCATCCGGTCGCTGGATCGCGTTTGCGACCAGGACATGCGTGTGGAGCTGTGGGTCTCCCGCGCGCGACGTCCGGTGTTCGAACGCGGCCGCGAGGAACCGCGGCCGGCGAATCCCTCGCCCAGCCCACCCTTGCCCGTCCGTCCGCGGCACGCCACCGACTCGAGGTACTGGAGGGCTTGGCTGACGGCTTCGTCCTGCACACGCCGGATAGTTGTGCGCACATCGTTCTCGGCGATCCCGAACAGCACCGAAGCGGATTCGGGCACCGAGAACATCAGATCGAAGCCCTATCCGGGACCTGGGCCTGCCGGATCGGGCCGTCGAGCTCCGCGCCCGTTACGGGGTCGGACCACGACAGCGCCCTGTGCAGCGTTTCCTCCTGGACCTCACGGCCCGCGAGACCGAGCCGTTCGGCCTCAGCACCCATCCCCAGTGCCCAGGCGCCTCAGGCGCCGTGAGGTAGTAGTCCTCGACGCCAGAGGCGACGCTCTCGCGATGGTCGGCGCGGCCCTGCGCTTGGTCGAGGTAGTAGCGCTGGCCGCCGGCTCCGAGTTTCGCGAGAGAGAGCACCTACTCGTTAGGCCGACGAGGAGGCCAATCCGGCCAACAAGTTCGGCGGCACCCGGAGGGGTGCAAGTGCGTCTGTCCTAGAGGCGTTGCCGTCGAAGCGCTCCATCGGCGTTGCCGTCGGAGCACTCCATCCCGTGGTCTCGGCGGTGTCGCGTCGCCTTGAGCGGCGATGAGCTTAGACTCGGCGCGCCCGTGCCTACACCTGACGTTGAGCCCTCCAACCCGTTGACAATCCCAGGATCTGAAATCACTGCCGGCATTAAGGCGGCTGCGGCCCTTCGTCGGCTCCTTCGTAAGCCGCCGCCAGGAGCGGTGCTGCGGCTGCGGGTTTCTCGTCGCGACGAGATTCGCCAGCACATCAAGGGGGAACCCGAAGTCTTGGTCGTCAACGCCAAGAAGTGGGACGCCGAGGGGAAGCCCGACAACCGCATCTTCGCGCGCGGCGCGTCGGACTGGTTCAAAGCCGAAGTCAAAGGCGCGCATGACGCCGGGTTCGAATGGTTCTCCGCAGTCGAGTACGTCCGCATTCGCCACGGCAAGGCGTACCGGGTCGATGACCCTAGTAGTCCAGGGGCACGGAAGGTCGTCGTGGTCGGCCGACTCCGCTACGAGACGATCACCTTCATCGACTGGGCGCCGGACCCTGGATCAGGCTCGCCGCGCTTCTACGTGGCGTACAACTGGCGCCATGAGCCGTACGCCGACACGCTGCTCTACGAGGAGTCCGGGTATGAAGACCACCTGTACCCGCTGGATGGCGTCAAGTACGTGGGCTACCCGCGCGCGCAACGCGTCGCGTGGCGCTTCCGCAGTGCGCGCTACGCGATCGAACAACGCCGGCGCGATAGGCAAGAGCGCGATCGCCGCTACGAGGGGTGACGCGTTTCACGACCACCGATGACTGGCGCAGAACTTGTCCGGAGTCGCGTCCGGCTGTAGCAGCGGACTGTCGGTGCTCCGCCGCTCCGGAGCTACGCCCGGAGCGGGATGGCCGACGATGACACCTCGATCGCATCGAGGTTGGACTCGCGGATGAGGTAGCGCATCGCCAGCGAAGCCAGTTCCGGATGCGCAGTAGGTCCAACTCGCACCTCCCGGACTGAAAGGTTCGCAAGCGCGAGGTCTAAACGAACCCCGCCAGGTTCCTTGTTCGGCACCCATCGGAATCGGCACATACGGGACAAGACCGCGCGCGCCACTCCTGAAACGCCGCCGGGCTGCGTCGACAACACCGTCCGGTTCCCTCGCGTAGATCAAGCGCCATTCGCGCTCTTCGCTGAACGCGGCATCCTTGATCTGGTATCCGAACGATTGCGCCAGATGCGAGAAGCTCTCTGCGACGACCTTGAGCGATTCTTCCGCGTCGTTTTGCGGCTGCCGGTTGACGTGGTGGACCCATGCTCCAATCGAACCGTCGACGAGCTTCTGGGCTAATTGCCGTTGCTGATCCGGATCGTAGATCACTCGCGTAAGGCTCAGTCCATACGTCGAGATCGAGTCGGATTGAATCGAGGGCCCGTCGAACCCGACCGCGTACCCACCGCCGGCAACCCCGTAAGCGCGCCACTGACCAAGGAGGTCGCCCTCTTCGCAGAAGCAGACGGCGTAGATCTCGGGGTCATCGGGGAGCGAGGACACGACGGTGCCCAGTTCCTCCGTGATCAACGTCAGCAGGTCGTTGCCAGGCATCTGTTGGCGGGCGACCTCCAGAGCGTCCCTCAGCATCGGATACGCGAGCCGCAGCTCCGATGCATCGTTCATGAACAACGCGTGGGTCGCCCAAAGTTCGCGCTGAGCCAACATCCCCAGCGCACCCCCAGAGTCCGTGTAGTGCCAGAGCCGCGGCGGAACGGGGCTGCTGTTCGCCCAGAGGATCTCGGTGCCTTCGATAACGACGCCGATACGGAGAAGATCAAGCGGATCGTCGCCGCGGTTCGGCAATGGGTCGGAGGTCACGGCCACAAGTCTCGTTCGCCCTCCGGACGTTGAGCACGTGTTCCGCAGCTTCCGAGTGAGCCGGCGGCTGACTGCTCGCGACCGAGATTCGCGATTGGTACCCAATTGGTACCCGCGGCCTTTCGGACCGCTTCGCCCGGAAACGCGAAAGCCCCGCGGTTGCGGGGCTTTCGTCTCAGCGCGCCCGAGAGGATTCGAACCTCTGACCTTCGGTTCCGTAGACCGACGCTCTATCCAGCTGAGCTACGGGCGCTGGGTGCGCTGCGGCGGAGCAGTTTAGCGCCCCGCCTCCCGGGCTTCACCCGGGGCGACGGACAGGGCGGGATTCGAACCCGCGATGGAGCTTTATTACCCCATACTCGCTTAGCAGGCGAGCGCCTTCAGCCTCTCGGCCACCTGTCCCGGTCCGCGGAGTGTAGAGGGGTCGGCGTCAGCTCGCGCGGTTGCGTCGTCCGCGGGGCATCGTGTCGAGCTCTTCGAGGGACATCCCGGCGCCCGTGGCGACGCAGGCGAGGGGGTCGTCGGCGATGCGGACGGGCATGCCGGTCTCGCGGGCCACGCGGTCCTCGAAGCCGCGCAGGAGCGAGCCTCCGCCGGCCAGGAGGACGCCCTCGGTGGTGATGTCGGCGGCCAGCTCGGGCGGGGTCTCCTCGAGGGTGGCGTGGATCGTGGTCATGATGTCGGCGAGCGGGGCGGCGATCGCCTGGCGGACCTCTTCGGAGGTCAGGACGATCTCGCGGGGCAGGCCGGACGCAAGATCGCGCCCACGGATCGACGTCTGGATCTCCTCGCGCAGGGGGATCGCGGAGCCGGCGGCGAGCTTGATCGCCTCGGCGGACTGGGAGCCGATCGCCATCCGGTGCTCGAGGCGGATGTGGTTGGTGATCGCGTCGTCGAGGTCGTAGCCGCCGACGCGCAGGGACTTGGCCACGACGAGGCCGCCGAGCGAGATGATCGCGACCTCGCTCGTGCCACCGCCGATGTCGACGACCATGCGACCCTTGGGCTCGGCGATGTCCACGCCGGCGCCGATCGCGGCCGCCAGGGACTCCTCGATCAGGTGGACCTCACGGGCGCCGGCGCTCAAAGTCGCCTCTTCGACGGCCCGCCGCTCGACCTCGGTGATGCCCGACGGCGCGCAGATGACCATCCGGGGCCGGGCGAAGCGGGAATGCAAGACCTTTCCCACGAATTGGCGCAGCATCGCCTCGGTGACCTCGAAGTCGGCGATCACGCCGTGGCGCAGCGGGCGGTCCGCCGAGATGGTCGCGGGGGTGCGTCCGATCATCCGCTGGGCGTCCGCGCCGACCGCGTGCACCTCACCGGTGCGCTGGTCGATCGCGACCACGGATGGCTCTGACAGGACGATTCCGCGCCCGCGGACGTAGACGACCGTGTTGGCCGTGCCAAGGTCGACCGCGACGTCGCCACCGGCCCGCAACCGGCCCACGTGACGTCGACGGCCGGAGCCGAACAGTCCGTTCCAGGACATCTGTGCGCTCACTCAAGCAGATGGGGCGGCGATCCCCTCCGAAAGAGGGGCGTACCCTTAGCCGCTGCTGGAGGGGTGGCAGAGTGGTCGATCGCGCCGGTCTTGAAAACCGGAGTCCGTGCAAGCGGACCGTGGGTTCGAATCCCACCCCCTCCGCTCATTCGTGCAGATGCAGCTTCTGGCCCTGCGGTCCGAAGATGCCGATCAGCTCGACCGGGCCGTCGACCGCGCCGAACCAGTGGGGCGTCCAGGTGGAGAACTCGACCGCCTCGCCCGCCTCGATGATGAAGTCCTTCTCGCCGAGGACGAGCCGGAGCTTGCCGGAGAGCACGTAGAACCAGTCGTGGCCCTCGTGGACGGGGAGCTCGTCGGGCGGCACGCGGCCGTCGGGCACGACGACGATGCGGTACGCCTGCAGACCGCCGGGGCTGCCGCGGTGCGTCAACGGCCACATCGTCATCGGGCCCATCTTCTGCGGCTGGGAGCGCACGCGGGGGTCGGCGGGCGGCACCGCGCCCAGGAGCTCGTCGGCGCTCACGCCCAGCGCGCTCGCCAGCGCGGGCAGGTGATCCAGCGCGAGCCGGCGCTTGCCCGACTCGAGCCGGCTCAGCGTGGAGACGTCGATGTGCGCCCGCTCCGCCACCTGCGCCAGGGTCAGGCCCTGCTCGGTGCGCAGCTCGCGCAGCCGCCGCCGGACCCGGGTGTCCACCGCCTCGTTTGCCGTCATGGCAATACATCTTGACGCAAAGCGACACCCGCTTCATTCTCGAAAGCAATGACTTGGGATTGCATCGTCGTCGGCGGCGGGGCCGCGGGGCTGAGCGCAGCGCTCGTCCTGGGCCGTGCGCGCCGGCGCACATTGATCGTCGACAAGGGCGAGCCGAGCAACCGGTTCGCCCACGGCATCGGCGGCCTGCTCGGGCAGGACGGCCGGGCGCCGCAGGACTTCTACGCCGATGGCCGCAAGGAGCTGGAGCAGTACCCGAGCGTCGAATACCGCGCCGGGGAGGTGGTCGACGCGTCCCCGGGCTTCACGCTCACGCTGGATGACGGCAGCACCGAGACCGCCACGACCGTGATCCTGGCCACCGGCATGGACTACCGCTATCCGGACTTCCCGGGCGCGGCCGAGCGCTGGGGCGACACCGCCTTCCACTGCCCGTTCTGCCACGGCTGGGAGGTGCGCGACCAGCCGCTGGTGGTGCTGGACCCGTCCGAGCACGGCGAGGCCCGCGTGGCCATGCTCAAGGGCTGGAGCGACGACGTCACGCTGATCACGGAGACGCCGCGGGAGCTGCGCGACGGCGAGCTCGTCCTGCACGACGGCACGACCGTCCCCTGCGGCGGCCTGATGATGGCCGTCCGCCTGCACCAGCGCTCGGGCCTGGCGGCCAAGCTGGGCGCGCAGCCCGCCGACCCGAACCACATCGCCGAGGACGCGCTCACCACGGAGCTGTCCGCCACCACCGCGCCGGGCGTGTTCGCGGCGGGCGACATCGCCGCGCCGATGCCGTCAGTGGCGAACGCGGTCGCGGCCGGGTCGAACGCCGCGGCCGCCGCGGTTCACTTCCTCCTGCTCCACTGACGCCAGAGCAGCCACGCCGCGCCGCCCACGACCGCGCCGACCCAGCCGAACACCAGAACCAGAAGGCCCGCCGCCAGCACCGGCGCCGCGATCGCGGCGGGCTCGCGCGGCGGGCGGGCGAGCACGAAGCGGCGCCCGTCGAGGACGAACGCGTCGCCCGGACGGCCACGGAAGACCACGCGCGCCCCGGCAACCCGGGCCACGTGCCCGTCCCGCAGCGCCTCGTAGGCGACGTTGATCGCCTTCATGCGCTCCTCGTCGGGCGTCGCGCCCGCCTCGGAGTACTGCTTGACGAGCCGGTTGCGGAGCGCGCGCAGGTCGCCGTCGAACGACGGGTCGATGCCGAGTGCCTCGTACGGGTCCACTACCCCCTGTTCTGCGCCGCGTCCGGGGACGCCTCCCAGAAGTCGTCGATCTTCGTCGCGTCCTGGCGGCCGAGCTGCTTGGAGATCGCCCAGATCTCCACCGGCTCGTCGCCCTCGTTGCGGTGCGACCGGGGGGTCTTGGGCGCGACGCGCACGGCCGCCGGGGCGCTGACGCGGTGCACGTCGTCGCCCGCCCGGAACGTCAGCGTGCCGCGAGCGACGATGTAGATCTCCTCGATCTCGTCGTGGTAGTGCCCGGTGCCCTGCTCGAAGTCGGAGTGCGGCGGGACGCGGATGAGCGTCACCGCGACCTGCTCGGCGCCGAGGAGGTCGGTCAGGCGGCGGAACTCGCCCGGGACGTCGCTCCCGGCGTAGTGGTCCTGCGCGTCATCGGCGTTGACGATCTTGTAGTCGGCCATCGCGCCCTTCATTACCCGAGATCGCAACTGCAAGTGAGTTGCATTTAGACTCCGCGCCCGTGACGCTCGCCCACCACGTGCCCAGGCTCCACGCCCCGGACCTCGAGGCGGCCCTGGAGCTGCTGCGCCAGAAGGGGCTGCGCGTCTCCGCCTCGCGCCGGCTCGTGCTCGAGGCGCTGTACGCCGACCGTCGCCCGCGCACCGCGGAGCAGCTCGCCAACGGCACGGACGTCGCGTCCGTCTACCGCAACCTGGACACGCTGGAGGAGCTCGGCCTCGTCCGCCACGTGCACCTCGGCCACGGTCCGGGCCTCTACAGCATCGACGAGTACGAGTTCGTCAGCTGCGACGGCTGCGGCGCGTACGAGGCGATCGAGCCGCAGCGGCTGGACGAGGCGCGCGCCGCGATCCACAGGGCGCTCGGGTACCACGCGCGCTTCACGCACTTCCCCATCGTCGGCCTGTGCGAGTACTGCCATGCACATTCCTGACGGCTTCCTGTCGACCGAGGTGGCCGTGGCGTGCGCGGTCCCGGCGGCGGCCGCGGTCGCCATCGGCCTGCGCCGCGCGAACGCCGACCTCGACGAGCGCCGCGTGCCCCTGCTGGGCGTGACCGCCGCGTTCGTGTTCGCGGCGCAGATGCTCAACTTCCCGATCGCGGGCGGCACGAGCGGCCACTTCCTCGGCGCCGCGCTCGCCGCGATCCTGCTCGGGCCGTGGCTCGCGTGCCTGACGCTGGCGGTCGTGCTCGGCGTGCAGGCGCTGCTGTTCGCCGACGGCGGGATCACGGCGCTCGGCGCCAACGTCTTCAACATGGGCGTCGCCGGTGCGCTCGTCGTCGGTGGCTTGATGCGCGCGGCGAACACGCTCGCGCCGCGGCGGCTCGTCCCGATCGCGGCCGTCGGCGCGTGGCTCGCCGTGATGACCGGCGCCGCGCTCACGTCGGTGGAGTTGGCCGCGTCCGGCACCGTGCCGCTGGGGACCGTGCTGCCGGCGATGCTGGGCACGCACGCGCTGATCGGCGTGGGCGAGGCCGCGATCACACTCGCCGCGGTGAGCGCCGTGCTCGCCACCCGCCCAGACCTGATCGACCAGCCCGCGGCCCGTCCGGCGCGCGTGCGGCCGTTCGTGGTCGTCGCGCTCGCGGTCGCCGTCGGCTTGGCGACCGCCGTCTCGCCGTTCGCGTCCTCGCACCCGGACGGGCTCGAGCGCGTCGCCTCCGACCAAGGCTTCGTGGACGCCGGCCGGGCCTCCTCCGGTCCGATCCCCGACTACGCGTTCCCGGAGATCGACGACGAGCGCCTCGCCACCGGCCTGGCGGGCTTCACCGGCACGCTCGTCGCGTTCGGCGTCGGCTTCCTCGTCGTGCGCGGGCGCCGCCGGCTCGCATGAGCACGCTGCACGAGTCGGGCGTGGTCGGTGACAGCCCGATCCATCGACTCGACCCGCGCGCCAAGCTCCTGGGGCTGCTGAGCGTGACGCTGATCGCCGTGTCGAGCGCGGCCTGGCCCGTCCACGCGGCGTGCGCGGCGGCGCTGCTCGCGGTCGCCGCGGCGGCGCGGATCGGCCCGCGCGTCATCGTCCGCCGCGCCCGCCTGATCCTCCTCCCCGTGCTCCTCGTCGCGTTGTTCGCGCCCACGTCGTTCGCGACCGTCGGCGCGAAGGCGGTGATCGGCACGGTGTCCGCCGTCCTGCTGGGCGCGACCACGAGCTTCCCGGACGTCCTGCACGCGCTCGAGCGCCTGCGGACGCCGCGGCTGCTCGTGCTGATCGCGGCGTTCATGTACCGCTACCTGTTCACGATCGTCGACGAGGTGCAGCGGATGCGCGCCGCGCTGACCGCACGCGGGTACGCGCCGCGGCACGCGCTGCAGGTCCAGGCGCTCGGACGCGTCGCCACCGCGCTGTTCCTGCGCACCTACGAGCGCGCCGAGCGCGTGCACCTGGCGATGCTCGCGCGCGGCTTCGACGAGCGCATGCCGCGCCTGCAGGCGCTGACCTTCCGCCGCGCCGACGGGCTGTTCCTGACCGCGCTGCTGCCGCTCCTGGCCGTCAGGGTCGCCGCGTGATCGTCGCGCGTGACCTGCGCTTCGCCTACCCGAACGGCGTCGTCGGGCTGGACGGCGTGAGCCTGCGCATCGACGAGGGCGAGCGCGTGGCCGTGCTCGGCCCCAACGGCGCCGGCAAGACCACGCTGATGCTGCACCTGAACGCGCTGCTGCGCGGGCAGGGCGAGCTGACCGTCGCGGGCACGAGCGACGCGAAGGCGCTGCGCGCGCTCGTCGGGCTCGTGTTCCAGGACCCCGACGACCAGCTGTTCATGCCGACCGTACGCGAGGACGTCGCCTTCGGCCCGCTCAACCAGCGGCTGCCGGACGTGCCGGCGCGTGTGGAGGACGCGCTGCGCGCCGTCCGCATGGAGGGCTTCGCCGACCGCGCGCCGCACCAGCTCAGCCTCGGCCAGAAGCGGCGCGTGGCCGTCGCCACGGTGCTCGCGATGGACCCGAAGGTGCTCGTGCTGGACGAGCCGAGCGCGAACCTGGACCCGCGCACGCGGCGCGAGCTGATCGAGACGCTCGCCACGATCGACCGCACGCTGCTGGTCGTGAGCCACGACCTACCGCTCGCGGCGCGGCTGTGCGCGCGGAGCGTGCTGCTGAGCGCGGGCCGCGTCGTCGCCGACGGGCCCACGCTCGAGCTGCTCGCCGACGAGGCGCTCCTGGCCGCGCACGACCTGGAGCTCCCCGAGGGCTTCGACCTTACGCGGCTACCTCGGCCCGCTTCGCCTCGATCCCGTCCAGCAGCTTCTGCATCGGGACCATGAAGGCGTCGATGCCGTCGCGGAGGAGCTTGTCCGTGACGTCGTCGAGGTCGATGCCGGCGGCGGCCAGCGCCTCCAGGTCGGCGCTCGCGTCCTCGGCGCCGGTCGCCCCGGTGAGCTCGCCCTCGTTGCGGGCGGCCTCGAGGGTCGGCATCGGCATCGTGTTGACCGTGTTCGGCGCGACCAGGCCCCAGACGTACAGGGTCGACGGGTAGGCCGGGTTCTTGACGCCGGTCGAGGCCCACAGCGGGCGCTGGACGGGCGCGCCGGCCTCGCGCAGCGCCGCGAAGCGCTCGCCCTCGAACACGCGCTGGTAGGCGGCGTACGCGGCGCGCGCGTTGGCCAGGCCGGCGCGGCCCTGCAGCTCGGTGTTGCCGGCCTCGGTCAAGCGCTTGTCGACCTCGGTGTCCACGCGCGAGACGAAGAACGACGCGACGGAGTGGCGGTCCAGCGGCAGCCCGGCCTCCTGGCGACGCTCGAGGCCGCGGATGTAGGCCTCCATGACCTTCTCGTACGCCGCGACGCTGAACAGCAGCGTCACGTTGACGTTCAGGCCCTCGAAGATCGCCTGTTCGATGGCCGGGACGCCCGCCTCGGTGGCCGGGATCTTGATCATCAGGTTCGGGCGGTCGACCAGGTTCCAGTACTCCCGCGCCTGGGCGATCGTGCCCTCCGTGTCGTGTGCGAGATCAGGATCGACCTCCCAGGACACGTAGCCGTCGACGCCGTTGGTGCGGTCGTAGACGGGGCGGAGGACGTCGGCCGCGGACTGGACGTCGTGCAACGCCAGCGCGCGGTAGGTGTCGGTCGCGCTCTTGCCCTCCGAGACGAGACGCTTGATCTCGTCGTCGTAGTCGGCCGAGCCGAGGATGGACTTCTCGAAGATCGCGGGGTTGGAGGTCACGCCCTGCAGCGAGTCCTGCTCGACCATCCGCGCCAGCTCGCCGGTCTCGATCAGCCCGCGGGAGAGCTGGTCGAGCCAGATCGACGTCCCGGCCGCGGTCAGCGCGGCCAGACGCTCATTCACTGCGGTTGCGCTCATGCCCTTACGATGGCACGTACGCTGCCGGGGTATGCGGGCGATCCAGATCGTCGAGCTCAGCGGCCCCGGCTCGCTGCAGCTCGCGGACATCGACGAGCCGGCCGGAGAGGGCGTCGTGATCGACGTCCACGCGGCCGGCGTCTCCTTCCCCGAAGTGCTGCAGTCGCGCGGGCAGTACCAGCTCAAGCCGGAGCTGCCGTTCGTGCCCGGAAGCGAGGTGGCGGGCGTCGTGCGCGCCGACGCGCACGGCTTCAAGGCCGGGGAGCGCGTGGCCGCGTTCACGATGCTGGGCGGGTTCGCCCAGACCGTCGTCGCGCAGCCGCACCTCACGTTCCGGCTGCACGACGCGCTCGACTTCGCGCAGGGCGCCGGGCTGATCCTCAACTACCACACCGCGTACTTCTCGCTGGTCAACCGCGGGCGGCTCGCGAGCGGGGAGACCGTGCTCGTGCACGGCGCCGCCGGTGGCGTCGGCACGGCCTCCATCCAGGTGGCGAAGGGGCTGGGCGCGCGCGTGCTGGCGGTGGTGTCCTCCGACGAGAAGGCCGACGTGGCGCGCGCGGCCGGGGCGGACGAGGTGCTCCGCTCCGACGGCGCGTGGAAGGACGAGGCCAAGGCGCTCGGCGGCGCCGACCTGGTGCTCGACCCCGTCGGCGGCGACCGCTTCACCGACAGCCTGCGGTCGCTGAACCCCGACGGGCGGCTCGTGGTCGTCGGCTTCACCGCCGGGGCGATCCCCGAGGTCAAGGTCAACCGGCTGCTGCTCAACAACCTCGACGTCGTCGGGGCGGGCTGGGGCGCGTACATCACCAAGCGCCCGGAGACGATCGCGCAGGTCGCCGCGCGGCTCGACGCGCTGATCGCGGCCGGGCACGTGCGGCCGGTCGTGGGTGCGCGCTTCCCGCTCGAGCAGGCGACGGCCGCGCTGGAGCTCATCGACGGTCGCGGCGCGACCGGGAAAGTGGTGCTGGAGCCCAGATGAGCACGTCCTGGCGGCGCGCAAAGTGCAACAGCGGCTCGCGCACCGGCAGCTCCACCGGCGCCATCGTGTTGCGGGTGATCGACGCCGTCGCGGCCTGCAGCGGCCACGGCGGGTGCTGGATGTCCGCGCGCAGGACCCGGCCGAAGCCGGTCGTGTAGAGGGCGTAGCGCTCGGTCAGGAAGTGGTCGAGCGTGCCGGGCGCGGCCGGTGCCGGCGGACCGGTCGGCGCGTAGGTGGCCGCCCAGCTCGCTCCCTTGCGCTCGCTGCGGTAGCGGACGGTCGTGGCGTCGCGTTCGACGGTCATCGCCGCGCGGAAGTACGGGAGCCGGTAGGTCAGCCGCGCGCCGAGCACCGCGGGCGCGCTGCCCGCGTCGAGGCTGAAGAACCAGATGCCCGGGCGACCGTCGACCGTCGTGTAGGTGCGGACGTTGAGCTCGGGGAAGCGTTGGACCGTCGGCAGGCCGCGCGGCCGTACGGTCGCGACGAACGGCGTGATGCCGACCCACCCCATCCCCTCGTACGTGTCGACCGGCAGCTCGGGCGGGAGGTGCGGGCGCAGCGCCTCCGGTGGCACCGGCCAGTGCGCGAACAGCAGGTCCAACCAGGTCTGGGCCATCACCCACGGTCCGCTGTAAGGTGGAGGCGAGGCGATGAGCTCCACCGTTCACATCCCGTTCGACGCCGCCGGCCCGGCCGTCAAGGACGTGATGATGCTCGAGCCGCGGTCGGTCGGCCCGGCCACGCCGATCGCCGAGATCCGCGAGACGTTCGAGAGCCCGTCGGTGAAGCTGATGCTCGTCACCGACGGCGAGCGCTTCCTGGGCACGGTCACGCGCGACGACCTCCCCGCGTCCGGCGACGGCCCGATCGAGCCGCACGTGCGCACGGACACGCCGCGGCTGTCGCCGGAGGACCCGGTGGACAAGGCGCTCGCGCTGTTCAACGACCACGGCCTGAGCCGCATCCCCGTCGTCACGGGCTCAGACCGGCTCGAAGGGCTCGTGTGCGTGAACGGGTCGCACGCGGCGTTCTGCATCTACCCCCGCTGAGCGACCTCGCGCAGTGAGGCGTCCAGCGCGGCGTCGAACGTCCCGAAGATGAGCTCGGCGGCCGCGCGCTCGTCCGGGAGGATCGTGTCGGCGATCATCGCCGTGTCCCCGTCGCCGGCCAGCCGCGCGGTGCGCGTGAGCTGCTCGTAGGCGCCGATCTCGAGGTGCTCGAAGGCGTAGGCGAACATCGCCAGCTTCGCGGGCGTGTCCGGGTTCGCGGCCCAGAAGCCGCCCCAGTTGAGGCCGCCGAGCTTGAGGGCGGCGTCCTTGAGCCGGCTCGGTGACGCGCCGATCTCGCTCAGACGACGCTCGACGAGCTCGCTGTGGCGCTGCGTCTGCGCGTGGTGGTTCTCCAGCACCGCGGCCAGCGGCGTGCCGGCCGCCAGCTTCGGGCCCTTGTCGAGCAGCGCGTTGGCCTGCGCCTCCAGGGCGTGCGCGTCGGCGAGGTAGTCGTCGATGTGCTCGCCGGGGTCGCGGTCCCGCAACGAGGCGGCGACGGTCTTGTCCCAGGACTCGCCGATCCGGATCGCCATCGCCTCCTCCTCGGCACGGATCTCGCGCGCGACGCGGGCCGTGTCCTCGTCGCCCGCGCGGATCGCGACCCGCTCGAGCAGGTCGTAGGCCGCGAGCTCCATGTGCTCGTACGAGTAGGCGTGCGTGGCGAGCTTGCCCGGCGTGTCCGGGTTGGCCTTCGCGAACAGCACGAAGCCCTTGCCGCTGATCGCGCCGAGGAGATCCTCGATCCGTGAGGGCGAGGCGTCGTGCACCTCGAGCCGCTCGCGGATCAGCTGCTCGTGGCGCTCGGTCTCCTTGCGGTGCTCCTCGAAGGCGGCGGCCACGTCAGGGTCGCCGGCGAGGTCCGGCGCCTTGCGCATCTGCGCCAGAGCCTGGACCTCCATGGCGTGGACGTCGGTGAGGTACTTGACGAGTTGCTCGCTCAGGGTCTCAGGGGCCATGCTCCGAGACCTACCCAGATCAGTCCGCTTGCGGTGGTTCGCTCTCCGGGAGGCCGGGCAGCGGCGCCTCCTCGGTGTCCATGTCGTCCGGCGGGCCGAGCGGCTGGTCGTCGATCTCGGGCGAGCCGTCCTCGGCGGGCGGCGGCTCCTCCGGGATGTCCGGGTCGTCGGGCGTGATCGGCGTCTCGCTCATGCCTGACGCCTACCCACCTTCGCCAGCCGGCGCACCGCGAGCGGGGCGAGCACCACCGACACGATCACGCGCAGGCTCTGCACGGCGACGATGAAGGTGATGTTGCCGTTGGACGCGAACGCGACGGCCAGCACGGCGTAGATGCCGCCCGGCGTGGTGGCCAGGTAGGCGTCGCGCAGGGTGACGTCGGTCAGCAGGTGCAGCACGACCGCCAGGCCGAAGCAGGCGACCAGCAGCGCGAGGATGCCGACGAGCACGGGGACGAGCAGCCGGCCCATCTGGCGGACCGTGTCGGTGGTGAAGCGCAGGCCGACCTGCAGGCCGATCAGCGCGAACGCCAGCTCGCGCACGACGGGCGGGACGACGAACTCCACGCCCGCCAGCGTCAACGCGCCGGCCACGACCATCGGCCCCATCAGCGTGCCGGCGGGAACGCCGATCCGGCGCGCCGCCAGCGCCGCCGTGGGCGCGATCGCGGCCGCGAGCAGCCAGTCCGCCGGCGTCGCCAGCAGCGCCTCGCTCGGCCCGCCGCCGCCCGCTCCGCCGCCACCCCACGCGGCGGCCAGCAGCGGCGTGAGCAGCACCGTGACGAGCACGCGCAGGTACTGCATGAACGCGACGAGCCGGTCGTCGCCGCCGATCTCGTCCGCCATGCCGACGATGCCCGAGGCGCCGCCCGCGATCATGCCCAGCTGCGCGGTCGGCCGGTCGAGCTCGGTCCGGCGCTCGAGCACCAGCCCCACCGCCATGCTGACGACGAGCGTCCCGGCGCTGACGAGCGCCACCGGCAGCCACGCGCCACCGACGGCCTCGAGCGCGTCCGGGTCCAGGTACGCCCCGAGCGTCACGCCCAGCACGGCCTGCGCGGACACGAACGTCCCCCGCGGCAGGACGCCCGACGTGCGCGGCCGCACGAGCGCCGCCGCGAGCCCCACGAGCAGCGCGGCGAACAGCGTCGCCGAGCTCAGACCGACCAGGTCGAGCGCGAGCGCCACGACCGCCGTGAGCGCGCCCAGCACCACGATCGAGACGACGGTCCGCACGCGCCGCCACGCTAGCGTCGAACTTAAACGTCCTGGACGTTTATCTTCGGCGGCATGCTCGTCTCCGAAGTCGTCGGCCGGACCGTCCATGCCCTTGGGGGCGATGTCGTCTTCGGCCTGATGGGGAGTGGGAACCTCGCGGTGACGAACGCGATCGTCGCGGCCGGCGGGCGGTTCTTCTCGTCGCGGCACGAGACGGGCGCGCTGTGCATGGCGGACGGGTACGCGCGGGTCAGCGGGCGGCTCGGCGTCGCGTCGGTGCACCAGGGCCCGGGGCTCACGAACGCCATCACCGGGCTGGCCGAGGCGGCGAAGAGCCGCACGCCCCTTCTGCTGCTCGCGGCGGACACGCCCGCCGTGCAGCTGCGGTCGAACTTCAAGATCGACCAGGACGCGCTGGTGGAGTCGGTCGGGGCGGTCTCCGAGCGCGTGCACGGCCCGCAGACCGCCGTCGCCGACACGGCCCGGGCGGTGCGCCGGGCGGTGCGCGAGCGCCGCACCGTCGTGCTGAACCTGCCGCTCGACGTGCAAGCCGCGGAGGTGGAGCTGACGCCGCCACCGGCCGTGTCCGAGCCCACGCCGGCCATCCCCAGCGACCTGACCGACGTGGTCGCCGCGCTCCGGAGCGCCGAGCGCCCCGCGCTCATCGCCGGCCGCGGCGCGGTGCTGGCGGACGCGGGCTCCGCGCTGCGCACCCTCGGCGACCGGCTCGGCGCGGTGCTGGCGACCACCGCCGTCGGCAACGGCCTGTTCGCCGGTGACCCGTTCGACCTCGGCATCTCCGGCGGCTTCTCCACGCCGGTCGCCCAGCGGCTCCTGAAGGAGTCGGACGTCGTCATCGCCTTCGGCGCCGCGCTCAACCAGTGGACGACGCGCCACGGCGCGCTGATCGGCCCCGACGCCACCGTGATCCAGGTCGACCGCGACCTGGAGGCGCTCGGCGCCCAC
The DNA here is from genome assembly GCF_003633755.1 of Solirubrobacter pauli. Classification (GTDB taxonomy): domain Bacteria; phylum Actinomycetota; class Thermoleophilia; order Solirubrobacterales; family Solirubrobacteraceae; genus Solirubrobacter; species Solirubrobacter pauli. Next base: position 1,865,411 of record NZ_RBIL01000001.1, read on the forward strand.
CGGCCGGTCGATCACGCCGTGCTCGGCGACGCGCGCGCCACGGCGCTCGCGCTCCTCGACCACGTGCAGGACTCCGGCCGCCGCAGCGACGCGCTCGCCGCGGAGATCGCCGCCGGGCGCTGGCGCGACGAGCCCTACGAGGAGAGCCGCGACTGGCTCGACCCGCGCGCGCTGAGCATCGCGCTCGACGACCTGCTGCCCGAGGAGCGCACCGTGGTCGTGGACTCGGGCGCGTTCATGGGCTACCCGGCGATGTACCTGCGCGTCCCCGACGCGCACGGCTTCGTCTTCCCGCAGGCCTTCCAGTGCGTCGGGCTCGCGCTCGGCAACGCGATCGGCGCCGCCGTTGCGAACCCGGACCGGCTGACGGTCTGCGCGGTCGGCGACGGCGGGCTGCTGATGTCGCTGCCCGACCTGGAGACGCTCGGGCGGCTGAACCTGAACGTCCTCGTCGTGATCTACGACGACGCCGCGTACGGCGCCGAGGTGCACCACTTCCGCCCGATGGGCATCCCCGTCGAGCTCGCCCAGTTCCCGCCGACCGACTTCGCGGCGTTCGCCGAGGCCGCGGGCTGCCGCGGCGTCACCGCCCGCTCGGTCGACGCCCTCGAGGCCGTCCGCGTGTGGCTCGCCGAGCCCGACCGCGGGCCGCTCGTGCTGGACGCCAAAGTCGACCCTGACATCTGTGCCGAATGGCTTGAGGAGGCATTTCGTGGCCACTGAACAACTCGCCGCCGCGCTCGCGAGCGGCGAGACCCGCGTCGTCGATCTCACGCAACCGCTGAGCGAGAGCACGCCGGTGCTGCAGCTGCCGCCGCCGTTCGCCAACACGCCGGGGCTCTCGCGCGAGACGATCAGCGAGTACGACGACGCCGGGCCCGCGTGGGCGTGGAAGACGCTGACTGTCGGCGAGCACGTCGGCACGCACTTCGACGCGCCCATCCACTGGGTCACGGGCAAGGACGGCGAAGACGTCGCGAGCGCCGCGCCCGAACGGCTCGTCGCGCCCGTGGCGGTGATCGACAAGTCCGCCGAGGCGGCGGCCGACCCGAACTACCTGCTCACGCTCGACGACATCCGCGAGTGGGAGAACCAGCACGGCGAGCTTCCGCGCGGCGGCTGGCTGTTCCTGCGCACGGGCTGGGACGCGCGCGCCCACGACCAGGCCGCGTTCCTCAACGGCGGCGAGACGCCCGGTCCGGACGTGGAGGCGGCGCGCTGGCTGGCCGACATCGCGCCGATCGTCGGCGTCGGCGTGGAGACGGTCGGCACGGACGCGGGCCTCGCGCACTCGTTCGACCCGCCGTTCCCGGTGCACCACTTCCTGCTCGGCGCCGGCAAGTACGGCCTCACGCAGCTCGCCAACCTCGCGGAGCTCCCGCCGGCGGGCGCGATCGCGATCGTCGCGCCGCTCAAGCTCGTCGACGGCACCGGCTCGCCGAGCCGCGTCTTCGCGCTGGTCTAGCCGACGAGGCGGGCGCGCAGCGGCGCGGGGTCGAAGCCCTGCGCCGCGAGCCAGCCGGCGGCGCCGCCGTGGCGCTCGTCCAGTACCTCGAGCACGCGCTCGAGGTACTCGGCGCGCGGCAGCCGCGACTCGTCCGACACGCCCTCCAGGTCCCGCCGGTAGGTCTCGGAGGACCGCAGGCGAGCCATGATCGGGCCGATCCGCTCACCGGTGAGCGCGTAGTCGGCGACGATCGCCTCGCGCGTGACGCCGACCGCCGACAACGCCAGGGCGACGACCATGCCGGTGCGGTCCTTGCCCGCCGCGCAATGCACGATCACGGGGCCGGGCCCGTCGGCGATGTCGTTGAGCGCCCCGATGAAGGAGTCGGGCCGGTCGCGCAGATAGGCGAGGTAGTAGCGGACGTACGGGTTGTCATCGTCGTCGTACTCACCAATGACGACATCCGTGTAGGTGCCCTTCTCGGGGTAGAGCGAGCGGTGGCGCACGTCGGCCCGCTCCAGCAGCGGACCCTCGCCCTCGGCCTCCACCTCCAGCCCCGAGCGCAGGTCCACGACGACACGCACGCCGAGCTCGTCGACCAGCCGCGAGACGTCCCGCCCGGTCAGGCCCTGCAGGTTGTCCGACCGGATGAGGACACCGCCGGCCGTGACGCCGCCACCTTCGAGCGGCAGTCCCCCGAGGTCGCGGACGTTGACCGCGCCCTCGAGGTCAACCCAGCCGGGCAGGCGCGCCCCACTCCTGGAGCACGGACGGGATCTCCACGGCCCCGTCCTCGGCCTGGTGGTTCTCCAACAGCGCGATCAGCGTCCGCCCGACGGCCACCGCGGTGCCGTTGAGCGTGTGCACGTGCTCGGGCTTGCCGCCCTCCGGCCGGTAGCGGATGTCCAGCCGGCGCGCCTGGAAGCTCGTGGTGTTCGAGGTCGACGTGAGCTCGCGGAAGCGCTGCTGCGACGGCAGCCACGCCTCCAGGTCGAACTTCTTGGCCGCGCTCGAGCCGAGGTCGTCGACGGCGATGTTCACCACGCGGTACGGGATCCCGAGGCCCTGGAGGATCTCCTCCTCGATCGCGAGCAGGCGCTCGTGCTCGGCGGGGGACTCCGACGGCTCGACGAACGAGAACATCTCGACCTTGTCGAACTGGTGGACGCGGAAGATGCCGCGGGTGTCCTTGCCGGCAGCGCCAGCCTCGCGGCGGAAGCACGGCGAGAAGCCGGCGTAGCGACGCGGCACCTCGTCCATGATCTCGCCCGCGTGCAGCGAGGCCAGCGGCACCTCGGACGTACCCGTCAGGTACAGCGGGTCGTCGGCCAGGCGGTAGATCTGCTGCTCGGTGTCGGGCAGGAAGCCCGTGCCGAACAGCGCCTCCTCCTTGACCAGGACGGGCGGGATGACCGGCTCGAACCCGTGCCCGCGCAGCTTCCCCATCACCCAGCGCACGAGCGCCAGCTCGAGGAACACGAGGTCGCCCTTGAGGTAGGCGAAGCGCGAGCCGGCGACCTTGGAGCCGGCCTCCATGTCGACCATCGCGCCGGCCAGCTCGAGGTGGTCGCGGCCGGACTCGGCGCGCTCGCCCCACTCGCGAAGGGGCGTGTCCTCGTCGGCGGCGGTCGGGTCGGTGAGGTTCGGGAGCGTGACCTCGAGCTCGCGCAGCTCCTCTTCGAGCCGCGCCTTCTCGGGCTCGAGCTCCTTGACGCGCGCGCTGACGGCCTGCATCGCGGCGATCGCCTCGGACGCGTCGGCGCCCGTGCGCTTGGCCTCGCCGATCGCCTTCGCGCCGGCGTTGCGCTCCGCCTGCGCGGCCTCGAGCTCGGGACGGATGGCGTTCAAGCGCTCACGCGCGGCCAAGGCGGCGCGCAGGCGTTCGTCGGAGCCGTCCTTGCGGCGCGCGAGCGCCGCGACGGCGGGTTCGGGGTCGCGGCTGATCGCCCGCAGGTCGAGCATCGGGTGCCTCTACCCGGCCGGGGGGCAGTCCTGCGCGGCCTGCGACCCGCCGACGACCTCTGGCTTCGAGTACTTGGCCAGGAAGTCCGCGAGCAGCTCCGCTTCCTCGCCGGTCACGATGTTCTGCGGCATCGGCCCGGAGGAGAAGCCGCCGTTGCGGATCGCGTACAGCGCGCAATTGCGCGACACGTGCCGCTGGTTGAAGTTCGGCCCGTCCTTGTACTCGCGGGTCCGGATGTTCGTGGTCGAACCCTGCGTTCCCGCCTGGCTCAGCGTGTGGCAACCGGAGCACCGCTCCGTGAAGAGCTCGGCGGCGCGCTGCTCGTTGCTGGCGACCGAGATCCCTTCCTCGCCACAGGCGGAAACGGCGCCGGCGGTCGCGGCGAACAGCGTGGCAATCAGCAGGGCGCGGCGGAACCTCGTCATCGGGTGCGACAGCATAGGAGAAAGATGCGTCTGCGGACCCTTACCCCCGTCGCCCTCGTCGCGATCACGCTCCCCCTCGCCGGCTGTGGCGGCGCGGGCGAACCCGTGCGCGAGCGCGGCACGACGTTCAGCGTCACGGTCGACGACTACCTGATCCGGCCCCAGGAGCTGCGGGTGCCGAAGGGCAGGCGGCTGACCATGACGGTGGTCAACCGCGGCCGGCTCGGCCACTCGATCCGGATCCGCGGCGCGACCAAGAACATCCTCACCTTCGACTTCCTCCGCCCGGGTGAGTCGAAGACCCGTGAGTTCAAGCCCAGCCCGGGCACCTACACGATGTACTGCGTGCTCGCCAACCACGAGGAGCTGGGCTTGTACGGCAAGCTGACGGTCGGATGAAGGTCGTCGAGCCCCAGCGCTTCCGCGAGGTGATGAGCCACTTCGCCACCGGCGTCACGGTCGTCACGGCGAGCACCGCCGACGGCCCGGTGGGCATGACGGCCAACGCCGTCTGCTCGCTCTCGCTGGACCCGCTGCTCGCCCTCGTGTGCTTCGACAACGGCTCGCGCACGCTGCGGGTCGTGCGCGAGGAACGCCGCTTCGGCATCAACGTGCTCGCCTCCGGCCAGCAGGACCTCGCCCGGCTGTTCGCCTCCAAGACGCCCGAGGCCGAGAAGTTCGCCGGCGTGCAACACACCGTGCACGAGGGCATCCCCGTGATCGAGGGGACGATCGCCTGGGTCGGCTGCGAGCTCGAGCAGCTGATCCCCGGGGGCGATCACACGATCGGCATCGGCGCCGTGATCGCCGCCGAGAAGGCGACCGAGCGCGACCCGCTCGTCTGGTACCGCGGCGAGTACCGATGAACGACGTCCACTACTGGATCGGCGCCGTCACGGTCGCCGCCAACGGGCTCGCCGCCGCGGTCGGGCTCGTCGCCTGGCTGCTGTGGCGCAACCCGAAGCTGTTCTGGGTGCTGCTGCGCGCCGGGCAGGTGCTGGTCGTCCTGTCGTGCGTCGTGGGCTCGGTGCTGCTGCTGGAGGGCCGCAACCTGCCGCGCCTGCACCTCGTCTACGCCCTGACCCCGATCGCCGTCAGTTTCCTTGCCGAGCAGCTGCGGCTCGTCACGACGCCGACGTTCCTGGAGCAGCGCGGGCTCGAAGGTGGCAAGGACGTCGCAAAGCTCCCAGCGCTCGAGCAACAGGCGCTCGTGACAGCGATCCTGCGCCGAGAACTGGCGGTCATGGCGACCTCCGCCGGCGTGGTCGCGACGCTCGTCGCCCGTGCGCAGCTGTGGCTCTGAGCCAAACTTTGGCTCTATTCCGACCTTTTCGGTAGGTCTTTAGGTGCGCTTTGTAACTAAGTGACAGTCGCGCACAAGGTGCTACAAATCCGAGACGTGATCCGCGCGTACCTGCCGGCGATCGTCTTCGTGGTCCTGGGCGTTGGCCTTGGCGTCGTCTTCGCGTCGCTCAACTCCGTTCTCGGCCCGAAGCCGCGCCACCAGCGCAAGGCGACCTCCGAGCCGTACGAGAGCGGCCTGCCGTCCGAGGTCAAGAAGACGATGCGCTTCGGCATCTCCTTCTACCTCGTCGCGATGCTGTTCATCTTGTTCGACATCGAGACGATCTTCCTGTTCCCGGTGGCGATGCAGCTCAAGACCTTCGGGACGTTCGCGCTGGTGGAGATCTCGGTCTTCATCGTCTTGTTGTTCGTGGCGTTCGTGTACGTCTGGCGCAGAGGGGCTCTCGAATGGAAATAGTCCGCCAGGAGTTGGGCAGTGGCAGCAAGGGCGAGTTCCGCTCGCGCCAGCTCACCGCCCGCCGCATGCTCGCCAACGAGCTCGAAGGCGAAGAGCTCGAGCAGTACGTCGAGGAGCGCCTGCTCACGACGACGCTCGAGAAGGCCGGCAACTGGGCTCGCGGCAACGCGTTCATGCCCGCCACCTTCGGCCTCGCCTGCTGCGCCATCGAGATGATGGCCATGGTCAGCCCGCGCTACGACGTCGCACGCTTCGGGTTCGAGGCCTTCCGCGCCTCCCCCCGCCAGGCCGACCTGATGATCATCTCGGGCCGCGTCTCGATCAAGATGGCGCCGGTCGTGCGCCGCGTGTACGACCAGATGCTCGAGCCCAAGTGGGCGATCGCGATGGGCGCCTGCAGCTCGTCGATGGGCGTCTTCAACAACTACGCGATCGTGCCCGCCGACAAGTTCCTGCCGGTGGACCTGCACATCCCGGGCTGCCCGCCTCGCCCCGAGGCGCTCATGTACGGGATCCTCAAGCTGCGCAACATGGTTATGGCCAAGCCGGACCAGGGCTGGCGCACGCGCTACGGCGGCGGCGGCACCGAGGAGTTCGACCCGAAGGAGATCGAGGTCGACCAGGACGCGGTCAACGTCGCGGCGAACCCGCTGGGCAGGGCTGGCACCAGTGCCTGACGCGACCGGCCTGGAGCTGATCGCCCAGGAGCTGCGTGAGCGCGACTCGGAGTCGGTCCTCGACACGGCCTACTTCCGTGAGAAGGCCGCGCTCACCGTCACCGCGGGCTCGATCCGCGAGACGCTCGAGTGGCTGCGCACCAAGGGCTTCAACTTCCTGGCCTCCGTGCACGGGGTGGACTACTACCCCGAGGAGCCCCGGTTCGGCGTCCACTACGAGATGCTGGACATGACCGAGGTGGACCGCCTCACGGTCAAGGTCCGCGTCCCGCTGGACGACCCGCACGTGCCGTCCGTCGTCGACGCATGGCCGACCGCGAACCACCAGGAGCGCGAGGTCTTCGACATGTTCGGCGTGATCTTCGACGGTCACCCGGACCTGCGCCGCATCCTCATGCCCGAGGACTACGAGGGCTTCCCGCAGCGCCGCGACTTCCCGATGGGCGGCGAGCAGATCCTCTTCACGCACAACGAGCCGAAGAACCCGGGCTGGTGGAAGAAGTGAGCGACGTCACGCAGCGCACCGGCCAGACCTCGGCGGTCCCCGGCCTCGGCTACCGCGAGCTGGAGGAGTCCTCGTACGACGCGGGCTACCTCGAGCACCCCGAGCACGAAGAGCTGCTCACCCTGAACTTCGGCCCGCACCACCCGGCCACGCACGGCGTGCTGCGGCTGATCACGACGCTCGAGGGCGAGGTCATCCGCGACCTCAAGCCGGTCATCGGCTACGTCCACACGGGCATCGAGAAGAACTGCGAGGACAAGGCGTACTGGAAGGTCATCCCGCTCGTCGAGCGGATGGACTACCTGTCGTACTACTTCAACGCGATGGCCTACTGCGGCGCCGTCGAGACGCTGCTGGACATCGACGTCCCGCCGCGCGCGCAGTACCTGCGCGTCGCGCACCTCGAGCTCAACCGCATCGCCTCGCACCTGCTGTGGCTCGCCACCGGCGGCCTGGACCTCGGCGCCATGTCGGTGTTCTTCTATGGCTGGCGTGACCGCGACCAGATCCTCGACCTGTTCGAGATGTCGTCCGGCCAGCGCATGCACCCGCGCTACTTCCAGGTCGGCGGCGTCGCCGAGGACGTCCCGGCGGGCTGGGTCAAGAAGGTCAAGGCCTTCACGGCGACCTTCCCCAAGCGCCTGGACCAGTACGCGGACCTGATCGACAACAACCAGCTCCTGCTGCAGCGCCTGCGCGGGACGAACATCGTCGACAAGGACACGCTGCTCCAGCTCGGCGTCACCGGCCCGCTGCTGCGCGCGGCCGGCAACCCGTGGGACCTGCGCAAGGCGCATCCCTACTCGAGCTACGACCACTTCGACTTCAAGATCCCGATCGGGACCGTCGGCGACAACTACGACCGCTACCGCGTCCGCATGGCCGAGATGCGCGAGTCGGTCAAGATCATCGACCAGGCGCTGGACGGCCTGCCCGACGGCGACTACATCACGAACAACCGCAAGTACGCGCTGCCGCCGCGGCACGAGCTGGCGACGTCGATGGAAGCGCTCATCCACCACTTCAAGCTGGTGACCGAGGGCTTCCGCGTCCCGCCGGGCGAGGCGTACTACCCGATCGAGTCGCCGCGCGGCGAGCTCGCCTGCTTCGTGCGCTCGGACGGCTCGTCCAAGCCGGCGCGCGTGCACATGCGCGACCCCTCGTTCGTCAACCTGCAGTCGCTGAAGGTCATGACCGAGGGCGAGTACGTCGCGGACATGATCATCGCGCTGGCCATGCTCGACCCGATCCTCGGAGGCATCGACCGCTGATGGCCATCGATCCGAGCAAGATCAAGCGCTACTCGCACGGCTCGCGCGTCCCGGGCTGGGACGAGGCGGCCGACCTGTCGAAGGACCCGGCGGTCGTCCCCGACCCCGCGACCACCTACGTGCCCGACCACGTGCGCGAGGCGATCCAGGTCCTGATGGGCAAGTACCCGGACGTCCGCTCCGCGGCGATCCCGGCGATGAAGATCGTCCAGCGCGAGCACGGCTGGCTGTCGCCGACGGCGATGGAGCAGGCCGCGTGCGTGTTGCGCCTGACCCCGGCGTACCTCGTGTCCGTCGCGAGCTTCTACGACATGTTCGAGCTCGCTCCCAAGGGCAAGAACGACGTGTACGTCTGCACCAACATCTCCTGCTCGCTGCTCGGCGCCGACGGCGTCTACGCGCGCATGAAGGACGAGATGGACGGCGACCCGGACTTCAACGTTCGCGCGTTCGAGTGCCTGGGTGCCTGCGAGATCGCGCCGATGGCGTCCGTCAACGGGGTCTACGTCGGCCCGCTGACCGAGGACGACTGCGCGACGATCCGCGAAGACCTCAAGGAGGGCCGCGAGGTCCTGCCCGACAAGCAGCTGGCGAAGCGCAAGGCCGCCTCTAAGCACTGGAAGCGATAGATGCTCGCGAACATCGACACGATTCTCTTCAAGGACATCGACGAGCCCGGCCTCAACACGCGTGAGGTCTACGAGCGGCGCGGCGGCTACGAGATGCTGCGCAAGGCGCTCAAGATGGAGCCGGGCGAGGTCCTCGACGAGATGCTCGCGTCGGGCGTCCGCGGTCGCGGCGGCGCCGGCTTCGCCATGGGCCGCAAGATGTCCTTCATCCCCAAGGGGACGATGGACAAGTACCTCGTCTGCAACGCGGACGAGTCCGAGCCCGGCACCTTCAAGGACCGCGAGCTGATGCAGAAGAACCCGCATCTGCTCATCGAGGGCATCATCATCGGCGCCTACTGCATCGGCGCCTCGCGGTCGTTCATCTTCATCCGCGGCGAGTACGACTACGTCGCCGACATCCTCGACGCGGCGGTCGCCGAGGCCCGCGCGGCCGGCTACCTGGGCGAGAACATCCTCGGCTCGGACCACACGATCGACCTGGTCGTGCACCGCGGCGCCGGCGCCTACATCTGCGGCGAGGAGACCGCGCTGCTCGACTCGCTCGAGGGCAAGCGCGGCAACCCGCGCCTGAAGCCGCCGTTCCCGGCCGTCCAGGGCCTCTACCAGGGCCCGACGCTCATCAACAACGTCGAGTCGCTGATGAACGTCCCGGTCATCCTGAACATGGGCGGCGCCGAGTTCGCCAAGATCGGCACCGAGACCTCCACGGGCACCAAGCTCGTCTCGATCTCCGGCCAGGTCAAGTACCCGGGCAACTACGAGATCGAGCTCGGCATGAAGACCCGGGACATCCTCTTCGGCCTCGCCGGCGGCCCGCTCGAGGGCCGCACGTTCAAGGCCTGGTTCCCCGGCGGTTCGAGCTCCCCGGTGCTCCCGCTGACGGAAGAGGTCCTGGACCTTCCGTACGACTTCGACTCGCTCGCGAAGGCCGGCTCGATGCTCGGCTCCGGCGCGATCATCGTCTTCGACGACTCCACCTCGATCGTGGACGTCTGTTACAAGACCGCGCACTTCTACCGCCACGAGTCGTGCGGCAAGTGCTCGCCGTGCCGTGAAGGCTGCAACTGGACCGAGAAGATGCTCGTCCGGATCAAGAACGGCGACGCCACCCCGATGGACCTGGACATCATCGAGTCCGTCTGCGGCCAGATCATGGGCAACTGCCTGTGCGTGCTGGGCGACGCGATGGCGATGCCGGTCTCGTCGATGATCAAGCACTTCCGGCCCGAGTTCGAGGCCTACATCGAGGCCAAGCGCGAGGAGGCGGGCTTCGGCGTCGCCATCCCGCAGGTCAACCGCGGCGCGCACGCCGGCCCCGGTCCGGTCCTCCACCCCGCTCAGGCTGCCTAACCAGAGATGCCGCGCCCAGTCGTCAAAGAGATCACCTTCACCCTCGACGGTCGCGAGGTCCAGGCGCCCGAGGGCATGATGCTCGTCGATGCCGCCAACACCTACGGCGACACCGAGATCCCCGTCTTCTGCTACGAGCCCAAGCTGGGCCAGCCCGTCGGCGCCTGCCGCATGTGCCTGGTCGAGATCGAGGGCATCCCGAAGCTCCAGACCGGTTGCTCCACCCCCATCCGTGACGGCATGGTCGTCAACACGCAGACGCAGCGCGTCCACGACGCGCAGCGCGCGGTGGTCGAGTTCCTGCTCATCAACCACCCGCTGGACTGCCCGGTCTGCGACAAGGGCGGCGAGTGCCCGCTGCAAGACATCACCTACGGGTGGGGTCCCGGCACCTCCCGCTTCATCGAGCCCAAGCGCCACTTCAAGAAGCCGCTCGAGCTCTCGCCGCTGATCGCGATCGACCGCGAGCGCTGCATCCTCTGCTACCGCTGCGTGCGCTACTCGCAGGAGGTCAGCGAGGACTACCAGCTCGTGCTCCAGCAGCGCGGCGCCGCGTCCTACGTCTCCACCTTCGACGGCCACCCGTACGTCGCGCCGTTCTCGGGCAACATCATCGAGCTGTGCCCGGTGGGCGCGCTGACGTCCCGCGCGTACCGCTTCCGCGCGCGCCCGTGGGACATCGAGGGCGCCGGCACGATCTGCGCGGGCTGCCCCGCCCAGTGCAACGTCGAGCTGACCGTCCGCGACGAGCGCGTCCTGCGCGTCCTCGGCCGCGACAACGACCAGGTCGACGACGGCTGGCTGTGCGACAAGGGCCGCTTCGGCTACCAGGCCGTGCACTCGGACGAGCGCATCACGACGCCGCTCGTGCGCGAGGGCGACGAGCTCAAGCCCGTCAGCTGGGACAAGGCGATCGAGATCGCCGGTGCCGCGCTCGGGAAGGCGGGCGCCAAGTCCGCCGCGATCGCCGGCGGCACGACCACCAACGAAGAGGCGTTCCTGCTGCAGGGCCTGTTCCGCGGCGGCCTCGGCTCAGGCCACTTGGCGTCCCGCGCGGGCGGGGAGCAGCCGCTGGACGTCGTGCGCGGCCTCGCCGACCCGAAGCTGCAGGCCACCGTGCCGGACCTCGAGTTCGCGCACACCGTGCTGCTGGTCGACTGCGACCCGATCGACGAGGTCCCGGTGTGGGACCTGCGCATCCGCAAGGGCGTGCGCCGTCACGGCACGAAGGTCGTCGTCGCGTCCGCGCGCCCGACCGCGCTCGATCCCAACGCCGCCGCCACGCTGCGCTTCGCGCCGGGCGGGGCCGAGGCCTTCCTGGTCGCGCTCGACGCCGCGCTGAGCGGCGATACGGGCAACCTGGGCGGCGCCGCGTCCGCGGCGGGCACGAACGCGACCGCGGTCTCCGAGTTCGCCGACGCCCTGCGCGCCGCGGGCGAGGAAGTCGTGATCGTCTACGGCGAGCGCGCGCTGCGTGGCTCCGCCGGCCGTGCGCTCCTCAACATCGCTTCCCGTCTGAACCTCGCGAGCATCGCCAACGCCGGCGTGCTCGAGCTGCCCGCTTCGCCGAACGGCCGCGGCCTGCGCGAGGCCGGCTTCGCGGCCGGTCACGGCCCGGGCTACGCGTCGGTCGACGCGACCGGCCTGGGCGGCGAGGACATCGCCGCCGGCCTGGCCAGCGGCGACCTGCAGGCGGTCTGGCTGCACCACGTCGACCCGCTGCGCAACTACCCGAACCGTGGCGCCTGGGAGAAGGCGCTCGGCGGCGCGCAGACCGTGATCGCGGTCGAGTCGCAGCTCACGGACACCGTCCGCGAGTTCGCCGACGTCGTCTTCCCCGCCGAGGCGTACCCGGAGAAGGAAGGCACGCTGACGCATCCGGACGGGCGCGTGCAGCGCCTGCGCCAGGCGATCGGCCACCCGCGTGGCCCGGGCGCGCAGCCCGGCTCGGGTGTCCGCGCCCTGTGGCAGGTCATCTCGGACGTCGCGCGCGCCGTGGGCTTCGACGAGGGCACGGCCTTCGTCGGCTCGCAGGTGTCGCAGCGGCTGTTCGAGGCCGTCCCCTTCTACAACGGCCTGACGCTCGACGCGATCGGCGGCCGCGGCCTGCGCTGGCAGGAGCACAACGCCTTCGAGGGCCCCGTGCCCGAGCCGGTCGCGCTCGACGTCCCGACCGGCCTGCCGGCCAAGAGCGACGCGGAGCTGCGCCTCGGCACCTACCGCCCGCTGTGGGCGGCCAAGGAGGTCGACATCGCGCCGGCGCTGCAGTTCATCCGCGCCAAGCAGGTCGTCGAGCTCTCGCCGGCCGACGCCGGTTCGCGCGGCATCAACGAGGGTGACCGCGTCGAGGTCGGCAACGGCACGCGGATCCCCGCGACCGTGCGCCTGCGCGCGTCGATCCCGGCCGGCAGCGTGTTCCTCGCCGAGGGCATCGCCGAGCACAACGCGAACGTCCTGACGCACGGCATCGTCGAGGTGCACCGGGTGGGGCCCGGTTCATCTACGCCGTCGTCAGTTCCGATCCAGTCGCAGCCCGCCGTCGAGGGCCTGGCCGAGATGCCGCCTTCCGCAGGCCTGCCGATCCCGCCCCGGGAAGTGACTTGACCTGATGCCCGTCTTCGGTGAAATCGGCTACTACGAGCCGTGGTGGATGCAGATCGCCAAGGCACTGGCGATCTTCCTGATCGTCTTCAACATGGTGCCGCTGGCGCTGCTGGCCGACCGCAAGCTGCTCGGCCGCTTCCAGAACCGCTACGGCCCGACCCGCGTCGGGCCCTTCGGCGCGCTGCAGGCCGTGGCCGACATCGGCAAGCTGCTGTTCAAGCAGCAGTTCGTGCCGGCTGACTCGCGCAAGTGGCTCTTCATCGTCGCGCCGGTCATCTCGATGATCACCGCGGCGGCCACGCTCGCGATCATCCCCTTCTCGGACACCGTCGACATCTTCGGCACCAAGACAGGCCTGTACGGCGTCGATCCCTCGATCGGCATCCTCTTCGCCTTCGCCTTCGGCGGCATCGCCTTCTACGGCCTGATGCTCGGCGGCTGGTCGTCGAACTCGAAGTACTCGTTCCTCGGCTCGATGCGCTCCGCCGCCCAGCTGATCTCGTACGAGATCGCCCAGGGCCTCTCGATCATCGGCGTGATCATGATGGTCGGCTCCCTGTCGCTCGTGGACATCGTCCAGTGGCAGGAGGAGCACTTCTGGCTCTTCGGCCCGCAGTTCGTCGGCTGGCTCATCTTCCTGGTCGCCGGCTTCGCCGAGACCAACCGCCCGCCGTTCGACCTCCCCGAGGCCGAGGCCGAGCTCGTCGGTGGCTACTTCACCGAGTACGGCGGTGGCCGCTTCGCCGCGTTCTTCGCCGCCGAGTACCTGAACATGGTCGTCGTCTCGCTGCTGTTCACGACGATCTTCTGGGGCGGCTGGGACGTGCCGTTCTGGGATCAGCCCAATTGGATCGAGCCGATCGTCGTGCTCCTGAAGATGTGGGTCTTCATCTTCTTCTTCATCTGGGTCCGCGCGACGCTCCCGCGTCTGCGCTACGACCAGCTGATGTCGTTCGGCTGGAAGATCCTGCTGCCGCTGGCGACGCTCAATGCCCTTGTCACTGCAGTTCTCGTGGTGGTGCTCGACTGATGCCTTATGACCCCGGTGACGACGTCATCGTCATCCACCAGCCCCGGGAGGGTGCTGCGTCCGGGACGTTCCGCGCCTTCGCCGCGACGCTGAAGGGTCTCAAGACGACCTTCGCGCGCGTCCCCGAGGGAACGATCACGATCAACTACCCCGAGGAGAAGACGCCGGTCTACCCGCGCTTCCGGGGCCGGCACAAGCTGCACCGCTTCGAGGACACGGGCCTCGAGAAGTGCGTCGGCTGCTCGCTGTGCGCGGCGGCCTGCCCCGCGGACTGCATCCGCGTCGTGGCCGCCGAGAACACGCCGGACAACCGCGTCAGCGCCGGTGAGCGCTACGCGGCGGTGTACGAGATCAACCTGTCGCGCTGCATCTTCTGCGGCTACTGCGAGATCGCCTGTCCGTTCGACGCGATCACGCTCGGCCACGACTACGAGATGGCGGACTACAACCGGTCCGACCTCATCTTCACCAAGGAGATGCTGCTCGCCGAGCCGCTCGAGCGCACGCCGCTCCGGACCGAGGGCGAGTAGTGGCCGAGGTCTTCTTCTTCCTGGCCGCGATCGGCGCCGTCGGCGGCGCCCTCGGCACCGTGATGCTGCGCGACGCGTTCTACAGCGTCCTCGCGCTCGTCACCCACCTCATCTTCCTGGCGATGCTGTTCCTGCTGCTGCGCGCGGAGTTCGTCGCCGCGGCGCAGGTGATCGTCTACGCGGGCGCCGTGATGGTGCTCTACGTGTTCGTCGTCGGTTATGTCGGCGGCCTCGAGGCCGGTCTGGCAGGACGGTCGGGTCCGGCGCTGCGCGTCATCTCCGTGCTGTTCGCGCTCGTGCTCTTCGTCGAGCTGGCGATCGCGCTGATCGGCACGGGCCTCGAGGCGCTCGACAGCGAGGGCGCGCCCTACGTGCCCGGCTTCGGCGAGCCCAGCCGCATCGGCGAGCTCTTCCTCACCGAGTACCTCGTGGCCTTCGAGGTCGCGTCGCTGCTGCTGCTGGTCGCGGCCGTCGGCGCCGTGATCCTCGCCCGCCGCCGCTCCGGCCTGGCCGACCCACGCGAGATCTCCTTCACGGACTTCATGAAGCGCGACGAGCTGACCAAGGGCGAGGGCGACACCGGCACGATGATCGAGGCCGGCGGCCCCCGGGACATCTAATGGATCTGATCTGGTACCTGATCGTCTCGGCGCTGATCTTCTGCATCGGCGCCGGAGGCGTTTTGACACGCCGCAACCCGCTCGTGGTCCTGCTGTGCCTCGAGCTGATGCTGAACGCCGCGAACCTGGCGCTGGTCGCGTTCGCGCGCGCGCACGGGGACATGGGCGGGCAGATCTTCGCGCTGATGGTGATGGTCGTCGCGGCTTGCGAGGTCGCGGTCGGCCTCGGCCTCGTCGTCGCCATCTACCGGCGCCGACTGCCGATCGACGTGGATGAGCTGCGGGAGCTTCAAGGATGAGCGTGCAAACTCTTGGCTGGTTCGTGCTGCTGCTGCCCCTCGCGGGCGCGGCGCTGATCGCCCTCACCTTCAAGGCGCTGCCCCAGCGCGTCCACGGCCTGATCGGCATCGCCGCCATCGGCCTGGCGTTCGTCGCCGCCGTCCTGATGTTCTTCGCGCTGCAGGACCGCGGCGAGGAGGAGCGCCAGGTCGTCTCCGTCGCCTGGGACTACGCGAACACGATGGGCGTGGACGCCCAGCTCGCGATCCTCATCGACCCGCTGTCGGTCCTGATGTGCCTCGTGGTGACCGGCGTCTCGACGCTGATCCACGTCTACTCGTTCTCGTACATGGGCGGGGACCGCGGCTACACGCGGTTCTTCTCCTACCTGAACTTCTTCGTGTTCAGCATGCTGCTGCTCGTCCTGGCGGCGAACTTCTTCCTGCTCATCGTGGGCTGGGCGTTCGTCGGCGCGGCGTCCTACATGCTGATCTCGTTCTGGTACCGCCGGACGACCGCCACGAAGGCCGGCATCAAGGCCTTCGTCATCAACGTCGCCGGTGACGTCGGCCTCGTGCTCGGCGCCTACTTCATCTTCAAGGGCACCGGCACGCTCGACTTCCTCAAGAACTTCGAGCTCGTCGGCGAGGCGTTCACCGAGAACCAGCCGGAGCTGGTCGCGGGCTGCATCCTGCTGCTCGTCGGCGCCTTCGCCAAGTCGGCGCAGGTCCCGTTCCACACGTGGCTCCCGGACGCCATGGAGGGCCCGACGCCGGTCTCCTCCCTGATCCACGCGGCCACGATGGTCACCGCGGGCGTCTACCTGATCGCCCGCCTGCACCCGCTCTTCGAGCACGCGCCGGACGCCGCCATGGTCGGCTCCGTCGTCGGCTGCGCGACGCTCCTGATCGCCGCGACGATCGGCCTGGTCGTGACCGACCTCAAGCGCGTCATCGCCTACTCGACGATGTCGCAGATCGGCTACATGATCATGGCCGTCTCCTCCGCGGTCTACGCGGCCGGCATGTTCCACCTGATGACGCACGCCTTCTTCAAGGCGCTGCTCTTCATGGCGGCCGGCTCGGTCATCTCCGCGATGGGCGGCAACCAGGACCTGGACCGCATGGGCGGCTTCCGCAAGGTGATGCCGTTCACGTTCGCGTGCATGGTCATCGGCGGCCTCGCGCTCTCGGGCATCCCGCCCTTCTCGGGCTTCTTCTCCAAGGACGAGATCCTCGCCTACATGATGGATCGCGGCGGGGTCTACCTCGTGATGGCGATCCTCGGCTACGTCGGCGCGCTGATGACGGCCTTCTACACGTTCCGGATGATCTTCCGGGCCTTCTTCGGCCCGATGTCCCCGGAGGCCGAGGAACTCTCGCACGGCCACCTCTACCACGCGCCCGAGCCGACCAACCCGGCCAACGGCGAGGTCGAGGACACCGAGGTCGGCTTCCCCGGGCCGGAGCACCACATCGCCGAGCGCGCGGGTGGCATGAAGATCGCGATGGGCGGCCTGGCCGTGCTGGCGATCGTCGGCGGCTTCCTGCAGATCCCGGGCGTCACGTCCGAGCTGCACCACTTCCTGGAGCCGACGTTCCACGACTCCGAGCTGTTCGAGACGATCGAGCCCTCGGCCACGGCCGAGTGGATCGGCCTGCTGGTGGGCGCGGTGATCGGCGCGGTCGGCATCTTCGCCGCGTGGACGATCTACGGCAAGGGCGGCAACGCCGCGAGCTTCCAGGCCCGCTTCCGCCCCATCCACAAGGTCTTCGTCAACAAGTGGTACTTCGATGAGGCGATCGACTTCTTGATCGTGCGCCCGGCGGCCTGGCTCGGCCGCTTCGCGAACAGCACGTTCGAGCGGATCTTCGTCAACGGTGCGCTGGTCGGCGGCTCCACGGGTGCGGTTCGCGCGCTCTCGGCCGCGGTGCGCGGCATCCAGTCCGGTTACCTGCGCTACTACGCGGCGCTGCTGCTCATCGGTTTCAGCGGCCTCGGCGCCTACTTCCTCATCTCCGCATGACCATCCACCTGAGCATCCTCGTCTTCTTCCCGCTGCTCGCGGGCCTGCTCGCGGCGTTCTCGCCGGGTTCGCTGGCCCCGAAGATCCTGCTGATCGGCACGGTCATCCCGCTCGTCTACACGATCTACATGATCACGGACTTCGACGCGGGCGCCGGTCTTCAGCACGTGACCGACGACGCGTGGATCACCGAGCTGGGCATCCGCTACAAGCTCGGCGTCGACGGCCTGAACCTGTGGCTGATCGCGCTGACCACGGTCGTCGCGTTCGCCTCGGCGGTCTGGCTGATCGTCCGTCCGCCGCTCGAGCGCGCCGGCCTCTTCTGCTTCCACTTCGCCCTCGGCGAGACCGCCGTGCTCGGCGCGTTCGTGGCGCAGGACCTGGCGCTGTTCGTCCTGTTCTTCGACCTGATGCTGGTGCCGTTCTACTTCCTCGTCGGCCAGTGGGGCACCGGGGACCGCGCGGCGGCCGCGCTGAAGATGGTCATCTACACGCTGGTCGGCTCGCTGCTCATGCTCGCCGCCGCGGTGGCCACGGCGGTCCTCTCGCCGACGGGCAACCTGACGTTCGTCCTCACGGACCTGCAGGCGAACCCGCTGCCGGAGTCCACGCAGAAGTGGCTCTTCGTCGCGTTCTCGCTCGCGTTCCTGATCAAGATGCCGGCGTTCCCCTTCCAGGGCTGGATGCCGGACGCCTACAAGTCGATGCCGCTACCGGCGCTGGCGTTCTTCTCCGGCGTGGTCTCCAAGGTCGCGGCCTACGGCTTCCTGAAGCTCGTGCTGCCGCTGTTCCCGGCCGCGACGAACGACTGGAACGTGATTCTGCTCGTGCTGGCCGTCGTCTCGATCCTCTACGGGTCGATCCAGGCCTTCACGCAGACCAACGCGCGCCTGATCCTCGGCTACTCGTCGGTCGCGCAGCTCGGCTTCATCACGCTCGGCATCTTCGCGATCGACGCCGCCGGCCAGGGTGCCCAGGGCGCGCTGCTGCAGTCGATCAACCACGGCCTGGTCGTGGCGCCGCTGTTCTTCGTGATCGCGCTGCTCGCCGAGCGGGCGGGCGGCTCGGAGGACATCCGCGACTACGGCGGGATCGCGTTCCGCGCGCCGATCCTGGCCGCGCTGTTCCTGATCGTCGCGCTGGCGACGCTCGCGATGCCCGGCTCGGCGAACTTCGCGGGCGAGTTCCTGATCCTGCTCGGCGCCTTCTCCTCGGTGCAGGCGCTGGCCTTCCTGGCCTCGATCGGCGTGATCCTCGCGTCGGTCTACGCGCTGCGCATGTACATCCGGTCGATGCACAACCGGGTGGGCGAGAAGGTCACCTCCTTCGAGATGAGCCTGCGCGACGGCTTGGTGCTCGTGCCTCTCGTGATCGCGATCATCGCGTTCGCGCTGTACCCGCAGCTCGCGCTGGACGCGGGTGAGGCCACGGTTAAGTCCACGGTGGAAGCGGTGCTGCGATGAACGTCCTGTTGGCTCAGGCGTCGGCCCCCAAGGGCCCGCCGATCAACTGGGAGGCGCTCTCCCCCTTCATCGCGCTCGTCGCGGGCGCGTGCGTGGTCCTGCTCGTCGGGCTCGCGCGTGGCGCGTTCATCCGTCGCCAGGTCGTGCCGGTGCTGACGATCGTGACGCTCGCCGTCACGGCCGGCCTCGGCATCTGGCAGTGGGACGTCAACGAGGCGATCCTCGCGGACGCGCTCAAGGTGGACAACCTGACGCTCGCGCTGCTGATGATCTTCGTCGCCGGCGGCATCGCGGCGACGTTCCTCTCGTGGCGCTCGGTCGCGACGGCCGAAGCGGGCGAGGGCGAGTACTACGCGCTCATGCTCACGTCGATCCTCGGCATGCTCGTGCTGGTGGCGGCGAACGACATCGTCGTGCTGTTCATCGGCTTCGAGCTCCTGTCGATCCCGCTCTACGTGCTGTGCGCGACGCACATGCGCCGTGAGCAGTCGCTCGAGTCGGGCCTGAAGTACCTGATCATCGGCTCGGTCGGCTCGGCCACCCTCCTGTACGGCCTGGCGCTCCTCTACGGCGCCGCCGGCGGCACCAACTACGGCGACATCGCCGCCGCCGGCGCGGAGATGGCCGACGACGTGCTGTTCCTGACGGGCATCGCGCTCGTCCTGGCCGGCCTGGCCTTCAAGGCCTCGGTCGCGCCGTTCCACCAGTGGACGCCGGACGTCTACGAGGGCGCGCCGACGCCGGTCACCGGCTTCATGGCCGTCGCGACCAAGGCCGCGGCCTTCGGCGTGATCCTGCGCCTCTTCAACGATGCGCTGATCGATGCCACCGTCACGTGGGCCCCGGCCTTCGCGACGCTGGCCGTGGTCACGATCATCGTCGGCAACGTCGGCGCGATCGGCCAGTCGTCCTTGAAGCGCATGCTGGCCTACTCGTCGGTCGCGCAGGCGGGCTACATGATCGCCGGCGTGGTCGTCACGACCCAGCTCGGCGTGGCCGCCACGGTCTTCTACCTCGCGACCTACGTCGTCATGAACCTGGGCGCGTTCGCCGTCATCACGGCGCGCGAGCGGGAGACCGGCCTCGGCGACGACATCTCCTCGCTCTACGGCCTCGGCCGCGAGCGGCCGCTGCTGGCGTGGCCGATGACGATCGCGATGCTCGCGCTGGCGGGCTTCCCGGTCACGGCCGGCTTCTTCGGCAAGATCTACCTGATCAACGCGGCCGTCGACAACGGCTACGGCTGGCTCGCCGTGGTCATCGTCCTCGGCTCGGCCGTCTCCCTCGCCTACTACCTCCGCGTGGTCGCGGCGGTGTGGATGCGCGAGGCGCCCGCGACGTCCCTGTCGCTGTCGGCGCGGCCGATCATCGCCGGTGGCTCGCAGGAGGCCGACGACGAGGACCGCGCCGCCGGCATCGAGCCGGGCGCGGACACCGGTCGCGTCGTCTCCGACGACTTCTCCGGCGAGCCGTCGGTCGTCGTCAGCGGTCCGCGGCTCTCGCAGCCCGAGGTCGTGTTCGTCGCCGTCGTCTGCTCGATCGTGACCGTCGCGTTCGGCATCTACCCCGAGCCGCTCTTCGACGTGGCCCGCGACGCGGGCGCCGCGTTCACCTCGCTCCTCTGAGCGTTCGCTGACAGACCGGCAGCGCCTCTCGCCCCCCGGCTGATCCCCGGGGGGCGAACTTCTTCCGGGCCGCCCTATCGGAGTCGTGCACACGCGACCCACCGCCGGCCAGGCCACCACCGAGTACGTCGCCGCGATCGCCCTCATCGCGGTCGTCCTCGCCCTCGCCGCGCCGGCGGTGGGCGCCCCGTCGATCGGGCGCGCCGTGGTCGCGCAGCTGGAGCGGGCGCTGTGCGTCGTCGGGCTCGACATCTGCGACGCGCAGATGGCCGCGGCGGCCGGTCTGGCGCCGTGCCCGCTGCGGACGGACGTCACCGGCCACGAGGTCAGCGCGACCGCGTTCAGCATCGAGGTCGGGCACCGCTGGACCCTGACCGTCACCCCGAACTCGGACGGCACGGTGTCCGTCATGCGCACGGCGAGCGGCATGGGCGGTGTGTCGGCCGGGTTCGGCGGTGACGTGTCGCTCGGCCCCGTCGCGGTCGACCTCGGCGGCCAGGCCGGGGCTCGCGCCCGGATCCAGGGGGCGTACGGCTGGACGTTCCCTGACCAGGCCGCCGCGGACGAGTTCCTCGACTCGGCGCTGAAGGAGCTGCGCACCGACCGCTGGCCCCAAGCGTGGGTGTCGGTCGAGGGGTCGGGTGAGGTGTCGGCCATGGTCGGGGCCGCGCTCGGCGGGCCGGTCAAAGAGCGCCTCGACCTCGTCGGGCTGACCGGGTCGGGGCACGGCGCGATCGGCGCGCGGCTCGTCCACGACGGCAACGTCGTCACGGTCTACGGCCGGGTCGCCTCCGACGGCCCCGAGCTGTCACGGCCGCTGCTGCCGTCCATCGGTCGTGGCCGCGAGGAGTGGCTCGCGGAGTACACGTTCGGTCCGGACGGTCCGCGTGAGCTGGCGTTCCGGCACGTCGTGCCGGGCGACCGGGACAGCGTCCAGACGGAGGTGGTGGCGCGGCTGGGTCTTCGCGACCCGGCGAACGCCGCCGTCGCGCGCCCGCTGCTCGACGTCCGCTTCCCGTGGGGCGAGCGCGACCGGGCGCGGATCGCGGCAGTGGCCGACCGGATCGTCTCGCACGGCACGATCGAGCGCACCGTCTCCTCCGTCGCGGACGGGTCGCGGGGCATCTCCGGCTCGGTGCGGGGCGGCACGAAGTTCGGCGCGGCGTTCAAGCGGATCGCGGTGCACCGTTCGCTCGTCGAGGCGAGCGCGCGGGCCGGCGGGTTCGAGCGGCGGCGGCTCGACTGTCAGGCGCCGTCCAGGTGATGCGCGACGTCCCAGGTCCACAGCTCGACGACGTTGCGTCCGGGTCGTCGACGTAGGCCGCGCGGGAGTGCGGGCGGGTGGAGAACTCGTGCTCGCGGACGTCCAGGCCGGCGGCGCGGAGCTCGGACACCGCGTTGTCGTAATCGCCGGGGAGGATGTGCATCGCGAAGTGCACGTGCACGCCGCCGCGGCCGCGCTCGAGGCCGACCTGGGGGCGCCACAGCCCGATCCGCGTGCGGTCGCCCGCCATCACCCACAGCGCTTCGCGGTCCGGCCAGCGGTCCACCACGGGCAGGCCGAGGATGCCGGAGTAGAACGCCTCGGCGGCGGCGAGGTCGACGACTTCGAGGACGAGCTCGGATACACCGGTCACGGGGATGGCCATGCGGCGGATTCTGCCGTGTAGGCCGCTAGGGTCGCAGTCGTGAGCGTGAGCGACGAGATCCTGGAGGCCGCGGCGCGGCGCTCGGAAGCGCTGGTCGCGCGCGACCCGGAGCTGCTTCGCGAGCTCCACCATCCGCACCTGCGCTGGACGACGCACCGCGGCGACGTCCGCGACCGCGAGGCGTACATCGCCGGCAACACCGAGGGCGAGCTCGTCTGGCGCGCCCAGCACCTCCTCGAGGCCGAGGTGCTCGCGGTCGGCGACACGGCCGTGCTCGTGGCCGTCGTCCACGACGAGTTCGAGCGCGCCGGCGAGCCCGGCGCGCTGGACATGCCGCTCACCCTCACCTGGGTGCGCGAGGAGGGCACGTGGCGCGTGCTCGCCGCGCACGCTGGGCCGCCGCGCTGATCCTCGCCTGCGCCGGCTGCTCCGCCGCGCCGTCCGACGTCCGCCAGGGGCGCGTCGTCCGCGTCGTCGATGGCGACACGCTGAAGGTGCGCGTGGACGGGCGCGTCGAGACCGTGCGCGTGCTCGGGATCGACACGCCCGAGAGCAAGCGCCCCGGCGCGCCGGTCGAGTGCGGGTCACGGCGCGCGGGCACCGAGCTGCGGCGGCTCGTCGACGGGCGGGCGGTCGAGTTGCGCGGGGACGCGTCCCAGGACGCCGAGGACCGGTTCGGGCGGGTGCTCGCGTACGTGTCGGTCGAGGGCTCCGACGTCGGCGAGGCGATGGTGGCGGCAGGCTGGGCGCGGCCGTACGTGTACCGGGGCGTGCCGTTCGCGCGGGTGGACGCGTACCGCGCGGCGGCGCGCGCGGCGCGCGGCCGGGGTGCCGGCGTCTACGGCACGTGTGGCGGGGACTTCCACCGGGCCGCGTGAACGGCACGCTCTTGTGCGGCACCCCCGGTCGCGCGGGGGAGGCCTAGGAGCGCGCGGACACTTCGAGGTCCAGCGAGCGCGTGCGCGGCTCGCGCCACCCGCGCTCCACCCGGGGCGGCATCGCCCACAGCGCGCGGAGCCGTCCACCGAAGCCGAGGCCCTGCGCCAACGCGCGGCGCAGCGCGCGACGACCGCGCGCCGAGGGCCGTTCAGGGACCGGCGCATAGCGCCCCGAGGCGAGGGCGCGGAAGTACGCGGCGACCTCGGGCGAGTGCGAGCCGAGCCGGGACTCGAGCTGGGTCAGGGTCGTGCCCGTCGCCACTGGGCGGCCGACGCGGCGCAGGGCGTCTTCGACCTCGGCGATCGCTCGGTCCATCGGGGTCTTGCCGCGGGGGCGGCGGATGAAGAGCGCCGCGGCGACGACGGCGGCCAGCACGAGCAGGACGACCGCCGTCCAGACGAGCCAGCGCGGGACGCCGGAGCTGTCGTCGGCGAGGGCGGTGTCGCCGGTGCCGACCTGGAGCTCCGGGCGGACGGCGCGCGGGTTGGCCTCGCCCGCGTCACCGGAGGTGGAGCCGCCGCCGCTGTCCGGGGAGACGGAGGGCGAGGACCGGGGCGTGGTGAGCGTCGCGGCGACGCGGGAGCGGGCGGGGGTGGCGGCGGGCGTCGGGTCGAGCGTCACCCAGCCGTACTGGTCGAACCACACCTCGACCCAGGCGTGGGCGTCGGTGTCGCGGACGATCCAGGCCTTCTTGGACTCGGAGTAGCCGCCGGGCGAGAAGCCGGTCGCGACGCGGGCGGGGATGCCGCCCATGCGCAGCATGACGGCCATCGCGCCCGCGTAGTGCTGGCAGTAGCCCTGATGGGAGACGTTGATGAAGAAGTCCAGCGGCGCGTCGTCGACCGGGACGGCGGGCGGGCGCTCGATGTAGCGGAACTCGGGCTGGTGCAGGTAGTCGTCGACCGCGCGGATGTACTCGACCGGCGTGTCGGCGTCCTTCTTCAGGCGCTGCACGAGCTCCCACGTGCGCGCGTACCGCGTGGTCTGCATGAGCTCGTCGAGCGGGCGGTCGATCCGGCTGCCGTTGCGGCGGTCGTACTCCGCGTAGGACACGTCGCCGGAACCCCAGGCCGCGAACTCCACGCGCGCGTCGGTGACCGGATTCGAGTCGCCGAACGCGCCCTGCGGACGCAGCGGGCCCTCGCCCTCCTTGAACGGGACGATCAGCGTGCGCTCACCCTCCTGGCGCTCGGCCTCGCCCGTCGTGGCCTCCTCCAACGCCGTGCCCTGCGGCTTGGGGAAGTGCACCTGCGCGCGGTAGGAGTCGTTGCGGCGGAACCCGGCGGGCGCGTCCATCGTGCCGGGCGAGAAGCCCGGCCGGACGACGCGCGACGTGTTGCGGACGTCGAGGATCGTGCCCGCGGCGATCACGTCGGTCGTCTGGACGCGCTTGATCGACACCTCGATCTCGCTCGTCCATGCGGAGCGATCCTCGTAGTCCTCCGGCAGGTCGGCCTCGAACGGCTCGTCGACCGACTGCGTCGCCTGCGGCTCCTCGCGGACCTGCCAGGCGATGCCGTTGAAGGTGTCCAGGTTGCGCGCCTTCCAGTACAGCGGCTCGCCGGACACCACGCGCAGGACCTCGTTGCCGTCGCGCGGCCACGTGATCGGCCCGTAGCTCTGCGTCCACGAGAAGCGCACGGGGTCGTCGGGGCCGAGGCTCTCGGCGAACGAGCGGTAGTCGAACCACGGCTCGCCGCGGTCGGCGGTCGCGGCCAGCGGCAACGCGCCCGCCAGAGCGATGCCGAGCAGCGCCGCCACGCCCATCCCCGGCCGCAGCGGCAGCCGCTCCAGCCACAGGAAGCAGACCGCCAGCGCCGCGATCCCGAGGCCGAGCAGCACGGGCTGCGTCCCGCCGATCGACACGATCGGCGACGCCACCACGACGATCATCACGGCCAGCGCGACGAAGGGGTAGCCGCGCTCGGGCACCCGCAACGGCGCCCGCCCCGCCGACCGCACGACCGCCCGCGGCCAGAAGGTCAGCAGGCCGGAGAGGATGAGCAGCTGCACGCCGAGCAGCTCGAGCACGATCCGCGGCCAGGCGTCGGCGCTGTCGTACGGCAGCCGGACCGTGCCGAGCGCCTGCAACCCGCTGCCGAGCCCCGAGAACAGCTCGTCCCAGTGGCGCGGGCGCAGGAAGCGCAGCTCGAGCCCCGCCAGCAGGTAGCCGGCGAACAGCGCGGCGAGGACGACGAGCGGCAGCGCGAACAGCCGCAGGCGGCCACGGGCCCGATCGGCGAGCAGCACCCCGGCGGCCGCGCCGACGGCCGCGAGCACCCACAGCAGCACGCGCCCGGTCGACAGGTCGGCGACGAGCCGCTGCCACTCCAGCGCACCGACCGTGCACAGCGCGGCCAGCCCGACGAGCCGGGCGATCCACTGCGGCAGCAGCGCACGCGTGGCCTGGCGCGGCGAGCGCCTCCCTGCGACGACCGCCGTGGCCACGGGCTAGGCGTTCTCCTCCAGCTCGCGCTGGCGCAGCTCGATGCGCCGGATCTTGCCGGTCAGGGTCTTCGGGAGGTCCTCCACGAACTCGATCTTCCGAGGGTAGGCGTAGGCGGACAGCCGGTTACGCACATGCCCCTGGATGTCAGCGATCAACTCGTCAGATGGCGCATGGCCCTCTGCCAGGACGATGAAGGCCTTGACCACGCTGCCGCGCCGCTCGTCCGGGGAGGCGACCGCCGCCGCCTCCTTGACCGCCGGGTGCTCGAGGCACGCGCTCTCGACCTCGAACGGTCCGATCCGGTAGCCCGCGGCGATGATCACGTCGTCGGCGCGGCCCTCGTACCAGACGTAGCCGTCCTCGTCGAAGCGCGCCGCGTCCTTGGTGTGGAACCAGTCACCGCCGAACGTCTCGCGCGCCGCCTCCTCGTTGCGCCAGTAGCCGAGCGGGTAGTGCGGGTTCGAGCGGGCCCGCAGGCAGATCTCGCCGCGCTCGCCCTGCGGCACGGGCTGCTCGTCCTGGTCGAGGATATGCACGTCCCAGCCGGGCATCGGCCGGCCCATCGAGCCCTCGCGCACCTCCATGAACGGGAAGTTCGCGCACAGCGGATAGGACTCGGTCAGCCCGTAGTAGTCGAGCACGGTGAGGCCGTACTGCTCGCGGAACCAGCGGATCGCCTCCGGGTTCAGCGGCTCGCCGGCGCTGCAGACGATCCGGAACCGCTGCGGGTAGCGCGTGCCGGCGTCCGTGATCGACATCATCGAGCGCATCGCGGTCGGCGTCGTGAACACGTTCGACGCCTCGTGGCGCGACAGGAAGTCCAGCTGCTTGTGCGGCTCGAAGCCGCCCTCGCGCTGGTAGACGAGCTGCACCGCGCCGAACCGCCACGGGCCGAGCAGCGGCGCGATGCCGGCCGCCCACGCCCACTCCCCCATGCCGTGGAAGCGCTCGCCGTCCTGGACGTCGTGGCAGTAGAGGAACTCCTCGTGCGCGAGCAGGTACCGGTGCGCGTGGACGATGCCCTTCGCGAGCCCGGTCGTGCCGGACGTGTAGTAGAGCTGCGCGGGGTCCTCGGCGAGCGTGTCCTCGGGGGTGAAGGCCGGGTCCCCGGACGCCAGCAGCTCGTCGTCGAGCAGCAGCACGTGCTCGACGAGCGACGGGTCGACGCGCTCCCGGTTGGCCGCGTTGGTGACGAGCACCTTGGCCTGCGAGTCGCTGACGCGGTGGCGGATGCCGTCGTCGCCGTAGAGCACGGACATCGACAGCAGGATCGCCCCGCACTTCCAGGTGCCGAAGAACGCGGCGGCGGTCTCGGGGGTCGGCGGCAGCAGCATCGCGACGCGGTCGCCCTTCTCCACGCCGTGGGCGCGGAGGACGTTGGCGAACCGGTTGGAGCGTTCCTGCAACTCGCCCCAGCGCACCTCGCGGACGGTGCCGTCGAAGTGCTCGTGGATCATCGCGAGCTTGTCCGCCGGATGCTTGTCGCAGACGTCCTGGGCGATGTTGTACCGCTCCGGGACGTGCCACTCGTGGGCGGCGACGGCCTCTTCGTAGGACGTGATCGACACGGCTCTCCCCCTCGTCTTGCGCCTGCGGACAACATAAAGGGTCAGACCCCCTAAGTTTCGCGCGTGGACGTTCTCCTGGGCGTGGTGCTCGGCGTGGTGCTCGCGGCCTCCGCGTTCGCCGTGAGCCGGCTCGCGGCGCCGCGGCGGGTGCTCGCGCCCGGCGAGGAGGGGGTGCGCGCGGCGCTGCACGCCGCGGCGGCCACGCTCCCGCACCTGCGCAAGGGGCTGACCCGCGAGTCGGCGGGCAAGGCGATCGGCCACCTGCACGCGCTCACGCAGGCCGAGGGCGTGCTGATCGACGACGGCGAGACCGTCCTCGCGGCCGACGGTCTCCCCGCCAAAGAGGACCTCGGCTGGCTGCCGGACTCCGAGCGCGTCGAGGTGGTGCACGGGCCGAGCCCGTTCGGCAACACGGTGATCGCGCCGCTGCTGGTCGGCGGCGAGCGGATCGGCCGGCTCGCCGCGTTCTACGGCCCCGAGCGACGGCTCCGGCCGGAGGACACGCGCGTGGTGTCCGAGGTCGCCGCGCTCGTGTCCGCCCAGGTCGAGCTGTCGGCGCTGGCCGAGCAGGAGGAGCGGCTCGCCCAGGCCGAGCTGCGCGCGCTGCGGGCGCAGATCTCGCCGCACTTCATCTACAACGCGCTCGCCGCCGTGGCCAACTCGATCCACACCAAGCCGGAGGAGGCGCGCGAGCTGCTGACCGAGTTCGCCGAGTTCACCCGCTACGCGTTCCGGGGCAACCGCTCGTACGTGACCCTCGCCGACGAGCTGCACTACGTCGAGAAGTACCTGCGGCTCGAGCAGGCGCGGTTCGGCGACCGGCTGCAGGTGCGCGTGTCGGTCGCGCCCGAGGTGCTGACGGCGGTCGTCCCGGTGCTCAGCATGCAGCCGCTCGTCGAGAACGCGGTGCGGCACGGGGTCGAGAAGGCGGTCGGGCCGTGCCGGGTGGAGATCCTCGGCGCGGACCTGGACACCGACGTCGAGCTGACCGTGCGCGACGGCGGCGCCGGCATGAGCGCCGAGGCCGCGAGCGCCGCGCTGGCCGGACGCGGCGAGGGGATCGGGCTCGCGAACGTGCACGCGCGGCTGCAGTCCACGTTCGGTCCCGAATACGGTCTGGAGGTTGAGTCCACGCCCGGAGAGGGAACGGTCGTGAAGATGCTCGTGCCCAAGTTCCGAGCCGGGGTGCGCGCGGCGTGACCGCGCGCGGTGACGCGCCGGGGGCGCGCGCGTGACGCTGCGCGTGCTCGCCGTCGACGACGAGCGGCCCGCGCTCGACGACCTCGCGCGTGTCCTCCGTGCCCAGCCCGCGGTGTCCGAGGTCGACACGGCCGAGTCCGGCGAGGAGGCGCTGCACGTGCTGGCCGGCGGCGAGCCCTACGACGCCGTCTTCCTCGACGTGCGCATGCCCGGCCTCGACGGCGTCGAGCTCGCACGCGTGCTGCGGCGCTTCGCGGCCCCGCCCGCGCTGATCTTCGTCTCCGCGTACGAGTCGGCGGCGGTCGAGGCGTTCGAGCTGCGCGCGCTCGACTACCTGATGAAACCGGTCTCGACCGCGCGCGTGGCCGAGGCGCTCGGCCGGATCGAGGCCCGCCCGGAGGACGACACGACGCCGACGCTCGCCGTCGACGCGCCCGGTGGCGGAACGCGGCTCATCCCGCGCGCGGACGTCCTCTACCTGCAGGCCCACGGCGACTACGTGCGCGTGCTGACCGCCGACGGACGCCACCTGGTCCGCGGCACCCTCAACGAGATCGAGCGCCGCTGGGCGCCGCACGGCTTCCACCGCGTGCACCGCCGCTACCTGGTCAACCTCAAGCAGGCGACGGAGGTCCGCCCGCAGCTCAACGGCACGGCCACGCTCGTCCTCGCCGACGGCTCCGAGCTGCCGATCGCCCGCCGTGAAGTCGCCGAGCTGCGCCGGCGGCTGCGCTCATGAGCGTGCCGTCAGGGAAGGCCTCAGCACCGGTGATCCTGTGAGCCGCCTCCCCAGCGAGGACCTGACCGAGGCGACCGCGCACGCCGCGGTCTACCTGCGCCGGCTCCGGCGCGAGCAGCTCCGCCTCGCGCTGCTGAGCCTCGTGGCCTTCGGCGGCGCGATCGGCGCGCTGCCGCTGATCCTCTACCTGCTGCCCGGCCTGCACGACGCGCAGTTCCTCGGCGTCCCGCTGCCGATCTGGCTCGTCGTCGTCCCGCCCTTCCCGCTGTTCTTCTTCATCGGCCTGCTCGAGCAGCGCCGCGCCGACGGCCTCGACGAAGCCTTCCGCGACCTGGTCGAATGACGCTGAGCATCATCGCCGTCGTCGCCGTCACCGGCGCGGCGCTCGGCATCGGCACGTACGGCGTCCGGCTCGCGCGCACCACGTCCGACCTGTTCGTGGCGTCGAGGGCGGTCAGCCCGTGGTGGAACGCCGCCGCGATCAGCGGCGAGTACCTGAGCGCGGCGAGCTTCCTCGGCGTCTCCGGGCTGATGCTGAAGTTCGGGGCGAGCGCGCTCTGGCTGCCGGTCGGCTTCACCGCGGGCTATCTGACGCTGCTGCTGTTCGTGGCCGCGCCGCTGCGGCGGTTCGGCTCGTACACGATCCCCGACTTCGCCGAGGCCCGGCTGCCCGCGCCGTACATGCGGTTGCTCGCCGCCGGGATCGTCCTGCTGATCAGCGGCTGCTACCTCGTGCCGCAGCTCAAGGGCGCGGGCGTGACGCTCCGCGCGATCACCGACGCGCCGTACTGGGTCGGCGTCGCGCTCGTCAGCCTGATCGTCGCGCTCAACGTCGGGCTCGGCGGCATGCGCGGGGTGACGTACGTGCAGGCCTTCCAGTACTGGGTGAAGGTGTTCGCGATCGCGCTGCCCGCACTGCTGCTGCTCATCCACCTCGGCGGGCTGCCGGCGCGGGCCGCGCTGTTCGGCGCCGAGCTGCCCACCACGGGCCCGAGCGGCATGACCGTGGAGCTCGACAAGCCGACCACGCTGACGTTCCCGGACACCGGAGAGACGCGCACCGTCCCCGCGGGCGAGCTGCGGATCCCCCCGGACACCGCCATCCCCGTCGCCGACGGGATCGACGCGCAGACCGGGGACCAGTGGTCACGCCCGGTCGCGGAGTCCGGCCGCGGCTCGCCGCTGCTGATCTACAGCCTGCTGCTGGCCACGTTCCTGGGCACGATGGGCCTCCCGCACATCCTCGTCCGCTTCTACACCAACCCGGACGGCTCGGCCGCCCGAAGAACCACCGTGCGGGTCCTCGGCCTGCTCGGCGTCTTCTACCTGTTCCCCGCCGTGTACGGCCTGCTCGGCCGCGCGTTCACGCCCGAGCTGTACGTCACCGGCGACACCGACAGCGTCGTGCTGCGCGTGCCCGCCGCCGCCTGGCCCGGGCCGATGGGCGACCTCCTCGCCGCGATCGTCGCCGCGGGCGCGTTCGCCGCGTTCATGAGCACCGCGTCCGGCCTGCTGGTGAGCATCGCCGGCACGGTCTCGCACGACGTGCTGCCCGGCCGGGCGCGCCGCCGGCGGACGCGCTTCCGGCTCGTCAGCGTCCTCGGGATGCTCCCGCCCGCGCTGCTCGCGCTCGCCACGCCCGACGTGGACATCAGCGTGCTCGTCGGCTGGGCGTTCGCGCTCGCGGCCTCCACGTTCTGCCCCCTCCTGCTGCTCGGCGTCTGGTGGCCGCGCCTGACGGCGACCGCCGCCGCGGTCGGCATGCTCGCCGGCGCGCTCGTCGCCACCGGGATGATCGCGGCGGGGCTGATCGGCGACCTGCCGGAGGACACCGCGCTCGGCGCGATCCTCACCCAGCCCGCCGCGGTGTCGGTGCCGCTAGCGTTCGCGACCATGGTGCTGCTGTCCCTGCGTTCGCCCGCACCCCCCGTCGCCGCGCTGATGGCGGCGCTGCACGTCCCGGAGGCCCGCGCGTGAAGCTGCAGGCCGGCCCGCTGGAAGCCACCTTCGCGCCCGAGGCGGGGATGATCTGCCACTCCCTGCGCCACGATGGCGAGGAGCTGCTCGGGCAGCGCGACGGGCTGGAGGCCTACGCCCGCACCGGCAAGACGATGGGTATCCCGCTCCTGCACCCGTGGGCGAACCGGATCGGCGCCTGGTCCTACCGCGCGCTGGGTGTCGAGGTGGACCTGGAGGGAACGCCGGTGCGCGCCGACAGCGGCACCGGGCTGCCCATGCACGGCACGTTGCCGCGGCCCTGGCGGGTGCTGGCGCCCGGCGTCGCCGAGCTCGACGGCGCGTCCACGGCGTTCCCGTTCCCTCACACCGTGCGGCTCGAGGCGACGCTCGAACCGACCGCGTTGCGCGTGACGACCACGATCGAGGCCCACGACGGCCCCGTGCCGGTGGCGTTCGGCTTCCATCCGTTCTTCGCCCTGCCCGGTGTGCCGCGCGCGCAGTGGCACGTCGAGCTGCCGGTCGGCCGGCGGCTGCGGCTGACGGACCAGCAGGTCCCGAGCGGTGAGACCGAGGACGTCGAGCCCTACGCCGGCCCGCTGGGCGATCGTGCCTACGACGACGGCTACGACCGCCTGACCGGCGCGCCGTTCGTCCTCGAAGGCGGCGGCCGCCGGATCACGGTGGCCTTCGAGGCCGGCTTCCCCGTCGCGCAGGTGTTCGCGCCGCCGACCGCGGACCTGGTCAGCTTCGAGCCGATGACCGCGCCCGCCGACGCGCTGCGGACGGGCACGTTCGCCCTGGCCGAGCCCGGCCGCCCGTACACGGCGACGTTCAGCGTCGCCGTGCAACGGGCGGACGAGCCGGTGTCCCCCTGACTAAGCTCCGACCTTCTCCAAGGCGCGCTCGGCGCCCAGACCGGTCTCGGACCGCACGAACAGCTCGTCGAACGAACGCTCCTCGACGCGCTCCTTGCTGAGGATCGTCCCCAGGAAGCACCCGAGGAAGCCGAGCGGGATCGAGATGATGCCCGGGTTGTTGAGCGTCCAGCCGATCGGCGAGCCCGTCACCGTGTCGGCGCCCGGCCACACCTTCGGCGAGACGATCACGAGGAAGATCGCGCTCACGACGCCGGTGACGACGCCGGCGATCGCGCCCGTGGTGTTGAAGCGCCGCCACGTCAACGCCAGCACCAACGCGGGGAAGTTCGCGCTCGCGGCCACCGCGAACGCCAGGCCGACCATGAACGACACGTTCAGGCCCGAGCCGCCGATGACGGCGATCACGATCGCGATCACGCCGATGCCGAACGCGGCGACGCGTGCCACCAGCACCTCTTCGTGCTCGGAGTCCTGGCCCTTGCGGACGATCGAGGACCAGATGTCGTGGCTGAACGCGGCCGACGCGCTGAGCACGAGGCCCGCCACCACGGCGAGGATGGTCGCGAAGGCCACACCGGCGATCGCGGCCAGGAACAGGTCGCCGCCGAACGTGCCTTCGCCGCCGCCGAGGAACGCGGCCAGGTTCGGCGCCGCGAGGTTGCCGCCGGTGCCCGCGGCCTCCACGCCGCCCTCGCCGAGGAAGGCGCGCGCGCCGAAGCCGATGAACGTCGTGAGCAGGTAGAAGAAGCCGATGATGAACATCGCCCACACCACCGACGAGCGGGCGGCCTGGGCGTTGGGCACGGTGAAGAACCGCATCAGGATGTGCGGCAGGCCGGCGGTGCCGAGCACGAGCGCCAGGCCCAAGGACACCGTGTCGAGCGGCTTGGGCAGGTAGGTGCCGGGCGCCAGCGAGAACGTGGACTCCGGGCCCTTGTTCTCGTTCGCGCGGTTGAAGAGCTCGATCGGGTTGAAGCCGACCTTGCCCAGCACGAAGATCGACATCGTCAGGATGCCCGCCATCAGCAGCACGGCCTTGACGATCTGCACCCACGTGGTGGCGACCATGCCGCCGAAGATCACGTAGCAGAGCATGAACACGCCGGTGACGATCACCGCGAGCGAGAAGTCGATGCCGACGAGCTTCTCGATCAGCACGCCCGCGCCGACCATCTGCGCGATCAGGTAGAAGGTCACGACGGCGAACGTGCCGAGCGCCGCGGCGGCGCGGGCCGGGGTCTCGTTCAGGCGGAACGAGAGCACGTCGGCGATCGTGTACTTGCCCGCGTTGCGCATCCGCTCGGCCAGCAGGAACATCACCGTGAGGAACGCGACGAGGAAGCCGATCGAGTACAGGAACCCGTCGAACCCGTAGAGGAAGATCAGGCCGGCGATGCCGAGGAACGACGCGGCCGACAGGTAGTCGCCGGAGATCGCGAGCCCGTTCTGGCGGCCGGTGATCTGGCGGCCGGCGGCGTAGAAGCCCACCGCGCTCGACGCCCGCTTGGACGCCCAGTAGGTGATGCCGAGCGTGATCGAGAGGATGACCGCCGCCATCACGAGCGCTTCGACGTTGACCTCCGCGAAGAGCCTCACGCCTTCACCTCCGACTCGTCCTTGCGCACGAACCGGACGTCGCCGGACTCAGCCGCGGCGGCCGCCTCGACGACCCGGTCGGCGAGCGGGTCGAACTCCTTCTCCGACTTGCGCAGGTACCAGATCCCCAGCACGAAGACCATGACGAACTGGGTGAGCGCGTAGCAGTACCCGACGGTCAGCCCCTGGTAGACCGACTCGCCCATGAAGTCGGGCGCGTAGCCGGCGACGATGATGAAGGCCATGTAGTAGACGAGGAAGAAGATCGTCGCGGGTACGACGAAGCTCCTCCGCCGCTTCACCAGCTCCCGAAACTCGTCCGAGCGCTCGATGCGTTCCCAGTCGGTCATCGCGTCTCTCTCCTCCTCGCAGCGATTTGGAGGAACCCTTCCTCACGCCGGCAAGTGACGAAACGCGCAATCGACGGACGGTCGGTGTGGCGCGACGAGCGGTCGCGCCACCACGACGGACGGTGCCCTACAGCTCCGCGAACGTGGCCGTGAAGTGGCGCAGCTGCGGCGGCTCCTGCGTGATGGCGTACCCACGCAGCTCGTCCGCGTGCTCAGCGACGTGGCCGACGACCTCGACGACGTAGTCGAGCTGGGACTGCGTGTAGGTGCGGCGCGGGATCGCGAGCCGGACGAGGTCCATCGCGGCGGGCACCTCGGTGCCGTCGGGGCGGCGGCCGAACATGATCGTGCCGATCTCGCACGAGCGGATGCCGCCCTCGCGGTAGAGCGCGACCGCGAGCGCCTGGCCCGGGTACTCGAGCGGGTCGATGTGCGGGAGCAGCTGGCGGGCGTCGAGGAACACGGCGTGGCCGCCGATCGGGCGCACGATCGGCACGCCGACGTCGGCCAGCGCATCGCCGAGGTACGCCGTCGAGCAGATCCGGTAGCGCAGGTACTCCTCCTGCACGACCTCCTCGAGGCCCTGGGCGATCGCCTCCAGGTCGCGGCCGGCGAGCCCGCCGTAGGTGGTGAAGCCGCCCGTGAGGATCAGCATCGTCTTGCAGCGCTCGGCCAGGCGGTCGTCGTTGAGCGCGAGCCAGCCGCCGATGTTCGCCATCGGGTCCTTCTTGGCCGACATCGTCATGCCGTCGGCGTAGGAGGCCATCTCGCGGACGATGTCGGTGATCGTGCGCTCGGACTGGCCGGGCTCGCGGTGCTTGATGAAGTAGGCGTTCTCGGCGAAGCGGCAGGCGTCGAGGAACAGCGGCACCCCGAAGCGGTCGCACAGCGCGCGCACGCCGCGCAGGTTCTCCAGCGAGACCGGCTGGCCGCCGCCCGCGTTGTTGGTGACGGTCATGAACACCACGGGGACGTGCTCCGTGCTGAGCACCAGCTCGAGCGCGCCGAGGTCCATGTTGCCCTTGAAGGGATGCTCGGACGTGGGGTCCTGACCTTCGGCGATCACCAGGTCGATCGCGCGGGCGCCGGTGAACTCGACGTTCGCGCGCGTGGTGTCGAAGTGCGTGTTGTTCGGGACCGTCTTGCCCTCGCCGCCGAGCTGGCTGAAGAGGATCCGCTCCGCGGCGCGGCCCTGGTGGGTCGGGATGACGTGCTTGAAGGGGAACAGGTGCTTGACCGCGGCCTCGAAGCGATACCAGGAAGGCGAGCCGGCGTAGCTCTCATCACCGCGCTGGATGCCGGCCCACTGGTCGCGCGACATCGCGCCCGTGCCCGAGTCCGTCAGGAGGTCGATGGCGACGTCCTCGGACTTGAGCCGGAAGAGGTTGAACCCCGCGGCCTCCAGAGCGGCGATCCGCTCCTCGCGCGTGGTCATCCGGATCGGCTCGACGGAGTGGATGCGGAAGGGCTCGATGATCGTATGGAACGCGGTCATGGAGCGCATCTTGGGCTGCGCGGGCTCCCCCAACATCGGGGTCGCCCCCGGCCAATTTCCCCGATCTTGACGGGGTGCGGCGGACCACACCCCTGGGGGTGTGGCTGCTACCCGGCGGCGTTCGGCCGCTGCGGCGGGCACGCCCCGCCGGGCTCGACCACGCGCTCGTAGTGCCAGATCTCGTTGGCGTAGATCTGGCACAGCCCGTAGGCGGCGCCGTGCTGGGCCAGCCAGTAGGCGGCGTCGGTGGGACCGACGTCGACGGCCAGGCCCTGCACGTGCGTCGACCGCTCGGGCGTGTTGACGTACTGGCGTGCGACCGCCTCGGACCCGTAGGTCTCGATCGCCTCGTCCAGCAGCTGCTGCTGATGGGCGCGGGTGCGGACACCGCTCGTGATCTGGATGGTGATGCCGTCGCGGGCGGCGTCGCGCGTCGCCGCCTGCACCGCGCGCTCGAGCTGCGGGTCCAGCGCGACCGGCGCGGCGGCGGTCGAGTCGCCGCCGAGGATCGGGATGAGGCAGGCGGCGAGCGCCAGCAGGCAGAGGTACTTCATGCCGCCAGCCAAGCGCCCCGGGTGTTGCGGGCGCGTCGGCGAAACCGCACACGTTTTCGCAACGTCGCCGCGCCTACCCTGGATCCGGATGCGTGTGCTGATCGCCGAGGACGAGCTGTACCTGGCGGAAGCGCTGCAGACCGGGCTCCGGCGCGAGGCGATCGCCGCCGACATCGCGCTCGACGGCGACGCCGCCCTCGAGCGCCTCGCGATCACCGACTACGACGTGCTCGTGCTCGACCGCGACCTCCCGGGCACGCACGGCGACCAGGTGGCGGAGACGGTCGCGCGCGAGCACCCCGAGGTCCGCATCCTCATGCTCACCGCCGCCGCGCGCCTGCGCGACAAGCTCGACGGCTTCGCGCTCGGCGCGGACGACTACCTGCCGAAGCCGTTCGCGTTCGCCGAGCTGCTCGTGCGGCTGCGCGCGCTCGCCCGCCGGCCGCCCACCTCCGCGCCGCCGATCCTCGAGTTCGCCGACCTGCGGCTGGACCCGTTCCGGCGCGAGGTCTACCGCGACGGGCGCTACGTCAAGCTCACGCGCAAGCAGTTCGCGGTGCTCGAGCTGCTGCTGCGCGCCGACGGCGGCGTCGTGAGCGCAGAGACGATGCTCGAGAAGGCGTGGGACGAGCACGCGGACCCGTTCACGACCGCGCCGCGCGTGACGATGTCCACGCTGCGCAAGGCGCTCGGCGAGCCCGACCTGATCGTCACCGTGCCGGGTGCGGGCTACCGGCTCGCCGCGCCATGAGCGCGCGGCTGCGGCTGACGCTCAGCTACGCCGCGTTCCTCGTCGCCGCCGGACTGGTGATCGCGGTCGCCGTCTGGGTGATCATCCACGAGTTCCCGAACTACCCGCTCACCGCGTCCAACCCGCGTGACGATCCGACCGCGCCGTCACGGCAGGAGCTCCTGGACCTGACGGTGAAGGCCTCGACGGTGATGCTGGTCGCGCTCGCGGCGATCGGCCTCACCGGCGGCTGGTTCCTCGCCGGCTGGATCCTGCGGCCCCTCACCGACATCAACGAGGCGGCACGGCTGGCCGCCACCGGCAAGCTCGACCACCGGATCCGGCTCGCCGGCCGCAGCGACGAGTTCAAGGCGCTCGCCGACAACTTCGACCACATGCTCGAGCGCCTCGACGACGCCTTCACCAGCCAGGAGCGCTTCGCCGCCAACGCCTCGCACGAGCTGCGCACGCCGCTCACGGTCACGGCCACGATGCTCGACGTCGCGCGCGCCGAGGAGGACTCGGAGCTGCTGCAGCGCCTGCAGCGCACCAACGCGCGGGCGATCTCGCTCACCGAGGCGCTGCTGCGGCTCGCCGACGCCAACGCCGTGACCGCGGCCTTCGAGCCGCTGGACCTCGCGGAGGTCGTGCGGGAGCTCGGCGTGGACGGCGACCTGCGGCCCGCACCGGTGCTCGGCGACCCCGAGCTGCTCACCCAGCTCGTCGAGAACCTCGTGCGCAACGCGCACCAGCACGGCACCGGCGACATCCAGGTGAGCACGGCGGGCTCGACCCTGCGGGTGGAGAACGCCGGGCCGGTGATCGAGGCGCCGGAGCGGCTGGTCGAGCCGTTCCTGCGCGGCGGCGGCCGCACCGCGGGCGGCGGCCACGGCCTCGGCCTGGCGCTCGTCGCGCGCATCACCGAGGTGCACGGGGGCACGCTGGAGCTGCTGCCCCGTTCCGGCGGCGGGCTGATCGTCACGGTGACGCTCCCGAAACCCTAGGGTCCGCGTCTAGGGATCGCCCGATTGTCGGCGGTGCGGTCACGCGAAAGGGTCGAGGACGTGCTCCTCTCCTCGCCCTCGTTCCGCGCGCTGCTGTTGACGTGCGCGTTGCTCCTCGTGTTCCCGGCCGTCGCTTCTGCGGGCCCGCCGGGCCTCCAGTGGTCGGCGCCGAAGCAGATCGACGGCGCCGCCCCGTTCGCCAACGGCCATCGCCTGGACGGCCTCTCCTGCCCGACCACGTCGCTGTGCGTGGGCGTCGACGCCGAAGGGCGCGCGGTCACCGCGACCGACCCGGCGGCGGGGACGTGGACGCCGACGCCCATCAGCACGTCGGAGGGCCCGACGGGGATCGACTGCGCTTCGGCGACCCGCTGCGTCGCCGTCACGCGCTGGGGCGAGGTGATCACCACGTCCGCCCCGACCGGTGGCGCCGGCGCCTGGACGACGGCCAACGTGGCCGACGGCGCGTTCCTCGGCGGTGTCTCGTGCCCGACGACGACGTTCTGCGCCGCAGTGGGGAGCGGCGGCCGGATCGTCACGTCGACGAACCCGACCGGCGGCGCGGGCGCGTGGACGCGGGCCCGTGTCGCGGGCGTCGACCTGCTGTGGGACGTCTCGTGTCCGACGGCGTCGCTGTGCGTCGCGATCGACGCGGGAAGCAACGTCCTGACCTCGACCAACCCGACCGGCGGCGCGAGCGCCTGGCAGAGGACCTCGCTCGAGGGCGCCGGCCTGTCGGACGTGTCGTGCCCCTCGGCGACCCTCTGCGTCGCCGTGGGCTTCGCCGGCCAGATCTACACCTCGACGAATCCGACCGGCGGCACCGGCGCCTGGACCCCGACGACATTCGAGACCCAGTCCATCACCGAGATCGACTGCCCGAGCACGACGTTCTGCGCCGCCACCGTCCTGTGGGCGCAGAAGGTGATCACGACCACGAACCCGGCGGGCGGCGCGCCGGCGTGGAGCGGAACGGACCTGGGCTCCAGCCCCGCGGTCGTGGGCTGCGCGTCGGCCGCGCTGTGCGTCGTCGGCGACGGCGGGGGCCACGGGTACGTCTCGACCGGCGGCGCCTGGACCAGCACGCAGATCTCCGGGACGAACTCGCTCACCGCCGTCGACTGCCTGCCCTCCGGCTTCTGCGCCGCGACCGACACCGCGGGTCGCGTGCTGACGGCCTCGAACCCGACCGGGACCTGGACGGGGCGGATGGCAGCCGCGGGCCACGACCTGCGGGACATCGACTGCCCGAGCGCGTCGCTGTGCTTCGCGGTCGACGCGTCCGGCAACCTCGTCTGGTCCACGACGCCGACGGCTGCGGGCGCGTGGACGATCACCCAGATCGCCGACGCGCGGACGCTGTCCGGGATCTCCTGCCCGACCGCCTCGTTCTGCCTCGCCGTCGACACGCAGGGCTGGGTCGCCGTGTCCACGAACCCCACCGGCGGCGCGGCCGCCTGGTCACGCTACGCCTTGATCCTCGGGACGCCGCTCAAGACCGTGGCCTGCGCGTCGGCGTCGCTGTGCGTCGTCAGCCACGCCACCGGCGGCCGGCTCCGGACCTCGACCCGCCCGGCGGACGGCGCCGGCGCCTGGGCCACCTTCCAGACGCCCCCGGACCTGGGGCTTCCCCGCGGC
The DNA here is from genome assembly GCF_003633755.1 of Solirubrobacter pauli. GTDB lineage: Bacteria > Actinomycetota > Thermoleophilia > Solirubrobacterales > Solirubrobacteraceae > Solirubrobacter > Solirubrobacter pauli. The sequence continues at coordinate 1,904,368 of NZ_RBIL01000001.1, forward strand.
ATCGTCGGGATCTCGTGCCCGTCGCCGGACTTCTGCGCGGCACTGGACGACGGCGGCCGGGTCCACACCACGACCACACCCTCCGCGCCGCCGTTCGAGTGGTCGATGACCACCATCCCTCAGGCGGGCCTCCTCCACACCGCGCTGACGTGCCTGCCCAGCACCTTCTGCGTCGCGGTCGGCGGCTCCGCGCTCTCCCCGCTCGCGTACTCCTCGACCCAGCCGGCCGACCCGAGCACGTGGGCGGTCCGCACCGCCGACACGCCCAACCACAACCTCGTCGACGTGAGCTGCGTCTCGGCGGCGTCGTGCGTCGCCGTGAACTCGGTCGGCATGGTGACGACGGCCGCGCCGGCGCCCGACGGGACGTTGACCGTCACGAAGACGGGCGACGGCACGGTGACCGGCGCGCCCGCCGGGATCGACTGCGGCGCCACCTGCAGCGCCACCCTCGCCGACGGCACCACGGTGACGCTCACGGCGACCGCCGCGCCAGGGTCGCGATTCGCGGGCTGGAGCGGCGCCTGCGCGGGCACCGCGGGCACCTGCCAGGTGGACGTGATCGCCGCCACGAACGTCACCGCGGCGTTCGTCCGTACCGCGGCGCTAACCGTGGCGAGGGCCGGGAGTGGCGCCGGGACGGTCAAGAGCGCCCCGGCCGGCATCGACTGTGGAACGACCTGCTCGGCCCTGTATGACGAGGGGACGACCGTGACCCTCACCGCGACCCCCGCGGCCGGGTCCGCGTTCACGGGCTGGTCGGGACCTGGCTGCTCGGGCACCGGTGCATGCACGACCACGATCGGCAGCAGCCGGACGGTGACCGCCACGTTCACCGTCGCCGTGGCGCCCACCCCCACGCCGACGCCGACCCCGACGGCCACCCCCACGCCGACGCCGACCCCGACGGCCACCGCCTCGCCGACACCGCCGGCCACGCCGGAAGCCACCCCGGTCTCCAGCCCGCCCATCACCCGGCCGGGTCCGGTGCCCACGGCCCAGCCGGCGCCCGTCCCGCGACCGGACACGCGGATGGGCAAGAAGACCGTCAAGCAGCGGATGGCGACGTTCCGCTTCACCGCGACGGGCGGGGCGAAGACCTTCCGCTGCGCGCTGACGGCGCGCGGCAAGAAGGTCGTCTACAAGACCTGCACGTCGCCCGCGACCTTCAAGCGGCTCAGGCCCGGCACGTACACGTTCCGAGTGGCGGCCGTCGGCGACCCGACGCCCGCCACCACCACGATCACCGTCAAGCGGGGGCGCTAGCCCTCGCCGCTCGCGTCCCGCTCCTTGATCTTGCCCTCCAGCTGCGCCATCACGTCCGGGTCGCGGAGCGTGGTGACGTCGCCGAGCTCGCGACCCTCGGCGATGTCGCGCAGCAGGCGGCGCATGATCTTGCCCGAGCGGGTCTTCGGCAGGTCGCCCGCCCAGATGATGCGCTTGGGACGGGCGAACTTGCCGATGCGGTCGGCGACGCGGGCGCGGATCTCCTCGATCAGCGCGTCGTCGCCGTCGTCGTTCGCGCCCTCGAGCGTCACGAACGCGGTGATCGCCTGGCCCGTGTCCTCGTCGGCCTGGCCGATCACCGCGGCCTCGGCCACCTTCGGGTGCGAGACGATCGCCGACTCCACCTCCGCGGTGGAGAGCCGGTGGCCGGAGACGTTCACCACGTCGTCGATGCGGCCGATGATCCAGAAGTAGCCGTCCTCGTCCTTGCGCGCGGCGTCGCCGACGAGGTACGTGTCCTTCCCGAACTTGGAGAAGTACGTCTCGATGAAGCGGTCGTCCTCCTTGTAGAGGGTGCGCAGCATCGACGGCCACGGGCGCTTGAGGATCAGGTAGCCCTGGCCCTCGTCGACGTCGTTGCCGTCGTCGTCGACGACGGCCGCCTCGATGCCCGGCAACGGTCTGCCCGCGGAGCCGGGCTTCGCGTCCAGCAGGCCCGGAAGCGTCGTGATCATGATCGAGCCGGTCTCGGTCTGCCACCACGTGTCGACGATCGGCGCCTTCCCGCCGCCGATCACCTTCCAGTACCAGAGCCACGCCTTCGGGTTGATCGGCTCGCCGACCGTGCCCAGCAGGCGCAGGCTCGACAGGTCGTGCTTCTCAGGGTGCTCGACGCCCCACTTCATGCACGCGCGGATCGCCGTCGGCGCGCAGTACATGATCGTCACCTTGAAGCGCTCGACGATCTCCCACCAGATGTCCTTGGCGGGGTAGTCCGGCGCGCCCTCCCACATCACCGACGTCGCGCCGTTGGCGAGCGGGCCGTAGATGATGTAGCTGTGCCCGGTGACCCAGCCGACGTCGGCCGCGCACCAGTAGATGTCGTGCTCCGGCTTGAGGTCGAAGACGGCCTTGTGCGTGTAGGCGACGCCGGTCAGGTAGCCGCCGGTGGTGTGCAGGATGCCCTTGGGCTTCGCGGTCGAGCCGGACGTGTAGAGGATGTAGAGCGGGTCCTCGGCGTCCATCGGCTCGGGCGTGTGCTCGTCGGCGGCGGCCTCGAGCAGCTGCGCGTACGAGTGGTCGCGCCCCTCCTTGAGCGGCGCGCCGTTGCCCGTCTTCTCGACGACGACGATCGTGTCCACGAGGTCGCCGATGACCTCGTCCACGGTCTCCTTGATCGGCGCGGTCTTGCCCTTGCGGCGGGCGCCGTCGACCGTGATCAGCGTCTTGGCCTCGGAGAACTCGATCCGCTCCTTGACCGACTCGGCGCTGAAGCCGCCGAAGACGACGTTGTGGATCGCGCCGATCCGCGCGCACGCGAGCATCGAGACGACGACCTCGGGGATCATCGGCAGGTAGATCGCGACGACGTCGCCCTTCTTGACGCCCAGGTCGGTCAGCGCGTTGGCGAGCTTCTGGACGTCGCGGTGCAGGTCGGCGTAGGTGATGTCGACCTGCTCGCCCTCCTCACCGAGCCAGTGGTAGGCGACGCGGTCGCCGTTGCCGGCCTCGACGTGCCGGTCGACGCAGTTGTAGGCGACGTTGAGCTTGCCGCCGACGAACCACTTGGCGAACGGCGGGTTCGACCAGTCCAGCACCTGGTCCCACTTGGTGTCCCAGTGCAGCGCTTCGGCGCGCTGGGCCCAGAACGCCTCGTAGTCCTCGGCCTGGTCGTAGATCGCAGGGTCTCCGGCGACGGCCTGCTCCTTGAAGCCGTCCGGTGGCGAGAACGTCTCCTGGTCCAGCAGCTCCTCGAGTTGGTCCTCGAGCGTCGCCATGCGATCTCCTCCCCTGAGTGTTAGTGACGCTTCTTCCGCTTGCTGCGACCGCCGCTCGGCGCCGTCTTCGGCACCGCGGGCTGCGTCGCGGGTGCGGCACCGGTGCGCTCGGCGCGCGCCTGGGCGGCCGCGACCGCACTGGGCCACGGCTCCGCTTTACCCGTTCGCCAGGCCGGAGGATCGCCCCCCGGGAACCGGCCGATGAGCAGGAAGCCGATGCCGGCGAGCCAGAACACCTGGACGACGGGCAGCGGGAAGACGACGAGCATGGCACCGGCGACGATGCCGAGGTAGCCGAACAGCTTCGTGAGCAGGCCGACGCGCATCGCGTTGAGCGAGACGAAGACCAGGCCGACCGCGAGCAGCAGGCCGCCCAGCGCGTTGAGGATCTGCGCGAACTGCTGCGTGCCCGTCTGCAGCTGGGTCGCCTCGGCGACGGTGCGCGGGCCGTCCATGAACTCGCCGGCCAGCACGACGATCGACACCCGGTAGATCAGCGTGCCGACGGCGAGCGTGACGCCGCCGATGATCGGGATGTAGATCAGGAACTTGCGGAACTCGGGCGTGCGCGCGCGGGTGGCGACCGCGAGGAAGCCGGCGGCCCACGCCATGCCGCAGTAGCCGATGAAGGCGCCGACGCCGATCAGGATGATCGTCAGCTGGTTGTCCTGGAGGTACTGGAACTCCTCCAGGCGCAGCGACGGAAGCTTGGTGACGACGTTGCTGCCGTTGCCGAGCCGCTCGAGCGAGTCCAGCCCGCTGATCGACGGGTAGCCGCTCCGGAGGCGCTCGAACGCGATGTAGTAGACGAGCAGGCCGACCGCGCCGATGATCGCCGCGATGGCGGCGCGGATGCGGTGCTGTCGCTCCCAAGCGAGCGTCTTCTCTGGATCCTGCGTCACGGCGGCCACGTCCGGGGACACTCTAGTGGCGCGTGCCCGGCGGAAGACCGGGACGGCGCGCGGGCTCCGGCCCGATCTGGTTGCGGCCGACCACGCGGGACGCCTTGTCACCGGCGTACAGGACGATGTCCAGCGCGGGCGCCGCGAGCCGGATCAGCGCCTCGAGCCGGCGGGTGTTGCGAACCTGTGCTGCGCTCCTGTAGGCCACGGTCGCGCAAGGGTACACTCGCGCTCGATGCTGGTCGGCGAGGTCATGACAGAGGGCGCGGTCACCGCGAGCCCGGACACTTCGGTGCGCGAGGTCGCGGGCCTGATGCGCTCGCGCAACGTCGGCTCGGTGGTGCTGGTCGCCGTCGACGGCCGCCCGGTCGGCTTCATCACCGACCGCGACATCGTCCTGTCGGTCGTCGCGCAGGGTCGCCCGTGGGACGACCGCGCCGCCGAGCACGCCTCCTCGCCCGTGATCCGGGCGGAGCCGGACATGGAGGTCGAGGAGGCGACGCAGCGGATGGTCCGCCACGGCGTCCGCCGGCTGGTCGTCGTCGAAGGCGGCGTCGTGCAGGGCGTCGTCACGCTCGACGACCTGTCCTCGCGCGGGCTCGAGCCGGAGCTGTCCGCACGCGTCACACGGGCTGCGCTGCCCGCGCTCGGCTGACCACCGCCTCGGCGAACGCGCGGATCACCGGGTGCGCGCGCGTGCCGTCGCCCGCGAGCTCCGGCTGGAACAGCGTCCCCAGGAAGAACCTGTGCTCGGGGAGCTCGAGCGCGCGCGGGGCCCCGTCCTCGTCGTGCGCGCCGAAGACGACGCCGGCGGCCTCGAGCGCGGCGACGTACTCGGGCGCGATGCCGTAGGAGCAGTGGTAGCGCTCGAGCCGCTGGTCGACGCCGGCGATGCGGGCGATCAGCGTGTCGGGCGTGTACCGGATCACGCCCTCGTGGCCGACGAGGCTGCACTCGAGTGGCACGATGACGTCGGTCGCGTGCTCCCCGTACTCCGCGTGGTCGGCGTCCTCGATCCCCGCCAGCTCGCGCGCGAGGTGCAGGATCGCGTGCTGGAAGCCACCGCAGGTGCCGAGGAACGGGATGCCCTGCTCGTGCGCGACGCCGACGGCCGCGATCACCTTCTCGCGGTCCTCGTAGGGGCTGCCGGGGACGACCCAGACGCCGTCGAAGCGCTCCAGGTCCTCCGCGTCGGTGGACGCGATCCAGTACGGGTCGAGCACCAGGCCGTCGCGGCGGCGGAGCGCGTCGATCACCAGCGGGATGCGCCCGTGGGCGCGGACGGTCGGCGAGCGGTCGCCGACCAGGGCGACTTTGGCGGAGGCGGTCATGGGCCGTGATCGTCGCGCCTGCACGCGTTCACGTCCAACGATGATTTCGCGGGTTACGATCACATCCGCTGATGGACCTTCGCTTCCTCCGGACCTTCGTGCGCGTTGTGCGGCTCGGCTCGTTCTCGGCCGCTGCGCGTGAGCTCGGCTACACGCAGTCGGGCGTGTCGCAGCACATCGCGGTGCTGGAGAGCGACGTCGGCGTGCCGCTGCTCACGCGCCGTCCGGTCGGCGTGACCGAGGCGGGCGCGCGGCTGCTCGAGCACGCGGAGCCGATCCTGCTGCGGCTCGACGCGGCGCGCGCCGACGTGGCCCGGGTGGCCGCCGGCCCACCGTCGCAGCTGCGGATCGGGGCGACGCCGCTGGCCGCCGGCTTCGCGGCGGAGCTGGTCGCGCCGGCCCTGGCGGTGACCGTGCGCGTGGGCGCGCGCGACGCGATCGCCCGTGCGGTCGCGGTGGGGGAGCTCGACGCGGGCGTCGTCGACGGCGTGGCGGCGCCCAACGACCCGCTCCGACTGCCCGAGACGGGCGCACGCGTCGCCCGCTCGCAGGAGGAGCCGCTGGCGGTCGCGGCACCCCTCGACCACCCGCTCGCGGGCCATGCTATACAAATGGAAGTATTGGTCGATGCACGCTGGATCGACGCTCCTGAGATCTGTGCCCCGCTTCCTGAACTCGCCTCCCTCGCCCGCGCCGAAGGCTTCCGCCCGGCGCTCACCTACGAGGGCTCGGACGTCGCCGGCCTGCTCGCCCTCGTCGCCGCCGGCCACGGGCTCGCACTGCTCCCGCAGCGAGCACTCGACGGTGTCGCGGCGCTTCCGGTCGCTGGACCCGCGCTGGTCCATCGCACCGAGTGGCTGCAGGACAACTACGGATAACCCGACTTTAAAGGGGCGGGCCTCCCGTCTGGGAACCCGGTCGCGTTCCGACGACCATTCGGTACATGGCCGTAGTCGACACTGCTGAGCGCTCTCCCCTCGGGCGCGTCTCCCCACGGCAGATCGTCGTGCTCGTCGTCGCGAGCGCGGTGATGGTCGCCGGCCTGGTCGTGATCGCTCCCGCGCTGGCCGATCTCCCCGATGTCTGGTCGAAGCTGACGACCGGCCATCTCGGCTGGCTCTTGTTCGCGCTCGTGCTCGAGGCGCTCTCGTTCGTCGGGCACGCGATCCTGTTCCGCGCCGTCTCGATCGACGCCGACGGCGACTCCTCGCGGATCGGGCTCCGGGCGAGCACCGAGATCACCCTCGCCGGCCACGCCGCGACGCGCCTGTTCGCGTCGGCGGGCGCGGGCGGCATCGCGCTCACGGCCTGGGCGCTGAAGAAGTCGGGCATGGAGGCCCGCGACGTCGCCGCGCGCATGACCACGTTCATGGTGCTGCTCTACTCCGTCTACATGGGTTCGCTGCTGCTCGGCGGGCTCGGCCTCTACACCGGTGTGATCCCGGGGGGCGGCTCCTTCGCGTTGACGGTCGTCCCGGCGCTGTTCGGCGGCGCGGTGATCGCGCTCGTCGCGAGCGCGCAGCTCGTCCAGCCGGGCGAGGGCCGCGTGCGGCGTTGGCTCGCGCCGGTGGGCGCGGGCGTGCGCGGCGCGCGGCATCTGCTGCGCCGCGGCAACGCCGGCCTGGCCGGCGCGCTGATGTGGTGGGCGTTCGACATCGCCTGCCTGTGGGCGTGCTTCGAGGCCTTCGGCGACTCCCCGGCGGTCGGCGTCCTGGTGGTCGGGTACTTCGTCGGCACGCTCGCCAACACGCTCCCGCTCCCGGGCGGCGTCGGCGGCGTCGACGCGGGCATGATCGGCGCGTTCGTCGCCTTCGGGGCCGACCCGAGCACCGCGATCGTCGCCGTGCTCGCCTACCGCTTCTTCGCCTTCTGGCTGCCGATCGCGCCAGGTGCCGTGGCCTTCGCCACGCTACGCCGCACGGTCTCGCGCTGGGAGGCCGAGGACGCCGGCGAGCTCCCGCGCCCGTCCCGCTCGGCGCGCGAGCGCACCACCCGGACCAGCGGGCTCTGCCACCAGTACAGTTGAGCCATGGAAGGCTTTGGCGGGTTCTTCAACGACCCAGATTTTCAGCGTCGGATGCAAGAGATGGCCGAGCAGATGCAGTCGGCTCAGACGCTGCAGTGGGCCGACAACGCGATCAAGCTCGCGGTCGACATGACCGTCGCGGCCATCAACCGGGTGAACATCCAGGGCACGACGGAGCAGCAAGCGCAGCAGATCCGCTCGGTGATGGCGACGGTCTTCCCCGAAGCAGTCACGCTCGTGCGTGAAGCACGCCAGGGCCTGCAATAGCGCCGCGCGCTCCCGTACTCTGCGGGAGCGTTGATCAAGCCACTGCTCCTGTTGGCCGTGCTCGCGGCGTTCGCGGTGCCGAGCACGGCGAATGCCGCGCCCAAGTGCTTCGGCGCCGCGGCGCGGGACCCCGAGCAGGCGTGCACGAACCCGAAGCTCAAGCTCACGGTCGTGCCGTCGGTGCGCGCCGCGCCGCTCGTGCGCGGCACGCCGTGCGCGCGGCTGCCGGTCCAAGGGCTGGTGGCGCCGTGCGGCTTCGGCGTGGCCGACGCGAGCGCGCAGAGCTTCTTCGCCCTCCTCGGTGACAGCCACGCCGCGCACTGGCGGCCGGCGCTCCAAGGGATCGCGCGCGCCGAGCACTGGCGCGGCTTCCAGCTGTCGCTCAACAGCTGCGCGCTGACCACGGTGGCGTACGCGCTGCCCGAGCCGAACCGGTCCAACTGCGCGACGTGGAAGGCGCAGGTCGTGCAGTGGCTGGCCCGGCACCCGGAGGTCACGACGGTCTTCCTCGCCCAGAAGACGCCCGACCGCGACGACTTCGCGCCCGATCCCGAGCCGGCGTTCAGCGCGCAGGTGGCGGGTTTCCGGGAGGCGTGGACGTGGCTGCCCCCGTCCGTGCAGCAGGTGTACGTGATCCGCGACACGCCGTCGATGCGGACGACCACGATGAGCTGCGTGAGCCGCGCGCTGGCACGTCGACGCGCCCCCGGGCGGACGTGCGCCGTGCCGCGCTCGGGCGCGCTGCCGCCCGATCCCGCCGCGGCCGCGGTCGCGCAGCAGGACCCGACGCGGTTCAAGCTGGTGGACCTGACGCCGTTCTTCTGCGACGCCAAGAGCTGCTATCCGGTCGTGGGTGGCGTACTCGTGCACAAGGACGTCAACCACGTCACGCGGCGGTTCGCTGAGACGCTCAGCCCGTATCTGCGCCGCGCTCTGGGCGGCTTCGCTTAGCCTCGCGGGGTGCGGCGGGGACTCGCCGGCGCCGCCGCCGACCGCGACGGTCACCGCCACCGCCACCGCCCCCGGGTCCTGCGTCGGGGCGGCGGCCCGCGTGAACCGCGGATGCGAGGAGCCGCCGACCGTGCGCGAGGACGCCGGCGCCCGCAGCGCGCCGTGCGAGCGGACCGAGCCGCTCGGGCTCGTCGAGCCGTGCGCGTTCGGCCCGAGCGACGCCGCCACGACGTTCGCGCTCGTCGGCGACAGCCACGCGGGCCAGCTGCGCACGGCGTTCGCGGTCATGGCGGACCAGCTCGGCCGGCGCGGCTACGCGCTCACCCGCAACGGCTGCCCGTACGTGCGCGACGGCCGCCCGCTGCCCGAGCCGACCTTCGGCGAGTGCGCGCGGTTCAAGCGCGAGGTGCCCGAATGGCTCCGCCGCCACCCCGAGGTCAAGACCGTGTTCGTGATCGGGCTCCCGCGCAACGCGGCCACGCAGGACCCGGCGAACTGGTCCGCGGCCTGGGACCGCTTCCCCGCGTCGGTCGAGCGGCTGGTGGTGCTGCGCGACACGCCCGAGCTGGCCGAGGACACGCTGGCGTGCGTGCAGGACGCGGGCGAGCGTCCCGGCACGCGCTGCGCCGTCCCGCGCGACCAGGCGCTGGTCCCGGACCCCGCGATCGCCGCCGCCGGGCAGCGTGGCGCGGCGACGATCGACCTGACGCGCTTCTTCTGCGACGCCACGCGCTGCTTCCCCGTGATCGGCGGTCTGCTCGCGTATCAGGACATCACGCACGTGACGCCGGCGTTCGCCCGCACGCTCGGCCCGTTCCTGGCGGACGAGGTCCGGCGGCTACCCTCGCCGTCGTGACGATCCGCCGCCTCACTCCCATCCTGCTCGCCCTCTTCGCGCTCGTGGCCCCCGCCACGGCACACGCCTCGCGCACGATGGAGATCGGCATCCAGGACGATGCCGTCTTCCTGCAGCAGATCGGCTACGGCCGCCAGGCGGCGTTCGACCGCGCGGCGGAGATCGGCGTCACCACGGTCCGCGCGAACATGATCTGGTCGCGCATCCTGCTGGGCAAGCAGGCCGAGCAGCGCACGCGCCCGAAGAAGCCGCGCTACGACTGGGTGCAGTTCGACCAGCTCGTCGACGAGGCCCGCGCTCGCGGCCTGCGCGTGGAGCTCACGCTCACCGGCCCGGTGCCGCGTTGGGCGAGCGCCGAGCGCAAGGTCGGCACACGCAACCCCTCCCCGCAGGCGTTCGCGCGCTTCGCGAGCGACGTCGCCAAGCGCTACAAGGGCAAGGTCGAGCGCTACAGCATCTGGAACGAGCCGAACTGGCACTCCTGGCTGAGCCCGGCCCGCACGGCGGCGGCCCAGTACCGCAAGATCTACACCGCGTCGTACTCGGCGATCAAGCGGGCCGACCGCAAGGCCGAGGTCGTCCTCGGCGAGCTCGCGCCGCAGGCCCGCCCCGGCGCGTCGTTCGCGCCGCTGCGCTTCCTGCGCGACGTGCTGTGCGTCGACGGGCGCTGGCGCAAGCGCAGCGGCTGCGGCACCGTCCGCGCGGACGCCGTCTCGCTGCATCCGTACGACTACAAGAACCCGCCGACCTACAAGCGCGTCCCCACCGACGACGTGACCATCGGCACCGTCAGCCGCCTCACCAACGCGCTCACCCGCCTGCGCCGCGCGAAGGCGCTGGCCACGGGGTCCGGCCGCGAGCCGGCCGTGCACCTGACCGAGTTCGCCTACTTCGCCAGTGGCTCGCTCGCCTTCCCGCGCGCCACCCGCGCCCGCTACATCACGCAGGCCTTCGAGCTGGCCCGCAAGAACCCGAAGATCTCGCAGCTCCTGTACTTCGGCCTGCTCCAGCAGCCGGACGTGCAGTGGAACACCGGGCTGCTGCGGCCCAACGGCACGCCGGACGCGCCGTTCACGGCCCTGCAGAACTGGGTCGCGCGCGAGAAGCGCGCCGGGCGCCTCGACCCCGCCGAATGACTCAGTGCCAGTCGTGCGCCTCGAAGCGCGCGGCGACGACCTCCCGCGGCGGCGGGTGCGCGAGCACGCGCTGGATGCGCACGAGCGCGACCGCGCCGAACAGCGCCGGCAGCCCGAGCTGGAAGACGCGGTAGCCGACCACCGCGGCCGCGGCGAGCGGGAGTGACGTGCCGTAGGCGACGAACATGCCGATCAGCCCGCCCTCCGTGCCGCCGACGCCGCCCGGCGTCGGCAGGAGCGCGCCCGCGTGCCCGAGCGCGTAGGCGAGCACGAACAGCCCGAGCTCCGGCGCGCCGCCGCCGAACGCCTGGAACATGCAGGCGAGGCTGGCGACGTCGAACGCGAAGTACGTGATCGACCCGAACAAGAGCAGCGGGTCGCCGTGGCTGAGCAGGTCGATCGACGTGCGCACACCGCCGTGGACGAAGTTCCAGACGCGCCACACGAGCCGGCGGATCTTGCCCGCGGACGGCTCGTGCGGCGGGTTCGTGCGCCCGAACAGCACCGCCAGCACGAACACGACCGCGATCGCGGCGGCGGGCAGCAGCGTCATCACGAGCGCCGCGTCGCCCGGCAGCAGCCCGATCGCGGTCAACGTGCCCGCGACCGTGATCGCCGCGAAGCTCACGGCGCTCGTGACGAGGAAGAGCGCGGCGTGGCGCTGCGCGGCGAGGTCGGCGGGCACGCCGAGGCGGGTCAACACGTACGCGCCGTACGCCGGACCGCCCGCGCCGCCCGCTGGGAGCAGCACGTTCGCGCCCTGCTCGGCCAGCCCGAGCACGAGCGCGCGCCGCCACGGCATCACGCGGTCGAACGCCGACCACAGCGCCCGCACGAACCCGAGCATCGACAGGATCCGGAACAGGCCCGCGGCGACGATCCAACCCGGCTCGGCCTGCGAGAACTCGTCGCGCACCTCCCCGACGCCGGGCAGCGCGGCGAACGCCACGACGGACAGCACGAGCACGATGACGAAGAACGCGACGCGCTTCGCGACCCCTCTGAAGTCGATGCCTGCATCGTGCGCCCGCGCCATTGCCGCCCTTCAGGTTGGCAGCGCATCGATATCTGACTAGAGTCAGATATATGGACGACGTCCAGCAGGTCCGTTCGTTCAGCCGCCTGGTGACCGAGCGCCTCGGCGTGCTGATGGACTCCTACCTCGACCGCGGACGGCCGCTCGGCGCCTCGCGGCTGCTGTGGGAGGTCGACACGGCGGTCGACGTGCGCGAGCTGCGCGCGCGGCTCAGCCTCGACTCGGGCTACCTCAGCCGGCTGCTGCGCACGCTCGAGGGCGAAGGGCTCATGACGGTGCAGGCGGAGGCCGCCGACCGCCGGCGCCGCACGGCGACGCTCACCGCGGCGGGCCGGGCGGAGCGCGCGCGGCTCGACGAGCGCAGCAACGCGCTCGCCCGCTCGCTCCTCGCTCCGCTCAGCGAGCGCCAGACGACCCAGCTCGTGGACGCGATGGCCACGGTCGAGCGGCTGCTGACCGCCGGGCTCGTCGACTTCTCACCCGAGGACCCGGCGGGCGAGGTCGCGCAAGCGTGCCTGCGCCGCTACTACGCGGAGATCGACGAGCGCTTCGACGCGGGCTTCGACCTCGGCACCGCGCTGCCGTTCGACTCCGGCGTGTTCGTCGTCGCCCGCCTGCGCGGCGAGCCGATCGGGTGCGGCGCCCTCAAGGAGGCCGATCCGCCCCAGATCAAGCGCATGTGGGTGGCGCCCGAGGCGCGCGGGCTGGGCGTCGGCCGGCGCCTGCTGGCGGAGCTCGAGCGCCACGCCGTCGAGCGCGGCGCGACCGCGATCCAGCTCGAGACGAACCGCGTCCTCACCGAGGCCCAGCAGCTGTACCGCTCAGCGGGCTACGTCGAGACCGAGCCGTTCAACGCCGAGCCGTACGCCCACTACTGGTTCACGAAGACGTTGAACCCCGGCACCTCGACGAAGCCGAGCCGCGCGTAGAGCCGCGCGGCGGTGTCGTCGTCCGGGTGCAGGTGGGCGAGCGTCGCGCCGCGCGCGAACCCGCGCGCGATCAGCCAGGACGTGAGCGCGGCGCCGAGGCCACGCCGTCGCGCGGTGGGGAGCACGGCGACGCCGGCGATGTAGAGGGAGGGTCCCGCGCGCCCGTCGCTGCGCACGGAGTAGCCGGTGCCGACGGGCTCCCCGTCGAGGTAGGCGAGCGCGGTCTCGTAGCGCGGCGCGCCCAGCTGCGGCGCCAGCCAGCCGTCGGCGGGCTCGCTGCCGAACGCCGCGGCGTCGATCGCCACCACCGCGTCGAGGTCGTCCGCCGGCCGGACGTCCGCGGGCGCGGCCGGGACGAACGCGTCCGGCTCGAGGCCCATCAGACGCTTGACGAACAGGTGCCGCCCGTGCGCCCACGGGAGCTCCAGCGGCACGCGCATCCCCCACGGGACGCCGCGTTCCGCGTACCACGCGGCGGCACCCGCGACGTCCGCGTCCGCCGCCGTCACGTCCGCGTCGTTCCACTGCGGGTGGTCGAGCCCGGACGCCATCAGCCGAAGGCCCCGTAGCTCGGCGACGCCGGCCCGCAACGCGCCGTGGACCTGCCACGCGTCGCCGTGCGCCGTGCGCACCCGGTCGCGCATCAGCGGTGCCAGAAGCGGCGCAGCCCTTCGCGCCGCCCGTTGACGATCCGGCCGTCGAACCGCCGGCACAGCGGCGCGAACTCACCGCTGCCCTCCAGGTAGTCGACCAGCACCTCGCGATCGGCCACGCACACCGACGCCCTCGGGGCGTCGGCGAGCAGGTCGTCCTGCATCTGCAGGCCGGACGTGAACCGCGCGTAGCGCACACCCGGCCCGGTGTGCCCGCACTCGATGTACGCGTTGACGGCCGCGTGCGGGTACCCGGCGGCGTGCTCGTCCGCCGCGCAGGACTGGCGCCCGACCGCGTCGAGCACCATCCCGAGCCGCTCGTCCTCGTCGCGCCCGCGCACCACGAGCGCGATCTCCGCCGCGAGGACGAGCACGGCGAGCGCGGCGAGCAACCCGTACGCGAGCCGATACCGGGACCCCATCCGCGCGACCCTACTGCGTCGCGCTCCGAGTAAACTCCCTAAAACCAGACCCCTTTTAGAGGAGTGAGCAGACGATGGGCGTCACGATTGGCGATACGGCTCCAGATTTCGAAGCGGAGACCACCGAGGGCACGATCAACTTCCACGACTGGCTCGGTGACTCGTGGGGTGTGCTGTTCTCGCACCCGCGCGCGTTCACCCCGGTCTGCACGACCGAGCTCGGGTATCTGGCCTCGATCAAGCCGGAGTTCGACAAGCGCGGCGTGAAGATCATCGGCATCTCCGTCGATCCGGCCGAGAACAACATCGGCTGGTCCAAGGACATCGAGGAGACGCAGGGCACCGCCCCGAACTACCCGATCATCGGCGACAGCGACTTCAAGGTCGCCAAGGCCTACGGCATGCTGCCGGCCGACGTCGAGGGTGAGGCCACCGAGCGCACGCCGGCCCAGAACGCCACCGTCCGCAACGTCTACGTGATCGGCCCGGACAAGAAGATCAAGCTCGTCCTCATCTACCCGATGACGACCGGCCGCAACTTCGACGAGGTCCTGCGCGTGATCGACTCGCTGCAGCTGACCGCCAACCACGCGGTCGCGACGCCGGCCCAGTGGCAGCCGGGCGAGGACGTCATCATCGCCGGCTCGGTCTCCAACGACGCCGCCAAGGAGAAGTACCCGGACGGCTGGAAGGAGCCCAAGCCCTACATCCGCATCGTCCCCGCGCCTACGGCAAGCTAGCCCACAGCGCGATGACGGCGTAGGCCCGGAACGGACGCCACCGTTCCGGGTCGGCAGGCCCGCGCGCGGCCAGGCCGTGCCGCACGCCGATGTCCGTCGGCAGCCACGCGTCGCGGTCGCCGAGCGCGCGCATGTTCACGTAGGTCTGCGTCCACGGACCGACCCCGCGCAGGTCGGAGAGCCGGTCGAGCGGCTGCCCGACGAGGGAGCGGAGCGTCGCGCGGCGTGAGGCCGGCATGGCGAAGACCGCGTCGGGCGCCTCGGCGATCGCCGCGAGCGTCGGGAAGCGGTGCGTCACTGCGCCCGACGGTTGCGCCAGCGGCTCGCCCGCGGCCTGCACGAGCCGCCCGGCGTGGGTCCGTGCGGCCTGCACCGTGATCTGCTGGCCGAGCACGGCACGCACCGCGAGCTCGTCGCCGTCGACGCAGCCCGGGACCCGCATTCCGGGCGGGTACAGCGGACCGAGGCGGCCCGCGATCTCCGCCACCGGCGCGTCGAGGTCGAGCATGGTCGAGACGTCGTGGCTCGCCTCCATGCCCTCCGGATGCGGACGCAGCTCGAGGATCTCGCCGCTCGGCAGGCTGCGGCGGTAGACGCCGTCGACGTACTCCTCCACCCCGGGCACCATGCGCCGGACGAGGAAGGCGAGCAGCGCGGCCCCGTCGTACGGCTGCTCGGCCGCCCGCAGGATCACACGGACGCTTCCGCCGCCGCCTGCTTCTCCGCGTCGCGCTGCTGGCGGCCGGCCGCGATGACCTCCTTGAAGGACCGGAAGCGGAAGATCCGCACGACCGCGCCCAGGCCGATGCCGAACGTGAGCGCCGCGATCGCGATCTGCTGGCCGACCGAGTACGCGGCGACGGTCGCGCCCGAGCCGAACACCTTCACCAGCAGCGCCTGCTGCACGCCCGCGCCGCCGGGGGTGAACGGGACGAGCGCCGCGACGGCGTTGACCCCGAGCACCAGCAGCACGTTGCTCACCGAGCCACCGACGTGGAACGCCTCGAGCAGGCACCAGAACGCGGCGAACCGGCACAGCCAGCCCGCGAACTGCACGAGCCACACCTCGCGGAAGTAGCGCTTGCGGTCGAAGATGATCGTCAGGCCCTGGCGCACCCGCTCCCAGAACCGGCGCACGCGCGCCGACAGGAGCGCGAAGCCGACCATCACGCCGATCCCGATCGCCGTCAGCAGGAACAGCGTGAAGCGCGGGTTGGAGGCGAAGAACGCCAGGTCGAACGCCGGCAGCGACGAGAAGTCCGGCGGCTTGGGGAACACGCCCTGGCTGAACGCGTACGCCAGCACGGGCACCGCGATCGTCAGGTCGAAGATGAACTCGATGCTGAACGCGGCGCCGATCGCCGGATAGCTCGAGTTCGGGACCGACGTCTTGGTCAGGAACAGCCGGATCACGTCGCCACCGCGGGCCGGGATGACCGAGTTGAAGCCGTACCCCGCGAAGTACGCGCCCCAGATGCGGCGGAACTGGATCCGGGACTCGGGGTACGCGGCACGCAGGATGTGGAACGACGCGCGGGCGCGCAGCGTGAGGTAGGTCGTGAAGAAGATCAGCGCGAGGAACAGCGGGATCCACGACACGCCGGCGAGGTTCGAGAAGAACGAGCCGACGGCGTCGAAGAAGGAGGAGAACGAGTCGCCGATGCTTGCGAGTGGGGGGAGCACTGCCTCTAGCGTGCCATGCGCAGGGGAGCGATGAAGAGTCCGGCCACGGCGGCGAGGATGCCCGCCCCCAAGAATCCCAACCGTGGGTCCGCGTGGTAGAGCGGCAGCCACATCAGCGGCGCGGCCGCGTTGCCCGCGAACTTGAAGGCCGAGACGACCGACGTGCCGCCCGCCCGGTTGCCCGGCACGGCCTCGACCGCCAGCACGTTGATCCCCGCCCAGACCAGCGCGGAGCCGAGCCCGACGGCGAACCACAGCGCGCCGAGCGCGACCGCGGACGGCGCGATGCCGAGCGCGGTGACGAGCACGGCGCAGATCGCGATCCCGGCGAGGCTCACCGGCGTACGGCCGAAGCGGTCGACGGCATCGCCGGCGGCCCGGCCCACGAGCATCCCCGCGACCCCGAAGCCCGCGAGCAGCACGCCGCGTGCGATCGACCCGAGCCCGAACTCGTCCGCGGCCTCGACCGCGACCAGGAAGCCGATGCCGGTGACGCCCGCGTAGCCCGCGAACGCGGCGCCGCTCAAGAGCCCCACGCGGCGGGTGAAGACGGCGCGCAGGCGCGGCGTGTCGCCGCGCTGCTCGGGGTCCGGGGGCGGGAAGCACGCCAGCGCGAGCGCGACGACCGTCTGGCTCAGGAACGCCAGCCGCCAGTCGATCGCCCCGAGCGCGCCGCCGCCGAGCGGGGCGAGCGCGACCGCCGCGGTCTGCACGGCCGCGAACGTGCCGATCGCGCGCCCGATCTGGCGCGGCGGGACGAGGTCGGCGAGGCCGGCCAGCAGGAGCGGCGTGAGGAACGCGTTCGCGCTGCCCTGGAGCGCGCGGATGCCGATGAACACCTCGAGGTTGGGCGCGAAGGCCGCCGCCAGCGAGAGCAGGGCGTAGACGATGTAGGCGGTGAGGACGACGCGCCTGCGGCCCAGCCGCTCGCCGATCGTCCCGCTCACGAGCTGCAGCAGCGCGAACGGCACGAGGTAGGCGGGGATCGTCGCGGCGACGCCGGCGGTGCTCGCGTCGAACGCGTCGCGCAGCTGCGGGACGAGCACCGCGACCACGCCGCCGCCGAACGGGCCGAGGAAGCCGCCGATGTAGAAGGGGAGCGTGTGGCGCGCGGGCAAGGGAGGTGGCCTACCCTCGCACGCTCATGTTCCGCCGCAAAGCGACAGCGCCCGACGGGTCGAGGTGGAAGCTCGGGCGTCGCTGGTTCCCGCGTCGCACGCTCGACGGGGGCTTCGACACGCCCGACCTCCCGTTCCCCGACCTCGGCGACGCCGACGACCTCTTCGGCGCGATCCTGCTCGTCGTGTTCGGCGTGATCGCGGCGGTCTTCCTCGCGCTGCTGCTGTTCAACGTCGTCGTGCTGGCGATCGAGATCACGATCGTCGTGCTCGGCCTGATCGTCGGCCTGTTCTCACGGGTCGTGCTGCGCAAGCCGTGGACGGTGTTCGCGAAGTCCGGCCCGCACGAGGTCGAGCGGCACGTCGTCGGCTGGCGCGGGAGCCGCCGGCTCATCGACGAGCTCGCCGGCGACGTCGAGTCAGGCCGGCTCCAGCGGACGCTGGAGCACCGGTGACGACTGGATGATCGACGTCGTCGTCTGCCCGTAGGGCGTGAAGCGGTCGATCACCTCCTCCAGGTGCTCGACGCTGCGCACGTGGACCTTCATGTAGAAGCAGTCCTCGCCGGTCACGCGGTGGCACTCGACGACCTCGATCGTGGCCTGCGCGACCTCGGCGACCTTCGGGATCTGGCGCGGTGCGGGGCGCATGCGGATGATCGCCGCGAGCGTGTAGCCGAGTGCCCGTGGGTCGACCTGCGCGTGGTAGCCGGCGAGCGTGCCGTCGCGCTCCAGGCGGGAGAGGCGCTCGGCGACCGCGGGCGGTGAGAGCCCGACGCGCCGGCCGAGCTCGGCCTGGCTGATCCGCGCGTCCAGCTGGAGCTCGGCGAGCAATCGAAGGTTCGTGGCGTCGAGCGCACCGTTCTCCGAAGGCATGGTGTGCAGAATAGCTTCGATCACCCCTTCCGGTGGCAGCCTTCGCCGACGATCCTGTACGACCATGGCTGCTCGGCTCCCCTTCGTCGTCAGCGCGGTGTTCCACTACCTCGGGCCCGCGTTCGCCGTGCTCCTGTTCGTGCGGGTGGACGTCCTGGGCGTGGCCTGGCTCCGGATCGCGGCCGCGGCCGTCGTGTTCGCGCTGTGGCGCCGGCCCTGGAGGCTGCTGCGCGACCGTGACGTGCTCGCGTGGGGAGCCGTGCTGGCGGCGATGAACTGCTGCTTCTACCTGGCGATCGACCGGCTCCCGTTGGCGACGGTGGCCGCGATCGAGTTCCTGCCGGTAATCGCGCTGGCGGCGCTGGGCGCGCGCACCCGCCGCAACGCGGCCGCGCTGGTGCTCGCGGTGCCGGGCGTCTACCTGCTCACCGGCGTGCACCTGTCGGGCGAGCCGCTCGGCGTCGTGCTGGCGCTCGCCAACGCGGTGTTGTTCGCGGCGTACATCGTGCTCGCCCACCGCGTGGCCTCACGCGGCGTCGGGGTGGACGGGTTGGCCGCGTCGATGCTGGTGGCGCTGGTGGTCGTCACGCCGGTCGCGGGGTGGGCGGCGCTGCCCGCGTTCGGCGATCCCGTCGCGCTGCTGGCCGGCATCGGCGTCGGGATCAGCTCGTCCGTGATCCCGTACGTCGCCGATCAGGTGGCGATGAAGCGCCTGAGCCGTGCGGGCTATGCGCTGATGGTGTCGCTCCTGCCCGCGACGGCGACCGTGATCGGGCTGCTCGTGCTCGCCCAGGTGCCGTCGCTGCAGGACGCGCTCGGGATCGCGCTCGTCATCGCGGGGGTGGCGCTCCATCGCGAGCCCACACCTCCGCCAAGCGGATCACCACCGCCGAGGCGGCGGCCATCTCCTGCAGCGAGGCCCATTCCCGCGTCGAGTGGTAGTCGTGGCCACCCGTGAACAGGTTCGGCGTCGGCAGGCCCATCGCGCTCAGGCGTGAGCCGTCGGTGCCGCCGCGGATCGGCGTGCGCACCAGCTCGATGCCCTCGGCGCGGATCGCCTCCTCGGCCGCGGTCACGGCCTGCGGGAACTGGTCGATGTAGGTGCGCATGTTCGGGTACTGCGGCGAGATCTGGACGTCGAGCGTGGCGCCCGGGTACCGCCCGACGACCTCCTCGGCCGTGTGCTCGATCAGCGCGGAGTGCGCGTGCAGCTTCGCGTCGTCGAAGTCGCGGGTGATGGCGCGGATCTCCGTCCGGCCGGAGCCGCCGCTGACCTCGTAGACGTGGATGAACCCCTCCCGGCCGTCGGTCTGCTCCGGCGTGAGCTCGGGCGGCAGCGCCGCGACGATCTCGGCCGCGATCCGGGTGGCGTTGACGAGCACGCCCTTCGCCCAGCCCGGGTGCGCGTCGACGCCGCCGATCGTGAGCACGACCTCCTCGGCGCTGAACGTCTCGTCCTGCAACTCGCCCAGGTCGGAGCCGTCGAGCGTGTACGCGCAGACGGCGCCGAAGCGCTCGACGTCGAACAGCGTCGCGCCCTCGCCGATCTCCTCGTCGGGCGTGAAGCAGATGCGCAGCGTCGGGCGGGGCAGCTCGGGGTGCGCGGCGAGATGAGCGACGGCGGCCATGATCTCGGCGACGCCGGCCTTGTCGTCGGCGCCGAGCAGCGTGTCGCCGGAGGAGGTGACGATGTCCCCCGCGGAGGCATCGACGACCGTGCCGCCGCGCGGCAGCTCGATCGGGCCGCCGGGGTGGTCGCGGTGCACGAGCGGCTCGACGTTCGCGCCCGGCGCGTCCGGGCTCGTGTCCACGTGCGCGATCAGGCCGATGGTCGGGCCGGTGCCCGGCAGCGTCGCGGTGACGTAGCCGTGCTCGTCCAAGCCGGCGTCGGTCAGCCCGATCGCCGTGAGCTCCTGCACCAGCAGGCGGGAGAGGTCCAGCTGGCCCGGCGTGCTCGGCGACTGCGTGCGCTCGCGGGCGGATTGCGTGTCGATGCGGACGTAGCGCTCGAACCGCTCGAGCAGGTCCGGCGCGAGGCTCTCGGCCAAGGGTGAGGTGAACGTCGTCACGATGCCCATCATGATCGAGGCGATCCGCGCGGGTCTCATCGAGCGCGCCGCCCCCGGCCCGGGCGCCACACGAGCTAGCTCCCTTGAGCCGCCGGGAGGCGTTGAAGAACATCCGCGCATGATCAGCGTGCATCGACCCAACTTCATCCTCGGGCTGGTCTGCGGCATCACCGCGGCGACGTTCATCCCACTCGGCATCACCTTCCTGATCGTGTTCGGGACGATGGGCCTGGTCTTCTTGGCCATCGGCGTCGTCGACGCGGTGGTCGCGCTCGTCGTCTTCAGCCGCGGGCGCTCAGGAGCCGCGCGCGACGAGGCCGCGCGGATCTCGCACGGCAACGCGCAGGTGGTGGACGCCCAGCACAGCTGGGGCACGCAGGTGGGCGCGCGCCATCCCGTCAAGCTGACGGTCGACCTCTCGGGCGCGCAGCGCACGCAAACGCTGCTCGTCCCGGGCCACATCGACTGGCGGGCGGGCGAGACGATCGCCGTCCGGTTCGCGCCGAACGACCCCGACAACTGGGTGCCTGTGGGCTGAGATGAGGGTTCGCTTCACGTACGCGCGGTAAGTCCTAGGGGATATGGCCAAGAGCTTGCAGATCCCTGAAATCACCCTTGCGGACGGCGAGCGCATTCCGCAGTTCGGCCTCGGCGTCTTCCAGGTGCCGCCGGCCGAGACCGTCGAGAACGTGCTGCACGCGTTCGACGTCGGCTACCGCCACATCGACACGGCGCGGGCGTACCAGAACGAGGCGCAGGTCGGACAGGCCGTGCGCGCCTCCGGCCTGAGCCGCGAAGAGGTCTACATCACCACGAAGCTGTGGAACGCGGACCAGGCCGATCCGGTCGGCACGCTGAAGGAGAGCCTGCGGCTGCTCGAGATGGACCACGTGGACCTCTACCTGATCCACTGGCCCGCGCCCGGCAAGGGCCTCTACGTGCAGGCGTGGGAGGGCCTGGTGGAGGCGCAGAAGCAGGGGCTCGTGCGCTCGATCGGCGTCTCCAACTTCCAGGCCGAGCACCTGCGCAAGATCGTCGACGCGACCGGCGTGACGCCGGCGGTGAACCAGATCGAGCTGCACCCGTACCTGACCCAGCAGGGCCTGCGGCGCGAGCACGCCGACCGCGGCATCGTCACCGAGGCCTGGAGCCCGCTCGCCCAGGGCGCGGTGCTCGACGACCCCGTGATCACCGAGATCGCCGCGGCGCACGACCGCACCCCGGGCCAGATCGTCCTGCGCTGGCACGTCCAGCTCGGCAACGTCGTCTTCCCGAAGTCCCTGACGCCGTCGCGGATCGAGGAGAACATCGACATCTTCGACTTCGAGCTGTCCGAGGACGAGGTCGCACGCATCGAGGGCCTGGACCGGGGCCACCGCACCGGCCCGGACCCCGACACGTTCAACGGATAAAGAAACCTAAAGGGGTCTGACCCCTTTACGACATCTTTAGCGTCCGACCATCCCGTTGCGGGCGACGGCGCGGACCGTCGCCTTCGCCCGCAGGCCGCGCACGACCTGGATGTCCAGGCGCGCGCGGCCGTCCACGCGGCGGACGATCCGGCGGCCGTCGCTGAGGGCGACGGTGACGACGTGCGCGGGCGCGCCGTCGCGCGTCCAGCTCACCCGCACGCGGCCGCCGTGGCGGGTCGTCTTGACGCCGCGCACCCGGCCCGGCCGCTTCGCCGCCGGCGCGCGGTAGCTCGCCACCGCGACCTGCGTGCTCGGCAGGCCGTCCTGCTCGACGATGGCGATGATGTGGCGCCGCTCGGCGCGGCCGTCCGCCGGGTCGAAGGCGAGCATGCCGCGCGCCCCCTTGGCGACGCCGAGGATCGACCCCGCGGTCCCGCCGCGCTCGGCGAACGTGATCCTCCCGCCGCCGGTGACGCGGTAGTCGAGCACGCGCCGGCCCCCGCGGCGGACGACCTTGGCGGTCACCTTCGGCGTCTCACGGCCCTCCGCGCTCTTGACCTCGATCACCGGCGAGGAGCCCGGCTCCGGCACGACCTGCCACCGGCCCGCCGACGGCCGGCCGACGAGGATCTGCGTGGTCTTCGAGGCCGGGTCCTTGACGACGAAGAACGGGTTGCTCTGCGTGACGCCGGTGCCGGCGGGCGTCGTGAAGCGCTCGCCCTTGGGCCCGACCAGGGTGACCGTCGGTGGCGCGTCCCGCCCGACGACCGCGATCGCCGCGCCCGGCAGGCCCGACGGCAGCGTGACCGACGAGGGTCCGCCGGCCTGGGCCGCGCGCACCCGGGTCTTGTACGGGCCGAGCTCGCAGCCGCCGAAGTAGATCGTCGGGACCTCGCCCCACTTGAAGCCGATGCCCGGATGCCACGTGTCGACACCCAGGTCGATCTTCAGGCACACGGCCGCGCCCGCGTTCGAGACGACCGCACGGGCACCCGCGGCACACCAGTCGAGCACGCACGCCTCCACGCCGCCGTGGGCGTTGAACGTCGTGCCCAACAGCTCCACCGCGAGGTGGCCCTCCATCAGCGCAACGCCGGGCCAGACCCACTTGGCGCGTCCCTTGGCCTCGATGTAGCCGTCGCCGTGCAGCTCGAACGCGGCCTCGTACAGCGCAATGCCGGCGAGCTTGACCTCGCCGAACGCGCGCAGCAGCGCCGGGCGGTCGTCGAAGATCGCGAAGCCGAGGCCGGCGTCGAGGCCGATCGCGGGCACGCCGAGGACGGTCGGCCCGGCCGCGAGGCCCACCTCGCCGCAGAGCGCGAACGTCGGCACGCCGTAGTCGATCGTCTTCGGCGGCTCCGGCAGGCCGGGCGCGGGCGGGATGCTGAACGGCCCGGCGGCCGGGACCGGCTTGACGCCGATGTTGGGCACGCACTCGCTCTCCTGCGGCGTCACCTCGACGCGGAACTTGATCCGCTTCAGGAACACCGGGCCGATGATGCTCAGGCCCTGGCCGAGGAACCGGGCCTCGGCCTCGGCGTAGTCGAAGCCGCCGTCGCGGATGCCCGCGCCCGCCTTCACGCGCGCCTTGGCCGGTGACGGCAGCGTGGCGTCGGCGGCGATCTTCCAGGAGTCGTCGCCGTCGTAGTCGATCGACAGCTTGTGCAGTGCGATCGGCCCGAGCGCCGCGTCCTCCACCTCGAAGTGGAAGCCCTCGTCGGCGGCGGCCGACGCGCGGATGCCGCCGACCGTGACGCGGACGGGCTTGTCGGAGGTCGGCGCGCCGAACTGCTGCGGCATCTTGACCATGAAGCCGAGCTCCGTCCCGCCGAGGATCAGCTTCGGCGACTCGGTCAGCTTGACGATCGGCAGGCCGCCGAGGGTCGCGCCGGCGGGCAGCTCGACGCCTTCGAAGCGGCCGCCCTTGACCAGCCACCAGATCCGGCCGCTGTCGAGCGTGATCGTCTCCCCCTGCTTGACGAACGTCGCGGTGCCGGACTTCGTGCCGGCGCCGATCTCGACGCCGCGCTTCCCGTAGTCGATGACCTTGACGAGCACCTCCTCGCCGGCCGCGGGCGTGACCGTGATGCCGTTGACGCGGACCGGCTTCGTCGAGCGGTACTGCGTGCCCTTCCCCGCGATCCGGGAGAGCTTCTCCGGGAGCAGGCAGTCGCCCTGCGCCGTGAACGAGCCGCTGCGGACGAGCGTCTCGCAGCCGATCGGGCCCTGCAGCGCCTGCGGCAGGGGCGCGGACGGTGTGGGCTCGGGCGTCGCGACCGGGGTCGGCTCGGGCGTGGTCGCCGGGGAGGGCGTCGGCGTCGCCGTGGCCGCGACGGTGAACGTCCTGGTCGCGACCTCCGTGCGCGGCGTGGGCCCGGCGATCCGCGCCTCCAGGCGCACGGTGTGCGTGCCGGCTCCGAACGCGTGCGTGACCGTCGGCTTGCGGCCGTCGTCGAACGCGCCGTCGCCGTCGAGGTCCCACTCGGTGGCGATCGGCCCGCCGCCCGGCGCGAAGCTCGTGCTGGTGAACGTCACGGGCTCGTCCGGCGCAGGCGCCTCGGGGGTCATCGTGAACGCGGCCGTGAGCGGCGGCGGCGCCGCGCGGGCGAGCGGGGCGAGCACCAGCGCGGTCAGCGTGAGGATCAGGAGCGTGGGGAGGAATCGCATGGCCCACAAGCTCCCGTGGGGCGACCCTGACGTCATCCGGGCCGACCCTGATCCGTGACCCGCAAATCGGGGATGATGCTCGACCGTGCTGCTCGGCCGGGACACAGAGCTTTCAGCGATCGCACGCGCCCTGGACGGGCTCGACGCGGGCCACGGTGGGTTCCTCGCCTTCGGCGGTGAGCCCGGCATCGGCAAGTCCGCGGTGCTCGACGTGCTCGCCGAGCAGGCGCGTGTGCGCGAGCACCGGGTGCTGCGCGGTCGCGCGACCGAGTTCGAGCGGCTGCTGCCGTTCGGCGCGCTGGTCGACGCGCTCGACCCGTTCCTGGAGGCGCTCGAGCCCGGTCGCCTGGAGCGGATGGGCGTCACCCGCAGAGACGAGCTGGCGGCCGTCTTCCCCGCGCTCGACGGGTCGCTCGACGCCGTGCCCGAGGCCTACCGCCTGCACCGCGCGCTGCGTGCCCTGCTCGACGGGATCGCCGGCTCGCGGCCGCTCGTGCTCGTCCTGGACGACCTGCAATGGGCCGACGACAGCACGCGCGAGGCGCTCTCGGCGCTCGTCCGGCGGCCACCCGCCGGGCGGGTGCTGATCGCGGTCGCGCACCGCCCGGACGCCGGCCTGGACGACCTCGGCCACCAGCTCGACCGCCACGGCCACCCACGGCTGCGGCTCGGGCCGCTGAGCGCCGACGACGCGCAGACGCTCGTCGCGGGGCGGGTGAGCGGCGCGACGCTGCGCGCCGTGCTCGAGCAGGCCGACGGCAACCCGTTCTACCTCGAGCAGCTCGCCCGCTCCCCCGCGCGCGGGCCGCTGCCGTCGGCGGTGGCGAGCTCGATCCAAGCCGAGATCGAGCAGCTCTCCTACCCCGCCCAGGCGCTCCTGCGGGGCGCGGCGGTGGCCGGCGAGCCCGCCGACCTGCGGCTGGCGCGCATCGCGGCCGGGCTGGACGAGCGTGCCGCGCTGGACGCCGTCGACGAGGCGCAGCGCGCGGAGCTGCTGCGGCCCGTCGAGGGCGCGGCGGCGTTCACGTTCCGGCACCCGATCGTGCGCCGCGCGGCCTACGAGTCCGCGGGGCCGGGCTGGCGCATCAACGCGCACGGCCGACTGCGCACCGCGCTGATCGAGCTCGGCGCGGACGTCACCGTCGTCGCCCAGCACGTGCGGCACGGCGCGACGCTGGGGGACGAGCAGGGGATCGCGATCCTCACGGCGGCCGCCGAGCGCGTGGTCGACCGCGCGCCCGCCGACGCCGCCGCCTGGCTCGAGGCCGCGCTCCGGCTGCTTCCGGAGCAGGCCGGGGAGCGCTTCGCGGAGTTGCAGGCGCGCCGCGGCACGGCGCTGCTGCTCGCCGGCGAGCTGGCCGCGGCGCGCGAGGCGCTGCTCGCGGCCGGCACCGACACGGCCGAGAAGTGCTGGCGGCTCGCGGAGGTCGAGCGCTGGCTCGGGCACGAGCAGGAGGCGGTGCGGCGGCTGGCACGGGCGCGCGAGCTCGCGTCCGACGACCCGCGGGTGCAGGTCAAGGTGGAGATCGAGCTCGTGCTCGTGCACGAGTGGAACCTGCGCTACGACGCCGCCCGCCGCGCCGCGCAGGCCGGCGCGGCGCGGGCCGCGAGCAGTGGCGATCCGGTCCTGATCGCCGAGGTCGAGGGCGTGATCGCCACGACGCTCGTCCAGACCGACCCGCGCGCCGCGGCCGGGCCGTACGCGCACGCGGCGACGGCGATCGCCGGCTACGACGACCACGACTTTCCGGCGCACCCGATGAGCCTGTGGGACCTCGGCTGGGCCGCGACGCACCTGGAGCGCTACGACGAGGCGATCGCGCACTTCGAGCGCGGGCTGCGGATCGCCCGCGCACGACGCGCGCACGGCAACGTGGCCATGTTCCTCACCGACCGGGTCGAGCCGCGGTTCCGTGCCGGGCGGCTCCGCGAGGCGCTCGAGCTGGCGGAGGAGGCCGTGGAGGCCGCGCGCGTCACCCCGAGCGTCCGCTACGAGTGGTGGGCGCTCGCGCGGCTCGGGCTGCTGCTCGGGCGCTCCGGTGACGGCCCGCGCGCCGCCGAGGTGGTGCGCGACTGCGAGCGCGCGGCCACCGGGCTCCCGCAGAGCCCGCTGGTGGACCTGTGGACGGCGCAGGCGTCCGCGACGGCCACGTTCGCGCTGGGCGACCGCTCGGCCGCGGCCGCGCGACTGCTCGCGGCCGCCGGATCGGAGCTGCAGCGCATGGCGCCGGTCGATCGCTCCCGCTCGCGGCTGGTGGTGCTCGAGGCGGCGCTGGAGCGCGGCGATCGGGACGACGCCGAGCGCTGGGCCGACGACGCGGACGCGTGGGCGCTGTTCTCGGGGCTGTCGACGGCGTCCGCGTGGGCGCTGGTCGGCCGCTCGCACCTCGCCGCGACCGGCGGCCGGCTCACCGACGCCGCGCGCACGGCCGAGGCCGCGATCGACGCCTACGCGCGCGTCGGCGCGCGGCTCGAGGCCGAGCGGGCGCGGACGCTCTACGGACGCTGGCTGGGCGAGGCGGGCGTGAAAGCCGACGCGCTCGCGGCGCTCGAGCGGGCGGAGGAGCGCCTGCACGCGCTGGGCGCCGACCAGGAGCGTGCCGTGGCCGTGCGCGAGCTGCGCAAGCTCGGTCGGCGGGCGCCGCGCCGCGACGCCGCTCCCGCCGGTGGCCGGCTAGCGGGGCTCAGCGCGCGCGAGTCGGAGGTCGCCGCGCTCGTGGCCGACGGCGCCACCAACCAGGCGGTCGCCGACGCGCTCTTCCTCAGCGTCAAGACCGTCGAGAGCCACCTGCGCAACATCTTCGCCAAGACCGGCGTGTCCAGCCGCGAGGCGCTCGCCGCGACCGTCCGCGAGCAGGGCTAGGGCCTCGGCGTCGGGCGTTCCCGGCGCGGCGCTGTAGACCACGAGCCGCAGGTCGGAGCCCTCGACGCGCAGGACGTCGCACTCCAGCGTCAGCCGGCCGACCCGCGGGTGGTCGATCAGCTTCGTCGCCGACGCGTGCACCGCGGCGGGGCGCTCCTCCCACAGCTGCGCGAAGTGCGGGCTCCGCCCGCGCAGCTCGTCGACGATCGCGTGCAGGCGCTCGTCGGCCGGGAACTGGGCGAGCGCGGCGTGCAGGTCGGACACGATCGTCGCGCTCATCGCCTCGCGCTGCTCGGGCGTGTGGCAGATGTACGTGCCGGGGCCGACGAAGTGCGAGCGTGCGATGTTCCCGCGCACCGGGCCGATCAGCGCCGCGCCGCGCTCGTTCTTGGCGACGACCTCCCAGGCGGGGTCGTAGACCATCACGGGCAGGTCGGCGAAGCGGTCGAGCAGGCGCTGGGCGGCGGGCGTGATCGTGCGGCTGAAGCGCTGCTCGGCGGGCGGCGCATGGCCCGCGAGCCGGTACAGCAGCTCGGTCTCCTCCGGGCGCAGCTCGAGCGCACGCGCGAGCGCGCCGCACACGAGCGGCGAGGGATGGCTGGCGTGGCCCTGCTCGAGCCGCGTGAGGTAGCCGACCGACACGTCCGCCCGCGCGGCGATCTCGTCGCGACGCAGGCCGGGCGCGCGCCGCCGGCCGGGATCCGCGGGCTGAAGCCGGTCGCGCCAGCTGCGCAGGTGGGCGGCGAGGTCCGTCACCGCACCCAAGGTATCCCTTTCAGGGGCATGGTCTTTCCGTCTCGGCGCGCCCAAGCTGGTGCCATGTCGACGATCTTGATCACCGGAGCCAACCGCAGCCTCGGCTATGAAGCCGCCCGCCGCCTGATCGAAGCGGGCCACGACGTGTGGATCGGCGCGCGCTCCGTCGAGCGCGGCCAGGAGGCGGCGGAGGCGCTCGGCGCGCGCTTCGTCCAGCTGGACGTGACCGACGACGCGTCGGTCGCCGCGGCCGCCGAGACCGTGGGAGCCCTCGACGTGCTCGTCAACAACGCGGGCATCGCGGGCGAGTTCAAGCCGGTGGCCGAGACGACCGTCGACGACGTGCGGCCGGTGTTCGAGGTCAACGTCTTCGCCCCCTTGCGCGTCTTCCAGGCGTTCCTCCCGGCGCTCGAGCGGTCGGCGAACCCGGTCGTCGTCAACGTGTCCAGCGGGATGGGCTCGCTCGCGCGGACCACCGAGCCCGGCACCGACGAGAACGGCTTCACCAACGTGCACTACTCGCCCTCCAAGGCGGCCCTGAACATGCTCACGAGCCAGCTCGCACGCAGCTACCCGGGCATCCGCATCAACGCCGCCGACCCGGGCTACACCGCGACCGACTTCAACCACCACTCCGGCCACCAGACCGTCGAGGAGGGCACGGACGTGATCGTCGAGCTGGCCCAGATCGGCCCGGACGGCCCGACCGGCGAGCTCCGCGACCGCCACGGCGTCGTGCCGTGGTGAGCTAGGCCGACAGTCGGCGCACGCGCTCGCCCGGGGCGATGGCCGCGCGCTGGACGAACTCGGCCAGCAACGCGGCCGCGGCCAGCTCGACCGCCAGCAGCGAGAGCAGCACGACGAGCTGCGTGCTCGCCGCCTCCTCCGGCTTCGCGCCGCCGAGGAGCAGGCCGACGAACGCGCCGGGGAGCGTGACCAGGCCGACGCTGCGGGTCTGGTCGATCGCCGGCGTGAGGGCGGTGTGGATCGCGCGGCGGATGCTCGGGCGGAGCGCTTCGCGGGCGCTGTCGCCGAGGCACAGGCGCGCTTCGATCTCCGCGTGCGCGGCGTCGAGCTCCTCGGTGAGC
The DNA here is from genome assembly GCF_003633755.1 of Solirubrobacter pauli. Taxonomy (GTDB): domain Bacteria; phylum Actinomycetota; class Thermoleophilia; order Solirubrobacterales; family Solirubrobacteraceae; genus Solirubrobacter; species Solirubrobacter pauli. The sequence continues at coordinate 1,933,372 of NZ_RBIL01000001.1, forward strand.
CGGCGGCCCGTGAGGCTGGTCGCGGCCATCGCGCCCCCGATCAGGATGCCTGCGGTCGGCACGGCGGCGCGCGGCGTGACGTCGAACGCCCCGACCCCGAGCAGGAACCCGGTCGCGAGGAGCGCCGGGATAGCGATCGCCGTGAACGCGCCCACCCGCGCGTTCGGGAGCCGCTTGATCCGGCGGCCGGCCGTGAACGCGGCCGTCGTGAGCATCACCGCGACGAACGCGAAGGCGAGGGCGGGCACCTCGAAGATGACGACGATCACCGCGCCCACCACCGTCAGCTGGACCACGGCGCGGATGGCCGCGACGGCGAGCTCCTTCGAGAGGCCGAGCCCCAGCCGCCACGCGAGGACGACGGCGACCGCGGCGAGGAAGATCCCCGCGCCGCCTTGGACGAGGACGTCGCTCACAGCTCCACCTCGCGGTCGGCCCAGGAGCTGACGACGGCGCGGTCGTGCGACGTCAGGCACACCGCGAGGCCGTTGTGCGCGAGTCCGCGCACGTGGTGGCCGATCGCTTCGGCCAGCGGCGCGTCCAGGCCCGTCGTCGGCTCGTCGAGCAGCAGCACCTCCGGCGTACGCGTCAGCGCCCGGGCGATGGCCACGCGGGCCTGCTCACCACCCGACAGCCGCGACGCGTCGCGGTTCGCGAACTCCGCGTCGAGCCCGGCCGCGTCGAGCGCCGCGGCCAAGTCGGGGGACGCGTCCAGCCCGTACGCCAGGTTGTCCGCGACCGTCCCCGGCAGCATCACCGGCCGCTGCGCGACGAGCCCGACGCGCCGGCGCAGCACGCGCGGATCGAGCGTCGCGACGTCCACCCCGTCCAGCGACACCATGCCCCCGTCGAGCGCGACGAGGCGGACGATCGCGCGCAGGAGCGTCGACTTGCCCGCCCCGCTCGGCGCGGTCAGGGCGACCACCTCGCCGGGCGCGACGGTCAGCCCGACGCCCCGGAGGACCTCGCCGACCCGCACCCCGTCGCATTCCAGCCCGCGTGACAGCAACCTGCCCGATCATCGCAACCGTTTCGGACACGCGATGGCGTGGGACAACCGGTGGCACATGCCTCACCGGATCGTCGTCGCCCTCGTGGTTCTGCTGGTCGTCGGGTGCGGCGAGGCCAAGCCGGTCCGCCACGTCACCGCTCCGGCGAAGGACCCGGACCTCTTCCTCGACGACCCGCAGGGCCAGGTGGAGCGGATCGCGGCCGGCGGCCGGCTCGTCGCGTGGAGCGTGCGGACCCCGGCCGACCGCGTCGCGATCAACCGTGACGAGGTCGGCGAGCTGCCGCCGCTGACGATGCCGAAGACCTCGCAGGTCATGGTCGCCGACGAGCGCGGCGGGGCACGGCTCACGGTCGAGCTCGGGCACCGCTGGGTGTCGCGGCTGCGGATGCTGCGCGGTCCCGGAGGTCCGGCCGAACCGCAGCTCGCGATCACGAGCTGCCCCGAGCGGGACGTGTCGAGCTGCCGCGACGAGCTCCTCACGCTCACCCCGGGCGCGCCGCTGAAGGTCACGCGGCGCACCCGTGGCGCGCAGGCGGCCGCGGCGGCGGCCGGCACCGTCGACCGCGGGCGGCGCGTCCGTCCCGTGGGCAAGACGCGCGGCCGCTGCGCCGTGCGGCTCCGCGTCGACCAGCCTGACGGCCGGTCCCGGACGCTCCCGCGACTGCCCGCCCGCGACCGCCGCTACGAGCGCTGCGGTGGCCTGGTCGGTTGGGCCATCGCCGGCGACCACGTCTACGCGACGGTCGACCGCGAGGATCCCGAGTACGACTTCACGGCCGACTTCGTGTACGCGATCGACTTCACGGCTCCCGCGACGGCACGCTGGCGCGAGATCGCCCGCCCGTACCGCTACACGCCCGGCTCCTATGCCCTCGCGCTCGGCCCGGCCATCACCGACGAGGGCCAGTACTGGCTGGACCTCGACACCGAGCGCGAGCGGCCGGAGAACGCGTGCGCCATCGCCGCCACCGACACGCGGGTGTACCGGCTCGACAACACCCGCTGCGCCACCTTCTACGGCGACGCGCCCGGCGGCGCCATCCGCATCAGCCGCGGCGAGGCCTCGTTCTTCCCCGCGCGGCCCTGACTCAGGCGGCGGACAGCTCGCCGAGGGCCTTGAGCACCTCGTCGTCGTGCGTCTTCGGCGACACCTTCGGGATCACGTGCGCGATCACGCCGTCGCCGTCGATGATGAACGTGGCGCGGTTGGCGCCGAAGTAGGTCTTGCCGTACATCGACTTCTCGCCCCAGACGCCGTAGGCCTCGCACACCGCATGGTCCTCGTCGGCGAGCAGCGTGAAGTTCAGCGACTGCTTGTCGTGGAACTTCTTGACGGCCTTGACCGGGTCGGGCGAGACGCCGAGCACGCGCACGCCGGCGGCCGTGTAGTCGGGCAGGTGGTCACGGATGCCGCAGGCCTGCGTGGTGCAGCCGGGCGTGTCCGCCTTGGGGTAGAAGTACAGGACGACGGTGGTCCCGCTCAGCGCGGACAGCGAGACGTCCTCGCCGTTCTCGTCGGGCAGCGTGAAGTCGGGCGCCTTGGTACCGGTCTCGAGCATGACGCCATCGTTGCACGCCGCCGTCAGCTCGTCGGCGCGTCCACCGGGAGCTCGATCGAGATCGTCGTCCCGTCCCCGGGCGGGCTGACGACCTTCAGCGTCCCGTGCGCGGCCGCGAGCCGGTCCTCGAGCCCGAGCAGACCCGAGCCGCCGGCGAACGCGCCGCCGACGCCGTCGTCGCGGATCTCGACGCGGAGGACGCCGTCGGCGGGCGCGATGGTCACGTACGCCTCCTCGGCCTGGGCGTGCTTGGCGACGTTCGTGAGCGCCTCGGCGACGGCGAAGTAGGCGGTCGACTCGACCTCGGCGGGGAAGCGCTCGTCGGTGACGTCCTCGACGACCGGCATCGGCATGCGGGAGGTGAGCGTCTGGACCGCGGCCCGGAGGCCGCCGCGCGTGAGCACCGACGGCATGATCCCGTGGGCGAGCTCGCGCAGCTCGTCCGTGCCGGCCTGCGCGTTCTGCAGCGCTTCGGCGACGAGCGGGCGCGCCGCTTCCGGGTCGTCGCGATCGAGCTGGCGGACCGCGAGCTTGAGGTTGACGACGGTGTGCACGAGGCGCTGTTGCGCGCCGTCGTGGATGTCGCGCACGACGCGCTGGCGCTCGCGGTCGGCGGCGGCGAGCACGCGGGCGCGCGACTCGCGCACCTCGTCCAGGCGCACGCGCCGCTCCTCGGACTCGACGGCGCGCCGGCGGGCGGTGTCGGCGATGACCGCGCCGACCACCGCGGTGAGCGTGACGGTGAAGATCGCCACGAGGTCACCGGCGCTCTTGCCGGAGATCAGGTCGCCGGTCGGGTCGGTGTGGAAGTAGTCGAGCGCGAACAGGCTCAGGGCGGCGGAGAAGAGGCCCATCCGCAGCCCGCGGGTCGTGGTGACCACGAGCACGCCCAGGACGTACAGGACGCCGCTCGACACGCCCGGGTCGATCTCGGAGATCGGATACAGGACGAGCGTGACGGCGGCGACGACGGCGACGGCGAGGAGCACGAGCGCCATTTTGGCGCTCCGGGCTCAGCGACGGCCGAACAGGTTCAAGAACGAGATGAAGAGGTTCAGGATCGAGACGAAGATCCCCGTGGCGAGCCAGATCGCGTCGTCGTCGGTCGCGCGGTTGCGGACGAAGTTGAAGTCGATCACCAGCAGCGCGGCGGAGACGACGATCACGGCCAGGCTGAAGAGCGGGTTGCCGGCGGCGCCGAAGAGCAGGAGCAGCAGGCCGATCACGAACAGGCCGAGCATCGCGAAGCTCAGCGGGCGCAGCCAGCGGCTCAGGTCGGCGCTCGTGGCGAGGCCCCACGCGCCCATCGCGAGCGTGGTCAGCGCGGTGGCGCCGGCCGCCTGCACGACCACGTCCGGCTCGGCGTTCGCGTAGACCTGCAGCACCGGGCCCAGGCTGAGGCCGAGGATCAGCGCGAGCGCGAACAGCCACGTGAGGCCGGCTCCGCCGCGTCGCAGGCCGGCCGCGAACGACTGGGCGAACAGCATCCCGATCGCGACGAAGCCGAGGACCTGGGCCGTCCCGAGCGCGAGGTCGCGCCCGAGGTAGGCACCGGCCACGGTGAACGCGATGGCGACGCCGACGAGGGACATGACGCGTCCGAAGACGCTGCTGGAGGCGCGGGCGAGAGGCGCTGAGGGGGCGTACGTGCTCATGGTCAGCACTCTCCCGCCGACCGCCCCGCGCGGCCATAAGGGCGCGCCTGACAACCGTGTCCGGCTGCCCGGACAACCGCCGGTACGGTCAGCGCGCCGTGCGCAGGTACTCGAGCACCGCGAGCACGCGGCGATGGTCCGTCGGCAGCGAGTCCGACAGCTCGAGCTTGCGGAAGATCCGGCTGACGTGCTTCTCGACCGCGTTCTCGGTCACGACCAGCTGCTCCGCGATGCCCAGGTTCGAACGGCCCTCGGCCATCGCGCCGAGCACGTCGAGCTCGCGCGGCGTGAGCTCGTGGATCGGCCCCTTCTTCCGGCTGCGGCCCAGCATCAGCCGCACCACCTCGGGGTCCAGCGCCGTGCCGCCCGCGGCCACGCGCCGCACGGCGTCCACGAACGCGTCGACGTCACCGACGCGCTCCTTGAGCAGGTAGCCGACCCCCTGCGGGTCGTCCCCGAGCAGGTCGTTGGCGTAGGACTCCTCCAGGTGCCCCGACAGCACGAGCACGCCGAGCCCGGGCAGCTCCGCCCGCAGCGCGGTCGCGGCCCGCAGCCCGTCGTCCGTGCGGTCGGGCGGCATCTGCACGTCCACAATCGCGACGTCGGGCTTGTGCGCCCGTACCTTGCGCGAGAAGTCCTCGGCGTCGCCGGCGCGCGCGACGATGTCGAAGCCCGCGTCCTCCAGCAGCCGCGCGATCCCCTCGCGCATCAGCACGTCGTCCTCGCCCATGACGATCCGCAGCGTCATGGGCGAGAACATATCGACGGCGGCTTACGCCAGGTCGTACCGGTCCAGGTTCATGACCTTCGTCCACGCGGCGACGAAGTCCAGGACGAACTTCTCACGGGCGTCGTCGGAGGCGTAGACCTCGGCGAGCGCGCGCAGCTCGGAGTTGGAGCCGAACACGAGGTCGGCGCGCGAGCCCGTCCAGCGCAGGTCGCCGTTCTCGCGGGCCTCGAACTCGTCACCCGACGCATGCCACTCCGTGCCCAGGTCGAGCAGGTTGACGAAGAAGTCGTTCGTCAGCACGCCCGGGCGGTCGGTGAGGACGCCCAGCGAGGAGCCGTCCCAGTTGGCGCCCAGGACGCGCAGGCCGCCGACGAGGACGGTCAGCTCCGGCGCGCTGAGCGTGAGCAGGTTCGCGCGGTCGAGCAGCAGGTACTCGGCCGGGAGGCGGTGCTCGGAGCGGAGGTAGTTGCGGAAGCCGTCCGCGGTCGGCTCGAGCGGGGCGAACGACTCGGCGTCCGTCCAGTCCTCGGTCGCGTCGCCGCGGCCGCCGACGAACGGCACCTCGACGTCGACGCCGGCGTCCTTGGCGGCCTTCTCGACCGCGGCGGTGCCGCCGAGGACGATCAGGTCGGCGATCGAGACCGGCTTGGCGTAGCCCTGCTGGATGCCCTCGAGCGTGCTGAGGACCTTGTTGAGCTCGGCCGGGTTGTTGACCTCCCAGCTGCGCTGCGGCTCGAGGCGGATGCGGGCGCCGTTCGCGCCGCCGCGCTTGTCGGAGCCGCGGAACGTCGAGGCCGACGCCCACGCCGCCTTGACGAGCTCGGAGACGGTCAGCGGCGACGCGAGGATGGCCTCCTTGAGCGCGGCGACGTCCGCGTCGTCGAGCTGCGGGCCGGCCGGGACCGGGTCCTGCCAGATCAGCGTCTCGGACGGGACCTCCGGGCCGAGGTAGCGCTGGATCGGGCCCATGTCGCGGTGCGTGAGCTTGAACCAGGCGCGCGCGAACGCGTCCGCGAACGCGTCCGGATCCTCGTGGAAGCGGCGCGAGATCTTCTCGTAGGCCGGGTCCATGCGCAGCGCGAGGTCCGTGGTGAGCATGGTCGGCAGGCGACGCTCGCCACCCTCGTTCGGGGCCGGCACGGAGACCTCCGAGACGCCGCCGACGGGCTGCCACTGGTGCGCGCCCGCGGGGCTCTTGGTGAGCTCCCACTCGTGGCCGAAGAGGTTGTCGAAGAAGCCGTTGCCCCACTGCGTCGGGGTCGCGGTCCACGTGACCTCGAGACCAGAGGTGATCGCGTCCTGGAGCTTGCCGGTGCCGTACGACTGCTTCCAGCCGAGGCCCATCTCCTCCATCGGCGCGCCCTCGGGCTCGCGGCCGACGTACTTGTCCGGGTCGGCCGCGCCGTGCGTCTTGCCGAACGTGTGGCCGCCGGCGATCAGCGCGACGGTCTCCTCGTCGTTCATGGCCATGCGGCCGAACGTCTCGCGGATGTCGCGCGCGGCGGCGATCGGGTCCGGGTTGCCGTTCGGGCCCTCCGGGTTGACGTAGATCAGGCCCATCTGGACGGCGCCGAGCGGCTTCTCGAGCTCACGGTCGCCGGTGTAGCGCTGGTCGCCGAGCCACTCGGTCTCCGGGCCCCAGTACACGTCCTCGTCGGGCTCCCACACGTCGGCGCGGCCGCCGGCGAAGCCGAACGTCTGCAGCCCCATCTCCTCGAGCGCGACGTTGCCCGTGAGGACCATCAGGTCGGCCCACGAGAGCGCCTGGCCGTACTTCTTCTTGACCGGCCACAGGAGGCGGCGGGCCTTGTCCAGGTTGCCGTTGTCGGGCCACGAGTTGAGCGGCGCGAAGCGCTGCTGGCCGGCGCCGGCGCCACCACGGCCGTCCTGGATCCGGTAGGTGCCCGCGCTGTGCCAGGCCATCCGGATCATGAACGGGCCGTAGTGGCCGAAGTCCGCGGGCCACCAGTCCTGCGAGGTCCGCAGCGTCTCGGCGATGTCGGCCTTGACCGCGGCCAGGTCGAGCGCCTTGAACGCTTCGGCGTAGTCGAACTCCTCGCCGAGCGGGTTCGAGACGGCCGGGTTCTTGGCCAGGATCTTCAGGTTCAGACGCTCGGGCCACCACTCGCGGTTGGCGTCACCCTGCGTCGGGTGCACGCCACGAGCGCCGTGGACCGGGCAGCCTTCAGCCTCGATCGGCTCGTTCATGTCGCCGACTACGGCGTTCGGATGCTCCTGATCAGCCATACGGACCCTTTCCTCCTACGAATTGCGAGCGGTTGAACAGGTGGGGCACTGGCCCCAGAAGACGACCTCGGCCTCGTCGATGACGAAGCCGTGGTCGTCGGAAGCGGTCAAGCAGGGCGCTTCGCCGACCGCGCAGTCGACGTCGGCGATGGCCCCACAGGATCGGCACACGACGTGGTGATGGTTGTCACCGACCCGTGACTCGTAGCGCGCGACCGAGCCCTGCGGCTGGATCCGGCGCACGAGCCGCGCGCCGTGCAGCGCGTCGAGCACGTCATAGACGGCCTGCGTCGACACGTTCCCGAGCTCGACGCGCACCTGATCGATGATCGAGTGCGTGTCGGCGTGAGGACGGCCGTAGACCGTGGCCAGCACTGCGACTCGAGGCCGCGTGATGCGCAGACCAGCATCGCGCAGCAGGCGCTCGAGCTCCGAAGTCGTCGGCACGGCCGGAACCGTAGCGCTTTTCTGGATGGATTCCAGAAAAGGCCGGAGATTCCAGCTATGCGGCGATGCGGCGGCGCTTGAGCGCCCAGGTGATCAGGGCCAGCACGAGGACGGCGCAGACCCCGACGACGATCGTGGCGACCGGTCCCACGTAGTCCGCGACGCGCTCGTAGTTGCTCCCGAGCGCCCAGCCCGCACCGATCAGCGCGCTGTTCCACAGCGCGGAGCCCGCCGCGGTGAGCAGCGTGAACCGCCAGACCGGCATCTCCGACAGCCCGGCGGGGATCGAGATGAGGCTGCGCACGCCGGGCACGAGCCGGCCGAAGAACACGAACCAGCCGCCGCGCCTGTCGAACCAGGCGTCGGCCTTGTCGAGGTCGTCCTCGCGCACCCGGGCGAACTTGCCGAGCTTGAGGACCACGGCCCGTCCGCCGTACCGCGCGATCGCGTACAGGATCAGGGCGCCCACGACCGAGCCGACCGTCGCGGCGAGCACGGCGAAGATGAAGCTCAACGTGCCCTCGCCGACGTAGTAGCCGGCGACGGGGAGGATGATCTCCGAGGGGATCGGCGGGAACAGGTTCTCCGCCAGGATGAGGCCGGCCAGCGCGGGATACCCGCCACTGGAGACCGCGTTACGCGCCCAGTCCCCAGGCGCAGCAAAAACCGTCAGCATTCGCCGATTCAGGGTACCCGGCGCGCGCGGCCTCATGCCTCGGCTACCTTGGGCGCGTGCTGAGGAAGCTGGTGGTGGCGCTGCTGCTCTACGCCGCCCTGTGTGGGTCGGCGTCGGCCGACGTGTTCGACGACAACCCCGCGGCCGTGTCGCTCGGCGCGGGCAACGTGCAGCTGTTCGCGCGCTCGGCCGACGGCCAGATCCTGCACCGGCAGCTGTCCGCCGGCGCCTGGAGCAGCTGGGCGGCCGTGCCCGGCCTGCAGGCCGAGTCCGGGCCCGCCGCGGCCGTCTTCGGCACCACGATCTACCTGTTCGCGCGCGGCGCCGACGGCGCCGTGTGGCAGAACATCCTCCCGCTCGGCGGCGCGTGGTCGGGCTGGGAGTCGCTCGGCGGTCAGGCCACCTCGGCGCCCGGCGCCAGCACGCGCGTCGGCAACGGCACCGTCGACCTGTTCGTCCGCGGCACGGACAACGGCCTCTACCACCGCGCCCTCGTCCCCGGCCAGGGCTGGACGCCGTGGGAGGCGCTCGGCGGCAACCTCACGTCCGCGCCGACGGCGCTGGGATACAGCACGTCCGGCTCGATCGACGTCTTCGTCCGCGACACCGCCGGCGGCACCGCGTCGATGTACTACGTCAACGGCGCCTGGAACGGCTGGTACGGGTACGGCGGCTCGATCAGGGGCGCCGTCGCCCTCGCCTCCCCCGCGACCGACGTGCTGCAGGCGTACGCGCGCGGCTCCGACGACGGGCTGTGGCTGCATCGGCACGCCCCGTCGAACACGGACTGGACGCGGATCGACACCACGGCGCTCAGCTCGTCCCCGGCCGGCGTCTCCGACACGACCGGCAGCGTCTGGCTGTTCGCCCGCATCGGCGACGAGCTGTTCACGCGCAACGTCAGCGCCGCCCACACGGCCACGCCGAGCTACGGCGGCTGGGTCTCCACCGGGCGGGTCGCGCTGCCCGCCGCCCCGACGCCGCCCGCGCCGCTGCCGCCGCCGGTCACGCTCACGCCCTCGCTCTCCTACACGTTCAAGGCCGCCAGGCGCAGCACGCGCCTGCGGACGCTGACGGTCAAGAACATCCCGGCCGGCGCGACCGTGAAGGTCACGTGCTCGCCGGGGTGCTCGACCAAGCGCTGGACGACGACGCCGAAGCGGTCCACGCTCTCGCTCAAGAAGTTCACCCGCAAGGCGCTGCGGGTCAACGCGAAGCTCACCGTCACGGTCTGGAAGCCGGGCGCGATCGCGAGCGTGAAGACGTTGAAGATCCGCCGCTCGCGCTCGCCGCAGCTGATCTCGCGCTGCCTGCCGCCGGGCGCCAAGGCGCCGCAGCGCTGCGCTACTTGAGCAGCCGGGAGAGCCGTCGGTCCTTGAGGATCCGGCCCTCGGTCTGGCAGTGCGGGCAGTACGTCATCACGTAGTCCTCGTAGAAGACGGCTTCCAGCACGGTCTCGCAGCGCGGGCACGGCTCGCCCTGGTGGGCGTGGACCCGCGTCGGCTTCGGGAACTTCTCGGGCAGCGGGAGGGCCACCTTCTCCTCATAGACGTCGAGGACGCGGCCCAGCTCGCCGACCATCGCCTCGCGCAGCGCCTTCGCCTCGCGCTCGGACAGGTCGTCGCCACGCTTGAACGGTGAGAGCTTCGCGGCGTGCAGGATCTCGTCGACCCACGTGCGACCGATGCCGGCGATCACCTGCTGGTCGCGCAGCACCGAGTGCAGCGGGCGCGGCGTCGTGAGCAGCTCGCCGAGGTCCGGCGGATCGGGCCAGGCCTCCGGGCCGAGCGACTTGAGCGCCGGCTCGGCCTCCAGCCCGTCCAGCGTGAGCACCTTCATCCACGCCGCCTGCTTGGTGCCGAACTCGCGCAGCCGCAGCTCGCGGTCGTCCGGGAGCCGGATCAGCACGCGTGACGTCTTGTCGCGCATCGAGCCGCGCTTGTCGTAGAGCATCAGCCGCCCGGCGCTCATCAGGTGCACGAGCAGCGTGAGCGGGCCGTGCGACTCCGTGGTCGCCTCCAGCAGCAGGAGCTTGCCGCGCCGGCGCACGTCGGCGAACGTCGCGCCGTCCAGCGCGCTGAGCGGCGGATCGAACGTCTTGAGGACGTTCAGTCCCGGCGTGAGGATCGACTCGATCGTCTTCCCCGGGAGCACCTCGGCCAGGCGGCGGGCGGTGATCTCCATCTCCGGCAGCTCGGGCACGAAGTGCACACTAGCCTGAACGGGATGGACCAGTGGATCGAGCAGGCCGCGGCGGAGATCGCCCGCCGCGCGCCGCGGGAGCTCGAGGCGCTCGTCGCCGTCTCGTCCCCGTCCGGTGACGTGGGAGGCGCGAACGAGTGCGCGGCGGTCACCGCGGCGCTCGCACCCGACGAGGCGACGATCGAGCGCGTGCCGTGCTCGAGCCCCGAGCACGCCGAGGACCAGGTCATCCGCTTGAAGGGGACGGGCGCGCGCAAGGTGCTGCTGGTCGGCCACAACGACACGGTCGTGTCCCACGCCGAGCACAAGCCGCTGGCGCGCGTCGGTGAGCAGCTCGTGGGCTCCGGCGCGGTCGACATGAAGGGCGGCAACGTGCTCGCGCTCGGCGCGCTGCGCGCGTTCGCCAAGCGGCCGGAGCTCTACGACGAGCTCGTGCTGCTGCTGGTCTGCGACGAGGAGTGGCGCACCGCCGACTTCGGCCATGTGCAGCGCTTCGCCGGCTTCGACGCCTGCCTGTGCTTCGAGGCGGGTGAGCTGGCGGGCGAGGACGAGGGTGTCGTCGTGCGCCGCAAGGCCGCCGGCACCATCCACGTCATCGCCCACGGGCGCACGGCCCACTCCGGCTCCGCGCCCGACCGCGGCCGCAACGCCCTGCTCGCGCTGGCCACCGCCGCCCAGGCCGTCGCCTCCCGCCACGCGCCGAACGGTCCCTCGCACCTGACGGCGGTGCCGACCGTCATGCGCTCGGGCGACGCGTTCAACGTCGTGCCCGGCTCGGGCGAGCTGTTCTGCGACGTCCGCGCCGACGACCTGGACGCGATCGAGGACATCCTCACCCACATCCCCGCCGAGCACGAGGGCGTGCGGCTGGAGGCGGAGCTGATCCGCCGCTGGCCGGGCATGCGCGCCGAGGAGGCGACGGTCGGGCTGCTGGAGGCGGCGAGCGGGCTGCTCGGCCGCCGGATCGTCGGCGCGGCCCGCGGCGGCGCCTCGGACGCGAGCCACTTCGCCTCGACGATCCCGCTCACGGTCGACGGCCTCGGCCCGCGCGGCGGCAAGGCGCACAACCCGGAGGAGTTCGTGCTGGAGGCGTCGCTTCAGCAGCGCGCCGAGGTGGCGCTCGCGCTCATCGCGGCGGCGTTAGCGCCGCAGCGATAGCTTCGAGCTCACGCGGGCGCAGCAGCACGAGCAGCTGGCCGGAGGTGCGGCGCGCGTCGATCGCGGCGACGCCGCCCTTCTTGAAGTCGATCCGCGCGCCGGTGAAGTCGTAGACCACCTGCTCGAACGACGGGTTGTGGCCGACGATCAGGACCTTCTCGTCCTCGGTGTGCGCCTCCAGGAGGGCGAGCGCGTCGACGCGGTTGAAGCCGTTCGAGAGGGCGTCCTCGCGGACCGGCCGCACGTTCAGCGCCGTGCAGGCCAGCGTGGCCGTCTCCCATGCGCGCACCTTCGGGCTGGCGTAGCAAGCGGCGAACTCCTCGTTGAGGGCCGCCAGGGCCTGCCCGGCCACCTCGGCCTGGGTGCGCCCGCGGGGCGTGAGCTCGCGCTCCGCGTCGGGCTTCGAGTCGTGCGGCACGGCCTCCCCGTGCCGCAGCATCCAGAGCTGCGCCGCCATCTACGGCGCAAGAGTACTCAGGCGGCCGCGTAAAGGGCCGTCGCGGGCTCCTCGAAGCGCCAGTGGCTCCGGGCGCGGTAGGGATCCTCGGCCGAGTGGCGGCCGTCGGTCAGCGCCGGCGAGTCCTCGACCTGCCAGCGCGCGAACGGCGTGCGCAGGCTGAACCCGTCGATCCAGAGATCCTCGACCGCGAGCATGCGCTTGCCGCCGAACGTGCGGTCCAGCCGCACGATGACCATCTCGACGTCACCGCCGTCGAAGGGGTAGGTGTCCACGACCTCCCCGATCGGGACGCCGGTCCCGTCGCTGACCTGCTGACCCAGAACGCTCCATCGGCTCCAACGCTTCCGCATGGGAGAGGTATCGGAGCGTTCCGGGCTCAGGCGTACCCGGTCGAGACCCCAGAAGATCCGCGAAGCGATCTTCAAGCGATCGCGCATGGCGCCGGCGAAGCCGGCTGCCGCGTTCGATCGCCCTAATACCCACGGACCGACGGCCCCGTGTAGGTCGTGCCGTCGGGCGCGGTCCACTTGACGCGGTAGTGCTGGCCCTTCTTGTTGCGCGGCGTCTTGAGCGCGTACACGCCCGAGGCGGTCGTGTCGATCGTCTTGAGCACGCGCCAGGTCTTGTAGCCCGTGACGCGGCGCTCGATCGTCACCTTGCTCACGTCGCGCTGCGGACGCACGAGCCCCCAGAGCACGTCCTGGGTGCCGTAGGGCTCGACCGCCAGCGGCAGCCGGAAGCCGTTGTAGGCCGGCTTCTCCTTGCCGTCGGCGTCGCGCAGGCCGCTCTCGAAGCCGCCGTACTTGTAGCCGCTCGAGCGCGGCGGGTCGTCGCTCATCAGGTACTGCGAGAAGGCGGCGACGCGCGGGTTGACGTAGGCGATGTGCTCGGAGACGGCCAGGTACGCGGCCTGGCGCTCGAGCGAGACCCCACTGATCTTGTCGGGCTCGGTCTGGATGCCGAACTCGGTCAGGTGCACCGGGAGGCCCTTGGGCAGCGCGCCCGCCTTCGCGGCCTTGTCGATCGCGGTGACCAGGCGCGGCAGCACGCCGATCGTGACGTCGTCGGCCTTCGGCGGCACCCAGCGCGGGCCGGCGGACGTGGTGTACGCGTGGTGCGCGTACCCACCGGCGTCGAGCTTCGCGCACGCCTTCGCGCGCTTGTACTTGGAGTCCAGGCACAGCATCCCGCGCAGGAAGGCCAGCGGCGCGACGATGTTCGAGTTCCCGCGCGGCGACGTCTCCGCGATCAGGAGCGTGTCCCGCGCGTTGGACGGCGTCGAGCGGATCCCCTTGTACGCCGCCTGGTAGAGCCGGCGGTACAGCTTCGGCGAGTACGCCTTGCCCTTCTTGAACTGCGGGCGCAGGAACTGCGGCTGGTTGGGCTCGTTCCAGACCGACCACATGTTCACCGACTCGCCGTAGCGGCGGCCCATCGCGGTCGCGAACGCGCCGAACTCGGCGGGCAGCGGCTCCGTGTACGTGTCCTTCTTGCTCTTGGTCGCCCACCGCGGCACCGGGCCGGTCAGCGTCAGCGTGACGTCGATCCCGCGTTCCTTGGCCGCCGCGACGAGCCCGTCCAGGTTGTCCCACTTGTCGGCGGGGTACGCCGCCGGGTCGGACGCGTCGAAGCCGGCGGGCTTCGTCTTGCTCTCCGGGTCGGGCGCGTAGTCGCGCCAGTACACGAGCTGACGCACGCGCTTGACGCCGAAGGACTGGATCTGGTCGAGCGTCTCGGCACGCGTCGAGGCCGACAGCAGCTCGCGCGGCGCCTCGAAGGTGACGGTCTGGCGCGCGGACGCGCCGGCGGTGGGGGCCCACGCGGCGAGCGCGATGAGCGGAAGGATCAGCAGGAGTCGTCTCATCAAGAAGGGGGAGCGCCGGCCGTAAGGGGGAACGCCGGCACGATCTGCAACCCGCGGTAGATAACGAGGTTGCGGTTTACGCTGCATAAGCGTGACCGCCATCGTTGATACCCCGGAAGAGGGTGAAGCACTCGACCAACCGCCGCTGCTGGTGCTGCGGCCGCTCGAGCGCTTCTTCGACGAGCAAGGCCTCGGGGAGGGCAAGATCACTGCGGAGCCGGTCGGAGATGGCCACTCCAACGTGACGTACTTGGTGCGCAGACATGGCGGAGTTTGGGTGCTGCGCCGCCCGCCGCGGCCCCCACTGCCGCCGTCGGCGCACGACGTGCTGCGCGAGGCGCGGCTGCTGCGCGCGCTCGCCACGACGACCGTGCGTGTGCCGAAGGTGCTCGCCACGTGCGACGACGAGCGCGTGATCGGCGCGCCGTTCTACGTGATGGAGCGCGTCGAGGGCACGGTCATCAACACGACGCTGCCCGACGGCCTCACGCCCACCCGCGCCGGCGACGAGCTGATCGACGCGCTGGTCGAGGTCCACGCCACCGACTGGCAGGCCTGTGGACTGGAGGGCTTCGGCAAGCCGACGGGCTACCTCGCGCGCCAGGTGCGCCGCTTCACCGGGCTGTGGGAGCACAACGCGACGCGGCGGATCCCCGCGCTCGACGAGGTGACGGCGTGGCTCGGAGCGAACCTCCCGGAGTCCGGGCCGGCCACGATCGTCCACGGCGACTACCGCCTCGGGAACGTGATGTTCACGGGCGACCGGCTGAGCGCGATCTTCGACTGGGAGCTCGCGACGATCGGCGATCCGCTGGCCGACGTCGGCTACCTGCTCGCGACCTGGGCGCAAGCGGGGGACCCGGAAAGCACGATCGCCTCTTTGACCACCGTCACACGACAGCCCGGCTTCCCCACCCGCGACGACCTCGTGGCCCGCTACGAGGAGCGCTCCGGACGGTCCATGCAGGCCCTCGCCTGGTACACGACGCTGGCCCTGTGGAAGTCCGCGATCTTCCTGGAAGGCAGCTATAAGCGGCGCCTCGCCGGCACCACCGAGGATGCCTTCTTCGACCGCCTGAAGGAGGGCGTGCCGGAGATCGCCGAGCGGGCTCGCGCCACCGCCCTCGGTTGAGCTGGCCAGGCGTCCAGTGGACGCATGTTCGTCTTTCGCTCGCCCGTCCGCGGTGGGACATTCTGCGTCCACCGTCAAGGATGGCGGCGGAAATTTCGGACAAGGGCAAGGTTGCTCATCATCCAGGGAACGGGAGATGTCGCGATGCGCCGTGCGGCGGATCGCTTGGAGGCGACGGCGGCGCGCACGGGTTACCGGCGCCGTCGTCACCTCGACCATCCGCTCCACGCGGAAGCGCTCGTCGCCGCCGCCACCGAGCGGGCCCGTGACGGCGAGGATGACGCGCTCCGCCTGATCTACCTGCTGTACGCCGACAACGTGTTCGGCTACGTCCTCGCGATCGTGCGCGACGAGCACGACGCCGAGGACATCACCAGCGAGGTCTTCGCCCGCCTGCCGCGGGCGCTCACCCATTACCGGGCGGGCGCCACCCCCTTCGCGGCATGGCTGTTGCGGGTGGCCCGGAACGCTGCGCTCGACCACCTTCGAGCGCAGCGCTCGGTGCCTCTCGCGGAGGTCCACGCCACCGGCGCCGTCGCCGAGTCGCAGGCCGGCGAGCGCCTGGAGGCGCTCAAGGCCGCGCTGGCCGCGCTCCCGGAGGACCAGCGGCACGTGATGCTGCTGCGGCTCGTCGCCGGGCACACGCCAGCGGAGGTCGCCGAGCAGCTCGGCCGCTCGGTCGACGCCGTCCACGCGCTCCAGCACCGCGCCCGCCGGCGACTGCGCGAGGAGCTCACGCAGTCCGGCTTCGCCCCGACCTCAGCGGCGGCGTGAGCCGTAGAACAGCTTGACGCCGCGTGAGATCAGGTTCGTGACCCGTGCGTTGTAGGGGAAGAAGTGCACTTCGCGTCTGAGCGGCAGGCGGTAGGTCATGATCGCCTGCTGGCGCGTGTACTTCTTCAGGCCGGCCGGGCCGTGGCGCACGCCCAGGCCCGACGCCTTCCAGCCGCCCATCGGCAGTTCGAGCGCGAGGTAGTTGACCGCGGCGTCGTTGATGCAGACGGCACCCGCCTCGACGCGGCGGGCGAGCCGCTGGCCCTTCGCGAGGTCCTTGGTGAAGACCGCCGCACCGAGTCCGTACGGGGAGTCGTTGGCCTGGCGGATCGCCTCGTCCGCGTCCTTGACGCGCATGATCGGCAGGGTCGGGCCGAACGTCTCCTCGCGCATCGCGGTCATCGAGTGGTCGGCGTCGGCGATGATCGTGGGCTCGAAGAACCGGCCGGGGCCGGGCCCGCGATGGCCGCCGACGAGCACCCGCGCGCCCGCGTCCCGCGCCTGCTGGACGTGCTGCTCGACGATCTCCATCTGCGGTGGGAACGTCATCGCGCCCACGTCCACCGAGCCCGCACCGTCGGGTGGGCCCTGGCGCAGGGCCTTGGCCTTCTCCGTGACCTTGGCCACGAAGTCGTCGTAGACCGGAGCCTCGACGTAGACGCGCTCGATCGAGATGCACGTCTGGCCGCCGTTCTGCATCGAGTAGTAGACCGCCGCGTTGGCGGCCCGCTCGAGGTCCGCGTCGGCGAGGACGATCATGGGGTCCTTGCCGCCGAGCTCCAGCGAGACGGGCGTGAGGGTCTGGGCGGCGCGCTCCATGACCTTTCGTCCAGTGCGCGTGGAGCCCGTGAACATCACCATGTCGACGTGGTCGATCAGGACAGCCCCGGTCTCCCCGGTACCGACCGCGACCTGGAAGACCCCTTCAGGAAGGCCCGCCTCATGCAGCCCGCGCTGGAACAAGAGGGACGTCAGCGGCGTCACCTCGGATGGCTTGACGACGACGGCGTTCCCCGCGGCGAGCGCTGGGATGGCGTCCCCGACCGAGTTGACGAGGGGGTAGTTCCACGGCCCGATCACCCCGACGACGCCGACGGGCCGGTAGCGGACGACCATGGACCGGCCGAGGACGAACGGGTTGGTCGTCCGCACTCGTTCATCCGCAAGCCATTTCGGCGCTTTGCGCGGCCAAAACCCGAGGGCGTTGGCGCCGTAGGCGACCTCCACGAGCATCGCGTCCTCGCGCGCCTTGCCCGTCTCGGCCACGATCGTGTCCGCGATCTCGTCAGCGTGCTCGACCAGCCACTGCTGCGCCCGCTTTAGGATCCGCCCGCGCCCCGCGTAGCCCAGGGCCTCCCAGGCCGGCTGCGCCGCGCGGGCGCGCTCGACGACCGCGGCCACGTCCTCGGGGGACGTGACCGGCACCTCGCGGATGGTGGCGCCGGTCGCGGGGTTCTCGACTGCGATCGTCTCGGCCATGCGGCCGAGAGTACCTACTCCGTGATCGTCAGCTTCTCGATCTTCGCGTCTTCGCGCGGCTTGTCGCGGCCGTCGGTCGGCAGGGCCTCGAGCTTGTCGACGATGTCCATGCCGCCCGTGACCTGGCCGAAGTTCGTGTGCTTGCCGTCGAGCCACGGGGTGGCGTCGAGCGTGACGATGAAGAACTGCGAGCCGTTCGTGTTCGGGCCGGCGTTGGCCATCGCGAGCGAGCCGCGGACCAGCTTGTGCTGGTTGATCTCGTCCTCGAACGTGTAGCCCGGGCCGCCGGTGCCGGTGCCCTGCGGGCAGCCGCCCTGGATCATGAAGTCCTTGATGATCCGGTGGAACGAGAGCCCGTCGTAGAAGCCCTTCGCGGCCAGATCCTTGAAGTTCTGCACGGTCTTGGGAGCGTCCTCGTCGAACAGCTCGATCGTGATGTCGCCCAGGTTCGTGGACATCGTCGCGACGGACATATCGGTCTCCTCTAGTTTCGGATCGGTTCGAGCGCGACCTCGCGGCCACGGATCGAGACGACCTCCGGCGCGGAGCCGGCGGGCACCTCGACGAGCGCGAAGCGCTCGAGGATGCGCACGTTGCGGATCGCCTCGCCGTCCAGGCCGCTGGCCGTGAGGCCGGCGATCAGGTCGGCGGCCTCGATGCCGTCGTGGCGCCCGGCGGTGGCGATCAGCTTCGTGTACACGGCGGCGTTGTCGGCCACTTCGGCGTCGCGCGGCTTCGTGTGGCGGCGCGGGCGCGGCTCGGACGCGGGCGTCGGCGCGACGCGCGCGCCCTCTGTCCAGGCCGCGATCTTCGTCGACGCGTGGTTCTCGATCGCCTCGAGCTCACGCCGCTGGCGCGGCTCGACGAACGTGATCGCGCGGCCCGAGCGGCCGACACGGCCCGTGCGGCCGATCCGGTGCACGTAGACGTCCGGGGACGTCGGCACGTCGAAGTTGACCACGTGCGTGACGGTCGAGATGTCCAGGCCGCGGGCGGCGACGTCGGTGGCGACGAGGATCGGCACGCGGCCGCTCTTGAAGGCGATCATCACGCCGTCGCGCGAGCCCTGGCTCATGTCGCCGTGCAGCGCGCGCACGTTCATGCCGCGGTTCTTGAGCGTCTGGAACAGCTGCTCCGTGCGGATCTTGGTGCGCGCGAAGACGATCGCCTGGTCGGGCTTCTCGGACTCGAGGACCCGCGCGAGCGCGTCCGTCTTCTCCTGCGGCTTGGTCTCCAGGTAGAACTGCTCGACCGTGTCGATCGTCAGCGTCGCGGCCTTGACCTTGACGAGCACCGGGTCGTACAGGTGGCGCTCGGCCAGGCGGCGGATCTCGTTCGGCATCGTCGCGCTGAACAGCGCGGTCTGGCGGCTGCCGGGCGCGAGGCTGAGGATCTTCTCGACGTCCTCGAGGAAGCCGAGGTCGAGCATCTCGTCGGCCTCGTCGAGCACGATGTAGCGCGCGGAGTGCAGGACGAGCGAGTGGCGGCTGATCAGGTCCAGCACGCGGCCGACGGTGCCCACGACGACCTGCCCGCCGGCACGCAGCTGCGCCTGCTGGGTGCGGATCGGCGCGCCGCCGAACACGGCCACGGGGTCGATCCCCTTCTTGGCGCCGTACGCCCGCAGGGCCTGCGTGACCTGGATGCAGAGCTCACGCGTCGGCGTGAGCACGATGGCCTGGACCTCGTTGTCGTCAGGGTCCACGGACTCCATCAGCGGGAGCCCGAACGCCGCCGTCTTGCCGGTGCCGGTCTGCGCCTGGCCGATCACGTCCCGCCCTTCGAGCAACGGGGGGATGGCCTGCTCCTGGATGGGGCTCGGGTTCTCGTACCCGACGTCTTGGAGGGCCTGGAGGATCGGCTCGGACAGCCCGAGCTCGGCAAAAGTCGTCATTCCGACCGTGCAGGCTAGAAGATGCGGCCGTGCGGCACGTCTACCCTCATGCGCCTTATGTCGCTCACCGTAGTCGGATCCATCGCCTTTGACGCCGTCGAGACCGAGTCGGGCAAGCGCGACCGCCTGCTGGGCGGCGCCGCCGTGCACTTCTCGCTCGCGTCCTCGTTCCTCGCCGAGACCCGCGTCGTCGGTCCTGTCGGCGACGACTTCACCGAGGAGGAGTACTCCGTCCTGCACAACCGCGGCGTCATCACCGACGACGTGGAGCACGTCCCCGGCGGCAAGACGTTCTTCTGGGCGGGCCGCTACGAGCGCGACGTCAACATCCGCCACACGCTGCAGACGGACCTCAACGTCTTCGAGACGTTCGAGCCCAAGCTCTCGCAGGCTTCCCAGGACGCCGACGTCCTGTTCCTCGCGAACATCCAGCCCGACCTGCAGCGCGCGGTGCGCGAGCAGTGCACGGGCGCGCGCTTCGTCGCGCTGGACACCATGAACCTCTGGATCGACATCGCGCGCGACTCGCTCGTGAAGACGATCGCCGGCGTCGACTGCCTGATCGTCAACGACGGCGAGGCCAAGCAGCTCACCGACGAGCCGAACCTGGTCCGCGCGGCGCAGAACATCATGGAGATGGGCCCGCGGGTCGTCGTGATCAAGTTCGGCGAGTACGGCGCGAACATGTACACGAAGGACGGCGTGTTCGGGATTCCCGCGTACCCGACCGCCGACGTCGTCGACCCCACGGGCGCGGGCGACACGTTCGCCGGCGGCTTCGTGGGCTACGTCGCCGCGCACGCGGACGAGGAGATCACGGACGAGCTGCTGCGCCGCGCGATGGCGTACGGCACGGCGCTGGCCTCGTTCAACGTCGAGGCCTTCGGCACCGAGCGCATGCAGACGCTCACGGCCGACGAGGTCAACGAGCGCGTCGCCGAGCTGCAGCGGGTGACGGTGTTCGACGCGTCACCCGTGCCGCTCCGCAGCTAGTAATCCACCGGGGGGCTGCCGCCCCCCGCGGACCCCCCGCCTTCAGCCTTTGATGAACCCGGTGCCCGCGACGGCGCTGAGGACCTGCTTCTCGGTCTTCGGCTCGTCCACCACGGCGGGCGCCGGCTTCTGATTGGCGATCAGCCGGATCCAGGACGCGTGCCGGGCCTCGACCGAGTGGATCGAGAGCGCGGCCTTTACGACCGGGCGCTGGAAGATGTTCGGGCCCTGGCCGGCGTACGCGGCCACGCCCGTGTCCTCCAGGATCTGCGCGGTGGCCACGAACTTCGCCTCGTTCGTGATCGCGTCGCCGAAGTCGAACGTCGGCTTCTTGACGGCGGCGCTGCCGAGCACGGCCTGCAGCAGGCGCACGTGCGCGCCCTCATGGCCGGCGACCACCAGCGCGAAGTTCTTCACCTGCCACATCTGCAGCGCGTTCGCGGTGACGGCCTGGTTGTAGAACTCGGCCTCGAGGTACTCGAGCGTCAGCGCGTAGTTGAGGATCTTGACGTCGTTGGCCTTCGACGGCTTGGACGAGATGGCGGCGGCTGCCGGCGACAGCAGGCCGTCGAACATCGTCCCGGCGGCCACCAGGCCGGCGGTCGCGATGCCCGTGCGCTTGAAGAAGTCCGCGCGCGTGGCGCCCGCGGCCTCGGCGGTCTCTTGGATCGCGCCGCTCTGGTCGAGCGCGGCGAGGTTCAGAAGGGAAGTCATCGGCAGCCTCCTCTAGGACTGGATGAAGCCGGTGTCGGCCACGGCGGACAGGACGGTCGCCTCGCGCTTGGGCGAGTCGGTGATCCCGGGCGCCGGCGAGTCGGCGTTCAGGAAGCGGATCCAGGCGGCGTGGCGGGCCTCGACGGAGTGGATGCCGAGCGCGGCCACGACGACCGCCTTCTGCGAGATGTTCGGACCCTGACCGGCGTACGCGGCCACGCCCGTGTCCTCGAGGACCTGGGCGGTCGCCATGAAGGTCTTCTCGTCGGTGAGCGCGGCGGAGAAGTCGAACGACGGCTTCTTGACCGCCGCCTTGCCGAGCACGCTCTTAAGCAGCTTCACGTGGTCGGCCTCGTGCTTGGCCACCGTCGTCGTGAAGTCCTTGAGCCACGCGTTGGCGCCGGCGATGAAGCTCGTGGCCAACGCCGCCTTGTAGAACTCGGCCTCGAGGTACTCGAGCGTGAGCGCGTAGTTGAGGATCTTGACGTCGTTCTTGGCGGACTTCTTGGTGGAGATCGCCGCGGCGGCGGGCGAGAGCAGGCTGTTGAACATCGCGCCCGCGGCGGTGAAGCCGACCGTCGCGATGCCCGCGCGCTTGATCAGATCCGCGCGTGTGGCTCCTGCGTCTTCCGCCGTCTCGAGGATCGCGCCGTCGCGATCCAGCACTTCGAGGTTCAAGGCGTTCATGGGATGGAAGCGCACCGCGGGCGGATGCGGATCACCACGTTGGCGCGCAAGCTACATCCGGCGGCGTAGCATTCGTCGCAGCGATGGGTTGGACGATGCTCTACCTCTTCGTGTTCCTGAAGCTGCCGATCGTCGCCGCTTGCTACATCCTGTGGTGGGCGGTCAAGCAGACCACGGACACCGACGACGTCACCAATGACGGCGGCGCCCCCGTCCCGCGGCGGCCGCACCCGCGCCGGCCGCGTCGTCCGCGCCCGCCGCGCCGTGGCGGGCCCGGCTGTGGAGAGCGCCTGGCGCCCCCGCCGCGTGTCCGGTCGGTGACGGCCGTCGGCCGCGCGCGCACGCCGCACCACTAGCCCTTCCGCGCGCTCGGGCGCACATGCGGTAGCTTCCCGCGCGTGCTCGCGTCCCTCGTGCTGTTCGCCCAGGAGACACTCCACGTGGAGGAGGAAGTCTCCAAGACGCCCTTCTACATCGCCGCGAGCGCGCTCGTGGCGTTCGCGCTGCTGCTCTCGGCGGTCGGCATCGCCCGCCACGAGACGTTCCCGCCCTCTCGCGCGGTCGCGCGCGGGCTCTCGTTCGTGATGCTCATCCTCGTGGCGGCGGCGGCGTACACCGCCGTCATCACCGGGTAAAGACGCCCGAGCGGGCCACCCCGCCACAATGGGGGGTCAGAGACTTAACCCTCCCTCCAAGAGGAGCTGCAGTGGGAACCGAGGAGCAGACTGAAACCGGTGGCGTGGCGACGGCGAATGACACGCTGACGATCACGGACAATCGCACCGGGAAGACGTACGAGGTCCCGGTCGAGGATGGAACCATCCGCGCGACCGCGTTACGCGACATCAAGGTCAACGAGAGCGATTTCGGGGTCATGTCCTACGACCCCGCGTTCATGAACACCGCCTCGTGTCGCTCGGCCGTCACCTACCTGGACGGCGAGAACGGCGTCCTGGAGTACCGCGGTTATCCGATCGAGCAGCTCGCCGAGCACTCCACGTACCTCGAGGTGGCTTATCTCCTCGTACACGGGGAGCTGCCGAACGCGAAGCAGCTCGACGAGTGGACGAACAAGATCACGACGCACACGTTCGTGCACGAGAACGTCAAGAGCTTCATCCAGGGCTTCCGCTACGACGCGCACCCGATGGGCATGCTGCTCGCGTCGGTCGGCGCGCTCTCGACGTTCTATCCGGACGCGAACCAGATCAAGGACCCGGAGATCCGCTACCTGCAGATCATCCGCCTGATCGCCAAGATGCCGACGCTGGCGGCGTTCGCCTACCGCCACAACATGGGCCAGCCGTACGTCTATCCGGACAACGACCTGCGCTACCCCGGCAACTTCCTCTCGATGCTGTTCAAGATGAGCGAGCTCAAGTACGAGCCCGATCCTCGTCTGGAGCGCGCGCTCGACATCCTCTTCATCCTGCACGCCGACCACGAGCAGAACTGCTCGACGAGCGCGGTGCGCGCGGTCGGCTCCTCGCAGGTGGATCCGTACTCCGCCGTGGCCGCCGGCATCGCGGCGCTCTACGGCCCGCTGCACGGCGGCGCCAACGAGCAGGTCCTGCGCATGCTGCGCCGGATCGAGCGCAAGGAGAACGTGCCGGACTTCATCGCCGGCGTGAAGGAGGGCAAGGAGCGCCTGATGGGCTTCGGGCACCGGGTCTACAAGAACTACGACCCGCGCGCGAAGATCATCAAGAAGGCGTGCGACGACGTCTTCGAGGTCACGGGTGTCAACCCGCTTCTCGAGATCGCCATGGAGCTCGAGAAGATCGCGCTCGAGGACGAGTACTTCGTCAAGCGCAAGCTGTACCCCAACGTCGACTTCTACTCGGGCCTGATCTACGAGGCGCTGCACATGCCGGTCGGCATGTTCACCGTCCTGTTCGCGATCCCGCGCACGAGCGGCTGGATCTCCCAGTGGCTCGAGATGATCGACGACAAGGAGCAGAAGATCGCCCGCCCGCGCCAGATCTACACCGGCGAGCGCAACCGGGATTACATCCCGCTCGACAAGCGTTAAGGCACGTACGGCGGTTAGCCCCACTTGACGGGAGGAGGGGCTGAGTTGTTTGATGCAACTCATGCTCCTCACCCTCCCCACCGGCACGACGGTCCGCCTCCGGCCGATCGAGCCCGAGGACAAGCGGCTGCTCTCCCTCGGCCTGAAGACACTCAGCCCGGAGACCGCGATGCGGCGCTTCCTCACGCTCAAGACGTCCTTCAGCGCGTCTGAGCTGCGCTACCTGACCGAGGTCGACCAGGTCGACCACATCGCGCTGGTGGCCGTCGACGCGCTTCTCGGATCGCTGATCGGCGTCGCCCGCTGCGTGCGCGTGTCGCCCGACACGGCCGAGCTCGCGGTCGTGATCGGCGATCCATGGCAGCGGATGGGGCTCGGCCGGCGGCTGATAGACGAGCTGGCGGAGCGCGCGGCGGCGCACGGGATCGAGCGCTTCAGCGGCACGATGTTGGCGACGAATCGCGGCGCGGTGCGGTTGATGCGCGGCTTCGGGACGCACGTGGAGCGCGACTTGATCGCCGACGGCGTACGTGAGATCGTCGTCCAGCTGCCCTTAAGCACGCGGGTGCTCACGCCGATGCACTGACCGTGAGGTCTGTCACCGCGCTGCTCGTCGACGTCCCCGCGAGCCATGCCGCGTTGATCTCCCGGACGGGAGCGGTCCAGCGTGCCGTGCCGGTGCACGGCGAGGAAGCCTTCAACGCGGCGCTCGCGCGGCGTGGCTGGGACGCCGTCCTGTACGGCGGCGACGGCGTGAACGCGGTTCCGAGCCAGAAGGCGCTCGCGCTCGTGCGGCTCGCCGACCCGCACCTGCCGTTCATCTCCGTGTCGCCGCTCGGCGAGGGCACGCTGCCCCACGGCGTGCCGCGCGTGTCCACCCTCAACCAGCTCGGCGCGGTGCTCCAGCGCGAGCTCGAGCAGGCGCGCATGCGCCGCCGCGTGGGCGGCGCGCACCGGCTGCTCGGCGCGCAGCAGGCGATCGGCGACCACCTGGCGGCCGGGCTCGAGCCGGCGGTGCTGTGCGAGCGCGTGCTCGCGACGCTCGGGGAGTCGCTCGGCTGGGCCGCGGGCGCCGTCTGGCGCGCGGACGGCGCGCGGCTGGCGTGCGCGACCACCTGGCACGCCGCGAGCTCACGCGCGAGCATCGCCGCGCTGATGAACACCACGCGGGACCGCTCGTTCGCGGCCGGGCAGGGCTTGGCCGGCCGCGTCTGGGGGTTCCGGCGTCCGATCTGGAGCGGCGCGTCCGACGAGGCGCTGCGGGCCGGCCTGGTAACCGCCGCCGCCTTCCCGATCACGTCCGACGAGCAGTGCGTCGGCGTCATCGAGCTGTACGCGACCGACGCCCGCGAGCCGAACGCGGAGGTCTCGGCGCTGTTCGCCACGATCGGCGCGCAGCTCGGCTCCTACCTGGCCCGGCGCCGCAAGCGCGCCCGGGCGCGGCGCGCGTTCGACGGCGCGGCCGCGCTGATCGTCGCCCTGGACGCGGACGACCGGGTCGAGATCGCCAACGGCACCGCCTGCGCCGCGCTCGGCCGGTCCGAGCACGAGCTGCTCGGCCGCCCGCTGCCCGACACGCCGTTCATCGCGTGGCGCTGGTCGCCGAGCCACGACGACGACGGCGCGTGCGTCGGCAAGGTCGGCTGGGGCGAGCCCGTCCGCTTGGTCGCCGCCTCACTACGCTAGGCCCATGTACCGCTTCGCGTCGGTCGTGGCCGCCACCGCTCTGCTTGCGCTCTCGGCGTGCGGCTCCGACGAGGCCACGACGCCGGCCACCGGCGGTGGGAGCGACGAGCTCGCGAACTTCGTCGTCACCGTCGACGCCGACGGGGACGGCGGCGAGGCCGCGAAGGAGCTGCAGGTCACCTGCAAGGCGCCGACGGACGGCGACGCGTGCGGCGCCGCCGCGGGCGTGTCCGCGGCCGACCTCGCCGAGCCCAAGGGCGACGTCGCGTGCACGCAGATGTTCGGCGGCCCGGAGACCGCGACGATCAAGGGCACGCTGCGCGGCGAGCCCGTGGACGCACGCTTCTCGCGGACCGACGGGTGCGAGATCGCCCGCTGGGACAAGGTCAAGCCGCTGCTCGACCAGGTGCAGTGAAGGGCTACCGCGTGACCGTGCGGCGTGGGCCGCAGGTGTCGCATGAGGACTACGAGACCCTCAACCAGGCGCTCGCCGCGGTCGAGCGCGAGGCGCGCGGCGACCTCCAGGCCGTGAACGCGCTCGGGCGCACGTACGAGCCGGAGGAGCTGGTGGCGGCGCGCATCGAGCTCAAGGGCGCCGGGCAGCGCGCGGGCGTCGACGTCCGCGGCGACGGGTCGCTCGTCGCCTGGACGGGCCGGATCCGCCGCACGCCGCTCGAGGGCGACGCGCTGCAGGCGCTGCGTCAGAGCGTCAGCGTCGAGCCGTAGCGCTTCAGCCACGCGGAGTGCTCGCGCCAGCGCGGCGAGCGCGACGCGAGCAGGCGCCAGAAGCGCGGCGAGTGGTCCATCACCTCGAGGTGGGCGACCTCGTGCTCGACGACGTAGTCGAGGATCTCCGGCGGCGCGAGCAGCAGCCGCCAGTTGAAGGACATCCCGCCCGAGGACGAGCAGGACGCCCAGCGCGTCTTCTGCCCGCGGATCGTCAGGCCGGTGTAGGTCGAGCCGGCCCGCGCGCAGGCCGCGTCCAGCCGCGGCGCCACCTCGAGCTTGGCCTGGCGCCGGTACCAGCGCTCGATCGCCGCGCGCGCGTCGCCGGTGTCCGGGATCAGCAGCCGGTCCCCGCTGCGGTGCACGCGCGTGCGCCCGCGCTCGGGAACCAGCGTCAGCGTCTCGCCCAGGTACGGCACCGTTCCCGGCGCGCGGCCGATCTCCAGCTGCGCGGCGGCGACCGCGCGCCGGCGGCGCTCGATCCACGGCGCGAGCTCCTTCACCGCCTGCTCGGCGTGCCGCTCGGGCGACCGGCGGGGGAGCACGACCTCGATCTCGCCGTTGTTGTCCACGCTGACCCGGATGCGACGCGCGCGGTCGCTACGACGGATGCGGTACGGCTGCGCGGACACGGCGGGAAGAGCGTAGAGGCGGGCTCGGCGTACTCTCTCACGCTCATGGCCGAGACACGAGTCCGTCTGCCCGCCGGCGTGCGCGAGCCGTTCAGCGTCTACCTGAATGGGGTGCGTCAGGAGCTGGGGCGCGATTACCGCGTGTCCGACGGCGAGCTCGTCTTCACCAAGGAGCTGGTGAAGGAGGGCAACCTGGGATTTTGGCGATGGTTCTTGGGCGCTTGGGGTATTGGGACCTACAAGCGCAATGATCAGGTCGACGTGACCTGGGACGTGGATGGTCAGCCACGAGTTGCGCATGCCCTGAACATCGAGCCCAGTGCTCCAGAAACCGGCCCCTGAGATGCCCCTCATGCTGCCTGCAGGTGCCGCCGATGACGTCTTCGGATGGCCCGCTACGACAAGCCCGACACCCGCGTACACGACGCGCTGAGGCGCATCGGCCCGCTGCCCGTGCTGAGCGGGACGGTGTCCCGGATCCGCACGCTGGCCAACGATCCCGACGGGACGACGACCGACCTCGTGCAGGTCATCGAGTCCGACGAGGCGTTCAGCGCGAACCTCCTGCGCTACGCGAACTCCGCCGCGAACGCCCGGCCGATCCGGGCGCGCACGATCCGCCAGGCGGTGACGCTGCTCGGCCGCCGCGCGCTCGTGCGGATCGCGCTCGAGGCTGAGACCTACCGCTTCCTGGAGCGCTTCCCGGGCGGCGCGCACCTGAGCCGCGGGCAGCTGCACGTGCACGCGGTGACCGTCGCCGGATACGCCTCGACCACCGCTGACCTGCGCGGCGCGCACACCGACACCGCGCACCTGGCCGGGCTGCTGCACGACGTCGGCAAGCTGTTGATGCCGGCGGCGTTCGGGGTCCAGCCGCTGGAGGACATCGCGGCCGAGGCGCCGTTCGGCTCCCCCCGCGCGCAGCTCGAGCGCAAGCTCCTCGGGCTCGACCACGCCCAGGCCGGCGCGCTGCTCGTCGGGCTGAGCGAGCCCGCCGACGACGTCACGCGCGCGATCGCCTATCACCACGGCGGCCCGACCGGCCTCGCCGTGCCGTCGGACGAGACGGCCTGCGTGGTCGTCGCCGACGTGCTGGCGCACATGGTCACCGGCGGCGACCCGGACCGCGAGCTGCTCGCGATCGCCCTCGACCGGCTGGGCGCGACGCCGGACCTGCTCGACGAGGTGGCCGAGAAGGCCGGCGTGATCGCCCCGGCGGGCGCCGCCGGGGACCTCGCCTCCGCCGTCGGCCGCCTGGAGGCCGCCGCCCATACCGACGACCTGACCGGCTTGCACAACCGCCGCAGCTGGATCGACACGGTCCGGCGCGAGCTCGAGGCCGGCACCGGGGGCGCGCTGCTGCTGTGCGACGTCGACGGCTTCAAGACCGTCAACGACGCCCACGGACACCGCGCCGGCGACCTCGTCCTGACCGAGGTCGCCCGCGTCCTCGCCCGCCACGGCGTCGCCGGCCGCCTCGGTGGCGACGAGTTCGGCCTCTGGGTCCGCGAGGGCGAGTCCGCCGGCCGTCAGACGGCCGAGGCGATCATGCAGGAGGTCTCCAACACCCTGCCGGTCGAGCTCGTGACGGGCGCGAGCCCGCTCGGCATCACCGTCGGCCTGGCGCAGACGCCCGGGGACGGCGCCGAGGTCATGGACCTGCTCGAGGCCGCCGACCGCGAGCTCTACGCCGCCCGCCCCGGCGGCCGCCGCGCCGGCTAGGCGCTGACGGCCTTCCGCCACGGCGCCAGGCAGCGCAGGGCGGAGAGGATCGCGCGCGTCGAGGGCGAGCGGTTGAGCGTGTAGAAGTGGATGCCGGGCGCGCCGTTGGCCAGCAGGTCGGCGCACTGCATCGTCGCGTAGGCGACGCCGAAGTCGGCGACCGCGTCGGGCTGGTCCGAGCGCAGCTCGAGCTCGCGCAGCAGGCCGGGCGGGATCGTGGCGCCGCACATCTCCGTGAAGCGCTTGACCTGCTTGACGTTGGTGATCGGCATGATGCCCGGGATGATCGGGACGTCGATGCCGGCGTCGCGCGCGCGGGCGACGAAGTCGTAGTAGAGGTCGTTGTCGAAGAACAGCTGCGTGACGAGGAAGCGCGCGCCGGCGTCGACCTTCTCCCGCGTGTAGCGCAGGTCCGACTCGGCCGACTCGGCGGCCAGGTGCACCTCGGGGAAGCACGCCGCTCCGATCGCGAAGTCGTAGTCCGCGCGGATCAGCTCGATCAGCTCGCGGGAGTAGCGCAGGCCGCCGTCGGCCGCGACCCAGTTCTTGGCGTCCACGCCCGCCGGCGGGTCGCCGCGCAGGGCCAGGACGTTCTCGATGCCGGCGTCGCGCATCCGGTCCAGCACGGCGCGCAGCTCGTCGACCGACGCGCCGACGCAGGTGAAGTGCGCCATCGCTTCCAGGCCGTGGGTGGCCTTGATCGAGCTGACGATGTCGATCGTCTTGCCGCGCTCGGCGGGCGTGCCGCCGGCGCCGTAGGTCACCGACACGAACGTCGGCTCGAGACGCGCGAGCTCGTGCAGCGCCGTCTCGAGGTTCGCCTCGCCCTCATCGGTCTTGGGCGGGAAGAACTCGAACGAGAAGGCCGGCTCGGTCCCGCTCGCGATCCGTTCGTCGATGCGCATCGCGCCCATGCTACGAGGCGAGGCGCCAGTGCTCCACGGGATCTCCACCATCATTGAGGATCTCGCCCAACCGTGCCAGGTGCACGAGCCAGGCGCGCGTCAACGTGATCAGCCAGCTCGCCATGTCGGCGTTGAACGTCTCCCCGTAGACGACGCGGGCGACCTCGTAGGCCGACCGCGGACCGTCCGCCAACGCGGCGCGCGTGGCCTGCAATTTGCTCTCGACCTCGACGCGGTTGGCGTCGATGTGGGCCTGGATGTCCGTGAACGGGCGGGCGTGACCGGCGAGCGCGAGGCGGGCGTCGAGGCCCTCCACGACCGTGAGGGACTCGAGGAACTCGCCGACGGGGTCGGGCGTGTAGCCGACGTCGAAGTACTGCGAGACGCGCCCGAGCAGATGATCCCCGGTGAGCAGGACGCGCTGCTCGGGCTGGTGCAGGCACACGTGCGAGGGCGCGTGGCCGGGTGTCTCGACCACCTGCCAGACGCCCGCGTCGGTCTCGAACGTCACCCCGGGGACGAGGTCCTTGTCGCTGTAGAGCTCGCCCGCCTGGCCGGTGCCCATCCCGCGCCGGGCGTCCGCCCACTGGCGCAGCGGCCCCTCCGGCACGCCGCTGAGCAGCGCGATGTCGATCGACTCGTCCAGGTCCTCGTGCGCGTGCAGCGCCCACCTGGGGTGCATCCACACCTCGCAGCCGGCGCGCTTGGCCAGCGGCGGCGCCTGGCCGCAGTGGTCGATGTGGGCGTGGGTGACGACGATCAGCTGGATGTCCGACACGCGGTGGCCCGTCCGGTCGAGCGCCTGCTCGAGATGGGCCATCGTCCCGCGGTCGTGCATGCCGGTGTCGACCAGCACGATGCCGCTGCCGGCCTTCAGGGCCCAGGCGTTCACATGGGGGACGCCAGGGAGGTCGAGGGGGAGCCGCAGCCGCCACACGCCGGGCAGCACGCGCTCGCCCCGGCCCACCTCGCGTGGTCGGGTCGGCTTGCGCACGCCCAGCACGCTACCGTCGTCGCGATGGCGAAGAAGGAACGCCTGAAGGCGCCCGAGTTCGAGTACCGCTCCGACGACGGCACGACGCTCGTCCTGCGGGGCTCGATGACGCCCGCCACGCGGCTCCAGTACGCCGAGGTCGCCGGCGGGAACATCCTCTCGCGCGAGGACGCCTGGCAGCGCTCGGTGGAGTTCCTGTTCGAGCGGCTCGCCGTGCGCTGGGAGGTGGCGGACACGCCGCCGATCCGCAAGCAGAAGGAGCTGCTCGCGCGCTACCGCTTCGCCTCCCAGGCGGAGCGCGTCTGGATCCGCGGCGTGCTGCGCGAGCACCTGGCCGAGCACTTCCCGGAGATGACCGCACCGTGATCGACGACGTCCGCTTCGCGCGGCTGCTGACCGACTACTGCCTCGACGTGCAGCCCGGCCAGCAGGTGCTGGTCGAGTCCTCGACCTTGGCCGCGCCGCTGCTGCTCGAGCTCCAGCGCGAGATCCTCGAGCGTGACGCGTGGCCGCTCATCCGCGCGTCCCTGCCCGGGCAGGCCGAGGGCTTCTGGCGCGCCGCGGGCGACCGGCACCTGGACGGCTTCCCGTCCTCCGAGCTCGCGGAGGCGGAAGCGATCGACGCCTCGCTGCGCATCCAGGCCACCGAGAACGCGAACGCGCTCGCGGGCGTCGACCCGACGCGGCTGTCCCGCGCGCAGCGTGCCCGGTCGCCGCTGCGCGAGGTCGTCCTGGCCCGCCGCTGGGCGATCACGCTCTACCCGACCGCCGCCGCCGCGCAGCAGGCCGGCATGGGCACGCGCGAGTTCGCGGACTTCGTCACCCGCGCCCTGTTCCTGGACCGCGAGGACCCCGCCGCCGCGTGGGGCGAGCTGCGCACGTTCCAGGCGGGGTTGATCGAGCGGCTCGCGCCCAAGCGCGAGATCCACATCCAGGCCGAGGGCACGAACCTGCGGCTCACCGTCGACGGACGCACGTGGATCAACTCCGACGGCAAGCGCAACATGCCGTCGGGCGAGGTCTTCACCGGCCCGCACGAGACCTCCGCCGAGGGCGTCATCCGCTTCACGATCCCGACCTCGCCGCGCGGCGTGGTCGTCGAGGACGTGACGCTGGAGTTCCGGCAGGGCCGCGTGGTCAGCGCCAAGGCCGAGCGCGGCGACGCGTACCTGCAGGCCACGCTCGACACCGACGAGGGCGCCCGCTATCTGGGCGAGCTCGGCATCGGCACCAACTTCGGCATCGACCGCCCGATCGGCGCGATCCTCTTCGACGAGAAGATCGGCGGCACCGTGCACCTCGCGGTCGGCCGCTCCTATCCCGAGACCGGTGGCACCAACGAGTCGGTCGTGCATTGGGACATGATTTGCGACCTGCGCCAGGGCGGCACGCTCAGCGCCGACGGCGAGGTCATCCTGCGCGACGGCCGCTTCACGTCGTCGTGAGCACGAACGCGAGCGCGTCACCCCGCGGGTAGCCGAGGCGCGGTTCGCGGGCCCGAACCGCAACGCGGCCAGCGCGTAGCCGCGCGCGGCCTCTCGGTCGTGCCGCGCGAGGGCGCGGAGGCCCGCAGACCGCACTCGGCGCGAGCCGCTCTGGGCCATGGCGCGAAAGCGGTCGACGTCGCGAGCGTCGCCGACCTCCGCCAGCCCGAGGAGCTTGAGGTCATCGGCCGGGACGCGCGTCAGGTACACGTCGCGCGCGTCGACGGCACGTACGCGGGCCCAGTCGCGCGCGGCCCGTCGCAGGGTGGCGCTGCGCGCCGTGAGCGCGGGCACGATCGCGGTCGCCCCGTCGAGGGCGACCAGCACGGCGAGGGCGCGCGCGGCGATCCAGCCGACGCGGTCCTCAAGCAGTATCTCGGCGAGGGCGCGGCGCTCGTCCTCCGGGCGGAGCTCCAGCGCGCGCGCCGCGATCGCACGGACCAGCACGTCATCGTCCTCGGCCGCTCGCCTCAGGTCCGCCGGAGTGCGGCCGTCGCGGGCGAGGAGGCGGCGCCAGGCCGAGCGGCGCAGGTCGGCGCGCGTGGTCGTCAGCGTGCGCAGGTCGTCGTCGGTCAGGCGCTCGTCGAGCAGCGCCCGCAGCCGGTCACCGCGCGTCCACTCGTCCGCGATCCACTCGACGAGCGGAAGGGCCGCCAGGAGCAGGTCGCGGTCGCACGTGCGCAGGCGCGGGAACGCCGCCGAGCGGATCTCCGCCACCCAGTCGGCGCAGCGCAGCACGAGCGCCCGCGTCGTGAACGGCGTCAGCCGCACCGCCCGCATCGCCGCCTCGCGGACGTGGCCGCTCGGCGAGAAGAGCTGCAGCGTGTCCCGGAGCGCGCCGGGAGGCATCCGCGCGACGCCGCCCCACGGCAGGCCGGAGCGGGCCCGCTGGTCGAAGCGCACGAGCTCGCCGGCCGGCAGGGCGTCCAGCTCGGCCAGCAGAAGCGCTTCATCGCGGGCATCGCCGGTCAGGTGGGAGGAGACGCGATCGATCAGCTCGTCGGCGGGCATGCGCCTCCATCATCGCGTCGGCCCCGCCCGTCCCCCACCTCCGCGAACGGTTCGAGTCCTCGACATCCATTCGACGGACGCACCGGTCCACTCTCAGTAGGCTGGCCGCTCAGTGCTCGCTCATCGGCTCGTCTTCAGCCTTGTCGTCCTGACCGCCCTTGCCGCGTCGCCCACGGTCGCGAACGCCGCGGTGCAGGTCTTCACGCCCCGGACCGTCCCTGCGGGCAAGGTCGCCGTCGCGCGTGTCGAAGCCGGCCCCGGCCAGAAGGTCTGCAGCCTGACCGCGCGCAGTGGCAAGACCGTCCAAGGACCGTTCCGCGCTGCGGCCAAGCCCGTGGCGACGTTCACCTGGCAGGTCCCGAGCCTCGCCCGCAACGCCTCCTGGACGCTGTCAGCCCGTTGCGCGAAGCGCGCGAACGGGCTGGCGAGGGCCAAGGCCGGGCAGGCCAAGGTGTCCGTCGCGGCGACCAGGTCCGGCGGTGTGCTCCGGCTGCTCGTGCCCGGCTCCGTGCGCACCGTCAGCTCGCGCATGGCCGACTTCGAGCCGTCCCCGGGCGGCCTCGACTGCGCCGCGCCGTGGAACGGCTACCGCAGCGGGATCGACCAGACGGGCTACTGCACGGGCTACGACGTCTGGTACGCGTCCAAGCGGCTCGGCCACCCGGCGACGTTCGGCCTCGGCGCCAACGCGGCGAGCTGGATGAAGCTCGCGCCGAGCCGCGGCCTCACCGTCCGCACGACGCCCGGGCCGGGGACGATCGCCTGGTGGCGGGGTACCTCCAGCGAGGCGTCGCACGTGGCGGTCGTCGAGAGCGTCGGCGCGGGGTCGATCACGGTCGCGGAGATGAACCGCAAGCGCTGGAACGTCGCCTCCACCCGGACCATCCGGCTCGGGACGAAGGCCGCCCCGGACCGGTATCTGGCGCTGCCCACGGGCGTGAACATCGACAACGGCGGCGTCTCGTTCCCGGTGACGCCCGGCCCGCTGCCGGTGATCCAGCCCGTTCCGCCCCGCGGCGGCTCCCGCACGGTCGAGATCATCAGCACGACGCAGTCGCCGATCAGCCGGCTCACGACGCTGTTCACGCTGGGTTACGGGGCGGACAACGTGTTCCGAGCGACGCCGCTCGCCACTGCGGACAACGTGCTCGGGATCGCCGGCGACGTGGACGGCGACGGTCGCGCGGAGCTGGTGTCGCTCAAGCCGTGGCCGCCGTCCAGCGGGACGTTCCAGTACGTCGTCGCGCGCCCGGGCGCCGACGGCCGGGTCACGGTCACGACCGCTCCCGCGCCCGAGCGCCCGAGCGCCACCGCCGTGCTCGACGTCAACGGCGACGGCCGGGCCGACATCGTCAGCTTCGAGAGCCAGGGCTACGTGGTGGCGCTGGCCAACGGCGATGGGACGTTCACGCGCGGACCGGCCACCGCGATCCCGGCCCCGGGGTACTTCGGGACGCCGGTCGTGGGCGACTTCACCGGCGACGGTCGCGCCGACCTGCTGCTGAGCATCGACCTGCTGGTCAGCAACGGGGACGGCACGTTCACGCCCCGGCCGGCGTTCGACGGGAACGCGCCGTGGCCCGGGCCGATCGCAGCGGGCGACTTCGACGAGGACGGCAAGGCCGACGCCGTGACGCTCGTCCCGCCCGGCTCGGACAGCACGCCGTCGGGTTACTACCTGAGCCGCTCGAACGGCGACGGCACCTTCGCTCCCGTCGAGCGTTTCGCGGACACGGTGCCGCAGACCCACCAGGTCTGGCCCGGGGATGTCGACGGCGACGGCCACGTGGACCTCGTCGCGGTCGAGCACGTCGCCGAGGCGCGCGAGGTCATCACCCGTTACGTCGCCTACCTCGGCCGCGGCGACGCCACCTTCACCAAGGTCGTGCTGGCCACGGGCCAGCACGTCGGCGCCGCGACCGCGGTCGGGGACTTCGACGGCCGCTAGTCCTTGAGCTTGGTGTCGTCGCGCAGCGGCAGGTAGGGCTCCTTGTCCGGGGGGTGGCCTTCCTGGATGGCCTTGCTGCGCTCCATCTCGGAGTTGAACTCGGCGCCGAGCAGGATGATGATGTTCGAGATCCACAGCCAGGTGAGGAACACGATCACGCCGCCGAGCGAGCCGTAGGTCTTGTTGTAGGAGCTGAAGTTCGCGACGTAGAGGGCGAACAGGGCGCTCGCGGCGATCCACAGGATCACGGCGAGCACGCCACCGGGGGTGATCCACGGGAAGCCGGGCTGCTTGACGTTCGGGCACGCCCAATAGAGCAGCGAGACCATGAAGCTCACGATCACCAGCAGCACGGGCCACTTGGCGATGTTCCAGACGTCGACGAACGTGCCGCCGAGGCCGATCAGGTCGCCGACCTCCTGCGCGACGGGACCGGTGAAGACGATGGCCAGCGAGGTCACGGTCAGCAGGACGAGCATCACGACGGTCACGCCCAGGCGGATCGGGAGCTTCTTCCAGATCGGCCGGCCTTCCGGCACGTCCCACACGTTGTTGGACGCGTCCATGAAGGCGCTGATGTAGCCGGAAGCGGACCAGATCGCGGCGGCGAGGCCGATGATCAGGGCGACCGTCGAGCCGCCCTGGTTCTGCTCGAGGCTCGTGAGGACGTTGGTGAGGATGTCCTTGGCCGGGCCGGGGGCGACCGTGCCCAGCTGGTCGAGCAGCGGCTGCGTGGCGGACGGGCCGATCACGCCCAGCACCGAGACGAGCGCGAGGATCATCGGGAACAGCGACAGCACGCCGAAGTAGGTCAGCGCGGCCGCCCACGTGGTGAGCTGGTCCTCGCTGAACTGCTTGACGGTGCGCTTGAGGATCGCCGGCCAGGACTCCTTCGGAAGATCGGTCGGCTTGTCGTTGTCGTCGCTGGAGTCGCGGCCGAACCGGCCCGACGACGACTGGGGCTTGGACTCGCTTGCTGCTCGGGCCATGGGAGCGGGCTACCCATCGGACACACCCCCGCATTCGCTGCCCGCTAAGTTCCGGGCACCCATGGAGCGCCGCACGAAGATCGTCGCCACGATCGGGCCTGCATCCCGCGATCCCGAGGTCCTCGCCAGGATGGTCGAGGCCGGGATGGATGTGGCCCGCCTGAACTTCTCTCACGGCAGCGCCGACGAGCACGCGGAGACCGCGCGCCTCGTCCGCGAGGCCGCTGGTCGCGCCGGCCGCCAGGTCGCGATCCTGCAGGACCTACCGGGGCCCAAGCTCCGCATCGGCAAGTTGCGTGACGGCGTCGTCGAGTTCAAGCCGGGTGACAAGACGACCTTCGTCTGCGGTCCGGACGTCGGCGAGGGCGACGCGTCGAAGCTGTTCATCACCTACGCCGGCCTCGCCTCGACGGTCGACGCGGACGAGATCATGTACCTCGCCGACGGCTCCGTACGGCTACGGGTGACCGCGGTGCGCGCCGACGCCGGCGAGATCGACGCGACCGTCGAGGTCGGCGGCGCCGTCGCCTCCCGCCAGGGCCTGAACATCCCGGGCGAGACCGCGGCGCTCCCGTCCGTGCCCGAGGAGGACCTCGAGCACGTGCGCACCGGCGAGCGGATCGGCGTGGACATCGTCGCGCTGTCCTTCGTGCGCCGCGCCGAGGACGTCACCGAGCTGCGCAAGCACACCCGCCTGCCGCTCGTGGCCAAGATCGAGAAGCCGCAGGCCGTCACCCGGCTGGAGGAGATCGTCCGCGCCACCGACTGCGTGATGGTCGCCCGCGGCGACCTCGGCATCGAGATGGACATCCAGGACGTCCCGATCGTCCAGAAGCAGATCATCGGCCTGTCCGGCGCGCTCGCCCGCCCGGTGATCACGGCGACCCAGATGCTCGACTCGATGGTCGCCTCCTCGCGCCCCACGCGCGCGGAGGTCACCGACGTCGCCAACGCCATCCTCGACGGCACCGACGCCGTGATGCTCTCCCAGGAGAGCGCGGTCGGCCAGTTCCCGGTCGAGTCCGTGGCCATGCTCGCCTCGGTCGCCCGGCGCACGGAGTCGACGGCGCCCTACCGCGAGTGGAACGAGCGCCGCGTCCGCCGTGACCGGCGCGACCCCGCGTACACGCTTGCGTACACCGCGACCCGCGCCGCGCAGGAGCTGGGCCTGAAGGCGCTGGTGTGCCCGACCCTGTCCGGCCGCAGCGCCCGCTTGATCTCCGCCCACCGGCCGACCGTGCCGATCTACGCGCTCTCCCCGGGCCGCGAGACCGTCCGCCGCTGCGGGCTCATGTGGGGCGTCCAGGCCGCCTCGATGCGGCGCCTGGAAGTCACCGAGGAGCTGATCGCCGCCGCCGCGAAGCGCGTCGTCGAGCTCGGCTGGTGCCAGCCGGGCGACCGCGTCGGCATCACCGCCGGCCTGCCCTCCGGCAAGCCGGGCACGACCTCGCTCCTGCAGATCCAAGAGGTCTGAGAGACGTGCTGTTCCGGCCGCAGGATCTCGACGGGATCGCGGCCGGAACCATCACCCTCGCCTTCCGCCGATGGGACAAGCCGCGCGTGAAGGTCGGCTCGACGCAGAAGACCCGCGTCGGCGTAGTCGAGTTCACGTCGTGCGAGCCGGTGGCGTCGATCACGGAGGACGACGCCCGCGCGGCGGGGTTCGCGTCGCCCGAGGACGTCGAGGCGCGGATGCGCAAGACGGGCCGCGTCTACCGCGTGGGGGTGCGGCTCGCCGGCCCCGATCCGCGCGTGGCGCTGCGGGAGACCCCGCCGGACGAGGCGGTGTTCGCGGCGCTCGAGCGCTACCCCTGGGCGCGCGACTACCTCCAGGCCATCGCCGACCGCCCGGCCGTACGCGCGCCTGACCTGGCCGAGTCGTTCGGGCGCGAGACGGCACCGTTCAAGCGCGACATCCGCAAGCTCAAGGAGCTCGGGCTCACGATCTCGTTGGACGTGGGCTATCGGTTGTCGCCGCGGGGCGAGGCGGTCTTACGTGCCCTCACACCACGCTGAGCTCGCGGTCGAACGCGCGCTTGAACAGGTCACCCTGCCGCTGGGCCGCCCAGCGCGCGATCCGCGTGTCCCCTGACGCCCGCAGCCGCAGCTCGGCCGTCCCGTCCAACACGACCACCTCGCACGCGTGGACGGTCTGGTCGCGGGAGCGCTCGAGCTGCTCGGCCAGGCGCACGCACGCGGCCAAGCGGTTCAGGAGCGCCGCGTCGCCCCTGCGCATCTCCGGCTCGAACTCGCCCAGCGACGGCGTGCCCTTGCGGTGATACCGGGCGGCCTGGCCGATCAGGGCCGTCTCGCGCGGGGAGAAGCCCGGCAGGCCGGCGTTGAGGATCAGGTAGCGGGAGTGCTTGTGGTGGTCGTCGTAGTCGACGGCGACGCCGATGTCGTGGAGCATCGCGGCGGCCCAGACGAGCTCGCGCTCGGCGTCGTCGCCGGCGTGCAGGCCCTGGGCGCGGAGGGCGTCCCAGATCTCCAGGGACAGGCGGGCGACGTGCTCGGAGTGGGCGAAGTCCGCGTCGTACTGGGAGGCGAGGTTGCGGACGGCGTCGCGGCGGACGTCGCTGGACAGGGCTCCCGGGTACAGCCGCTCGAAGAAGACGCCCTCGCGCAGGCCGGCCTCCGTGGCCTCGAAGGCGTCGAAGCCGCCCGCCTCCAGCACTCCGTCGATGACGATCGCGCCGGCGAGGATGAGGTCGCCGCGCGCGTACTTGATCCCCGGGACGTCGGCGGGCGGGCCGGAGGAGAAGCGGTCGATCAGATCGCCCAGCGCGTCGCGGCTGACGCGGTAGCCCTGGATGCCGTAGGACGGCATGCCGGCGGCGAGCTGCGCGGCGGCGGCGAGGTTGCGGACGGTACCGCCGACCGCGACGAGCCGCCCGTCCTCGCCCAGCCACGGGGCGCTCGCCAGCTCGGTCGCGATGTGCTGGCGCAGGGCCTCCGTGCGCTTCCGCTTGCCCGGGTTGAAGCGCTCGGTCATGCGCACCGCGCCCAGCGGCCATGACCGGGCGTCGACGGCCGCGCGGTCCGCGACGCGCGTGAGCTGCATCGAGCCGCCGCCCAGGTCGAGCACGACGCCGTCGGACAGCGTCGTGGTGTTCACCGCGGCCAGATAGCCGTAGCGCGCCTCGGCCGGGCCGGGCAGGACCTCGACCGACAGCCCGGACCGCTCACGCGCCGCGGCGAGGAACTCCGCCTGGTTGGACGCGTCGCGGATCGCGGACGTGGCGACGGGGCGGATCTCGTCGATCCCGGTCGCCGAGCAGAAGTGCGCGTACAGCTCGAGCGTCTCGAGCGCCCGCTCCATCGGCGCGGGCTGGAGGGCGCCGGACGCCTCCAGCCCTTCGCCGACGCGGACGGCCTCGTGGATCTCGTCGGTGCGCTTCCACCAGGTGTCCGTGTAGGTGAAGACGACGAGCCGAAAGGAGTTGGACCCGCAGTCGATGACGGCGAGCCGTCGCTCCATCAGCCCTTGTTCTTCTCGATCAGCTCGATGCGGTACCCGTCGGGGTCGCGCACGAACGCGATCAGCGAGCCGCCCTCGCGCACGCGGTACGGGGGCTTCTCGGGATCGATGCCCTGCTGGCCGAGCCGCTCGAGCGTGCCGTTGATGTCGTCCACGGTCAGCGCGATGTGGTTGTACCCCGTGCCGAGCTCGTACGAGTCGACGCCGTGGTTGTACGTCAGCTCGAGGCGGTCGCCGTCACCCGGCAGACCCATGAAGACGTTGATGGCCTCGTCGCGGATCGGCATGCGACGCCGCTCCTCGAAACCCAGAGCCTCGTAGAAGGCGACGGACCGATCGATGTCGCCGATGCGGTAGCAAGTGTGGATCAGTTCCATGTTCACTCCCTCACTCTGGGGGTTAGACCGCTGAGCACCAGCGAAGATCGGGCGTAAGGGGGCGAAGCCCCCTTGGGATGAGTTCCATGACGCCGCGAGAGTACCGTCATGGCCATGATCGTCGAGCGCTCCATGAGTGATGGCTGGCTGACCAACACCTACCTCGTCGCGGCGGGGCCGAACACCGACGCGTTCCTGGTCGACGCCGGCGGCCCGATGGCGCCGCTGTTCGCGAAGGCCGAAGAGCACGGGCTGAACGTCACCCACGTCCTCCTCACGCATCATCACGGCGACCACGTCGTGGACCTGGGCGAGACGCTCGAGCGCTACCCGGACGCCACCGTGCTCGCCCACCCGGACGAGCGCGTTCCCGGCACCACGGGCGACCTCAACCCCGGCGACGAGCTCGAGATCGGCGGCCTGAAGGTCAAGGCGCTGCACACCCCGGGCCACACGTCGGGCATGCTCAACCTCCTCGTCGACGACAAGGAGCTGTTCACGGGCGACACCCTCTTCAAGGGCTCCGTCGGCGGCGTCCGCGCGCCCGGCAGCACCTCCTTCGAGGACATCAAGCACTCGATCATGGAGGTCATCCTCACGCTGCCGCCGGAGACGGTCATCCGCCCCGGCCACACCGACCCGACGACCGTCGGCGACGAGCTCGAGCACAACCCGTTCGTGCGCGTCTGGCGCGGGCTGGACCCCGAGGGCAGCGACCAGTGCACCGCGCTCGGCGACCCCGCCACGCTGGTCCTCTGGGGCCCCGACTACGACGGCGGCCACAAGGCCTGGGTGCGCTGGCCCGACGGCCGCGACGACATCGTCCCCGGCTCGAAGGTGGAGCGCTAACCCGGCTCGCTAGTGTCGATGGGGTGAGCTCAGAGCCCAAGGAGACCAAGGGCGGCCTTCAGCTCTCGACACTGCTGATCTCGAGCCTGTCCGCCGTCGCGGCGGCGATCATCGTCCCGTACTTCTGGGAACGAGGCTCGTTGATCGCGACGGCCGTCACCCCGATCATCGTCGCCCTCGTCACCGAGGCGCTGAACCGCCCGACCAAGGTCATCACCAAGGCGGCGCCGCGCGTCGCGCGGCGCACCGGGACCGGCGCCGCCGTGCGCAGCCGCCAGCCGACCGGCGTCGGCGCGCGCGGTGAAGGGCCGGAACGGGTAGGCCGGTGGGGCGATGAGGACGACCCCTTCGGCCTCCGGACCCCGGAGCGCACGCGCAAGCGCCGCCGCTTCCCGTGGAAGCTCGGGATCATCACCGGCCTGGTGGCCGCGGTGATCGGCGCCGCCGTCGTCACGGCCTCCGAGCTGGCGATCTTCGGCCGCTCGGTCGGCCACTCGGACCGCTCGACGAGCGTCTTCGGCGGCAGCAAGTCGTCCAAGGACGACGAGCGGGCCACGCCGACGCCGACCGCGACGGAGACGCCCGGCGAGGAGCCGTCGCAGACCGCCACGCCCGAGGCGACCGAGACGCCCTCGGCGACGCCGACCGCCACCGCGAGCCCGACGGCGACCGCCACGGCGACACCGCCCGCCGGCGCGACGCCCGACCCGCAGATCGCCCCCACCACCACCGCCACGCCCGTCCCGACGCCCTAGCGGATGGCCAAGGACAAGATCCCCACCTCGCGGATCGCCCGCACCGCGAAGGTGTCCAGCCTTGCGGCCGGGCAGGCCGCGAGGCACCTCGGCACGCGCGCGACGAACATCGCGCGCTCGGACGAGGGACGCAGCGCCGCGCTCGAGAAGCGCCACGTCGAGGCCGCCGAGCAGATCGTCACCGCGCTCGGGACGATGAAGGGCGCGGCGATGAAGCTCGGGCAGGTGATGAGCTTCCTCGACGTCGGGCTCGTGCCCGAGGAGCACCGCGAGGAGTTCCAGCGCAAGCTCGGCGCGCTGCGCGACGCCGCGCCGAACGTGTCGTTCGCCGGCATGCGCAAGGTGATCGAGCAGGAGCTGGGCGGCAACCTCAAGGACCACTTCCGCGAGTTCGACTCGGACGCGATCGCCGCCGCCTCGATCGGCCAGGTCTACCGCGCGCAGCTGCACGACGGGCGCGACGTGGCGGTCAAGGTCCAGTACCCCGGCGTCGCGGCCGCCGTCCGGGCGGACATGCAGAACCTCGGGATCATCCTGCGGCTGATGAAGCGGATCGCGCCCGGCCTGGACGTCAAGAACACGGCCGAGGAGATCCGCTCACGGATCTACGACGAGCTCGACTACGAGCTCGAGGCGCAGAACCAGCGCTCGCTCGCGCGGATCTTCAAGGGCCATCCGTTCATCGTCGTGCCCGCGGTGGTCGGCGAGCTGAGCGCCGAGCGCGTGCTCGTGACGGAGTTCGT
The DNA here is from genome assembly GCF_003633755.1 of Solirubrobacter pauli. Taxonomy (GTDB): domain Bacteria; phylum Actinomycetota; class Thermoleophilia; order Solirubrobacterales; family Solirubrobacteraceae; genus Solirubrobacter; species Solirubrobacter pauli. The sequence continues at coordinate 1,975,386 of NZ_RBIL01000001.1, forward strand.
CGAGGGTGACGGCTTCGACTCGGTCAAGGAGGCAGACCAGGCCACGCGCGACCGGATCGGGGAGATCGTCTTCCGCTTCTACTTCGGCTGCATGTACCGGCACCGCCAGTTCTCCGGCGACCCGCACCCCGGCAACTTCCTGCAGATGCGCGACGGCCGCGTCGCCTTCCTCGACTTCGGCCTGTTCAAGGTGATGCCGAAGCACCTGATCGAGCTCGAGCTCGAGACGCAGCGCGCCGGCCACGAGGGCGACGCCGAGCGCCTGTGGGAGATCTGGGCCGAAGGCGGGCTGCTGAAGCACCCGGACAAGTTCCGCCCCGACAAGCTCCTGTCCCAGTTCCTGGACGCCACCTGGTGGTACCTCACCGACGAGGAGCTCGAGCTGACGCCGGAGATCGCCACCCAGGTGATGATCGACATGGCCGACCCGCGCTCGACCCACTTCGGCCAGATGCGCCACGAGACGCTCCCGGCCGACCACATCTTCGGCCGCCGCGTGGAGACCCTCACGCTCGCCGTGCTCGGCCAGCTCTCGGCGCGCGCGAACTGGCACCGGATCGCGCGCGAGTGGATCTACGGCGACCCGCCCGTGACCGAGCTGGGCCGCCAGGAAGCCGCGTTCTACGGGTGATGGTGGTGGCAGTGGCCGGCCGCTTCTGAGGGCGGCATGTCCAGCGCCGGGTTGCCGGCGAAGAAGCCGGCGGGCTTGAGCTTGAAGCCGACGTGCGTGACCGGCATCACCGGCCAGTCCTCGGGGCGCACGATGTGGTGGGCGCCGAACGTGTACCAGAGCACCACGTCCGTGGCCTCGGTGGCGCGCCCTGCGCCCGCGTAGCGCGGCACGCCGTCGCCGCCTCCGTGCTGGGCGGGGTAGTCGCCGGCCGCGAACCGCTCGTCCGGGTCGTACGCGGTCACCCACACGTGCTCGGCGGTGAAGCCCGCGCGCTGGGCGAAGCGCGAGTCGGGCTGGAACATCGGCGCCACGTTCTCGCCCGGCACGAGCTTGTACGCCACCGGGTCGCCGAGCACGCTGCGCTTCTCCGGGTTCTCGATCCGCCAGAAGCGGCCGCGCAGCGGGTCGACCCGGCCGCGGGCCGACTCGTCCGCGTAGACGGTCCGCTTGGTCACCCAGGCCGTGCCGGTCGGGTTCTCCGGCCCGTATGGGAGCGGCTCGGAGTCCACCTGCACGACGGTGTTGGTGTTGCCGTCGACGGCCATGTCGAGCCGCACGCAGAAGAAGTGCTGGTGGTGCGGGCCGTAGAGGCCGGGGGCGACGAGCGTGCCGTGCCGTGGGCGCGCGCCGGGCTCGACGGCGCCGGTGGAGATCACGCCGGTGAGCTTGACCTCGTACTCGATCGTGCCGTCGGTGTAGAGGTACCAGAAGTACCCGTACTCGTAGTTGCCGACCGTGGCGATCGACGAGATGACCAGCCGCCGCAGCCGGCGGACCTCGACGTCCTCGGTCCGGAAGTCCGTGTGCTTCCAGCCGATGCCGAAGTCCTCCTCGTGCATGCAGATGGCGTTCTCGATCGTCGCCGGCTGACCGTCCTGGTCGTTGACCACGCCGTCGAAGTAGAAGATCTCGCCGACGCAGTCACAGCCCAGGGTCAGCGAGTTCGCCAGCCACCCGACGCCGTACTCGCCCTGGTCGAAGACGTTCTTGTAGCGGTGCGTCGGCGCGGGATCGCCGTAGGGCACGAACATCTCCGCGAGCGAGGCGCGGTAGATGATCGGCCGCCCGTCGTACCCCAGGTCGTGCAGGACGAGCCCCTCGCGAGGGGTGAAGCCGACCCGCACCGACCACTTCTGCCACGCCACGTGATGGCCCTGGACCGTGAACGACGCGCCCTCGGGCTGCGTGATCGAGATCGGCTTCAGGTCCGCGCGCGGCGCCGTGAATGACGGCACGTTGTCCGGTGCGGCCATCCGCTGGAGGTCGTAGTTGCCGGGCGCCGGCGGCAGCGGCACCACGCCGTGGTCATCGACCCTGATCACCTCCATCAGGTCGAGGTCCACGGTCACGACGAGCCCTTCGACCGGCCGCGCGTAGCCGTGTTCTCCGGGCTCGGACCGGACCCAGGTGAGCGGGCGCGCGATCCGCCGCACCGACGGCTCGTCCTCGGGGCCGGTGTAGCCCGCGGCCCACGGGTCGATCATCGCCAGCGAGAAGTCCTCGACGCCGCGGAGGCGCATGGCGGCCTGCCACTCCGGGTCCTGCTGCACGACCTCCTCGCAGGCCATGAACTCCTCGGCCATCATCGGGGGCTGAACGTCCGGGATGTGCTCGAAGGCCACCACGGCCTCGTCGGTGAGCGAGACCACCGCCTCGTAGGTCTTGCGCTCGGCCTTCTCGTAGAGCACGACGAACGCCTCGCGGGGAACCACCTCCCCGGCCTGGACGGCGGCCTTCGGCGGCTCGTGGAGGCTGATGAACACGAAGCGGGCGGTGGGCGCCAGTGACTGCTCGGCCTTCAGGATCGCGCTCGCGGCGCGTACCTCGGCCGCCGTCAGCGGCTCGAGCGGGTGCAGCACGGGCGGTGCGTCGAGGGTGCTCATGCGGGGATCTCCTCACGGCTGAAGCGGCCGACTCTCGCGTACGTCTCCCGGTCACGTGAGCGCAGGTAGACGCCGAGCGCCATGCCGGCGACGAACACGGCTCCCACGACGAAGGGGATCAGCTTGATGAACAGCGAGTCCCCCGCCCCGGAGAGCACGCCGCGGTTGGCGATCAGCAGGTAGCACGCGCCGGCCATCGCGCAGGCGCCGAGGATCGGGGCGATCAGGGTCTTGACCGGGTGGAAGCCGTCGCGCGCCTCGGTCAGGAAGAAGCGGATGATCGCGACCGAGCACAAGCCCTGCACGGCGAGGATGCCCAGCACGCCGAGCAACGGCGTCCAGGTGCCGAGCTTGAGCAGCGCCGCCTCGGTGCTCGAGTCCATTAGGACGAACCCGAGCATGTAGAGGCCGACGATCGCGGTCACGACCGTGGAGGCCACGACCGGCCCCTTGCGGGTGGGGTGCGTCGTGCCGAGCGCGCGCGGCAGCACGCCTTCGCGGGCGAGCGCGAACAGGTACCGCGCGCCGGTGTTGTAGAACGCCATCGCGCACGCGAACGAGCTCGTCACGATCAGCAGCTCCAGGATCGTCGTCAGCCCACCACCCACGTACTTGTCGGTCAGGGGGTAGAACGCCGACGCGTACGCGCCCTCGAACTGGTCGGCGACAGCCTGCGCGGAGCCGGTGAGGCCCCAGCCGCTGACGAACATGTAGGACACGAAGATGTAGAACAGGCCGAGGCCGATCACGCTGCCGTACGTCGCGGCCTTGGCGATCTTGTGCGGCTCGCGCGACTCCTCGGCGTAGTTGGGCGCCATCTCGAAGCCGACCCAGCTCCAGAACGCGCCGAAGATCGCGACGCCCGCCGCGGCCGCCCCGAACACGCTCAGCGCGGCGTCATTGTCGAAGATGTTCGCCGGGTTCAGCGGCGCGGCGCTGTACCCCTCGGGCGGGCCGGTGACGATGATCCCGACGCACATCGCCAGCAGCGCGAGCACCTCGGCCACCAGCGCGACGCCGAGCACCTTCGCGGTCAGCTCGATGTGGAACCAGGCGAAGCTCGTCATCAGCGCGAGCGCGCCGAACATGTACACGTAGGCGGGCAGGCTCACGCCGAACCACGCGTCGAAGGTGGTCGACGCGAAGTACCCGAGCACGCCGGTCACGGCGGCGGCGAAGATCACGTAGCAGAGCGCGATCAGGATGCCCGAGCCGAGGCCGAGCACGTTGCCGAGCCCACGGGAGATGAACGTGTAGAAGCCGCCGGTCGACGTCACCCGCCGCGCCATCTCGATGTAGCCGGTGGAGAAGATCGTCAGCGCGATCGTCGCGACCAGGAACGCTGCCGGGACCGCGTACCCGCCGCCGGATACGGCGACCGGCACGTTGAACATCATCGCCGCGAGCGGCGCGGCGCCCGTGACGATGCAGAAGAGCACGGCGGGGAGGCCCAATGCGTCACGGGCCAGCTCATGGGTGGGGGCCGCGGCGGGGGCGGCCGGAGTGACGACCACTGACATGCGGGGCAGCACATCGCGTGGCGGACCGCGGCGGCAGTGCTCCGCGGTCCAGTCTTGCGTTACCTAAAGTGGACCTTAAGGCCTAACAGCAGCGCCAGTTCGAGCTGCCATAGCCCGGACCGACCGGCTGCAGCTCGCGCGTGGAGACCGCGTCGACGACCTCCTCGACCTCTTCCTCTTCTTTGCGGCCGCCGCCGTCGGGCTCGGCGTCGCACGTGACGCGCAGGCGCCCGGAGGTGACCGTGCCGTCCGCGACTACGACGAGGCCGCAGATCACGTCGCCCTCTTCCCAGCCGAGGCGCTCGATGTCGAAGAAGGCCATGTGGACCTCGGTGGCCTTGCCCTTCCAGCGGCAGGTCTTGTCGTGATGCTCCTTCGCATCGCACACGACCTTCATGTTCTTGCCGGAAGCCTCAACGCTCACGGCAAAGAGACTACCCTGCAAAGCGACTTGTCCTACTCACCCGGCATCCTCGCGCGCGGCCCTTGGCCGCTGGACCGGGTGTCCTCGCGGTGGACCGGCGCGACCTACCAGCCGTCACCCGAGAAGGACGCCGCGGCCGACCGCGTGATCGCCGAGCTGCGCGACCGCGGCTCACCCGCCCACGACGGCGTCGCCGCGCGGCTCACGCAGTTCAGCGTGCGCGACGGCGAGCTGGCGCTCGAGCTCGAGGAGATGCGCTGGGCGCTGCGGTTGATCGGCGATGCCTCGGGCGCGCTCAGCGTGCTGTGCGTCGTGCGCGACCACGAGGGTCGCTGGCTCGCCGGCCGGCGCGCGCAGTGGGTCGCGAGCTGGGCGGGCGTCTGGGCGCTCGGCGCCGGCGGCGCGGTCGACGTGGGGGAGGACGCCGCCCTCGCTCTGACACGGGAGTTGCAGGAGGAGTGGTCGGTCGAGCCCGAGCGGATCCAGGTCGAGGCCCTGCTGGCGACCCCCTCGGACATGACGATGCTGATCGGCCAGGCGTGGCTCGCGCCCGGCGCGGAGGTCACGCGCGACCACGAGCACGACGCGCACGCGTGGTGGCCTTCTGACCCTGGCGACTGGCCGGATGACGCACATCCGCAACTTCAGCGCATGGCCACGTTGCTTTCTACCGACACCCCCGTATGAGCTTCCGCACGCTCAAGTACCTCAGCTTCGTCCACTCGGCCATCTACACGGCCCTGCTCGTGATCGCGATTGCAGGAGTGTTAGACGATGTGAAGTACGTGTTGGGCTGGGCGCACGGCATCGGCTGGATCGTCATGTCGCTGCTATGCGTGGACGCAGTTAGACGGCGCGTGATCCCGCTCTGGCTCGGGGTGATGGTCGCGGTCGTCGGTGGCGTCGGGCCCTTTGCGGGCACCATCGGTTTTGTGTATGCAGAGCGGCGTCCAAGAGCGGCGTCGCGAATCCCTCAACGCGATATGGTCTAGGACCTTGATATGGCGGTAAACACCACGGTCGAAGTGGTCATGCCCCCAATGGGCGACTCGGTCTCCGAGGGCTCCATCCTGGAGTGGCATAAGCAGGAAGGCGACCAGGTCTCCGAGGACGAGACACTCGTCGAGATCTCCACCGACAAGGTGGACGCTGAAGTCCCCGCTCCAGTCTCCGGCACCGTGGTGAAGATCCACGCGGCCGAAGGCGACACCGTCGGTGTCGGCAGCGTGCTCGCCGAGATCGCACCGGGTGAGAACGGCTCCGGGCCGGCGCTCTCGGGCGATGCCGACGAGGACGAGGGCGACGCACCGCCCGGCGGCGACGGTGGCGAGGGCACCGTCGTCGAGATCGAGATGCCCGCGATGGGCGAGTCGGTCTCCGAGGGCACGATCCTCGAGTGGTCGAAGGCCGTCGGCGACAGCATCGCCGAGGACGAGACGCTCGTCGAGATCTCGACCGACAAGGTGGACGCGGAGGTCCCCGCGCCCGCTTCGGGCACGATCACCGAGCTGCTCGCCGAGGCCGGCGACACCGTCACGGTCGGCCAGGTCATCGCGCGCATGAGCTCCGGCAACGGCGCCGCGCCGGCGAAGGCCGCCCCCGTCCCGGAGGTCACCGACTCGCGCCCCGGCACCGACGCCGACCAGGAGACCGTCGAGACCCCCGAAGGCCTGAAGGTCACCCCGGTCGCGCAGCGCGTCGCCGCCGCGCAGGGCGTGGACCTGTCGAAGGTCACGGGCACGGGCCCGAACGGCCGCATCGGCAAGGCCGACGTGCTCGCGTTCGAGAAGAACGGCGCCGCGCCCGCGAAGGCGGCCGCCCCGGCTCCGACCGAGGGCAAGCAGACCCTGCTCAAGGGCGCGAGCGCGATGCTCGCCCGCTACATGGACGAGTCGCGCGCGATCCCGACCGCGACGTCCTTCCGCACGCTCACCGTCACCACGCTCGACGGCTACCGCAAGCAGCTCAAGGCGGCCGGCCACAAGGTCTCCTTCACGCACCTGATCGCCTACGCGATCGCGCGCGCGGCGACCGAGCAGATGCCGGTGATGGCGACGCACTTCGCGGAGATCGACGGCAAGCCGCACGTGATCGACGACGGCGCGGTGAACCTCGGCATCGCCGTGGACGTCGAGAAGAAGGGCGGCGGCCGCACCCTGATGGTGCCGGTCATCAAGGACGCCGGGCGCCTCACGTTCCCGCAGTTCCTGGACGCCTTCGGCGTGCTGATCACCAAGGCCCGCGAGAACAAGCTGACCGCGGACGACCTCCAGGGCGCCAACGTCTCGCTCACCAACCCCGGCGGCATCGGCACCATCGCGTCCGTGCCGCGCCTGATGAACGGGCAGGGCACGATCGTCGCCACCGGCTCGATCGGCTACCCGCCCGGCCTCGGGGCCATCGGCGCCACGATCGGCGCCGAGAAGGTGATGACGATGACGTCGACCTACGACCATCGCATCATCCAGGGCGCCGAGTCCGGCCAGTTCCTGCAGGTGGTCGAGCAGTACCTCCAGGGCGAGCACGGCTTCTACGAGCAGGTCTTCTCCGACCTGGGCGCGGACCTCGGCCCCGCCCCGACGGCCCCGACGCCGCAGGCCATCGCCGCCGCGACGCCTCAGACGTTGACCGAGCCGGCGCCGGCCACCTCGGCCGAGCCGAACCTCGAGCTGCTGCAGGCCGTCCAAGCCGCGATGTCGCTGATCAAGGCGCACCGCACGCACGGCCACCTGGCCGCGCGGCTGGACCCGCTCGGCTCCGAGCCCGAGGGCGATCCCGCGCTCGACCCGGAGCCGCTCGGCCTCACGCCGGAGCTGATGGCGAAGATCCCGGCCTCGATCCTGCGCGTCGGCGTGCCGGGCGAGACCCTCGCGGACGTCATCCCGCGCCTGCGCGAGACCTATTGCGGCACGATCGCCTACGAGATCGAGCACATCGCCTCGCACCGCCAGCGCGTCTGGCTGCGCGAGAAGATCGAGACCGGCGCGTTCCGCAAGCCGCTCTCGGCCGAGGAGAAGCACGCGCTGCTCCGCCGCCTGACGCAGGTCGACTCGCTCGAGCGCTTCATGCACAAGGCCTACCTGGGCCAGAAGCAGTTCTCGGTCGAAGGCCTCGACATGACCGTGCCGATGCTCGACGAGATGATCCAGCTCGCCGCCGCCGACGGCGCGCGCGAGGTGGTCATCGGCATGGCCCACCGCGGCCGCCTGAACGTGCTCGCCCACAACCTGGGCCGGCCGTACGAGACGATCTTCCGCGAGTTCGAGGGCGCGTCCTCGATCGAGGCCGTCACCACGATCCCGCAGGGCGGCACGGGCGACGTCAAGTACCACCACGGCGCCCAGGGCACCTACCAGTGCGGGGACACCGAGAGCGTGCTCGTGCGGCTCGAGTCCAACCCGTCGCACCTCGAGTACGTGGCCCCCGTCGTCACCGGCGCCACCCGTGCGATCCAGACGACCCGCCAGGGCACGCACGCGCAGCTGGACACGCGCGCCGCGGTGCCGATCGTCCTGCACGGCGACGCGGCCTTCCCGGGCCAGGGCGTCGTCTCGGAGACGTTCAACTTGCAGGCGCTGGACGGCTACACGGTCGGCGGCACGCTGCACCTGATCCAGAACAACCAGGTCGGCTTCACGACGGACCCCGACGACTCGCGCTCCACGCGCTGGGCGTCGGACCTCGCGAAGGGCTTCGACGTGCCGATCTTCCACGTCAACGCCGACGACGTGGCCGCGTGCGTGAGCGCCGTGCGGCTCGCGTTCGCGTTCCGCCAGGAGTTCGGCCACGACGTGCTGATCGACCTGATCGGCTACCGCCGCTACGGCCACAACGAGGCCGACGAGCCCGCGTACACGCAGCCGGAGATGACGGCCAAGATCAAGGCCAAGAAGCCGGTGCGGGAGCTGTTCGCGGCGTCGCTCGTGAGCGACGGGACGCTGACGCAGGACGAGGCCGACGGGGTCGCCGCCGAGATCTGGGACGACCTCGCCAAGCGCCACCGCGAGCTCAAGGAGGCGCTGGCGAGCGCCGGTGACGAGCAGCCCACGGGCGGCTACGAGTTGGACCGCTCCGCCTCGCCCGAGGTCAAGACGCAGGTCTCCAAGGACCGGCTGGAGACGCTCAACGACGAGCTGCTGCGGATCCCGGAGGGCTTCACCGTCCACCCGAAGCTCGTCAAGCAGCTGGACCGGCGCCGCCAGGCCGTCGGCCCGGACGGCGGCATCGACTGGGCGCAGGCCGAGTCGCTGGCCTACGCGTCGCTGCTGACCGAGGGCACCCCGGTGCGCCTCACGGGCCAGGACGCGGAGCGCGGCACGTTCTCGCAGCGCCACCTCGTCCTGCACGACCCGAAGACGGGCCAGCGGATCTCGCCGATCCAGAACCTGCCGGGCGCGCTCGCGCCGATGGAGCTGCACAACTCGCCGCTCAGCGAGATCGCGTGCCTCGGCTTCGAGTACGGCTACTCGATGGAGGCGCCGGAGTCGCTGGTCCTCTGGGAGGCCCAGTTCGGCGACTTCGTGAACTCGGCGCAGGTCATCATCGACCAGTTCATCGTCTCCGCGCTGTCCAAGTGGGGCCAGACGACGCGCCTGACGCTGCTGCTGCCGCACGGCTACGAGGGCTCGGGCCCGGAGCACTCCTCCGGCCGCCTGGAGCGCTTCCTGTCGCTGGCGGCGGAGGGCAACATCCGCGTCGCGAACCTCACGACGCCGTCGCAGTACTTCCACCTCCTGCGCCGCCAGGCGCGGGTGGCGAAGCAGCGTCCGCTGGTGATCATGACCCCGAAGTCGCTCCTGCGCCTGCCGCAGGCGACGTCGCGGATCGAGCACCTCGCCGAGGGCCGGTTCTTCCCGGTGCTCGCCGAGCCGCGGATCGACGAGGAGAAGGTCACCCGCCTGGTGCTCTGCACCGGCAAGCTCTACTACGACCTCAAGGGTCACGCCACGCGCGAGAACAACGAGTCCGTCGCGATCACCCGCGTCGAGCTGCTGTACCCGTTCCCGCAGGGCCAGATCCTCGAAGAGGTGCAGCGGTACCCGAACCTCAAGGAGGTCCTCTGGGTGCAGGAGGAGCCGCGCAACATGGGCGCCCGCGCGCACATGTCCCCGCGCCTGCTCCAGATCCTGCCCGCGGAGATCGACTTCGGATACGTCGGCCGGCCGGAGCGCGCTTCGCCGGGCGAGGGCTACCCGGCCGCGCACACCGTCGAGCAGACGCGGATCATCCGCACCGCGCTCGACACCACCGTGCCGGTGTCGGTGAACCCGGACAAGCTGCCGGGCGAGCGCTGAATCACGCTGAACGGAACCGCCCCGCGTTTGTTGCGCGGGGCGGTTTCACTTCGTAACGTCCCGGACGAAGCGCTTGGGCGAACCGTTGCACCCCGCAACTCGAGCGGACCCCAGGTGTCCCAGGGTGCATGAAGAGAATCCGGTTCTCCGGCCGCGCGGCCATCGTGTGCTCCCTCATCCTCGCTCTCGGCATCCCGTCCGTTGCGGTGGGCTTCGGTGAAGGTCGCAACCTCCTCCTCGGCAAGCGCAACCCGTCCAACAACCCGGGTCTCGCGCTGAACACCGAGACGGAGATCATCGCCGACACCAACACGTACGGCACCCGTCAGTCCAACAAGAAGGACGGCGACGGCGGCGGCGCGATCTACGGCTGCCGCTCGAACCCGGGCAACGAGCCCTGCATCCGCTCCAACAACCTCAAGGGCGGTCGCGCCTTCGAGTTCGTGACGATCGGCAAGGAAGCGGGCCGCATCGAGGTCGGCGGCGACAAGACCGGCGCCCCGTTCACGACCAACGCCACGGGCGTCGCCACCGGCCTGAACGCCGACAAGATCGACGGCAAGGAAGCGGCGGACTTCGCTCCCGCCACCTCGCTCACGTTCGCCGCCGTCAGCGACGACACCACGGGCACCCCGACCGCCACCGGCCCGACGACGCCGACGGTCACGCTGTCCACCACCGGCGACAACGCCGTCTACACCGTCGACCTCAAGCGCGACGTCAGCAAGTGCTCGTTCACGGCCTCCCCGGTCGGCTCGGCCAGCCCCGTCGCCGCCGGCGTCTCGGTCGTGCCGAACCAGCCCAGCCAGGTCGCCGTCAACTGGGGCGGTTCCGAGATCACCCCGACGCCGGCCGCCCGTCGCGGCTCGTTCCACCTGCAGGTGATCTGCTAAGCGCGACCCAGCGCCTCGCGCACGGCCGCTCCGGCCGGCGCGAACTCCGGCGAGAGCCGGTCGAGGAGAACCAGCCAATCCGGGTTCTCCTCGGCCGCGCGCCGGACGGCGGCCACGCCGCCTTCGAGATCGCCCGCCTGGGCGGTCGCCAGCCCGGCCCAGAACCGCAGCTCGTCCGCCTCGGGCGCGAGCCGCGCGGCCTGCTGGTAGAGCCCTCCCGCCTCGTCGGTGCGACCGGCGGCGAGCAGCTCGTCTCCCGCGCCGGCCATGTCGTAGGCGCGTTGGAGCGTCAGAAGCCGTCCGAGCTCGGCGATCGGATCGGACGCGTCCTCGACCCGCAGGTCGACCGTGCGGCGCCACGGCTCACCGTCCGGCGGCACGACGATCATCGCCGCCGACTGGCGGCCGCGGATGTCGCCACCCTCGGCCTCGGCCGCCTGAAGGGCGGCCAGCAGCCGGTCCTGCAAGAGGCCTGCGCTGCCCGTGAACGCCGCCGACATGGCGGCCGGCACCGTCTCGCGGGCCATCATGTTCGCCTGGCAGCTGTGATCGTCACCGGTGACGTGGCTCGCGTGCGCGATGCAGTCGGCGCCCGTGTGAGCGGAGATCGTGCCGCGAGCGTCGATCACCGCCACCTGGCGGACCGCCGCCAGCGGGTCCGCCGCGAGCAGCTCGCCGAGCGCTTGCGCGGCGGGGATCCCGTCCGCGAGCCGGTCGAGCGCGTTCGGCCCGTAGGCGGGCTCGACCACGGACTGGGTGGCGACGGCGCCGATCCCGGCGCGCGCCCACGCGCACAGCGGGCCGACGCTGAACCAGTGCGACTGCACCGCCACGCCGAGCTCGCCGGTCTCCGGATCGACGGCCACGATTGAATACGTCCCATGGCGCATGGCTCGGACGATAGGGCGGCCGACGTGCTGCGGCGTATCCGCGAGGTCCCCGAGGGCTTCGTGCGTTCGTATGGAGACGTCTCGCCGGGTGCGCCACGGTTCGCGGGCACCGTGCTGTCGTCGACGCCCGAGGACGTCCCGTGGTGGCGGATCGTCCGCGCCGACGGCTCCCTGGCCAAGGGCGCCCGCCAGCGCGCGCTGCTGGAGGCCGAGGGCGTCCCCTTCCGCGGCGAGCGCGTGGACATGCACGCCGCGCGGATACCGTAAGCGGCATGTGGGTCCAGCGGGAGGTCACCCTACGGCCGCGGCCGCGCGGCTTTCACCTGATCACGCGTGACGTGCTCGAGGCCTTGCCCGAGCTCCAACGTCTGCGGGTCGGGCTGCTGCACGTCTTCATCCGCCACACGAGCGCGTCCCTGACGCTGAACGAGAACGCGTCGCCAGACGTGCGCGACGACTTCGAGAGCTGGTTCGACGACGCCGTCCCCGAGGACGCCCGCTACTGGACGCACACGATCGAGGGCCCGGACGACATGCCCGCGCACATCAAGGCGTCGCTGCTGGGCCCGTCGCTCACGCTCCCGGTGTCCGGCGGGCGGCTCGCGGTCGGCACGTGGCAGGGCATCTACCTGTGCGAGCACCGCGACCACGGCGGGCCGCGGTCGTTGGTCCTCACGCTGAACGGCGAATAATCAGGCGAACAGCGTGAGCGCGGGCTCGCGCTCACCGCGCAGCACGGCCAGGTCGACCTCGACCCAGGCGAGGCCGCGTGACTCGGCCAGGACGCGGGCCTGCGGCTTGACGATCGTCGCCGCCAGCACGCCCCGGCAGTCGGCCTTCGCCGGGTCCTGCCGGATGCGCTCGAGGTAGCGCGAGAGCTGCTCGACCGCCTCGATCGTGCCGATGCGCTTGATCTCCACCGCGATCCACGCGTCGTCCTCGTCGCGGCACATCAGGTCCACGGGGCCGATGTCCGTCGGCCACTCGCGCCGGACCAGGCGGAAGCCCTCGCCGCACCAGTGCGGCGCATCGGCGAGCGCGACCTGCAGGTCGGCCTCCACGCCGTCCTTGCTCAGCCGCGCGGCGTCGAAGTCCATCGTGTGCGTGACGTCGCTGAGCACCTCGTGCAGGGTGATCTCGAGCTGGTCGTCGCCCTTGACCTTGCGCACGACGATCGTCTCGCCCTCCTCGATGACGGCCGTCGGCGGCGTCATCCAGTTCAGGGGCTTGTAGCCGCCGGCGTCGGCGTGCACGAGGACGCTGCCGTCCGCCTTGAGCATGATCAGCCGGAGCGCCTCGGGCAGGTGAGCGGTGAGGCGGCCGGTGTAGTCGACGGAGCAGCGGGCGACGATCAAGCGCATGGGCAGTCGAGCGTAGATGAGTGATCGGACGCCGCGGACCTAACGTAGGGGTTCGATGGCCACCGAAACACGCTCGCAGCGACAAGTTCTCGTCGCGTTCGCCGCGATCATGCTCGCCACGCTGCTGGCCGCGCTCGATCAGACGATCGTCGCGACGGCGCTCCCGCAGATCGCGGCCGACCTGCAGGGCTTCGAGCACCTGAGCTGGGTGGTGACCGCGTACCTGCTCGCGAGCACGGTGACGGTGCCGCTGTACGGGAAGCTCAGCGACCTCTACGGACGGCGGCAGTTGTTCGTCGTCTCGATCAGCGTCTTCCTCGTCGGCTCGCTGCTGTGCGGGGTCGCGCAGGACATGACGCAGCTGATCGCGTTCCGCGCGCTGCAAGGCCTCGGCGCCGGCGGGCTGCTACCGCTCAGCCAGGCGGCCATCGCCGACCTGTTCTCGCCCCGCGAGCGCGGGCGCTACCAGGGCTACATCGGCTCGGTGTGGGCGACCGCCGCGGTCGTCGGGCCGTTGCTGGGCGGCACGCTCACCGACACGGTCAGCTGGCGCTGGATCTTCTGGATCAACCTGCCGCTCGCCGCGTTCGCGCTGGTGGTCGTCATGCGGACGATGCACGCGGGCGGGCGCACGCGTGAGCATCGGATCGACTGGGCGGGCGCGGCGCTGCTGTCGGTCGGCGTCGCCGCGATCCTGCTCGCCTGCGCCTGGGCGGGCACGGACTACGCGTGGACGTCCCCGCAGGTGCTCGCGGCGTTCGTCGTCGGCGCCGTCGCGATCCTGGCCTTCGGGTTCGTCGAGCGCCGCGCGGGCGAGCCGTTGCTGCCGCTGACGCTGTTCCGCAAACGCACCTTCGCCGTGTCCACGCTCGCCGCGCTCGGGATCGGCGCCGTCCTGTTCGGGATCACGATCTACGTCCCGGTCTACATGCAGGGCGTGCTCGGGGCGTCGGCGACCAGCTCCGGCGTCGTGCTGATCCCGCTCACGCTCGGCTGGGTGGTCGCGAGCTTCACGAGCGGGCAGCTGATCAGCCGGACGGGGCGCTACCGGATCTACCCGCTGATCGGCTCGACCACGGTGCTCGCGGGCACGCTGCTGCTGACGACGCTCGACGTCGACACCTCCCGCACGCTCGCCAGCGCCTACCTCGTCGTGATCGGCGTCGGCATGGGCCTGATGTTCCAGACGTTCGTGATCGCCACCCAGAACCGGGTCGACGTCGCCGACCTCGGCGTCGCCACCGCGGCGATCCAGTTCTTCCGCTCGATGGGCGGCAGCCTCGCGGTCGCAGTGCTCGGCGCGCTGCTGATCGCCCGCCTACCCGCGGGGATCGACCCGAACCGCCTCACGTCGGGCGGCACGCAGGTCCCCGAGGCGGCCCGCGAGGCGCTCAACGCCGGCACGCACGCGGTGTTCGTGGCGGTCGTGCCGCTCGCGGCGATCGTGCTCGTGCTGGCGTTCCTGCTGCCCGAGCACCCGCTGCGGACGAAGCGCCCCTAGGCGAACGTGCACGTTCTGGTGCCCGATAATCGGTGAGCAGTTGCGTAGTCTGGGCGAGTGCCCGTCCGGACGGAGGAGGAGGCCAGCGCTCCTGCTGAGCGCGTCACCGCGCCGCAGGCCGGCGAGGCCGCTCTGCAGGCCGTGCCCGCGGCGAGCGGGAGCATGGGCGTCGGCGAGGTCCTCTCGATGCAGCAGGGCGCCGGCAACGCCGCGGTCTCCGCGCTCTTGGCGAACGGCGGCCGCCCGCGGCCTGCGCAGGCTGCGAACGGCGCTCCGGGCCGCGCCGACGGTTCGATCGCCGCGGGCATGCGCCGCGCCGCCGCCACGCGCAACGCGCCGGTTCCGCGCGTGCCGGCCGCCGTCGCCGCGCCGGCTCCGGCGGCCGTGCCGACGGCAGCGCCCGCCGTCGCGCCGGAGCAGCCGGCCGCGCCGGAGAGCGAGGTCGCCGAGCCCGAGGGCCTCGTCGAGGCCAAGCCCCCGGAGGCCACGCCCGACACGGGGGACGCGCCCAAGCCGCCGGTCGCCGGCGACAGCGCCGACCCCCGCGGCGAAGCGGAGGCCGTCTTCACGCAGGTGACCGCCGGCGAGACCGCCGAAGAAGCCACCGAAGCGGGCCCGGAGATCGACGCGCCCGACGCCACGGCCGAGCCGGACGAGGAGGAGCCGCTCGGCGCCCCGGCCGTCGCCTCCAAGGGCGCGGCGGCCGCCAAGGACGAGTCGGCCGACAAGCCGGACGCCGCCCCGGCGGGTCCGACCGGCGCAGAGACCGCCGCCGCCCAGACGGTGCCGTCGAGCCCGACCGGCGCCGAGAAGGCCGCCCCGAAGGCCCCCGTCGCCCCACCGGCCCCGGCACCCCCACCGAGCCCTGAGGCGGTCGCCGCCGCACCGGCCCCGGCGCCCGAGGCCGAGCCCACCGCGGATGCCGCCCCCGCCGGCCAGAGCGAGGCCGACACGGCCGCCGCAGCCGTCCCGGCCACCGCCGCGAACGAAGCCGACACGCCCGCCGCAGCCGCCCCGGCCACCGCCGCGAACGAGGCCGACACGGCCGCCGCAGCCGCCCCGGCCACCCCCGCGAACGAGGCCGAAGCGACCGCCGCGCCCACCCCGGCCGCCGCCGAGAGCGCCGCGCCGAGTGTCGCCGCGTCCACTCCTGCCACCAGCTCCGCGGCCGGCGCACCCGCCGCCGACAACGCCGGCCCGGACGTTGCCGCTCCCGTGCAGTCCGGTCCCGCGGGGCCGGCCGCGCCCGAGGTCGCCGCGGGCGCTGGTCCGCTCGGCGGTGACACCGCGACGTCGGACGCCGCCGCGCCCACCGGCGCCGACAACGCTCCGAGCGCCGACGCCGCCGCGCTCGACGTCGCCTCGGCCGACCCGTCCGCGGCCCCCGGGCCCGCGCAGGAGGACGCCGCTCCCGCGCCGGAGCACGGACCCGCCGAGGCGGACGCTCCGGCGGCGGAGCCGGCTGCGGCCGTGGGCGAGGTCGCGGGAGCCAAGGACGAGGTCGCCGAGGACCAGGCGGCCGAGGGTGAGAAGGACGACGCCGGCGCGGAGGCCGAGCACGAGGCGGACGCCGACGAGGCCGAGGCTGTCGGTGGCGAGTCCGAGGAGGAAGCGGGTCGCGGGGAGTTCGCCGAGGAGATCGGCGCCGGGCCCGCCTCGGAGGACGCCGAGGAGCTCGAGGACGCCGCCGACGAGTCCGAGGATGTCCGCGAGGCGGCCGAGGACGCGTCGCCCCAGGCGGACGTCGAGCACGACGACGAAGGCGATCTCTCGACCGCGGCGGCCGCGGGCGGGGCGGCGGCGACCGCCGAGGCCGTTCGCCGGCAACGCGCCGACGACCGTGCCCTGCGAGGCGAGCACCGCGCCTCCAAGGCCGAGCTGCGCGCCGCCCGGCGCGACCGGCGGCGCTCCATCAAGGAGGGCCGCAAGCTCGTCGCGCAGGCCGTGCAGGAAGCGGTCACGGCCGAGACCGCGCGCCTGAGGGCCGCGGCCCAGCGCACGTCGGCGGCGATCACCACCGCCGTCGCGAAGCAGACGCAGGACGTCACGGCGGCCGGGACGGCGGCGCAGGGCACGATGCGCGGCGCGTTCGGGCAGGCCAAGGGCAAGGTCACCGGCGCGGTCGGCGCCTCCAAGGGCAAGCTGACCGCGGCGGGCGCGTCCGCGAAGACCTCCGTCACCTCGTGGCAGGGCACCGCCAAGGGCAAGGTCCGCACCACGGCCACCGAGGCCGCGAGCGAGGCGACGCAGACCGGCTCGACGTTCGCCGCCCAGGGCCGTGCGGCCGCCAACGCGACCAGCTCGAAGGTGCGCGGCACCATAGACGGCGCCGCGAGCAGCACGGCAGGCCAGTCCGGGTCGGGCGGCGGTGTGAACGAGGCCGCGGCCGAGGGCAACGCGAAGGTCGCGTCGAAGGTCTCGGGCGAGACGGCGGACAAGGTCCGCTCGGAGGGCGCGCCGGTCGTCTCGGGCGTCACGTCCGAGGGCGCGAAGGTCGGCCAGGCGTTCCAGGAGAAGGGCCGCGAGGCGGCGACGGCGATCAAGTCCACGATGCCGGAGGCGCTCAGCAACGTCCAGCAGATCGGGAAGCTGGCGACGTCCGCGGTGCAGAAGGGCGTCGCGGGCGGCCAGAAGGGCCTCGCGCAGGTCCAGGCCAAGGCCAACTCCGCGCTCGCGGAACAGCAGGGCGTCGCGTCCAAGCAGCTCGCCGGCACCGTGGCGACCGCGAAGAGTGGGCTCAAGCAGGGCGGACAGGCCGGACAGAAGGCCGCCAAGGCGCAGCTCGCCGCCGCCACCAAGGCGCTCAAGGTCAACGCCGCCGCGCTCAAACGGCGCCTGCACGGCGCCCCGATCCTGCGCGACGACGCCGCCGAGGCCGCCGCCGGCCTCAAGACCGGCCTCAAATCGCTCAGCTCACACGGCATCGTCTCCGCGGGCCAGACCGCCAAGAAGGTCACCGAGGCCACCGGCAGCGGGGCCAAGAGCGCCAAGACGGGCCTCAGCGGGCAGGCTGGAGCCGCGGCCAAGGGCGCCGGATCGACCGCGGCCCACGCCTCGTCCGGCGCGATCAGCCTCGAAGGCAACGTCAGCGGGCAGGTCAAGAGCACCGCGACGTCGGCGACGCAGACCGGCAACAAGTCGGTGACGAGCTACTCGGGCAAGGTCAAGGCCGCGACCGGCAAGGTCAAGGCCAAGTTCCAGTCCGGGATGTCCTCCACCAAGGGCGAGATGGACGCCCACGCGGCCGAGGTGCAGGGCGGAACGCAGAAGATCCCCGGCGACGCCGCGTCGAAGATCTCGCAGGGGCAGGCCAAGGTCAACGCGGAGGCGTCCAAGGAGCCCGAGAAGGACGACAGCCTCTGGGGCAAGGTCAAGAGCGCGGCGAAGTGGGTCGCGGAGAAGCTCAAGGCCGCGTTCGAGTTCGTGGGCAAGCTGCTGACCGACCCGGGGTTCTGGGTCAGCCTCATCGTGGCCGTCGCGCTCGCCGCGTTCGTCATCGCCACCTTCGGCAGCGGCCTGGCGGTGATCCTCGTCGGCGGGGCGATCATCGGCGCCATCAGCGCCGGCGCCGGCACGATCACCTCCAACCTCGTGGCCGGTCGCAAGTGGAACGAGGGCCTGGGCACCTCGATGTTGATCGGCGGCCTGCTCGGCCCGCTCGGCATGACCGGCATCGGCGGCGTCTTCTCCTCCGCCGGCTCCGCGTTCGCCCGCACCGCGGCCGGCAAGGCGATCGTCGGCGTCGGTCAGAAGATCGCCTCCAACACGGCCGTGAAGGCCGTGACGAACGTCGCGAGCCGCGTCGGCACGCGCGCCCTGCAGGGCCTGCGCGGATTCGGCAGCAAGGCCGGCCAGGTGCTCACCGCGCCGTTCCGCAAGGCCAAGGACGTCTTCCTCCGCGCCAAGGACGCGATCCGCCGTCGCCTGATCCGCACCAAGCCGAGCGGCAAGCCCGACCCGAACGCCACGCCCCGCGGCACCCGGACGAAGATCCCGAAGAAGGAATCGCCCGAGAACAAGCGCAACTACGAGCTCGAGAACGAGTCCGCGGACCGGCTCTCCCAGCACGGCTATGACGTCGAGCAGAACCCGAAGGTCCCGGGCGCCAAGAACCCCGACTACGCCGTCGAGGGCAACATCTTCGACAACTTCTCCGCCAAGGCGAACACGAGCGTGCGCAACCTGTGGTCGACGGCCAAGGGCAAGGTCGAGTCGGGCCAGACGCGGCGCGTCACCATCAACCTGACGGACTGGAAGGGCGACCTGAACGCGCTCAAGGCCCAGTTCCGGGAGTGGCGCATCCCTGACCTCGACGAGGCGCTGGCCATCCTCCCGGACGGCAGCATCGTCCGTCTGCTCTGACCATGGCCGTCTTCTACAACCTGATCATCATCGGCGACACGACCGCGGACGACTTCATCGCCCGCGTCTACGACGACGCGCTCCCCGCGCCGGCGTTCACCCCGTCCAACAAGGCCGTCGCCGCCGACGAGACCGCGCGCCTCGGCTTCACGCTCACGCTGCTCGAGACCACCGACGGGTACTTCCAGGACGATGACTGGGAGATCGAGCCGCCGCGTTACCTCGACGTCGGCTTCCGCGTCGACAAGGACGCCGACCCCGAGCAGGTGCGGGCCAACGTGGACCGCTTCGTCGACCGCGCGCTCGCGACGGGCGACGAGGACATGGCGCTCATCAACAACGGCAACACCCTGCTGCTGGAGCGCACGGACGGCGAAGTCCGGCGCCGGGCGGCCTAGGCGGCCTTGAGCTCCCGCGGGACCATGCGGGCCACCTGGTCGCGCAGGTCCCGCACCTCGGGGTCGTTCTCGAGCTTGAGCGCGCGCTCGCACGCCTCCAGGCACTCGGTGACGCGATCGGTGCGGGCCAGCGCGTGCGCGTAGCGGGCCCACGCGGCGGCGCTCTTCGGGAAGAGCGTGGTCGCCTGCTCGCAGGCGCTGACCTCGGCACCGACGTCGCCCATCAGGTTCGCGACCAGGGCGAGGTCGAGCAGGCCCTCCTCGGACGGCCCGGCGGCGCGGGCGTGCTCGAGCGCCTCGCGCGCGCCCGCGCGATCGAACGTGCGCATCCGCAGCCGGCCGAGGCGCTCCCAGGCGGACGCGTCGGTGGGGTCGGCGGCCACCTCGCGCTGCGCGGCGTCAACCGCTTGCGACAGCGCACCCATCGACTCGTAGATGCGTGCGGCGTAGCGATACGGCGCCGGACGGTCCTTCTCGGCGCGGATCCAGTCGCGCACCGAGCGGCCCGCGGCGCTGTAGTCGCCGGCCTGCCAGAACGCGAGCGTCATCAGGCGCAGGACCTGCGTGTTGTCGGGCTCGGCGTCGCGCGCGAAGACGAGCCGGCGCGCGGCCAGCTTGAAGTCGCCTTCGGCGAGCGCGTGCTTGGCGGCCGTCATGAAGCGCATCACGCGGTCGGCGCCCGGGTCCGGCTTCGAGAAGTCGACGAACTGGAGCGAACCGGCAGGAACGGTTCTGATGCCCGGCTGGAAGGAGACTCGCGCCCACTGCTGAACGTCGTCGCCGTGACCCGTGAAGTAGATGCCGTTGACGCTGCCCACGCCCCACTCGGGGTACGAGAGGCAGCGCGCGTAGCGGTGCACGACCGAGTGGTCGGGCACCCGTGAGCCGAACGGGTCGTGCTTCTCGCGCTCGCCGTCCTCGGCGCGCTGACGCTGCTCCTCCGCGTACGCGCGGGCGCCTTCCTCGGCGCGACGCTTGCGTGCGGCCGCGGCGGACACCTTGACGGCGTTCTTGGAGACCTTGCCGCCGCGCGACTGCTCGGCGAGCTGCTCGAGCTGGTCGGCGGCCTGGTTGATCGCCTTCAGGTGGCGCTCGTGCTCGAGCTGCCGACCGGGAGGTGCGATGTCAGGGTGCCAGACCTTCGCGAGCTTGCGGCGCGCCTTCTGGATGTCCCGCTTGTCGAAGGGCGGCTCGATCTCGAGCAGCAGGACGGACTGTTCGATGTCGAGCACCTGCGGCATGACCCGTACACGGTACCGACCTCGGCCACACCGATTTTCGGGCGCTGCCGGCGCGGCGACCCCTACAGCCTCGCCGCGCCGGCGCGCACGCTGGAACTAGTTCCGCCAACCCATGATGACCCCCCTGACGGTCGCTGGATCTGGAACCGGCGGGCTGACCCCCGCCGTCGCGGAATATACCCCTCCGTTTGACCGTTACACCAGAGCCAAAAAAGTGTTCATCGGAAGACTTTTTGGTTGCAGAACAATCAACCGGTCGGCGAGCCCCCCAAACTTCAGGCCTCGGCCTGATTGCGCTTGAACGGGGGTACGCACTAACTTGCTCTCCGTGGTCGTCTGGCTCGCACTGATCGTCTGGCTCGGCCTGGTCATCTGGGCGCTCTCCGTCGTGCGAGCGGCGGCGGTGGCCGATGCCCCGCCACCCGCCCCTGATCGCCCCGCGATCGGTCGCGTCCCGTTCGCCGGGCGCCGCCGCGCGACGGCCATCACGCAGGGCGTGCTGCTGGCCGGCGTGCTCGGTGCCACCGCGTACCTGTCGACGCCCAGCCAGTGGGAGCCGCTGCCGCTCGTCGGCCTGATCGCGCTCCTGGTCCTCGGCTCGGACATCCTCGTCCTGGACGCGAAGCGCTTCCGCATCGGCGGCTCGTTCACGGGCCTCGTGCTCGCCATGGCGCTGCTCGGCCCGGCGCCCGCGGCGCTGCTCGGCCTGGCGTCCGCCCTCGTGGACGCCCTGCGGCGCAAGGTCCGCGGCACCTACCTGCTCAACAACCTCCTCACGTACACCACCTTCCCGCTGGTCGGCGGGATCGTGCTCGACGCGCTGCACCGCGGGAACACCGAGGAGGGCGGCTACGCGGTCGCGGTCTTCCTGGTCTTCCTGGCGACCAACCTCGTGAACTTCTTGATGATCGCGGGGCACACGCGCATCCTGCGCGGCGGCTCGCTGCCGGAGATGTTCAAGGGCGTCTTCGTGCCGGTCCTGCCGTGGGAGATCGCCAGCGCCGTGATGACCGCGATGGCGGTCTACGGCTTCGAGGTCTGGGGCGCGGGGATCATCGGCCTGTTCGCGCTCGCCCTCGGCGTCTATCAGTTGCTCCTGCGCGCCCTGCTCGAGGGTCAGGCGCACTCCGAGGAGATCGAGCGCCGCACGAACCAGCTCGACGTCCGCCACGAGGGCATGCTGGGCCTGCTGCTGGAGACGCTCGCGCTGCGCGACCCGAGCGCGGCACGCCACGCGGCCGCGGTCGCCCACTACGCGCACCAGCTCGCGCGCGCCGCGGGTCTCTCGGAGCGCGAGCAGGCGATCGTCCACACCGCCGGCTTGCTGCACGACCTCGGCAAGGAGGCGCTGCCGGACCACATCCTGATCGGGCGCAGCGAGCTGCACCCCGCCGAGATCCGCCTGATCAAGCGCCACCCGGCCGACGGCGCACGGCTGCTGCTGCGCGTGGAGGGCATGGGCGAGGTGGCCGCGGCCGTGCTCGCGCACCACGAGCGCATCGACGGCAAGGGCTACCCGGACGGCCTCGCGGGCGACAGCATCCCGATGACCGCGCGCATCCTCGCCGTCGCCGAGGTCTACGACGTGCTCACGTCACCGGACTCCTACCGCATCCAGATGCCGGCGCACGAAGCCGAGGACGAGCTGCGCAACGTCGCCGGCTCGCAGCTCGATGGCCGGCTCGTGTGGCTGTTCGCCACGCAGGTGCTGCGTGGCCGCCACAGCGACCACCTGGAGCACATCGCGGACCTCGAGGCCGAGCTGCAGGTCCAGCGCGCCGTCCGTGGCGCCCTGGACGGGCCGTTCGTGCTCGGTCCGCCTATGCGATGAGCTTCTTCTCCATCGCGCGGATGGCGAGCCGCCACATCAGCAGCGCGAAGATCACCAGCACCGCCAGGTGAATCGCGTCCGCGCCGGGCTCGAAGCCGAACACGGCGTGGCGGACGAGCTCGACGAGGTGGTAGAGCGGGTTGATCTGCGCGAGCACCCGCGCCCATTCCGGCAGGCCGTCGATCGGGAAGAACGTGCCCGCCACCAGGAACAGCGGCGTGAGCACCGCGCTGGTGACGTAGTTGAAGTTGTCGATCGAGTTGAGCTTCGCCGCGACCGTGGTGCCGAAGCACGCCCAGCCGAAGCCGGCGAGCATCGCGATGAACGGGACGAGCAGCATGCCCCAGCTCGGGTCGAGCCCGAAGAGCATCGCCACGAGCATCGGGGCGCAGCCGTACGTCCCCGCGCGCACGCTCAGCCACAGCACCTCGGCGGTGACGAGCTCCTCCGTATCCACGGGCGCGGCCAGGATCGCGTCGTAGGTGTGTTGGAACTTGTACTTGACGAACGTCCCGAACATCGCCGGGAACGCGCTGCCGAAGAGCACGGCGGTGGCGACCGTGCCGGTGCCGACGTACTCGACGTAGTCGTAGCCGCCGACGCTGGACACCAGCGAGCCGAAGCCGAACCCGAACGCGAGCAGGTAGACCGTCGGCTCGACCGTGGCGGAGAACGTACTGGCCCGCCAGAAGCTCGCGAAATTGATGATCTCGCGGACCAGGACGCCCATCAGCGCGGGGCGCTCGAGCCGGCCGAGCCGCTTGGGCGCGCTCACGCGATCTCCTCGCCGGTGAGCAGGACGAAGACGTCTTCGAGGTTCGTGGGGCGACGCTCGCCCTCGTAGCCGTTGGCGTTCAGGACGCTGATGCTGGTGCCGGTGCGGCGGGTGGAGTAGCCGGCGGCCTGCGCCTCGCGCTCGACCTCCTGCAGCCGCGCCGGCGGCCCGTAGACCTCGACGGCCTCCGCGCCCGCGTGCTCGCTGATCAGGGCCCGCGGCGTGCCGGTCGCGACCGCCTTGCCGTGGGACATGATCGTCACGGTGTCGGCGAGGCGCTCGGCCTCCTCGATGTAGTGCGTGGACATCAGGATCGAGACGCCCTCGCTGCGCAGCCGGTCGACGAGCGCCCACAGCTCCTGGCGGACCTGCGGGTCCAGCCCGACGGTCGGCTCGTCGAGCAGGATCAGCTGCGGCTGGTGCACGAGCCCGCGCGCGATCAGCAGGCGCCGGCGCATGCCGCCGGACAGGTTGTCGACCCTGGTATCCCGGCGGTCGCTGAGGTTCGCGATCGCCAGCGCGCGCTCGATCGCGGCCTTGCGCTCGTTGCGCGGCACGCGGTACAGGTACGCGAACACGCGCAGGTTCTGCTCGACCGTGAGGGTGACGTCCAGGTTGTCGAGCTGGGGCACGACGCCGCACAGGGCGCGGGCCTCCTTGCTCCGCGCGGGCACCGGCAGCCCGAGGATCTCGATCTCGCCCTCGTCGGGGATCGCCTGCGCCGTCAGCAGGCGCATGGTGGTCGACTTGCCGGCGCCGTTGGGCCCGAGCAGGCCGACGCAGGTTCCCTCGGGGACCTCGAGGTCCAGGTGATCTACAGCCGTCAGGTTGCCGAAACGCTTGACGACGCCACGGAGGCGAAGGGCGGGCACCCCGCCCAGGTTGTCATGCGGCTATGCGCAGCTCGGTACGGGCAGCCACCCGAACCAGCGCCTCGAACAGCGGCAGGTGGGCGTACAGCGTCTCCGCGTGCCACTGCACGCCGAGCGTGAACGTGCCCGGCCCCTCGATCGCCTCGATCGTGCCGTCCTCGGCGCGCGCGATCACCCGCAGGCCCTCGCCGACCCGCTCCACCGCCTGGTGGTGGAAGGAGTTCACCGACAGCGTGCGCTGGCGCAGGATGCGGTGCAGGCGCGAGCCCGTCTCGACCTCGACCGTGTGCGTCGGCTCGGTCGCCGTCGCGGTCTGGCGGTGGCCGTCGATGTGCTGGTGCAACGTTCCGCCGCAGGCGACGTTGAGCGCCTGCGAGCCCCGGCAGATCGCGAGCACCGGGAGATTGCGGGTGAGCGCCTCGCGGGCGAGGCTGAGCTCGAAGGCGTCGAGGCTCGGCTCGGTCGGGCCGAGCTGCACGTGGCGGTCGGTGGCGCCGTAGGCCGCGGGGTCCAGGTCCGGACCACCGCTCAGGCAGATGCCGTCGAGGCGGTCGAGCAGCCCGGGCAGGTGGTCGGTGCCCGTGGGAGGCAGCACGACCGGGATCGCGCCCGCCGCGTCCAGGGTGCGCAGGTACGTCATCCCGAGCGCCATCTCGGGGTGCGCCGGCTCACCATGGCGGCGCGTCGTCGCCAGGTTGCTGGGACGCATCTCTGAGGTCGTGACGCCGATGAGCGGCCGCATTGGGAAATCATCGGGCGCGCGGGTGGGGTACACACCCCTCCGTTGGTCCAAGTTTTCAGCTTGTGAATTCGCCCAACGGTCGGGCATGGCGTGCCTTCTAAAGTCAGAAGGCGCGATGTCGAGCTCCTACATCTACACGATGTACAAGCTGAGCCGGACCCATCCACCGGATAAGACGGTGTTGAAGGAAGTCACGCTCAGCTTCTACCCCGGCGCCAAGATCGGCGTCCTCGGACTGAACGGGACAGGTAAGTCCACCCTGCTGCGCATCATGGCCGGCCAGGACAAGGACTACCGCGGGGAGGCTCAGCTCGCGCCCGGCGCCACCGTCGGGATCCTCGAGCAGGAACCGCACCTGGACGAGACCAAGACCGTGCGCGAGAACGTCGAGGACGGCGTCCGCCACATGAAGGACCTGCTGGACCGGTTCAACGAGCTGTCGATGAACTACTCGGACGAGACCGCGAAGGAGTTCGCGCGTCTGCAGGACGAGATCGACGCCGCCGGTGCCTGGGAGCTCGACGTGATGCTCGACCAGGCGATGGACGCCCTGCGCTGCCCGCCCGGCGACTCGCCCGTGACGTCGCTCAGCGGTGGCGAGCGCCGCCGCGTCGCGCTCGCGCGCCTGCTCCTGAGCCAGCCCGACCTGCTGCTCCTCGACGAGCCGACGAACCACCTCGACGCCGAGAGCGTCGCGTGGCTCGAGACGCACCTCGCGGACTACAAGGGCACGATCGTCGCGGTCACCCACGATCGCTACTTCCTCGACAACGTCGCCGGCTGGATCCTCGAGCTCGACCGCGGCTACGGCATCCCCTACGAGGGCAACTACTCCGCCTGGCTCGTCGCCAAGCAGAAGCGCCTCGAGATGGAGGAGAAGAAGGAGTCCGCCCGCCAGCGGACGATCAAGGAAGAGCTCGAGTGGGTCCGCCAGAACCCCAAGGGCCGGCGCACCAAGTCCCGCGCGCGACTGAACCGCTACGAGGCCCTCGTGGCCGAGGCGGGCAACGCGAAGCTCGACGACGTCCAGATCCACATCCCGGGCGGCGAGCGCCTCGGCCAGACCGTCATCGAGGCCAAGAACCTGCGCAAGGGCTTCGGCGACCGGCTCCTGATCGAGGACCTGTCGTTCTCCCTGCCGCCCGCGGGCATCGTCGGCGTGATCGGCCCGAACGGCGCCGGCAAGACGACGCTGTTCAAGATGCTCGCCGGCCTCGAGCAGCCCGACTCCGGCACCCTGAAGCTCGGCGAGACCGTCGACCTGTCCTACGTGGACCAGTCCCGCGATGCGCTCGATCCCGAGAAGACCGTCTGGGAAGAGATCTCCGAGGGCTACGAGCACATCAAGGTCGGCAACCGCGAGATCAACTCCCGCGCCTACGTCTCCGGCTTCAACTTCAAGAAGGCCGACCAGCAGCGCAAGGTCGGCGTGTTGAGCGGCGGCGAGCGCAACCGCGTCCACCTCGCGAAGCTCCTGCGCCGCGGCGGCAACCTGCTGCTCCTCGACGAGCCCACCAACGACCTGGACGTCGACACGCTGCGCGCGCTGGAAGAGGCCATCCTCGCCTTCCCCGGCTGCGCGGTGATCATCTCCCACGATCGCTGGTTCCTGGACCGCGTCGCGACCCACGTCCTCGCCTTCGAGGGCGACTCCCAGGTCACCTGGTTCGAAGGCAACTTCGAGGCCTACGAGGAGTACCGCCGCTCCAAGCTCGGCGCCGAGGCCGACCGGCCGCACCGCATCTCGTACAAGAAGCTCACGCGCGCCTAGCGCCTCACGGCCTGACGACGACTTCCACCTCCGGCGACGTCCCGCCGGCGTAGGGGAAGTCGTCGTCGCCGTGCAGCACCGCCCGGAACCGGTACCGCGTCGTCGCGTACGTCGACCGGAACCGATAGCTCGCGCCGAACCGCCCGTTCCTGAGCCCGGCGGTCGCGAACGGCACCCAGCGCCCCGCCCACGCCTGCAGCTCCACCCGCGTGCGCGCTCCACCCGTGCCGGGCACGGTCCCCGAGAACCTGACGCTGCGCCCGTTGCGCGTGGCCTTGCGGTTGGCTGTGAACCGCACCGGCGCGGCGACGATGAGCTTCACGGTCTGCGCCGAGTCGCCGTAGGCGACGCGCACCTCGCGTGACGGCCCACGAGGGAGCGTGACCGCGAACCGTCCGCCCGCATCGGCGGTGACGAACGTGGGAGCGCTCCACGCCCCGCCGCGTAGCGGGCGGGTCGTGACCTCGACTCGAGCTCGGGCGATCGCGCCGCCGGCCGACGACCGCACGGAGCCGGCGAGCTTCTGTTCCACGAACCTGACGCGCCGCCTCGGCTTGCCGGCGAGCGCGAGTGTCCCGGGCGGCTGCACGGCCGCCGGAGCCGGCGAGCTCGGCGGGCTCGGGGCGACGACGGGTCCGCCGCTCGGCGCCGGCGGCGGCGTCCGCACCGAGATGGCGTACGGACCGGCGACGCCACGGTTGCCGGCCACGTCGGACATGACGAGCTCGACGGTGTGCGCGCCATCGCTGAGCTGGGAGGCATCGAGGGTCAGCGTCGCGCTACCCGCCGCGGCGCACGGCACACGAACCACATACGGCGGTGCGCACGATGCACCGCCGACGTGTTGGACGCCACGAGCCGTCCCGTCGACCCGCAACTCGACGGTGGCGACCCCGCCTCCGACGTCGCGGAACCCGAGACGGCCGTCGACCAGCCCGTCGATCGACAGGCCGCTGAACAGCCGTCCAGAGGGCGACCCGACGGCTTCCGGCGAGACCTCGTCGCGCAGCGTCACCGCCGCACGCGTGACGCCGAGCTGGATCGCGTCGCCGGCGCACGAGTAGTCACCTTCCTCGCAGCCGATCTGCACGCCCACCCGCTGCGCGTCGAGGACCGGCGCGGAGACGAGCGCTCCGGCGAAGACGCCGCCGATCTCCCACGTCGGGAGATCTGGGCTCTCCTCGAGCACCCGCTCGTCCGCGAACAGCCGATAGCGGGCAGGTTGCTCTGGCGCGTAGACCGCCGCATAGCGCCACACATCCAGTCGGGCGATCGACGTTCCAGCGGGCGCCTCGAACAGCCACTGGGCGGCCGTGACCTGCTGCTGGATCAGCGGCCCGATCTCGAAGCGAACGTGACCATCGCTCGCGCACCCGTCTGTGAACAGTGGGCTTGTCGGCTTCGCAGCGGCCGGAACCGGACGGGCGACCCACGACTGCGCGCCGGCCGCGCCGTTCGCGGTCCGGCAGGACTCGACGACGTACGTGCCCGCAGCTGCGTCCGCCGCGGTGGCCGGCCCGAGGAGCAGGATCGTGACCGCGGCCGTGACGCGTCGGAGCGTGTCCATACCGGTCTTAGTCGCAGCCACCCAGAACTCTCCCCCCTGATTTAGTGCTTCAAGTCTCACCACTGCAGCACTCCGATTGCAAGCCCGGAGCGCGGGAATCTCACTCCCAGGGGTGATGGACAAGGCCCTCGGGCGGCGATTAGCTCGCGTCATGTCCGCCGCCCGCGCCGCGCTCCTGCTTCTCGTCATCGCTGCCACCGGCGCCTGGGGCGCCGACGCCCAGGCGGCCGGCTGGCTGTCGCCGGTCGCCGTTTCGACGCCGCAGACCAGCGGCCCCGCCACCTGCGGGTTCCTCTCCGGTCAGCCGGGGATCGCGAGCGTCGACGTAGCGGTGACGCCCGCGGGTGAAACGGTCGCGACCTGGACGCGGGCGAACGGCGGCACGCAGGAGGTGCAGGCGGCGGTTCGCCCGCCCGGTGGTGCCTTCGGCCCGGCGCAGACGCTGGGGACGACCCAGCCGTGCTACTTCATCGGCATCCTCGGCGCACAGCCGAGGGTCGCCGTGGACCCCAAGGGGAACGCGGTCGTGGTCTGGGCCCACCCGCTCGCCACGACATCGGTGATCCAAGCCTCCGTGCGCCCCGCGGGCGGCAGCTTCAGCCCGCCGGCGGATCTCTCCGACGCCAGTCGCAACGCGCAGAGCGATCCGGACGTCACGATCAGCGCCGACGGGACGATCGTCGCGGTCTGGACGTGGAACAACGGCTCGAAGAACGTCATCCAGACCTCGACGCGGGCGCCGGGCGGAGCGTTCCCGCCCGCGGGTACCGCGACGACGCTGTCCAATGTCACGCAGGACGCCGCCGCTGCGCGCGTGGCGAGCAACGACCGCGGTGACGTCGCGGTCGTGTGGCGACGCACGAACGGCACCAATCAGATCGCGCAGGCCCGCGTCCGGCCGGCGGGCGGGGCGTTCGCGCCCGTCGTCGACCTCTCCGGCACCGGCGCGGACGCCGACGCTCCGGCCGTGGCGATCGATCCTGTCGGCCGTGCCACTGCCGTGTGGACGCGCTCGAGCCTGGTCGAGTCGCGGTTCTTGACCGCGGCCGGCGCGCTCGACGGCGGCATCGACAACGTCTCGGACACGGCGGAGACGGTCAACTACCCGACGGTCGCCCTGGACGCGAGCAACAACGCCGTCGCCGTCTGGGTCGGCGGGTCGAATCAGACGAAGGCCGCCTCGCGGGCGTCGCGCGCCAGCTTCGGGACGCCGCAGACCATCTCGGGGCCCGGCAGCTCGAGCTTGCTCCCGGCGGTGGCCATGGACCCGTCGGGGACCGCCGTCGCCGTGTGGACGCAGAGCCAGAGCACGACGACGATCCAGGCCGCGACCCGCCCGCCGGGCGGAAGCTTCGGCGGCGTCGAGGACATCTCGCAGGGCTCGGGCGCGTACCTCGCCAGCCTGGCGATCGACGGCGAGGCCAACGCGATCGTGGGCTGGACGTTCTCCCCCAGTGGCAGCCCCCAGGTGGCCCAGGTGACCGCGTACGACGCCGCGCCGCCGACGATCTCAGCCGCCTCGGTGCCGGGCACCGGCACGACCGGCGCCCCGGTCGGGATGAGCGCTGCGGCGAGCGACCGCTGGAGCGGCGCGAACCTGAGCTGGAGCTTCGGCGACGGCAGCTCGGCCACCGGTCCCTCCGTCTCCCACGCCTACGGGGCACCCGGGGTCTACACGGTGACCATCACGGCGACGGACGGCGCCGGTAACGGGACGAGCATCCAGCGCACGATCCAGGTCGCCAACCCGGTCCCCGCCGTGCCCGCGCCGCCCGTGCAGAACGCCACGACGCCGACGCCCGCCATCAACGTCACGCTGTCGTTCAAGTACAGCGCCAGCAACAGCTCCACCAAGCTGACCAGCTTCAGCGCCAAGGGCGTTCCGACCGGCGCGACGGTGACGGTCGGCTGCACGCCGCCCAAGCGCAAGGGCAAGACGCCGCGCTGCCCTGCACGCGACTTCAAGAAGAGCAACGCCCGCGGCACGGTGAAGCTGACGACCTTCGTGAGCAAGCGCTTCAAGCGCGGCACCGTGATCGAGGTCCGTGTGACGAAGCCCGGGATGATCGGAGCGGTCAAGCGACTGACAATCCGCGGTCGCAGCGGGCCGACGACCACGACGAGCTGCCTCGCCCCCGGCGCGAAGACGCCCTCCCGCTGCTCCTGAGGCCGATTCACCCGCTACGCACGCTGCCTTTGGGCCCTCGAACGATGGTCCAAAGGCACCGCAACCTGACCTTCTTGGGTTGACGGTTTCAAGCCCGCAGGGTTAGCTTCCGCCGTCCCAGGGATGCAGAACGGAAGGGTCAGGGAGGCGCCGATGCGGGGCTTGATGAGGACGCGACGCGCATGGATCGCGGCGATTGCCGCTGCGGTGTGCGTGCTGGCGGGGGCGAGCACGGCCTCGGCGGTCGTGCCGGGCGGGATCTACGGAACCACGTGCGTTGGCAACTCGACTGGTTGCGCCACCAACCTGAGCGCCACCGTCTTCAATGGCAACCCCGTGGACGTGGCGGTGTCCCCCGACGGTGCCAACGTCTACGTGACGACCGCCGGTAACGGCCTGCTCGTGTTCGCGCGGGATGGAAATGGCCAGCTTGCCCTGGCGCAGTGCGTGCGTGACGTCGCCGGATGCACGCGCCTCACGGGCGCACTCGCGCTCAGCGGGCCGAACGCGGTCGTGGTCGCGCCCGACGGGGGCAGCGTCTACGTCGCCAACGGAACTGGGAATCGCGTGCTGGCGTTCGATCGAGGCGCGGGCGGGGTTCTGTCGCTCAAGGCCAGCGGAGGGTGCGTCTCGAACACGGGCGGCCCGGGCCTGCCGTGCACGTTCGCGCGGTCCATGGTGACTCCGCAGGACCTCGCCGTCGCTGGCAACACCCTCTACGTCGCGTCGTCGGGCAGCAACAGCGTTACCGCCCTGCGCATCGGCGCGGGCGGCGGAATCATCGAAGCCGATGATGCAGGCAGCCTCGCCGCGTGCATGAACGTCGCACGGGTGAGTGGCTGCGCGCCCGCCCCCGGACTAACGGGGGCGCATTCGCTCGCCGTGACCGGGGACCGCGTTTACGTCGGCGGCATTCGCTCCATCGTCACCCTCGGTCGCGAAGGAAGCTCGGGGCTCATGGCCGCGGCCACGTGCGTCGGTTCGAACGTCACGAGTTGCACCGCGGTCGCCGACCTCGCCGGCGGGATCACGGACATCGCCGTGGCCCCCAACGGCCAGGTGTTGGGCGCGATGCCGCACATCACCACAACCGTGGACGGCCAGACCGTGGTGTCGGCCGTCGGCCGCGTCGTGGCCTTCGACCCTACGGTCAACGGCCTCGCCCGCCGCCTGGGAGTCACGGGCTGTGTGAGCCAGTCCGCGGTCGCCGGGCAGTGCACGGCAGGGCGAGGCCTCGGTTCCGCCGCCCCGGCACTGGCGACAACGACCGACGACGAAGACGTCTATGTCGCCGGAAGCAGCGCCGTCGAGCTCAACCGCGGGGCCGGGGCCATCGCGCCGCGCACGGACGAACGCGGCTGCGTGCAGACGTCCCGGGTTGCTGGCTCCTGCTCGGGGTTCGCCGGCTTCGGGACGCCGACTGCTGTGGCGGTCGCTCGCGACGGTCGGCACGTCTACGCGCTCACGGCGGGCAAGGTCGTGACGCTGCGGCGCGACTCGAGCGGCCCGGTGTGCGACAACGTCGCCACCACGGTGCAACACGGCTCGGTGCAGACCCTTGGCATTCCGTGCTCGGACCCGGATGGGGATCCGCTCACGTTCGCTCCGGTCAACCCGCCGACGCTCGGGGCGATCGGGGGCTTCGACCATGACCTCCGGACGGTCAACTACGCGGCGCCGCTCGGCCAGAACGGCTCGACGACGATGAGCTTCCGCGCCGCCTATCGGGACGTCACGTACGGCACGTTCCAGGCCGACGGGTCGATCCAGGTGCACGTCGTCGGCGCGCCGGTGGTGGTGCCCGCGGGCATCGACGCCGACGGCGACGGCTTCACGGCCGGCCAGGACTGCAACGACAACAACCGGAACATCCGGCCGGGCGCGGCGGAGATCAAGGGCAACAACATCGACGAGAACTGCGACGGCGTGGCCGAGCCGTTCCCGACGCTCGCCTCGGGCGTGCTGCACAACTGGTCCTACACGAAGCGCGGGACCACGTTCACGCTGCGGACGCTGAAGATCACGCAGCAGTTCCCGAAGGGCTGGAAGGTCACGATCAAGTGCTCCGGCAAGAAGTGCCCGTTCCGGTCCAAGACGCTGAAGGCGAGCAAGGTCAAGAAGGCGGCGTCGAGCGTGATCGCGTCGCTGACGAAGAAGCAGCGC
This sequence comes from Solirubrobacter pauli, assembly GCF_003633755.1. GTDB lineage: Bacteria > Actinomycetota > Thermoleophilia > Solirubrobacterales > Solirubrobacteraceae > Solirubrobacter > Solirubrobacter pauli. The sequence goes on from NZ_RBIL01000001.1 coordinate 2,007,714, forward strand.
CGGTTCCGGGTCGGGCAGACGGTCGAGATCTGGGTGAGCGCGCCGAGCTTCAACACGAAGGTGGCGCGGATCACGCTCAAGCGGGGCAAGCAGCCGGCGATCGTGCCGTACTGCGTCCTCCCGGGCTCGACGAAGGTGCAGAAGACCTGCACCTGAACGTTTCCTGAGAGCGGCCCCGGGCTGACCGGGGTCGACTTCTCAGGGATTCCTGTTACCTTCGCGGCCGTCAATGGTGTCTGTCGTGGTCTGCCTCGTCCTGGGCCTCGTGTTGGTCGCTGCCGCGGGACTGAAAGCGGCTGGTGGCCCGTCCGCGCGGGCCGCGCTCGGCACCTACGGCGTGCGTGACCCGCGCCTCGCGACCGCCGTCTGGGGCGGCCTGATCGCGGTCGAGCTGGCGCTCGGCGTGCTCGTCGGCGCCGGGCTCGAGTGGGCGCTGCGGGCCGCGGCGATCTTCCTGGCCGCGTTGACCGCGGCGCAGATCGCGGCGCTCGCCGCGGGGCGCGGCGGCTCGCCGTGCGCGTGCTACGGCGCCAAGGGCACGCTGTCCACGACCTCGGCCGGGCGGACGGCCGCGCTCGCCGCGGCGCTCGCGCTCGCGCCGCTGCTGCCTCGCACCGAGCCGAGCACGGAGACCTGGCTCGCCATCGGCCTCGCCATGGCGCTGCTCGGCCTGGTCGCGCTCGGCGTCGTCGTGCTCGCGCTCGCGCGGGAGGTCGGGATGCTGCGGCTGTCGGTCGCGCCGCAGGGTGCGCTCGAGGTCGACCACGAAGGCCCCGAGATCGGCGCGTTCATCGCGCTGGCCCACGACTTCGCGCTCGAGCCCGGCACGCTCGGCCTGGCCGTGTTCACCTCGGACGGCTGCGGCGTGTGCCGCGCGCTCAAGCCGACGATCGAGCGCTTCGGCCAACACCCGGCGGTCGAGCTGAAGACCTTCGACGAGGTCTTGGACAAGAACGCGTGGACGGCCGCCGACGTGCCCGGGAGCCCGTTCGCGGTCGCGCTGGACACCGACGGCACCGTGCTTGCCAAGGGCACGTTCAACACGGGCGCGCAGCTGGAGACCGTCCTCGCGACGGCCGAGCGGCGGCGGGGAGCGGTGCGCGCGTGAACGGCGGCAAGTTCGCGGACGACGTCGCCGCCTCCAGCTCCCGCCGTGGCTTCCTCGCCCGTGTGGGCGCGGTCGTGATGGGCGTGACCGGCGCGAAGACCGTCGGGAGCCTCGTCGCGCCCGGCGAGGCGGAGGCGTACCACTTCTGCGGGCACATCTACACGACCGACTCGTGCCCGCACCCGACCGGCCTGCCGCGGATCGACAGCAAGGGGTTGCCGATCCGCGCCAAGAACGGCCGGCCGGTCGACGACCTCGGCCGCTACGTCGACCGCGACGGCCTCCCGGTCGACGACGACGGCGACCCGCTCACGGACGCGGACGGCGCGCTCCTGCCGGCCGCCACGCGCACCGCCGTGTGCGCGGCGACCGCCGACGTGTACGGCTTCAAGCCCCACGTCGACGGCGCCTGGTACCGCTGCTGCGGCGGCCACGTGCGCAAGCTCGTCGACTGCTGCGGCTCCGTCCGGAACCGCATCAACGGCGACAAGGCGCTCACGGGCTACTGCTACAAGGGCCGCAAGGTCTTCTGCGTCATGTACTACGACACCAAGGTCAAGTGCTAGGGCGTGGTCGTGGACAAGGTCAACGTCACCGCGCCTGAGTAGGTCCCGGAGCGCAACGGCTCCTCGGCGCCGATCGCTTGGCGGAACCCGACCGTCACCTCGTCGTTGGACGCGGGCGCAGTCCACGCCGCCTTCGACAGCGTCACCGCGAGCGGTCGGGCGAGCGAGAACGCACCGTTGCGGAGCGTGACCGGGCCGGACGCGGTGAGCGTCGCGTCGCCCGCCGTGGAGATCACCGTCGCGGTCGTGGACGTGTCGTAGGTGGCGTCGCGGCCCGGGACGAACGTGCCGAACGTCGCCGGAGCGCCGAGCGCGAGGGACAACGTCGCCGGCACCGTGCCGCCGGCGGTGCCGTCCTCGACCACCGCACGGTCGAGCACGAGCGCGGCGAGCTTCCACTCCGCGCCGGCGTCGCCGCTGAGCGTGAGGTCGACCGGTCGACCGCCCGCGCCGCCGTCGAGCACGAAGCGCTCCCACGCGAACTCGCGCGCCTTCAGCGCGGCGCCCGGGCCGACGAGGGTCCGCCCGTCGCTGCGCACGATCAACGACCCGGTCGCGGCGGTGACGTCGCCGCGCAGGAGCGCGACGCGGTGCTTGCCGGGCGGGACCGACACGCGCAGCGTCCGCTCGGCGGAGGCGTACACGTGGTCGCGCCGCAGCGCGTCCGAGCCGGCGCCGCGGTCACGGCCGGTCGGCGTCGCACCGACCCAGCCCGCGGTGAGGCCGGCGTTCCAGACGTCGGCCGGCGAGACGCGCGTCCAGCCGCCGATGATCACCACGGACGACGGCGTGCCGAAGTCCCGCGCCTGCTCGAACACCGGGGCGTCAGGCTTGACCCACACCGTCGCGGTCGGCGCGCCCTCGACCTGGCCGCCGCCGACGGGCGCGGCACGCCCCGTGAGCGTCACCTCGGGCTGCACGCCCGGCTCCGGGAACGGCATCGCGGGCGGCGTCACGGGCACGCTGACGGGGAGCGTCCGGCCGGGCGCGATCGTGACCCGCACGGGCTTGACGGTCCAGCCCGCGGGCGCGTCCACCGACACGTCGACCTCGAGCGGGTCGTTCGTCCAGTTGCCCGCGGTGACGGTCGCGTTGACCGGCTGGCCGGCGAACAGGTCGTTCGGCACGGCGATCGCCGAGGCGCTCGCCGCGGGCACGTCGACCGGCACGCCGATCGGGATGAGCTCCGCGGCCGCGGCGAAGTTGTTGCGCCCGCCGGTGATCGTCAGCCGGATCTTGCGGACGCCACGCGCCGGGGTGGTGAGCTTGGCCGTCTTCATCAGCTCCGACGCGCCCCACGTGCTGGTCCGGACGTCGGTGAAGGTCGTGCCGTTCGTGCTGACGGCCATCGTGTACGCGTTGATGTGGCCGTTCAGGAGGCCGTCGAAGCGCGGCTGGTAGCGCAGCTCGGTGATGTCGTAGACCCCGCCGAGGTCCAACGTGATCGACTGAGGCAGGCTGCCCGCGGCCGAGCGCCAGATCGTGGCGGGGTCGCCGTCGACCGCCTTGGAGGCGTCGTCGCTGCCCTGCAGGCTCGTGGCCGTCGCCGTCATGCGCCCGTACGGCACGCACTGTGCCGCGGGGTCCGAGACGACCTTCACGGGCGTGGAGGCCTGCACCTTGTCCCCCAGCTGGTAGCCGAGCTCGTAGTCGCCGACGCGGGCGTCGGGCGCGACCCGCACCTGGATCGGCGTGGCGACGTCGGCTCCGACCGGCGTGTAGCTCGACCATTGCCGTCGCGATGGCTGCAAGGGCCCGGTCGGCTTGAGGAACAGGTCGCCGTACTGATGGTCGGCGGTGGTGTTGCGGAGGCTCACGCGGAGCTGCTCGAAGCCGATGCAGCGCAGGATCTCGAGCCGGTCGACGCTCGGCGCGAGCTGGACGCGGTCGTCCTCGCCGCCGGGCAAGCCGACGGCCGTGCCGTGCAGCGCGGCAACGGCGAGCGAGAGCGCCGTGAAGCCGATGACGCGCCTCATGCCGCCTCCAGCTCCGGGTTGCCGCTCTCGACGACGTAGCTCGCGCGGGTCGCGACCGGCGCGTCCGCGCGGGTGATGTACGGCACGACCCGGTAGTCCGTGCGCCACTCGTCCGGAGTGACGGTGCACGTGACGTAGCCGCGTTGGCTCGTGGTCATCCGCAGGTGCGGGTTGGCCGCGTACAGGTTGGCGGCGTTCGACGTCTCCTCGGTGCCGTCGCCGGCGCTGGAGATCGACGAGCAGGTGAACTCGGGCGCGACGATCTTCGCGTCCGCCTTCCGGTAGTCGCCCTTGACGTGGCTCGCCTGGTGGCGGTGGACGTCGCCGCAGAGCACGACCGGGTTGGCGACCTTGCGCTGCTCGATCGCGTCGACGAGCCGGATGCGGTTGGCCGCGTAGCCGTCCCAGGAGTCGTTGCCGACGGTGACCGCCGAGCCCGGGTCGGAGTCGAGCTGGCCCATCAGCACCTGCTGGGCGAGCACGTTCCAGCGCGCCGGTGAGGCGCTCAGCCCGTCCAGCAGCCACTGCTCCTGCGTGGCGCCCATGATGGTGCGGGCCTCGTCGAAGCGCGCGTTGCCGGTGACCTGCGCGCTGCGGTATTGGCGCGTGTCGAGCACGTTGAACTCGACAAGGTCGCCGTAGCGGAAGCGGCGGTAGAGCTGCAGGTCCTTGCCCTTGGGCTGCTGCAGCGGCCGCAGCGGCATGTGCTCCCAGTACGCGCGGTAGGCGTTCGCGCGCCGGACCAGGAAGGCGGCCTCGGCGTCGCCGGCCGGCGTCGTCATGTCGGCGTAGTTGTTGACGACCTCGTGGTCGTCCCAGGTGACGACGAACGGCGCGACGGCGTGCGCGGCCTGCAGGTCCGGGTCGGTCTTGTAGAGCGCGTACCGCTGCCGGTACTGGTCCAGGCTCTCGGTCGGGACCTGCGCGGAAGCCGGGATCGGCGTGTTGCGGGGGCCGCCGACGGGATCGGTCGCGAACTCGTAGATGTAGTCGCCGAGGTGCAGGACGACGTCCGGGTGCTCGTTCGCCAGGTGCCGATAGGCGGTGTAGAAGCCCGCGTGCCAGCTCTGGCAGGACACGAACGCGAGCTTGAGGCTGCGGTTGCCGGCCGCGGGCGCGGTCAGCGTGCGGCCGACCGGGCTGCGCTCGCCGTCGGCGACGAAGCGGTAGAAGTACTCGCGGCCCGGCTCGAGGCCCTTGAGGTCCACGTGCACGCTGTGCGCGAACTCGGGTCGTGCCACCGCGGTGCCGGTCTGCACGACCTTCGTGAACGCCTCGTCGTGCGCGAGCTCCCACCGCACGTCCACCGGCGTGTACGGCATCCCGCCGAACGGGTCGAGCGCGTCGGGCGCGAGCCGCGTCCACAGCACGACCGAGTCCGGCAGTGGATCGCCCGAGGCGACGCCCAGCGTGAACGGGTAGCCGCCGAGCGTGCTCGCCTTCGAGTACGCGGTGCCCGTCCCCGGCAGCCGCGAGCTGAAGGCGAGGACCGCCGCGGCGCCCGCCAGTGTGAGAAACCGTCGCCTGGTGCCCAGGAGGGCCTCAGGCCTGGCGTCCGCCAGCTCATCCGTGAACCGCTGCATGCAACCCCGCTTCGTGATCGACCGACGCGGGAGTCTGCGAGTGGGCGCGTGCGCCGTGGTTACGCGGCCGTGAACGGGGGAGCGCTCCGTAAGCTGGTCGACAATGGTCGAAGTGACGTTGATCGCGCTGGCGCTGGTCGCCGGCGTCACCGGCGCGTGGTCGCCGTGCGGGTTCTCGATGGTCGAGACCCTGGCGCCGTCGGGCTACGCCGGGCGGATGCGGGTGACCGTCGTGGCGTGCACGACATTCGCGGCCGGCGCGCTCGTGGGCGGCGTGATCACGTTCGGCGGGCTCGCGCTCGTGGGCTCGTGGCTCGGCGCCGCGGCGCCCGCGGCCGCCGCGCTGATCGCGCTGGCCGCCGCCGTCGGTGAGGCGCGCGGGGCGCGGATCATGCCGCAGGTCCGCCGCCAGGTGCCCGAGTCGTGGCGGCGCGTGCTGGCCGTGCCGCTGGCCGCCGGGCTGTACGGCGTGCTGCTCGGCCTCGGCTTCACGACCTTCATCCTCACGTTCGCCGTGTGGGCGCTCGCGGGCGTGTCCGTCGCGCTCGGCGACCCGGCGCTGGGACTGGCCGTCGGCGTCGCGTTCGGCGTCGGGCGAACGTTGCCGGTGGTCGTGCTCGCGCCGTTCGGCGGCGGCGCGGCCCACGCCGCGATGGCCGAGGAGCCCCGGATCCTGCGTTCGCTCAGGCTCGCCGACGCGGCCGCGCTGGCCGTAGTGGCCGTCAGCCTGTTCGCCGCTCCCGCCCAGGCGCAGTCGGTGAGCGCGACCGCGATCGGCTTCGCCGACCCGAGCGTGGACGGCCAGACGCTCGCCCTCCACCGCCCCGGCGGCTTCGGCGAGCTCCGCGGCCCGGGCGGGGTGCAGCCGGTCGCCGGCAACCACCCGGCGGTCGGCGGCGGGCGCCAGGCCTGGATCGAGAACGGCCACGTCGTCGTCTTCGGCGTGCAAGCCTTCTCCGCCCCGGAGGCCGACAGCGTCGCCGTGTCCAACACCTTCGTCGTCTGGCGCCAGGGTGCCGAGCTGTGGGCCGCGTCGCTGACGGACCTCACGCCGCGCCAGGTCGTGGTCGGCGCGGTCGGCCGCCCGGCGCTGAGCGGCAACCTCCTCGTGTACGACGTGGACGGCCGCATCGAGTCGGTCGACCTCGCGACCGGCGTCCGCACGATGCTCCGCCGCGAAGCCCGCGCCCAGCTCCGCGGCCCGTCGATCGTCGGCCTGGAGCTGACCTACGTCCGCGCCACCTACTCGCGCCAGCAGGTCCGCATCGGCCGGCTGCGGCTTCAGCGGGTCGCCAGCGACCAGGCGATCTACGGCACGTACCCCACCGCCCGCCGCGACGCCGGCCACGAGCCGAACCGCTTCCCGGCCAAGGGGCACATCAACAAGCCGCTGTGGGAGCGGCCGCCGGCGGGCGTGCAGGACACGTTGACCACGACGGCGGCGAACTCGTCGGCCGTGTGGGTGACGCGCGTGCGCAAGCGCCCGGGGCAGGTCCCGTTCGCGACGGTGCTGGTCGTGCCGCGGGTCGCCGCGAACGGCTGATCGAGCGCCCGCTGGACCGAACTAGACCCAGTCCTGCAAGACGGGGAGCAGGGCGCGCGCGTCGTCGGCCACCGCGTCGGCCTCGGCCAGCGCAGAGACCGGGTACGGCCCGGTGGCCACCGCCGCCACGCGCACCTCGTCGACCCGGGCGCACGCGATGTCGCGCGGTGTGTCGCCGATCACGACGGTGCGATCCCGCGACCACGCCGGAGACGACGCACGCTCGCGCGCGATCCGCGGCAGCTCGCCGCGCTGCTCGTGGTCGGAGCCGAAGCCGCCCTGGCCGGGCTCGAAGTAGTGGCCGATGCCCGCCGCGGTGAGCTTCCGCCGGGCCACGGCCTCCAGGTTCCCGGTGACCAGAGACAGGCGGAACGCGTCAGGGCGCGCCGCCAGGGCCTCGAGCAGCTCGACCATCCCCGGCGCGACCTTGGCCGACAGGTCCGGCGGGCACAGGCGCTCGTACTCGCGCACGGTCTCGTCCACCCAGGCCTCGTCCAGGTCGTCCACGCCCACGGCGGCGAGCAGGTCACGCGCGATCGCGCGGTCCGTGCGCCCCGCGTACTCGACCGCGTCCACCGAGGTCAGGTCGACGCCGTGCACGCGGCCGGCCGCGGAGCGCAGCGCGGCCGCGTGCTCGACCGAGGCACGCTGGAGCAGCGTGCCGTCGATGTCGAACAGCAACAGGAGCAACTAGCGCCTGAAGTCGATGTCCGCCGGCAGGCGCTGGGCGAACGCGGCGAGCAGCTTCGCGGCCGCCTCGACGTCGCTCAGCTGGACCATCTCGACGGGGGAGTGCATGTAGCGCAGCGGGACGCTGACGACCGACGACGGGATGCCGGCACGCGAGATGTGGATCGCGTCGGCGTCCGTGCCCGTGCCGCGCGCCGAGGCGTCGACGGTGAACGGGATGCCCTCGGCCTCGGCGGTCTCGTACAGCAGCTCGAACACGGTCGGGTCCAGGGTCGACCCGCGCGTGATGACGGCGCCGCTGCCGAACCGGTGCTTGCCGAGCTCCTGCTCGGAGATGCCCGGCTGGTCGGTGGCGAAGGTCACGTCCACCGCGATGGCGACGTCCGGCCGGAGCGAGTACGCCGTCGTCCGTGAGCCGCCGAAGGTGATCTCCTCCTGGGCGACCGCGACCGCGTAGACGTCACCGGGCGCACCGCCGGCCTCGGCCACGAGCCGCGCCGTCTCCAGCGCGACGAAGCAGCCGAGGCGGTTGTCCATCGAGCGCGAGACGAACCGGCCGCCGGGCAGCTCGATCGGCTCGCCCGCGATCACCGCGACGTCGCCGATCCGCACCAACCCGCGCGCCTCTTCACCGGATGCGGCGCCGATGTCGATGTGCAGGTGCTTGAGCTCGGGGACCTTCTTGCGGTCCTCGTCCTTCATCAGGTGGATCGGCTTCTTGCCGACCACGCCGGAGACCGCGCCGTCACGCGTCGCGATCTCCACACGCTGGCCGACGAGCACGACCGGGTCCCACCCGCCGACGCCGGTGAACCACAGGAACCCGTCGTCGTCGATGTGGTGGACGATCAGGCCGATCTCGTCGATGTGGCCGACGATCGCCACCGACTTGCCACCGCCGGTGCCGGGCACGCGCGCGACCGTGGAGCCCACGGTGTCGTAGGTCACCTCGGCGCCGAACGCCGCCGCCGCGTCGCGGAACACCGCGGCCGGCGCCTGCTCGTACCCGGACGGGCCGGCTGCGGTCAGCAGCCGGCGCAGGGTCTCCGGAAGCGCCATCTAGGCCGCCAGGAGCTGTCGGAGCACGAACGGCAGGATGCCGCCGTGCTGGTAGTACAGGACCTCCTTGGGGGTGTCGATGCGCACCCGGACCTTGAACTCCTTGTCGTCGGCGCGCACGGTCACCTCCTTGGCCTCGCCACCGTCGATGCCGGTGATCGAGAACTCCTCCTCGCCGGTGAGCCCGAGCGACTCGGCGCTGTCGCCGTCGAGGTACTGCAGCGGCAGCACGCCCATGCCGACGAGGTTGGAGCGGTGGATGCGCTCGTAGGACTCGGCGATCACGGCGCGCACGCCGAGCAGCTTCGTGCCCTTGGCCGCCCAGTCGCGGGACGAGCCCGAGCCGTACTCCTTGCCCGCAAGCACGAGCAGCGGGACGTCCGCCTCCGCGTACTTGATCGACGCGTCGTAGATCGTCGTCTCCTCGCCGGACGGCTGGTGGCGGGTAAAGCCACCCTCCGTGCCCGGCGCGAGCTGGTTGCGCAGGCGGATGTTCGCGAACGTGCCGCGCACCATCACCTCGTGGTTGCCGCGGCGCGAGCCGTAGGAGTTGAAGTCCTTGACCTCGACGCCGTGCTCGTTGAGGTACTCGGCGGCCGGCGTGCCCTTCTTGATCGCGCCCGCGGGCGAGATGTGGTCGGTCGTGACGCTGTCGCCGAGCTTGGCCAGCACGCGCGCGCCCTCGATGTCCACGGGAGCGGTCGGCTCCTTCGGGATGTCCTCCAGGAAGGACGGGCGGCGCACGTAGGTCGAGTCGTCGGCCCACGCGAAGCGGTCGCCCTCGGGAATCTCCAAGCCGCGCCAGCGCTCGTCACCCTCGAAGGCCGACTCGTAGGACTTCTTGAACATCTCCTCGCTGACCGAGCCCTCGACGAGGTCCGCCACCTCCTTGGTCGTGGGCCAGATGTCCTTGAGGTAGACGTCCTCGCCGTCGGAGCCTTCGCCGAGCGGCTGGTCGAGCAGGTCGATGTCCATCGTCCCCGCGATCGCGTAGGCGACCACCAGCGGCGGCGAGGCCAGGTAGTTCATCTTCACGTCGGGGTTGATGCGACCCTCGAAGTTGCGGTTGCCCGAGAGCACGGACACCACGGCGAGGTCCTCGGCGTTGACGACGTTGGAGACCTCCTCCGGCAGCGGGCCGGAGTTGCCGATGCACGTCGTGCAGCCGAAGCCGACGAGGTGGAAGCCGAGTGCCTCCAGATCTTCGACGAGACCGGCCTGCTCGTAGTACTCCATGACGACCTTCGAGCCCGGCGCGAGCGACGTCTTCACCCACGGCTTGGCCTTCAGGCCACGCTCGCGCGCCTTGCGGGCCACGAGGCCGGCGGCGAGCATCACGGACGGGTTCGACGTGTTCGTGCACGAGGTGATCGCGGCGATCACGACGTGGCCGTGGTCGAGCTCGGTCTGCGTGCCGTCGGCCGTGGTGAACGGCACCGCGTGCGTCGTGCGCTCGGCGACCTGCACGCGGGAACCCTCGTGCGGGTCCTCGGAGTCGTCGTGGCCAGACCCGTTGCCGTTGTGCGCGGGCGGGTCGGAGGCCGGGAACGACTCCGCGACCTCCTCGTCGACGTCGGTGCCGCCGTCGGTGTGCGCGGTCGGCTCCGGGTCCGGCAGGATGTCCTCCAGCGCGCCGCGGAACGCGGCCTTGGACTCGGTGAGGACGACGCGGTCCTGCGGGCGCTTCGGGCCGGCCAGCGACGGGACGACCGTGCTGAGGTCCAGCTCCAGCGTCTCGCTGTAGGTCGGCTCCTCGGAGTGCTCGTCGTGCCACAGGCCCTGGGCGCGGGCGTAGGCCTCGACGATCTCGCACTGCTCCTCGGAGCGGCCCGTGAAGCGCAGGTAGCGGACGGTCTCGGCGTCGATCGGGAAGATCGCGCAGGTCGAGCCGAACTCCGGCGACATGTTGCCGATCGTCGCGCGGTCGGCGAGCGGCGTGTTGGTCACGCCCGCGCCGTAGAACTCGACGAACTTGCCGACGACCTTGTGCTCGCGCAGCATCTGCGTGATCGTCAGGACGAGGTCGGTGGCGGTCGCGCCCTCGGGCAGCTCGCCCTCGAGCTTGAAGCCGACCACGCGCGGGATCAGCATCGACATCGCCTGGCCGAGCATCGCGGCCTCGGCCTCGATGCCGCCGACGCCCCAGCCGAGCACGCCCAGGCCGTTGATCATCGTGGTGTGCGAGTCGGTGCCGACGAGCGTGTCCGGGTACAGCACGCCGTCGCGCTCGAACACGCCGCGCGCGAGGTACTCGAGGTTGACCTGGTGGACGATGCCGGTCTCCGGCGGGACGACCACGAAGCCCTCGAAGGCCGTCTGGCCCCAGCGCAGGAACTCGTAACGCTCCTGGTTGCGCTCGTACTCGCGCTCGGTGTTGAAGCGCAGCGCCTCGCGCGTGCCGAACTGGTCCACCTGCACCGAGTGGTCGATGACCAGCTCGGCCGGGACCAGCGGGTTGATCTTCGCCGGGTCGCCGCCCAGGTCCGACATCGCGTCGCGCAGGGCGGCGAGGTCCACGATGGCCGGCACGCCGGTGAAGTCCTGCATCACCACGCGCGCGGGCGTGAACGCGATCTCCTTGGAGGGCTCCGCGTTGTGGTCCCAGCCGGCGAGCGCCTCGATGTCCTCCTTGCGGACCGAGACGCCGTCCTCCGTCCGCAGGAGGTTCTCCAGGAGGACCTTCAGCGAGAACGGCAGGCGCGCGACGTCGAACTTCTCCTGGAGCGCGTCCAGGCGGTAAATCTCATAGGAACGCCCGCCGACCTCGAGATCGGCCTTGGCGTTGAACGAATTGTCTGACACGGTTTCAAAGCTCCCGTAGGAGTGGATTTTCGTGCCAATGAGCCTACCCCCGACGCGGGTTTCAGGCTCCTTCCGTTCGCGGACTCGGCGGTCCACCCCCACCGAAGGTTCGGTTTTCCCGCTGGCAGGCGGTTCCGGGCGACCCGTACGATCGCCGCGTGCTCGTGAGAACAACGATCGGGATGGGCGGTGCGGCCGGTGGGCTGACGCTCCTGACCTACGGGATCGCGCAGGCGATCGAGAACGGCAGCTGCGGAACCGACGAGTACGGCAACGTCCTCGGCGCGCCCTGCCCGGACGGGTTCGGCCCGATGATCCTGCTGATGATCCTCGGCGCGTTCGCGGCGCTCGCGGGCGCCGCCCTCGCGAGCTCGCTCGTGCGGTTCATCCTCCCGGCGATCATCGCCGTGTGCGCGGGCGTGCTGCTCGGCTTCCTCGACGTCAACGAGACCGACACGCGTCCCGGCTTCGAGGTCATCGCCGTGGTCGCCGCGCCGATCGCGGCGTTCTGCGTCCCGTTCCTCGGCCGCCGCCGGTCGCACGGGCACGCGGCGCCGTGGCGCGAGGCCACCCCGGACTCGCCGCCGCCGATGGCCGCGACGTTCGCGAGCGCCCCGCCGAAGTGGCAGCCGGCCGCCCCGGCGGCCCCGGCCGCGACCAAGGACGCCGAGGACATCGCCGCGCGCCTGCGCCAGCTCGACCAGCTCAAGGCCTCCGGCCTGCTGGACGACGCCGCGTACGACGAGCAGCGCAAGCGAATCCTCTCGGAGCTCTAGGCCATGCGCGCACTTGCCGTCTTCTTCGGGCTGATCGCCACGCTCGCCGGCGCCTACGGTGGCTTCGCGCTGATGCGCGAGGTCGGCCCCGCGGACCTCACCGGCCAGTACGGGCGCGGCGACGCCGCGATCACCGGCAACCTCATGCAGAGCGAGAACTTCGCGCGCGTGAAGGAGGCTCTGGAGCGCGAGCTGGGGCCCGACGGCCGGATCTCGTACCTGAACGTCGAGCTGCTGGAGGCCTCCGCGACCGCCGTCGAGGGCGGCCGCCAGGTCAACGTCCGGATCGACGCCGCCGGCCGCTCCGAGCGCAACGAGTCCGGCGAGGCCACGCCCACCGGCACGATGCCCGTGAGCAAGCTCGACGCGGACGCGCTCGACGTGATCCGCGAAGCCGCCCGCGAGGAGACCGGCGAGCCGGTCAAGAACGTCACGCTCCAGGGCGGCAGCCGCCAGTGGACGGTGTACATGCTGCGCGGCGAGCCCGACTCGTTCGTCGCCAACCTCGACGGCAAGGGCCTGCGGCTCTCCGGCGAGCCCAACCCCGAGCCGGTCGGCGGCGCGCCCGACTCGCTGCTGCGCGCGAAGAACCTCCAGAAGGTGCTGGACGCGGTGGCCAAGGAAGGCGACCGCGTGCTCGACCTGACCGTGTGGCCCGAGCGGGCATCCGTGCAGGTCGAGTCCAAGGGCCGCGGCGTGAGCCTCAGCTACGGCTACGACGCTGAGCTGACCGGCCGCGACGTGCGCTCGCTGAACGGGAGCTACGAGTCGATCCCGCTCGAGCGCGTGGACGCGCGGGCGCTCGAGCGGATGGCCAAGAGCAAGTACGTGAAGGGCCTCAAGCGCGCGCAGTACGCGATCCTGCGCCCGCAGCCGATCGAGAACACGCCGCAGTGGCTGCTCTACCTGCCCGAGGGCAACGACCCGCCGTACGTGACCGCGAACCTCAAGGGCCGCGGCCTGTCGTGGCCGGGCCGCGGCTTCTAGTGGACCTCTGACGGGACTCGCCGGCGCTCGCCGGCGAGCTCGAACACCCAGAAGTCCTCGCCCAGCACGGGCACGCTGACGTTGTAGACCGGCACCTGCCCGAGCCGGCCCTCGAACGTCCCCGCGTGCGCGTGGCCGTGCAGGACCAGGTCGGGGTTGTGCTCGAGGATCGGCGGGGCGAGCCGGTCGGTGCCGAGGAACGTCCAGATCGCCTCGCGCTCGCCGACGAGCGTCTCCGTCGTCGGCGCGTAGTGCATCAGCACGATCCGGAACGGGCACATCTGGATCGCGCGCAGGCCTTCGTCCAGCGCCTCGGCCTCCTCCACGCTCTCGCGGTAGACGCCGCGCAGCGACGGCTCGCCGAAGTCGGGCAGGTGCGTGCCCGGGAAGCCGCCCATGAAGCCCTTCACGCCCGCGATCCCGACCTGGGTCTCGCACAGGTCCAGCGTCTCGTGCGAGTGCTCCTTGTCGAGCACGATCACGCCCGCCTCCTGCAGGACGGCCTTCAGCTCGTCCGCGCGGTCGACGTGCCAGTCGTGGTTGCCGAGCACGGTCAGCACGGGAACGCCGACGTCACGCACGGCGTCCGCGACGATCTGCGCCTGGTGCGGCTCGCCGTGGGTGGTCAGGTCGCCGGCGAGCAGGATCACGTCGACCCGGTCCTCGAGCGCGGCGAACGTGGCGCGGGCGCGCTCGCGGTCGTCGTCACGCTCGCCGTAGTGGATGTCACCGGCGGCGGCGATCCGGATCCGGCACTCCTCCCGGCGCTCGGCGGGCCGACCGTCCGTCGCGATTGTCGAGCTCATATCCAAAACGGCTACCCGATCGAAGGCGACGGGTAGCCCTTGAACATGGCCACGGATGAGCAGAGCCCCTTCTCGGACCTCGAGAGCTCGTTGAAGCGGTCCGCCGCCGCGCTGCGCGAAGCCGACATCCCGTTCCTGCTGGGCGGAAGCCTGGCGAGCTGGGCCCGCGGAGGCCCGGAGACCCGCCATGACCTCGACCTGATGCTCAAGCCCGAGGACATCGAGCGGGCCGTCGCCGCGCTGGGCGACGCCGGGATGCGGTTCGAGGACCCGCCCGAAGAGTGGTTGGTGAAGGTCTGGGACGGTGACACGCTCGTCGATCTGATCCACCATCCCAAGGGCACGCCGGTCGATGACGCCCTGATCGAGCGTGGCGAGGTAATGTCAGTGCTTGGCATGGAGATGCGCGTGATGGCGCTCGAGGACGTGCTCGTGACGAAGCTCATGGCTCTGGATGAGCACGCGCTGCGCTACGAGTCGCTGCTGGCCATCGCCCGCGCGCTGCGCGAGCGCATCGACTGGGACGACGTCCGCTCTCGCACCACCCAGTCCGTCTGGGCGAGAGCGTTCTTCGTGATGCTGGAAGGCCTCGGGGTCGTCCCCGAGGCGAGTCCGACGACCGGCGGGCATGAGACCCGGGTGCGGGTGTTGACGCCCCGGAGTTCAGCCGCCGCAAACGTGGGGTAGGCGCGACAACATATGGCCGAACCGATCACGCAGGCCCGCCTTCGGGCACTCTCCGCCGTGCACCCTGAGCAGGGGCGCGTGCTGTCCGTGTTCCTGAACCTCGACCCGACGCAGTTCGCCACGGCGAACGCGCGATCATCCGCCATCACCTCCGTGATGACGGCGGCCGCGCACAAGGTCGACGAGGCGGATGGGCTCTCGCATGAGGAGCGCATGGGGTTGCGCGACGACGTCGAGCGGGTGCGCGAAGTGCTCGAGAATGGCGAGATCGCCCAGAACGGGACGCGTGCCGTCGCGGTCTACGCGTGCGGCGCCGAGGACCTGCTCGAGGTCATCAAGCTGCGGCGGCCCGTCGAGAACAAGGTGTGCCTGGAGCGCACGCCGTTCGTCGAGCCGCTGGTGCTGCAGGGCACGGACGAGCGCTGGATGGTGCTTCTGGTCAACCGCCGCGCGGCGCGCCTGTTCTTCGGGCCGGGCGACGCGCTCGAGGAGACCGACCGCCTCGTCGACGACGTCCACCAGCAGCACAAGGTGGGTGGCTGGTCGCAGCTCAACTACCAGCGCTCGGTCGAGAAGGAGGTCTCCGACCACCTCCAGAACGCGGCCGACCTCGCCTTCGACCTCTACAAGAAGCAGGGCGCCGACCGCGTCCTCGTCGGCGTGCCCGCCGAGCTGATCAGCGAGTTGAAGGGCAAGCTGCACCCGTACCTGCTCGAGCGCGTCGCGGGCAAGATCCAGGTCGACGTCGAGAACGCGTCGCTGGACGACGTCATCGCCGCCGCCGGCCCCGAGATCACCGCGCACGTCATGCGCTGCGAGCGCGAGGCGCTGGACCGGCTGCAGGCCGGCGTGGGCAGCGGCGGCCGTGGCGCGGCCGGCATCGAGGAGGTGCTCGACGCCCTCAACCAGGCGCGGGTGGAGACGCTGCTGATCGCCGAGAACTTCCACGCGAGCGGCCGCGTGGACTTCCAGGCCGGGTTGCTGCTGCCCGAGACCGCCGACGGCGGTGAGCCGGTGACGGACATCGTCGAGCCGGCGATCGAGAAGGCGATCGAGCAGTCGGCGAACGCGATGGTCGTGCGCCATCACACCGACCTCGAGCCGCTGGGTGGCATCGGCGCGGTGCTGCGCTTCTAGCCATGCGCATCGCGGTCCTGGGCACGGGCATCATGGGCGCGCCGATGGCGCGCAACCTCGCGGCCGCGGGGCATGAGGTCCGTGCCTGGAACCGCACCGCGTCCAAGGCCGAAGGGCTCGGCGCCACCGTCTGCGCGGAGCCGTCCGACGCCGCCGACGGCGCCGAGGTCGTGATCACGATGCTCGCCGACGGCCCGACGGTCGCTTCGGTGATGGACGGCGTGACGCTGTCCGACGGCGCGGTGTGGTGGCAGGCCAGCACGGTCGGCGTCGAGTGGGCCGCGAAGCTCGGCGACGCCTACGTCGACGGGCCCGTGATGGGCACGCGCAAGCCCGCCGAGGACGGCAAGCTCACCGTGCTCGCGTCCGGCCCGGGCCGCGAGCGGCTCGGCGACGTGTTCGCGCCGGTCGCCGGCAAGGTGGTCGACCTCGGGGACGCGGTCGGCGCCGGGCAGCGGATGAAGCTCGTTGGCAACTCGTGGGTGCTGTCGCTCGTCGAAGGGCTGGCCGAGACGATCGCGCTCGCCGAGCGCCTCGACGTCGACCCGCGCGACTTCCTGAAGATGATCGAGGGCGGGCTGATGGACACGCCCTACGCGCGGCTCAAGGGTGAGCCGATGATCGCCCGCGAGTTCCCGCCCAGCTTCCCGCTCGCGCTGGCGGCCAAGGACGCCGGGCTGATCGCCGAGGCGGCACCCGACCTACCGCTCCCCAAGCTGATCCGCGACCAGATGCTGCGCGCCACCGACGCCGGGCACGGCGAGGAGGACGTGGCCGCTACGTTCATGGCTGTATGGCGCGAGCACTCGTAATCGTCGACTTCCAGAACGACTTCACCCCGGGCGGCGCGTTGGCCGTCCCGCACGGCGACGAGATCGCCGAGCGGATCAACGCGCTCGCCGCGTCCGGCGACTACGACCTGATCGTCGCGACGCGCGACTGGCATCCCGCCGACCACGGCTCGTTCGCCGAGCAGGGCGGGCCGTGGCCCGTCCACTGCGTCGCCGGCACGCAGGGCGCGCAGCTGCACCCCGCGCTCGACCAGACGCGGATCGACTTCACCGTCGACAAGGGCCAGGCCGTCGACACCGACGGCTACTCCGGCTTCGAGAGCACCGACCTCGAGGCGATCCTGCGCGAGCGTGGCATCACGCAGGTGACCGTCGTCGGGCTGGCCACGGACTACTGCGTCAAGAACACCGCGCTGGACGCGCTCCGCGCGGGCTTCCAGGTGACCGTCGACTCCACCGCCGTGCGAGGCGTGGAGGTGGAGGAGGGGGACTCCGAGCGCGCACTCGCCGAAGTGCGCGCCGCGGGTGGCGTAATGGCGTGAGACGGGGGCGCGAGCGGCTGCTGGCCCAGCTGCGCCCGCACGTCGCGGACGAGCACGTGCTGGCGGCGGTCCACGCCGTGCCGCGCGACCGCTTCGTCCCGCCCCGGCTGGTCCGTGAGGCGTGGGACAACGTCCCGCTGCCGATCGGCAGCGGCCAGACGATCTCGCAGCCGCTGGTGGTCGCCCGCATGTGCGAGCTGCTGCGGCTGCGCGGGGACGAGCGGGTGTTGGACGTCGGCACCGGGTCGGGCTACCACGCCGCGATCCTCGCGCAGCTGGCCGCGCACGTGTGGAGCGTCGAGCGGCACGCCGCGTTGTCGGCTCAGGCGGCCGAGAACCTGGCGGCGGCGGAGGTTCGCAACGTCACGCTGCTCGTCGGCGACGGCGCGCGCGGCCTGCCCGAGACCGCGCCGTTCGGCGGGATCAACATCGCCGCCGCGGCCGCCGCGATTCCGCCGGCGCTGCAGGAGCAGCTCGCGCGCGGCGGGCGCCTGGTCGCCCCCGTCGAGGAGGGCGAGCAGCGCCTGGTCGTGATCGAGCACACCGCGCGCGGCTTCGAGCGCACCACGCTGGAACGGGTGCGCTTCGTCCCGCTTATTTGACGAGGTCCAGGCGCGGGTTCGGATGGTACTCGCGACCGACCTTGGCGGCCGGCTTGCCTTCGTTGAGCACGACGTCGGCGGTGAAGTCGTTGGAGCCGCGGATCAGGCTGGAGCCGACGCCGTAGGAGTCCACGGGGATGTCGGCGGCCTCGAACGCGCGGATCCGGTCGGCGTTGAAGCCGCCCGAGACGACGATCTTCACGTCCGGGTAGCCGGCCTTGTCGAGCTCGGCGCGCGTGAGCTCCACCAGCTCGGCCGCGACGCCCTTGGGCGCGTCGTCGCCGCGCAGGCGGCGCAGCGACTCGTCCGCGAGCGTGTTCGACGTGTCCAGGCGCACGCCCCACAGGTCCTCGCCGAGCGCGTCCGCGACCTCGATCGCGGTCTTCACCGAGTCGTTCTTGAAGTCCACGAGCACGGTGACGTTCATGTCCCGGCTGAACCGGTCCGCGAACTTGCGCGCGGCGAGCGCCGTGTCCCCGTTGTAGGCCGCGATCAACGCGTGCGGGACCGTGCCGATGCCGCGACCGCCCCACCAGGACGCCTGCGCGTCGGTGGAGACGCCGATCGAGCCACCGATGTGGGCGGACCAGCCGTCGCCCGTCTGCACCAGCCAGTGGTCGTGGCGGGCGGGGAAGTACAGGATCGGCTTGCCGTTGGCGGCCTCGACGACCTCGCGCACGTTGCGCATGATCAGCGTGCGGCGGGCCATCACGCCCAGGTAGACCGTCTCCAGGTGGGCGAACTCCGCGTAGTCGCCCTCGATCGTCATCACGGTCTCCCACGGCTCGATCTCGTCGCCCTCGTGGAGCGCCTTGACCTCGAGCTGGTCGAACGTGTTGACCCACTCGTCGCCGTCGTAGTGCCCGGTGCCCTGCTTGAGCACGGCGATCGCCTCGTCGACGCCGCCGAGGATCGAGTCCTTGCGCTGGAACACCTGCATCAGCACGCGCGGGTGGTGGCCGTCGGCCTCCAGCAGCTGCTTGGTCAGGTTGAAGTAGGTGTCGGAGTAGTAGCCGTCGCGGATCTTCTCGACCGGCAGGCGGAAGACGGAGGGCGGAAGACGGACACGCTCACGGGTCGCCATGACCCAAAAGGCTACGACACCGCTTTGCGACATCCGTCGGAAGGGTCGTCCGGCCGGGAGTACTAGCGTGCCCGACATGAGCACGCAGACGATCGAGAGCCGGTCACCGCAGGATCAGTCCGATCTGGTGGTGTCCGCGCCGGCCGCGGATCGCGAGGCGGTCGCGGCGGCGTTCACGCGCGCCCGTGAGGCCCAGAAGGAGTGGCGGCGCAACGCGGTGGCCCGGGCCGATGCGCTCGCGGCGGCGGCCGCCGCGGTCGACGCGGCCAAGGACCAGATCGTGGACCTGATGGTGCGTGAGGTCGGCAAGCCGCTGACCGAGTCGGTCATGGAGCACGGTCGTGCGGTGCGCATCCTGCGCTACCAGGCGCAGGCCGCGCTCGATCCCGACGGGGACACGCTGCCCGCCGCGCCGCCGGCCGACCCGCGCACGCTGCTGCTCGCCCGTCGCCGCCCGCGCGGCGTCGCCGGCCTGATCACGCCCTGGAACTTCCCGTTCGCGATCCCGCTGTGGAAGGCCGCGCCCGCGCTCGCGTACGGCAACGCCGTCGTGCTCAAGCCCTCCAGCGACGCGCTCGCGTCCGCGCTGCTGCTCGAGGAGATCCTCGGCGCGCACCTGCCCGAGGGCATCTTCAACGTCGTCGCCGGCGGGGGCGAGACCGGCCAGGCCGTGATCGAGCAGGCCGACGTCATCTCCTTCACGGGCTCGACCAACGTCGGCCTCCAGGTCGCGCAGGCCGCGACCGCGCGCGGCATCCCCGCGCAGGCCGAGATGGGTGGCCTGAACGCGTCGATCGTGCTGCCCGACGCGAACGTCGAGACCGCCGCGAAGATCATCGCCGGCGCCGCGATGGGCTACGCCGGCCAGAAGTGCACCGCGACCGGCCGCGTGATCGTCCTCGGCGACCCGGCCGAGTTCACCGACGCGCTCGCGGCCGCCGTCGACGCGCTCCCGCTCGGGGATCCGAAGGAGGCCGGCACCGTCGTCGGCCCGGTGATCAACCCGCCCGCGCGCGAGGCGCTCGTCGGCGCCGCCGTCGCCGCGCCCGGCGACGGCGGCCGCGTCGTCACCGGCGGCCAGGCGCTCGACGGCCCCGGCCTGTTCTTCTCCCCCACCGTCGTCGACGGCCAGGAGCCGACCGCCAAGCTCGCGCAGGAGGAGGTGTTCGGCCCGATCGTGACCGTGCTGCGGGCGGCCAGCGCCGATCAGGCGGTCGAGATCTCCAACAGCGTCGCCTACGGCCTCGTCACCTCCGTCTTCACGAGCGACCTCGACAACGCGTTGACGGTTGTGGAAGGGCTCGAGACGGGCATGATCCGGGTCAACATGCCGACCTCAGGTGTCGACTTCCACGCGCCCTTCGGGGGCGAGAAGCAGTCGTCGTTCGGTCCGCGCGAGCAGGGCAAGGCCGCGCGCGACCACTACACGACGACCCACACCATCACCATCGGCCCGGCCGGCTGATGGCGCTCTGGCGGGTCCAGACCGCGGGCGGGGAGCGCCTTGCCCGCGGGCCGGTGGAGGCGGGACCGGTGGAGCTGCTCGACGGCACGCTCGACCAGCTGCTGGCCGCCGGCACCCTCGACGCGCCGGCCGCCGGGCCGGTGCCCGCCGGCTCCGTGATCCTCGCGCCGGTCGCCGGCCAGGAGGTGTGGGCCGCGGGCGTGACCTACCAGGCGTCCCGCGCCGCCCGCAACGACGAGTCCAAGGGCGCGCACGACTTCTACGACAAGGTCTACGACGCCGAGCGCCCCGAGCTGTTCTTCAAGGCCGCGCCCGGTCGGGTGCGCGGCCCCGGCAACGCGATCGGCGTCCGCGAGGACTCGGGCTGGGACGTCCCGGAGCCCGAGCTGGCGCTGGTCGTCAGCGCGCAGGGCGAGATCCTCGGCTACACGATCGGCAACGACGTCTCGTCGCGCTCGATCGAGGGCGAGAACCCGCTCTACCTGCCCCAGGCCAAGGTCTACAAGGGCAGCTGCGCGCTCGGCCCGTGCATCGTGCCGGTCGCCGAGGCGCCCGCCGCCGAGGAGCTGGAGATCACGCTCACCATCTCCCGAGCCGGCGATCAGGTGTTCACCGGCTCCACGCAGACCGCGCTGCTCAAGCGCAGCCTCCCCGAGCTCGTGTCATGGCTCTACCGCGCACAGGATTTCCCGGTGGGCGCGGTGCTGTTGACGGGTACGTCGGTGATCCCGGCGGTCGAGTTCACGCTGCGCGGCGGCGACGAGGTGCGGATCGCGATCACGGGGCTGGGTGAGCTGGTCAACACCGTCGAGGTGATTTGAGTGAGAGCCATCGTCTGGCAGGGCCCGAACGAGATGACCGTCGAGGAGCAGCCGAACCCGCCCGACCCCGGGCCGGGCGAGCTGATCCTCCAGCCCGAGGCGGTCGGCATCTGCGGCTCAGAGGTCGAGGGCTACCTCGGCCACATGGGCAACCGCACGCCGCCGCTGGTCATGGGCCACGAGTTCGCCGGGACGGTGATCGCCACCGGCGAGGGCGCGCAGGACCTGCAGGGCGCGCGCGTCGCCGTGAACCCGCTGTCGGGCTGCGGGGAGTGCCGGCTCTGCCTGGCCGGCGACACGAACCTGTGCCGTGACCGGATCCTCGTCGGCGTCCACGTTCCCGGCGCCTTCGCGGACTTCGTCAAGGTACGCGCGGCTGACGCCCGCCGGCTCCCCGACGACGTCTCGATGCGCGTCGGCGCGCTGATGGAGCCGCTCGCGAACGGCGTCCACGCCGTGCGACTGGCGCCGAAGGGCGCCGAGCGGACCGTCGTGATCGGCGCCGGGACGATCGGGCTCGTCACGCTTCAGGCGGCGCTCCTGGAAGGCCTCCCGCACGTGGCGGTCGTCGAGCGTGACGAGACGCGGCGCGCCCGTGCGGTCAAGCTCGGCGCCCACGCGGACGGCGCGGAGCCGGGCGAAGCCGACCTCGTGATCGACGCGGTCGGCGCGGAGGCCACCCGCCGGCTCGGCCTGGAGCTCCTCCGCCCCGGCGGGACGCTCGTGTGCATCGGCCTCGCGAGCGACGACACGACGCTCGGCTTCCACGACGTCATCCGCAGCCAGCACCGGATCCAAGGTTCCTACGCGTACACGATGCCCGACTTCGACCAGGCCCACGAGTGGCTCACCACCGGCGCCGCCGACCTCGGTGACGACCTCGAGCCGGTCCGGCCGCTCGAGGAGGGCCCGGCGCAGTTCGCGCGGCTCGCGGGCGGCCCGCCTCCCCCCGAGTTCAAGGTCTTCCTCGCGGGCACGGCATGAGCCGCACGGTCGTCGTGATCGGCGCCTCGAGCGGGATCGGCCTGGCGACGGCGCGCGCGTTCCTGGACCAGGGCGACGTCGTCCACGCCGCCGCGCGCCGCCCGATCGACCTCGACGGGGCGGCCACGCACAGCCTCGACTTCACCGACCGCGACGCCGTCGACGCCTTCGCCGCGCAGTTCGAGCACGTCGACGCGCTGGTCGTCGCCGCGGGCACGAACATCAAGGACCGCCGCCTGCACGAGCTCACCTACGAGCGCTGGGACCACGTCATCGACGCGAACCTGACCGGGCCGTTCAACGCGCTCCACGCGTTCCTGCCCAGGCTCGGGGGCGGCACCGTCGTGATCATCGGCAGCGTCTCGGGGTCCTGGACCGACCGCTCAGGCCCCGCCTACCAGGCGAGCAAGGCCGCGGTCCTGGCGCTCACGCGCGGCGCCGGCTTCGAGCTCGACGGGGCGGTCCGCTGCACGGCGATCCTCCCGGGCGTCGTGGACACCGAGATCCTCGACAACCGCCCGGAGCCGCCGGACGCGGAGACCCGCGCCCGGATGCTGCGCCCCGAGGACGTCGCCGCGGCGTGCGTGTTCGCGGTGAACCTGCCGCCGCGCGCGTTCGTTCCGGAGCTGACGATCCTGCCTACGGCGTTGCAGTCGATCGGGAAGACGACGTGAGCCAGCGGTCCACGACGTAGCCGCCGAACGGCACGACCGCGCCGAGCAGGATGAGCGCGGTGGTCTTCGTGTCCCACCCCTGCTCCGGGCGCAGGTAGATGGCCATCGCCACATAAGCCACGAACAGCAGGCCGTGCAGCGGGCCGAGGATCGGCACCAGGTCGACGTCGGTGGTGCGCTTGAGGACCGACGCCACGAGCAGGATCAGGAAGCTCGTGGCCTCGGTGAGCGCGACGATGCGGAAGTTCTTGAGCGTGATCACGCGTACAGGGTGACTCAAGCGGCGTCGATGACGACCTTGCCGACGGCGCCGTTCTCGACGGCGTCGTGCGCGGCGGCCGTCTCGGCGAGCGGGAAGCGGTGCAGCGGCTGCGGCGTGAGCGCACCCACGTTGACCGCCTTCGACACGCCGCCGATCGCGTCGTGCAGCGCGGGCTCGGGGATCGTGTACAGCAGCATGAACTTGAAGGCCAGGTTCGCGGTCATCGCCGCGCGCAGCGGCAGCTCGGCCGTCGGCTGGTCGGCGGCGTAGCTGATGATCGCGGCGCCCGGGTTGGTGACCGCGAGGTCCAGCTCGACGTTGGGGCCGAGCGCGACCTCGATCACGCGGTCGACCTTGCCGATCTTGTCCGCCGCGCCGTCTTCCTTGTAGTTGACGATCACGTCCGCGGCGCTCGCGAGCTCGGCCTTCTCGGGCGACGAGACCGTCGTGACGACCTCCGCACCGCCCCACTTGGCGAGCTCGATCGCGAAGTGGCCGACCGCGCCCGCGCCGCCCGCGACGAGCACGCGCTTGCCCTCGACCGGGCCGTCGGAGAACAGGCAGTGGTAGGCCGTCAACGCGGGGACCCCGAGCGACGCGCCGAGCTCGAACGAGGCGTCGCCGAGCGGCACGGCCTTCTCGACCGGGACGATCGTGTACTCGGCCGCCGTGCCGTACGGGCTCTGCCAGGCGGCCAGGTACACCCACACCCGCTCGCCCTTCCACGCCTTCGCCACGCCCTCGCCGACGGCGTCGATCACGCCCGCCCCGTCCTGCCCCGGCACCTGGAACGGGAAGCCCAGCGAGCCGGTCGCGCCGGCCCGCGCCTTCCAGTCGGTCGGGTTCACGCCCGCGACGGCGAGCTTGACGCGCACCTCGCCCGGGCCGGGCTGTGGGGTCTCGATCTCACCGACGGTCAGGACGTCGGAGGCACCGGTCTGGGAGTAGCTGGCAGCGATCATTCGTCGAAGAAGGGCTCGTCGGGACGCGCGTACTGGCGCGCGAGGTCGAGGTTCAGGGTGACACCCAGGCCGGGCTTCTCCGGCACGGTGATGCGCCCACCGTCGATCACCGAACCGCCGCCCTCCCAACCGGCCGCGAGGTCGTTCCAGAACGGGACGCTCATCCCGTGCCACTCGAGCGCGAGGAAGTTCGGGATCGCCGCGCAGATGTGCACGTTGGCGATCGTCCCGATCGGCGACGCGATGCAGTGCGGCGCCATCGAGATGTAGTGCGTGTCCGCGTAGTCGGCGATCCGGCGCGTCTCGAGCAGGCCGCCCGTCTTCTGCGGGTCGGGCGCGGCCACGTCGATCGCCCCGCTCTCGAACGCCTCGCGGAAGCCGTGGCGCATGTAGCCGTTCTCGCCCGTCGCGATCGTCGTCGTCGTCGACTTGGTCACGCGTGCGAGCGCCGGCACGTTCTCCGGCGGCACCGGATCCTCCAGCCACATCAACCCGAGCGGCTCGAGCTCGTGCGCGAGGCGCTGGGCGTCGGCGACCTGGTAGCGCCAGTGGCAGTCGAAGGCCACGTCGACCTCGTCGCCGACGGCGTCGATCACCGCCGCCGCCAGGCCGACCATGTACTTGATCTCCGCGCGCGAGAGCGTGCCGGAGGCGGTGTCCTGCATGTACGGCGTGGGCACGTCGAGGTCGAACTTCAGGGCGCTGAACCCGAGCTCGGCGACCACCTGCTTGGCCCGCTCGGCGTACAGCTCCGGCGTGAAGACCTCGTCGGGCGCGCCCTTGGCGTACGCGCGCCCGTGCTCGGGATTGCGGATCGCGCCCACGGCGGTCGCGTCCGGGCCCTCCTGCCCCCAGCGCGCCGGGCGCTCGACCATCAGCGCGTTCATCGAGTGCAGCGCCTCACCCGCGTGGCAGTCGGCGTACATGCGCACCGAGTCGCGGAACTTGCCGCCGCCGAGCAGGCGGTAGATCGGCACGCCGTAGTGCTGGCCGACCAGGTCCCAGAGCGCCGCCTCGATGCCCGAGATGGCGTTGTAGGCGATGCCCGCGACCGAGCCGGCGCCCGAGCACCCCCAGCGCAGCTTGTTCCACAGGCGGTCGACGTCGCGGGCGTCCTCACCGATCAGCAGCGGCGCGAGGTCGCGGATGATCGCGGTCAGCCCGGGCGCGCCGAAGCACTCGCCGAGGCCGCTCAGGCCTTCGCCCTCGGCATCGACGCGCACGTAGGTCCAGTCGTAGTTCGCCTCGACGACGGCGGTGTGCACCCCGGTGATCCTCATCCCGAGCATCGTGTCAAACCGCGTCGCCGCGGGCGCCTTCGAGCGCCCGCGGCGACCTGCGGCTTACGGGTTGGTCGTGCTCAGCGTGAACGTCAGCGTCTTGCTATACGTCCCGGTGCGGAGCGGATCGGTGCGGCCGATCGCCTGCTTGAAGCCGAGCGTGACGACGTCACCGGAGACCGGCCCGGTGTACGTGAACAGCGTCAGCGGCGACGCGCCGAGCGCCGTGAAGGCGCCGGTCTTGGCCTGCATCTGCAGCGGCTGCGCGAGCGAGAACGTGCCGTTGACGAGGTGACCCGGGGTCGGGCCCGCGTCGGACACGGTCAGCGTCGCGTCGCCGGCCGTCGAGGTGACGGTCGCGTCGGACGACGTGACGTACTCCTTCTCCACGCCCGGCAGGAACGGCCCGAGGACCGCCGGCGCGCCCAGCGAAAGCGACAGCGTGGCCGGGACGGTGCCACCGACCGTGGCGCCGTCGCAGGAGCCGTAGTAGCGGACCGCCGTGCGCAGCATCGGCAGCACCGACGCCGAGTCCAGCATCGGGGCGACGAGGCCGCCGAGCGGCTGCTTGAGCGGCACGAGCACGCCGCTGCCCCACGGCACGACCTTGATGCCGTGGATGGCGAGGCGCTGCTCGATCGAGCCCGCCTGGATCGGCGTCGGGCTCATGCTCGTGCGCGGGGCCGTGTAGTCGGCCTGCGTCATGAAGTAGCCGCACGGCCGCGGGTCGAGGATCCGCTCGGCGAGCGGGGTGTCGACGTCCGGCTGGTCGCTCGGGTTCGCGCCGACGCTCGGCGTGAGCGGCCACGGGTAGGAGCCGCGCAGCACCGTGCGGTTGATCGTGTCGCCCGCCTGGTAGGCCGCGGACGCCTTGTTGAGGGCCACGATCGAGGCGAGCCGGGCGTTGAAGTAGCGCAGGCCCTCCCAGTTCTCCCACAGGTGCCCGTAGGCCTTGCGCTGCTCGTTCGGACGGGTGTTGGTGCCGCCTTCGGCCGGGCGCGTCGTGCCCGGCGCCGCGCGGGCCTCGCCGAGCATGCTGATGCCGTTCTTCAGCGCGCCCGTGTTGCGCAGGATGCCCTCGTGCGAGTCACCGCCGGTGCTGTACGGACCCATCCACCAGCCGGACGTCGCGGCCGCGCCGTACATCCAGTCGATGACCATCGACTTGCCCTCCTGGAAGAGGGGCTCGTAGACGTTCAGGTGGCGTGCGGAGAGGATCGGCAGGTCCTCGCTGTCGCCCTCGTGGTTGTCGATCGACACGTCCGGCGTGTAGTCGCGCAGCAGCTGCGCCTGCGCCTTGGTCTCGGCCTGCTCGATCAGCGCGTGGTCGCGGTTGAGGTCCTGCCCGGTCGAGTTGCCGCGCTGGTTGAGCGCGCGGCCGTCCGGGTTGCTCGACGGCATGATCAGCACGGTGATCTTGCTCAGCATGTCGAGGATCGCCGGATCGGTGGTCGTCGACAGCTGGCGGGCCATCGTGAAGCACGTCTCGCGGCCGGAGGCCTCGTTGCCGTGCACGTTGCAGTTGACCCAGTACGTCGGCTTCGCCGAGATCTCCGCCGCGGTGTCGGGCGGCTTCGGGTAGCCAATGATGTACAGGTCCAGCGGCCGGTTCTGGATCGTGCGCGTCAGCTCGACGCGCCGGAAGCGGTCACTCGCGGCGTCCAGCGCGGCGGCGAACGTCTCCTCCTCGGCGGCGCTGGTGTAGACGCGGGAGGCGACCTCGGTCGCGGCGGCGTCGCGCTTCTCCCAGGCCGTCAGCAGCTCCGCCGGGCCGGGATGGCCGAGCGTGGTGGCGCTGACCGCGGTCGAGTACGGCTTGAGCACGGCGGCCGTGCCCGTGCCGAAGCGGGCGCGGACGCGCCAGCGGAAGCCGTCGCCGAGCTTGAAGCCGGAGTCCGCGAACGCGGGCTTGTCCGGCGTGACCGTGCGCTGCGGCTGCCAGACGCCGACGACCGTCCCCGCGGTCGTGTCCGGCGTCCCGATCGGCGCGCGCTCGATCTGGTAGTCCGTCGCTCCCGCCACCGGGTCCCACTTGAGCGTGGCGAACCCCACGTCCTGCGTCACCGTCAGGCCCGTCACCTGATCTGGCTCCTGCGCGGACGCCGCGGCCGGAAACAGCAGCATCGCGGCACCGAGCACCGCGACCAATCCCCTACTCCTCATGAACCCCCCCGGGTCTCGAAGTGGGCGCAACCTACCCGTTCGTCCAGTGCCCGCGCAGCCGCGGGCACTGGAAATGGGCCAACGGGGTTAGGGAGTGGTGGTCGACAGCGTGAAGGTCAGCGTCCTCGCATAGGTGCCGGTGCGGAGCGGCTCCTGCGCGCCGATCGGCTGGCGGAACGTGATCGCGACCTTCGCGTTGGACACCGGCCCGGCGAACGCGGCCGGCGTGAGCTGCACCTGAAGTGGCTGCACAAGCCGGAACGCGCCGTTGGCGAGGTGGCCCGGGTCACTCGTCGTGAGCGTCGCCTCGCCCGCCGTCGAGACCACGTTCGCGGACGTCGACGCGGTGTACGTGTCGGCCACGCCGGGCACGAAGGGCGGGAAGGTCGCCGGTCCGTCGAGCGACAGCGAGAGGGTCGCGGGGACCGTGCCGCCGACGGTCCCGGCGATGACATCGGCGTTCGCGGGCCTGCTCGGCGCGCACGCCCGGGTGGTCACCAGGTACGCGTTGCCGGGGACGCAGCGCCACAGGCTCGGGTTGGTCTCGCTCGGCGGCTTGCGCAGCTTGGTCGCCTGCTCGTAGGCGTAGCCGAACGCGAGCAGCTGGGCCTCGCTGAACGCGCCGCCGTTGAACGCGATCCCGACCGGGTCCCGCGTGCCGGCCGCGTAGCCGGCGGGGACGACGAGCTGCGGGTATCCGGCGCGCGCGCCGAGGCCGGTGAGCGAGCCCGACGGGGTCATGATCGCGTCGAGCCGGTTCGCGGTCAGCGCCGTGTCGATCGCCGCCCGCGCGGCCGCGCGCTGGCTGTCACGCGCCGCGACGTACGCCGCGTTCTGCGCCGGGTCCGTAAGGTCGGTGGCCTGGCTGGCGGTCAGCTGCGTCTGCCCGTACTTGAGCGCGTCGTCGGCGTGGGCGGTGTTGAAGTCGATGATGTCCTTGAGCGACTTCATCGGGGCGCTCTGCGGCAGCCGCGCCAGGTAGGCGTTCAGGTCGCGCTTGAACTCCGGCGTGAGGATGTCGAACGGCGCCGTCGCGCTCGGCGCGGTGATCGACACGGTGGTCGCGCCGAGCGCCTGCACGGCGGTGATCGCCGCCAGGTACTGCGCGTTCGTGCTCGTCACGACGCCGATCCGCCTGCCGGCGAGCGCGTCGGGCTTGAGCGCCGCCAGGTAGTCCGGGACGGTGGCGGGCGCCGCGTCGGTCGCCGGGTCCTCCTCGTCCTTGCCGGCGATCGCGCCCAGCTCGGCCGCCGCGTCGGCGACCGTGCGGGTCATCGGGCCGGCGGTGTCCTGCGTGGCGGAGATCGGGAGGATGCCGGTGCGGGAGACGAGGCCGATCGTCGGCCGCAGCCCGACGATGCCCTGGGCGGCGGACGGCGAGACGATCGACCCCGAGGTCTCCGTGCCGATCGTGATCGCGGCCAGCCCCGCGGCGGCGGCAGCGCCGGAGCCGCTGGACGAGCCGCTCGGCGTGATGTCGGCGTTGTACGGGTTGAGCACCTGGCCGCCGAGTGAGCTGTAGCCGCTCGGCATGCCGCTGGTGAGGAAGTTCGCGAACTCGGACAGGTTGAGCTTGCCGAGCAGGATCGCGCCCGCCGCGCGCAGCCGCGCGACGACCGGCGAGTCCTTGTCCGGGACGCTGTTCTCCAGCGCCACGGAGCCCGCCGTGGTGGGCAGGCCGGCGACGTCGAGGTTGTCCTTGACCAGCACCGGGATGCCGTGCAGCGGGCCGCGGACCGTGCCGGCGGCGCGCTCGGCGTCCGCCTTCGCGGCTTCCTCCAGCGCCTTCGGGTTGATCAGCCGCACGGCGTTGATCGACGGGCCCTCGGTGTTCGTGAGCGCGATCCGCTGCAGGTAGGCCTTGGTCAGCTGCGTCGCGCTGAGCGTGCCGGCGGTCAGGCGCTGCTGGAGGTCGGCGACGGTCGCGGTCTCCAGGGGGAAGTCGAGCGTCACGCCGGTCGCGATCTCCTTGCCGGGCGGGCAGGAGCGCGGCGCGCCGGCGGAGCAGCGCCACGCCGCGGGGTTGATCTCGCTCGGCGGCTTGCGCAGCTTGGTCGCCTGCTCGTAGGCGTACGCGAACGCGAGCAGCTTGGCCTCGCTGAACGCGCCGCCGTTGAACGCGACGCCGACCGGCAGGCGGTTGGCCGGGTTGTATCCCGCCGGCACGACGATCTGCGGGTAGCCGGCGCGGGCGCCGATGCCGGTCATCGAGCCGCTCGGCGTGAGGATCGCGTCGAGGGCGTTCGCAGACAGCGCGGTGTCGATCGCGGCGCGGGCGGCGGCGCGCTGGCTGTCGCGCGCGCTGACGTAGGCGGCGTTGCGCGCCGGGTCGCTCAGGTCGACGTCCTGGCTGTCGGTGAGCAGCGTCTGGCCGAACTTGAGCGCCTCGTCGGCGTGCGCGGTGTTGAACGCGATGATGTCCGCGAGCGACTTGCGCGGTGCGCTCGCGGGGAGGCGGCCGAGATACGCGTTGAGGTCACGCTTGAACTCGGCGGTGAGGACGTCGTACGGCGCGGCCGAGCTCGGCGCGGTGATCTGCACCGTGGTCGCGCCGAGCGCCTGGACGGCGGCGACGGCGGCCTGGTACTGGGCGTTGGCGTTGCTGATGACGCCGATCCGCTTGCCGGCCAGCGCGTCCGTCTTGAGGCCCGCCAGGTAGTCGGTCGCCGGCGCGCCGGCGGTCACCGGGTCCTCCGGGTCCGGCCCGGCGATGGCCTGCAGCTCGGCGGCGGCGTCGGCGACCGTGCGGGTCATCGGGCCGGCGGTGTCCTGCGTCGAGCTGATCGGCAGGATGCCGGCGCGGCTGACGAGGCCGATCGTGGGCCGCAGGCCGACGATGCCCTGAGCGGCCGACGGGCTGACGATCGAGCCGGACGTCTCGGTGCCGATCGTGAGCGTGGCGAGGCCGGCCGCGGCGGCCGACCCGGAGCCGGAGCTCGAGCCGCTCGGGTTCGCGTCGATGTCGTAGGGGTTGAGGACCTGGCCGCCCAGCGACGAGTAGCCGCTCGGGGCGGTGGTCGACATGAAGTAGGCGAACTCGGACAGGTTCGTCTTGCCGAGGATCACCGCGCCGGCGGCGCGCAGCTTGGCGACGACGGTGGAGTCGCGGTCCGGCACGCTGTGCTCGAGGGCCACGGAGCCGGCCGTGGTCGGCAGGCCGGCGACGTCGAGGTTGTCCTTGACCAGCACGGGGACGCCGTGGAGCGGGCCGCGGACCTTGCCGGTCGCGCGCTCGAGGTCGAGGAGGCTCGCGTCCTGCAGCGCGCGCGGGTTGACGAGGCGGACCGCGTTCAGCCCCGGGCCGCGCGCGTTGACGGCGGCGATCCGGTCGATGTACGCCCGCGTGAGCTGGACGCTCGTCAGCTGGCCGGCGGCCATCTTCCCCGCCGCCTCGGAGACGGTCAGGCGCTCGAGGTCGAGCGCCGGGTCAGCCGCCCGCGCGGGAGCGGCCAGGAGCAGCAGACCTACGACCGCGCAGGCCAACGACGTGAACCTCATGACACCTCATCCCCCCGATTTGGACTCGCGCCCGCAACTGATGCCGGGCGCGCGGGGAGCTGTCAAGGCTCACGGCAGCTTGTTGGACCGTAGGTAGGCCAGCAGGTCGTCGAACTGGCCGCCGGAGTTGGCGTACCGCGCGTGGCTGTGGGCGAGCGCGAACCACGCACGGGTGGACGGCGCCGTCCGCGCCGTCGCCCACTCGAGCTGCGGCTGCGTGATCGGGTGCATGGCGCCGGTCCGGACCGACTCCTGCAGCGCCAGCTCGGCCGCCGAGTCGACGATGTGGACGATGTCGGCGGCCGAGCAGCCGTCGGTGCGGCGGGCCAGCTCCACCGGATCGACGCCGCGCACGGGTCGCCCGTCGAGCGCCTTGCGGAAGATCGTCTCCCGGGCGAGCGGGTCCGGCGGGACGACGAGCACCGTGTGGTCCAGCCGCCTGGGACGCCGCAGCGCCGGGTCGACGTCCCACGGGTGGTCGGTGGCAGCGAGCACGAAGACGCCCGCGTGGTCGGCGTCGAGCTCCGCCAGCAGCTGGTCGACCACCCGCGGGTGGACCGCGTCGAGGTCGTCCAGGAGCAGCACGCACGGGGCGGCGCGGCTCGCGGCCGCGAACGCGTCGCGCACGCACCGCTCGGCCTCCCCGAGCCACGTGCTGAGCGTGTCCTGCAGGGGGAGCGCGAGGAAGCCGGCGGCCAGCTCACCCGCGACGGCGCGGGCGATGAACGTCTTCCCACAGCCGGGCGGGCCGTAGAGGAGCACGCCGCCACGCGCCTCGGCGCTGCGCGGCGGGGCGAGGAGCGCGGCGTCCAGACGCGCCTTCACGCCCTCCTGGCCGCCCACGTCGTCGAGCGTGACGCGCGGGCGCTCGGCGTCCGGCGGCGCGGCCGCGGCGAACCCGTCCGGGATCTCGAAGGGCTCCTCGGTCTCGTCGTCGGGGTCGGTCTCGACCCAGCGGTCGGCGTCGAACGTCCCGATCGGCTCGCTCGCGGCGCCCAGGAGCCGCCGATAGCGCTCGGCCAGCGCTTGGTCACCGAGCGCACGTGCGGCGTCACGCGCGTTGACGAGCGCCTCGATGTGGTCGGGGTCGTGCCCCAACGCCACCCGCGCGTGCTCGAGCGCCCGCTGGGGGTCGCCCGCCATCACCAGCAGGGACGCCAGATGCACCCGCAGCGCCGGGTTCTCCGGGTCCGCCGCGATGGCCGTCTCGAGCGCAGCGATCACTGACGGGTCGACGGACACGCAGGTGGGGTTACCCGGAGACTTGTCGAGCGAGCCTTGCAATCGCGCGGTGACCCGGCACACTTGATCCATGTCGTGGCAGCGCCCTTCCTCGGACCTCCGTGCTTCGGACGCCGAGCGCGAGCGCGTCGTCGAGTTCCTGCGTGAGCACGCCCTCGCCGGTCGCCTCAACCACGATGAGCTCGAAGAGCGCATCGGCCTGGCGTACGCCGCCGTCGTCCGCGGCGACCTCGAGCGCCTGATCGTCGACCTGCCGCGCCGCCATCAGCCTCCGGCCAAGCGCCGCCCGCAGCCCACGCACGCGGTCGCCGAGCGCCACCAGGGGCCCAAGCCCTTCATGGTCCTCGTCGGCCTGGCCGCGCTGGCCATCCCGATGGCCGTCATGGCCGGCGTGCTGATCGCGATCGCCGTCGTCATCGCGATGAGCGCGCTGATCGTGCCGCTGCTGATCGTGGCCCTGCTGATCGCGCACTCCGCCAAGCGACGGCGGCCGCATCGCCCGCACGGCCGGGGCATGGCCGGCGGCTTCGGCTGAGCCGATCCAGGGCCTGACCGACCTCGAGTCGACGCCGCTCGGCCTGCCGAGCGGGCTCGAGCTCGAGTGGCTCGGCGTCGCCGGGTACCGGCTCACCTGCGAGGGCGTCTCGATCCTCGTGGACCCGTACGTCTCGCGGGTGCCGCTGCGCAGCGTGCTCCTGCGCCGGCCCGCGCTGCCCGACGAGCAGCTGATCGACCGCTACGTGAAGGCCGGTCCGGTCGCGGGCATCCTCGTCGGGCACACGCACTGGGACCACGCGGTCGACGCGCCCGCGCTGGCACGGCGGTTCGACGCGCCGGCCTTCGGCAGCGAGTCGCTCGCCCAGCTGATGCGACTGCACGGGCGCAGCAGCATCGTGGTCGAGCCGGGCCGGCGGTACGAGCTGGGGCCGTTCGTGGTGTCGTTCACGCGCAGCCGGCACTCGAAGCTGCTGTTCGGGCGCAGGGTGCCGTTCGACGGGCCGCTGACCTGCGAGGACGTGCACGCGCTCAGCCCGGGCGCATACCGCTGCGGCGCCGTGTACGGGATCCGGATCGAGGTCGCCGGGATCTCGCTCTACCACCAGGGCAGCGCGGACCTCGACGACGCGGAGCTCGCGCGTGCGCCGGTGGACGTGTTCCTCGCGGGCGTCACCGGACGGCAGGTGACGCCCCGCTACTGGGAGCGGATCCTGCCCAAGCTCGACCCGCGGGTGCTCGTGCCGACGCACTACGACGACTTCTTCGCGCCGCTCGGCACGCCGCTCAAGCTGATCCGCAAGGTCGACCTGGAGGGCGTCCCGGACGAGGTGCGCGCCGTCAGCCGCGACGCGACCGTGGCGGCGCTCAGGCGCGTCGACTGACGAGGTCGCGCGCCGCGGCGTCCCACTCCGGGAACGCGAAGCCGAAGCCGGCGTTCACCAGCCGGCCGGGCACGACGCGGCGGCTCTTGAGCACGAGCTCGGTCTCCGTGCGCATGAAGAAGGCGCCGACCTCGAGCATCCAGCGGTTGGCGGGCAGCCCGACGCGGCCGTCGCGGAGGACGCGCATGAACTCGCCGTACGGCAGCGGATTCGGCGAGGATAGGTTCACCGGGCCGGCGAACGCCTCGTCCTCGACCAGCCGCCGCACGGCGCGTCCGAAGTCCTGGTCGTGGATCCACGAGACGTACTGGCCGCCGCCCGCCGCGGGCCCGCCGAGGCCGCGCCGGGCGAGCCCGTAGAGCGTGTCGAAGACCCCGCCGCGGTCCGGGCTCATGACCATCGCGGCCCGCATCAGCACGGTCCGCACGCCCGCGTCGGCGGCCGCCTCCTCCCAGCGCTTGGCGACGTCGATCGAGAAGCGCCACGTGTCCGGCACGCCGTCCTCGTCGCCGCCCAGCCGGCCCGACTCGTCCCAGGCGGGCCCGCGGTTGTCGGCGTAGATCGTCGCGGTCGAGGACTGCAGGAAGACGCGCGGCGGCACGTCGCAGGCGCGGATCGCGTCCCGCAGCGCCCACGTCGACTCCAGCCGCGAGGCCATGATCGCCCGCCGGTTCGCGGGCGTGTAGCGGCAGTCCACCGACCGCCCCGCCAGGTTGATCAGCGCGTCCGCGCCTTCCAGCGCGCCCACCCAGTCGCCGAGCGTCCGACCGTCCCAACGCACGCCCTCCGAGCGGGCGATCACCACGACGTCGTCGTCGGCGAACTCCCGCTTGAGCACGTGGCCGACCTGTCCCGTCCCGCCCGCGAGCACGATCCTCATCGGTGAGCCGCTTCCCAGACGATCGGGTCGCCACACGACACGTCGGCGCCGAGCTGCACCAGCACGCCCGCCAACGCCTCGCGGCGGACGGCGCCGAACGCCAGGACGTGCGACAGCACGCCGCCGTAGGTGAAGGACTGCGGCGGCTCGCACAGCGCGTCGACGAACGCGTCGTCGTACGCCCCGCGGTCGCGGATGCGCTTGGCGATGCGGGCGAAGTCCTTCGCCGCGCGCTCGAACCGCGGCAGCCACGCGCCCTCGCGCGGGGCCGGCACCTCGCGGCCGTCGATCGCCGCCACCCACACCTCGAGCGTGTAGACGAGCCGCTCGCACATCAGCGCGGCGCTCGGCTCCTCACCCTCGAACCACACGAGCACCAGGCCCGGCCGCAGCTCGCGCGCGAGCTCCGCCTCCTCCAGCGCCGAAGCCGCGCGCAGCAGCTCGCGCACCCGGTCGAGGTGGTGCGCGACCATCCGCTCGGTCAGATCGCCGCTCGCGGGCGCACCCGGGATCAGCAGGCCGGCGGGCGGGTGGAAGTGGATGCCGTTCCGCGCGGCCAGCTGCACGTCGCCGTCGTAGGCGCTCGGCGGCGCGCCGTACGCGCGGGAGAAGGCGCGCGAGAACGCCGCGACGGACCCGTACCCGGCGAGCGCGGCCGCCTCGGCCGGCGGCACGCCGGCGCGCAGCTGCCACGCCGCGCGCTCGAGCAGCAGCCGCCGCCGCAGCGCGACCGGCGACTCGCCCGTCGCCGCCGCGACCAGCCGGTCGAGGTGATCGCGGGAGAAGTGCGCACGCTGGGCCAGCGCGGCGCCGTCCACGTCGTCGTCCAGGGACGAGAGCACGAGGTCGAGGAGGTCACGGAGGCGGTCGGCCATGTTGATCGCATTCGACGTCTTACTGGACTGCACCACGAGATGCCGCGACAGTCGCGGACATGGCTTCCTGGAAGGCGTTCGAGACCGCCGCTCCCGAGCTCGCGCGACGCGTGCGCGCGAGCTTCGAGGCGCACACGCACCTGACGATCGCGACGCTGCGCAAGGACGGCTCGCCGCGCATCTCGGGCACCGAGGTGCAGTTCGACGACGGCGGGCTGTGGATCGGCTCGATGGCGAACGCGCGCAAGGCGCAGGACCTCCAGCGCGACCCTCGCTTCGCGCTGCACAGCGGTTCCGGGGAGCCGGACGAGGGCTTGGCCGACGCGAAGGTCGCCGGCCGCGCCCACGAGATCCCGAACCAGGAGCACCACAAGTTCCGGCTCGACGTCACCGAGGCGTCGATCGTCAGCCTCGACGACGCCAAGGAGCATCTGGTGATCGACATCTGGACGGCAGCCGGCGGCGTCAAGCAGGTCAAGCGCAAGTGAGCGTTACGACAGGGCGATCTCCCGCCGCTCGCGGGCGGACGTGTAGGCGGCGTCGACCACGCGCGCCAGCGCCGCCGCGGCCGCGCCGTCACCGCCGCCGCCGTTGCGGGCGGCGTCCAGGAAACGTGCGACCACCGCGTCGTGGCCAGTGCCTGCGCGCGGATGGAGCTCGGTGACCGCGGCCACGCCCGCCACGTCCGAGAACAGCTTCAGCGTCCCGATCTCCTCCATGTCGACGACGCGCAGGTCCGCGCCGCCCTCGGTTCCGAAGATCGTGATGCCGAACTCGTCGCCGGCGGTGCGGTGCGCGGCCCAGCTGGCCTCGACCAGCAGCGTCCCGCCGTCGTCGAGCCGCAGGAACGCGGTCGCCAGGTCCTCGACGTCGAAGCCGCCCCCGTCGCCCGTCTTGTCGGACGTCTCGGCGTCGCCGAAGCCGCCGGCGGCGAGCAGGTCGTAGGTCGACGCGCTCACGGTCGTCACCCGCGGCTGCCCGAGCAGGAACAGCGCGTAGTCGAGCACGTGGATGCCGATGTCCAGCAGCGGCCCGCCGCCCGCCTGCTCGCGGTTGGTGAACCACGACCCGAGCGTCGGGATCCCGGTGCGCCGCAGCCACCATGCCTTCGCGTAGTACGGCCGGCCGAGCCGTCCGTCCTCGATCACCCGCCGCAGCGTCTGGATGTCCCCGCGCTGGCGGTGGTTGAACGCCACGTCGAGCACCCGCCCGGCGCGCTCGGCCGCGGCCACCATCGACGCGGCCTCGTCCGGCGTCCGCGCGATCGGCTTCTCGCACAGCACGTGCAACCCGCGTTCCAGCGCCGCGATCGTGATCGGCGCGTGCAGGAACGTGGGGACGGCGACGCTCACCACGTCGAGCGAGTCGTCGGCGAACAGCTCCTCCCACTCGGCGACGTGGCGCTCGACCCCGAGGCGCCCCGCCAGCTCGCGGCGCACGGGCTCTTCCAGCCCGGCGATCCCGGCGAGCTCCACGCCGGGTAGCTTCGCGTAGGCCTCGGCGTGCTGGACGCCGGCCCAGCCGACTCCCACCACCCCCGCCCGCAGTGTCTTCGTGGTAGAGATCCGGCGGATGGTACGCGTAACGGTGTGGGGCGAGAACGTCCACGAGCGGACCGAGGACCACGTCCGCGAGCGGTATCCCGACGGAATGCACGGCGCGATCGCCGCCGGCCTGCAGCGGCTCCTCGGCGACGGGGTCCAGACTCGAACCGCCACGCTCGACCAGCCCGAGCACGGGCTGCCGCAGGAGGTCATCGACCAGACCGACGTCCTCACCTGGTGGGGTCACATCGCGCACGAGCAGGTGCAGGACGCGATCGTGGACCGGGTGCACGCGGCCGTGCTGGGCGGCATGGGTTTGCTGGTCCTGCACTCGGGCCACTACTCGAAGATCCTCCAGCGCGTGCTCGGCACCTCCTGCAGCCTCAGGTGGCGCAACGAGGGGGAGCGCGAGCTCGTATGGACGGTCAACCCCGCGCACCCGATCGCGCAGGGCGTCCCTCACCCGATCGTCATCCCCGCCCAGGAGATGTACGGCGAGCACTTCGACATCCCGGAGCCGGACGAGCTCGTGTTCATCTCGAGCTTCGCGGGCGGCGAGGTGTTCCGCTCGGGCTGCTGCTTCCAGCGCGGCGCGGGCCGGATCTTCTACTTCAGCCCTGGCGACCAGGACTACCCCGTCTACCACCAGCCCGAGATCCAGCGGGTGCTGGCGAACGCGGTGCGGTGGGCCACCCCGCGCGTCCGCGGCCCCGTCCCCGAGGCCCCGAACGCACCGCGTGACTGGTTCCTCTAGTCGACGTCGCCGGAGGCGATGAACTGCTCGGGGTAGCCGTACATCCCGTGCTCGACGAGGTCGAGGCCGTCGCGCTCCTCGTCGGGCGTCACGCGGAGCCCGACGGTGGCCTTGATCACGCCGAAGGTCAGGTAGGACAGCACGAACACGACGGTGAACGCGATCGCGACGCCGGCCGCCTGGACGCCGAGCTGCTCGAGCGAGCCGTTGTAGACGAGGCCCGCCTGCCCGGGCAGCCCGGCGTCCTCGATCAGCCGGGGTGACGCGAACAGGCCGCAGCTCAAGGTCCCCCAGATGCCGGCGATGCCGTGGGCCGACAGCGCGCCGACGGGATCGTCGAGCACCCGGTCGATCGCCAGCACGGACACGACGACGAGCACGCCGGCGACGAGGCCGATGATCGGCGCCGCCCAGAACTCCACGAACCCCGACGGCGCCGTCACGGCCACGAGCCCGGCGACCGCGCCGTTGCCGACCATGCCGATGTCGAGCCGTCCCACGCGCCAGGAGACCGTGGCCGCGGCACCCAGCACGCCGGCCGCCGCCGCGAGGTTGGTGACGAAGATGACCTCGGCGAAGCGGTTGCCGTCCGTGCCGAGCGCGGAGCCGCCGTTGAAGCCGAACCACCCGAGCCAGAGGATCAGCACGCCGAGGCCGAAGACCGGCATCGAGTGCCCGGGGATCGCGCGCGGCGTGCCGTCGGGCGCGTACTTGCCGCGCCGCGGGCCGAGCAGCAGCAGCGCCGCCAGCCCGCCGGTCGCGCCGGTGAGGTGCACGACGGTCGAGCCCGCGAAGTCCTGCATCCCCATGCCGATGTCGTGCAGCAGGCCGCCACCGAAGATCCAGTGCGCGACCAGGGGGTAGATCAGCACCGCGAACACCGTGCCGTAGATCGGGTAGGCGATGAACCGCACGCGCTCGAGCGTCGTGCCCCACACGATCGCGAGCGAGACCGCGCAGAACACGAGCTGGAAGAACGCGAACGCGCTGCCGGCGCCGTCGAGCGGGCCGGGGATCGGGCTGCCGGGAGCGAGCACGTGGCCGATCGACAGGAAGAACCCCGAGTCGCCGGCGAACCAGCCGTCGCCGCCGAACGCGAGCGCGAAGCCCGCCAGCCACCACGCGAGCGAGACCGTGGCGAAGTTGATCAGCACCTTCGCCACGACGGTGCCCGCGTTCTTGCCGCGCGAGAAGCCGATCTCCAGGCAGGCGAAGCCGGCCTGCATGAACATCACGAGCACGCCCGCGACGAGGACCCAGGTGACGTCGAGCTCGCTCATGGCCGCGGCACCTCGTCGGGCGGGACGGGGCGGCCGAGCAGGAAGCCCTGGGCCAACGCGCAGCTGTGCTCGCGGAGGAACGCGAGCTGCGCGTCGGTCTCGACGCCCTCGACCACCGCGTTCATGCCGAGCGCGTCGGCGAGCGACAGCACCGCGGCGACGATCGCGCCCGCGGTCGGGTCCTCCGGCACGCCGGCGAGGAACGACCGGTCGACCTTGAGCGTGTCCACGGCCAGGGCGCGCAGCCGCCCGAGCGACGAGTGCCCGGCGCCGAAGTCGTCGATCGCGACCTTCAGCCCGGCCTCGCGCAGCTCCTCGAGCAGCGACGTGTGGCGGTGCTCATCGCTCAGCACGGCGCTCTCGGTGAGCTCGGCGGTGAACTGCTCGCGCGGGAGGGCGTGCGCATCGATCGCGGCGGCGATCAGCTCCACGAGGTCCGGTCGGCGCAGCTGCCGCGGGGAGAGGTTGAAGCCGATCTGCGGGGTGAAGCCCTCGTCCCGCCAGCGCGCCGCCTGGGCGCACACCGCCTCCACCACCCACTGGCCGAGGGCGTCGATGAGCCCCGTGTCCTCGGCGACCGGGATGAACAGGCCCGGCGGCACGAGCCCCTGTTCGGGGTCCTGCCAGCGCACGAGCGCCTCCACGGCGATCAGCTCGCCGGTCTCGACGCGCACGATCGGCTGGTAGTGCAGCAGCAGCTCGTCCTCGGCGATCGCACGCCGCAGGCGGCTGGTCACGAGCAGCCGGGTGCGCGCGTCGTCCTGCCCGTCCGGCTCGTAGAAGGCGACGGTCCCACGGCCGCTGCGCTTGGCCTGGTACATCGCGCTGTCGGCGTACTTGAGCAGCGTCTCCGGGTCGTCGGCGTGCTCGGGCATGAGCGCCACGCCGATCGACGCGCCGACGTGGAACACGGCGTCGGAGAGCTCGAACGGCACCTCGAGCGCCTCCGCGATGCGCTCGCCGGTCACCTGCGCCGCGGCGCGCGGGTCCTCGCCATCGCCGCAGTGCAACAGCAGCAGGAACTCGTCGCCGCCCTGGCGCGCGAGCACGTCTCCGGAGCGCGTGAGCTCGGACACGCGCTCGGCCGTGCCCAGCAGCACCGCGTCGCCCGCGGCGTGGCCGAGCGAGTCGTTGACGAGCTTGAAGTTGTCCAGGTCGAAGTACAGGAGCGCGAGCGACGTCGTCCCGCGCCGGACCCGTGCGGCCGCGCGCTTGAGCTGCTCCTCCAGGAGCGCCCGGTTCGGCAGCCCGGTGAGCCGGTCGTGGTAGGCGAGGAAGGCGATCTGCGCCTCGGCCCGGTCGCGCGCCGTGATGTCCTCGCCGGCGCGCAGCACGGCCGTCACCCGCCCGCCGTCGTCGAGCAGGACGGCGTTGCGCCAGGAGATCTTGCGCGACTCGCCCTCGCGCGTCTGCACGAACGTCTCGAGCGTCTCGCCCGGCGTGTCGACGCGCGAGACCACGCGGTGGAAGGCGCGCCGTGAGTCCAGCCGCTCCGTGGTCGGCACCACCGCGTCGAACCAGTCACGGCCGAGCAGCTCGCGCTCCTGGAAGCCGAGCAGCTCGCAGCCCTGGCGGTTGATCAGCTGGACGATGCCGTCCGGGTCGAGCACGACGACGAGCGTGCTGGCGACGTCGAGGAAGCGCTGTGCGCGGTCACGCTGCTCGCGCAGGTCGCGGTCGGCCACGACGCGGGCGGTGACGTCCGCGAACGTGCAGACGAGCCGGGCGTGCTCGCCGACGCGGTCGCCGGTGGGACGGACCGTGAGCGTCAGCCACTGCGCGTGTCCGTCGGGCGCGATCCGCTCGTACGTGGCGTGGCGTGCGGTCCCGTCCCGCAGCGCCGCCGCGAGCGGGCTCTCGAGCTGGCCGCCGAGCCCGGCGCCGCGCGCGCCGAAGTTGTGCGCCTGCAGACGCGCCTCGCTCAGCCCGAGGATCCGCAACGCGCTCGGGTTCCAGTTGATCGGCCGCAGGTCGCCGTCAGTGACGATGACCCCTTCGTCGAGCCCTTCCACCACCACGCGGCTCAGCCGCTCGGCCGCCCGCTGGGCCTGATGGGCACGATGCTGGGGCCCGGCTTCGACGACCACGCCGCGGCTCACCAGCCGGTCGACCGGTCGCTCTCGTCGTTGTCTCTCACCGAACGGCGCGACCAGTCGAGGCATGAACCGCGCGCATGGTAGAGATGCGTCGGTCCACACTCACCGCTTTCAGGCGCGTGAACGAAAACTGCCAGGAAGTGGGCGGCCCGGTAGAGGCCCGGACCGCCCGCCTCTGTTCTACTAGACCCCGATGACGGCGATCTGCAGCATCTGTGGGCAGGAGCACCCGCTGGCCGAGATGGTGACGGCCCACATCGAGCCCGAGGACGTCCCCGCCGATGCCCGCGGCGCCACGCCGGAGCGCCAGGACTGGTGGCTGGCGGACGGCGAGGCGCTGCACGCCGAGCACCCGCGCTCGTTCTTCATCCCCACCCGCGAGCGGCGCGAGGCGCTGCGCCGCGGCGAGCTGATCAAGCTCGAGTTCCAGTACGGCCCGCACGCGGACAGCGAGGGCGAGGGCCACATCGAGCGGATGTGGGTCGAGGTGGCCGGGCCCGGCGAGGGCATCCTGCGCAACGGGCCGTTCCGGATCCAGGGGCTCGAGCTGGGCGACCACGTGACCTACGCGCCCGAGCACGTGATCTCGATCGACTACGGCGACGACGAGCTCGGCTACGCGCAGGCCGAACGCCCGATCGTCGACGAGAACGTCCTGCTCGAGGACCGCGCGCCGGACGTCGTGGCGCGGGCGCCCGGGCCGGACGGCGCCGACGTGTGGTGGATGCTCGTGCGCGAGGACTCCTCGCAGCCGGTCCAGGAGCGCATCAACCTGCTCACCGACCGCTTCCCGGCGCTGGCCGAGCCGCTGCGCGCCGGCGCGGGCGTATGGGAGCGCGACGGCGAGGCGTACCGGCGCGTGGACGAGACCACCGGTGAATGGCCGTCGCTGCTGGCGTTCCTCGCCGACGCGGCCGAGCGGCTCCACCGTTCGGAGGACCAAGACACTCCGGATTGACGACGCCACGGCCCCGCGTTCGCGAGACGGTGCGCGGATGCTGTTGCGCATCCTCCCCACCGCCGTCGCGGCGCTCGCGCTGCTCGCCGCGCCCGCGTACGCGACCAAGGCCGAGCTCTCCCCCGACGGCCAGTTCCTCGACATCACCGAAAGCGCCCCCGGAGAGGTCAACCGGCTGCTCGCCAGCGTGCACCGCGAGGGCGCCGGGCTCCGCATCGAGCTGATCGACGACCAGCCCGTGGCCGCCGGCCGCGGCTGCACGCACGACGCCCAGTTCGGCGTCACCCGCTGCGCCGATCCGGTGCAGCAGGTCCGTGCCTTCCTCGGCGGCGGCAACGACCGCTTCCAGGTCACCGAGATCGCCACGGACGTCACCTTCGGCGCGGGCGCGCTGGCGGTCGACCTCGGCGACGGCAGCGACGAGTTCCTCTCGCGCGACACGAACGCCACCGCGGTCGTCCAGGGCGGCCCGGGCAACGACACGTTCGAGGGCGGCCTCAACGTCGACCACTTCTTCGGCGGCGAGGGCGACGACACGCTCAAGGGCGGCCAGGGCGGTGACGAGCTGCGCGGCGAGGGCGGCAACGACCTCCTCGTCGGCGACGGGCCGTCCGCGTTCGGCGTCTTCGGCGACGTGCTCGACGGCGGCGCCGGCATCGATACCGTCGACGACTACGTGTCCTCGTCCGGCGCGCCGGACGCGCCGCCGATCGCGATCGCCCTCGACGGAGCCGCCAACGACGGGCGCGCGGGCGAGGGCGACAACCTGCTCGCCGTCGAGCGGATCGCCTCCGACTCGGCCGGCACGTTCACCGGCGACGCGGGCGACAACGAGTTCACCGCGCCCGAGGTCGGCCGCGCGAGCACGCTGCTCGGCCTCGGGGGCAACGACACGCTGATCGCCGGCGACGCGCACGGCGACACCGTGGACGGCGGCGCCGGCGACGACCAGATCGACGGCGGCTTCGGCGACGACAAGCTCGTCGGCGGACCGGGCCGCGACATCGTCAACGGCGATCGCAAGCTGCGCTGCAACGAGTACCACTGCGACTACTTCGGGCTCGGCAACGACACGATCGACGTGCGCGACGGCGAGGTCGACTCGGTCACTTGCGGACCGGGCACGGACCGCGTCGTCGCCGACGCCGACGAC
Source organism: Solirubrobacter pauli (assembly GCF_003633755.1). Lineage (GTDB taxonomy): Bacteria > Actinomycetota > Thermoleophilia > Solirubrobacterales > Solirubrobacteraceae > Solirubrobacter > Solirubrobacter pauli. The sequence goes on from NZ_RBIL01000001.1 coordinate 2,050,723, forward strand.
ACCGTCGCCGCCGACTGCGAGACCGTCGAGCGCGCGCCCGCGACCGGCGGCCCGGAGGTCAAGACCAAGGGCCCGCAGCCGAGCGGAGCGACCGCGACCGTGAAGAAGGTCAAGCTCGCGAAGGCGCTGAAGTCAGGGCTCCGCGTCACCGTCAGCGCCGTCACCGGCACGGTCAAGCTGACCGCCAAGCGGGGCTCCAAGACGGTTGCGTCCGGCTCGGCGAAGGCGTCCAAGAGCGGCAAGGCGACCGTCAAGCTGCGGTTCACCAAGGCCGCACGGAAGGCGCTCAAGCGCAAGCGCTCGGTGAAGCTGAAGATCAGCGGCGGCGGCGTCTCGCTGACGTACACGCTCAAGCGCTGACGTACTCCCGGGGGAGCAGCCGCGGCAGCGGGAAGTGACTCCCCCGGGCCGATGTGCGAACGGGCCGTGACGACGACGATCCCCGGCATGCTCGAACGCCTAGGGAAACTCACCGCGTCGCGGCCCAAGCGCACGCTCGTCCTGCTGCTCGCCTTCATCGTCCTGGCGGGCGTCGTGGGCGGCCCCGTCGCGGGCCGGATGCAGGGCGGCGACGGCTTCACGTCGCAAGCCTCCGAATCCGCCCAGGCCGAGCGCCAGCTCGAACGGGCGACCGGCGAGGCGACCGCGCCGGGCATCGTCCTGATCGCCCGGGACGGCCAGGCGCAGGCCGCCGCCGACACGCTCGGCCAGGTGGCCGGCGTCGCCCGCGCCGAAGTCGGACCGCGGTCGCAGGACGGCGCCACGCGACTCGTGACCGGCACGCTGCGAGCGGGCGTGGATGACGAGGTCGTCGCCGAGGACGTCCTCGCCGCCTTCGAGGACCGACGCGACGTGACCGTGGGCGGCGGCGCCGTGATGGGCGCCCAGCTCGGGGAGACGATCTCCGAGGACCTCGGGCGGGCCGAGATGCTCGCGTTCCCGCTGCTGTTGCTGCTCTCGCTGCTGTTCTTCCGCGGTCGCGCCGCCGCCCTCCCGCTCGTCGTCGGCATCACCACCGTGCTCGGCACGTTCCTCGTGCTGACCGGCGTGAACGAGCTCTACGGCCTGAACGTCTTCGCCCTGAACCTCGTGATCGGTCTCGGGCTCGGGCTCGCGATCGACTACACGCTGTTCCTCGTCACCCGCTTCCGCGAGGAGCTGCGCGCCGGCGCCGAGCCGCGCGCCGCCGTGCGCACGACGATGCTGACCGCCGGACGCACCGTCGCCTTCAGCGCCGCCACCGTGGCCGCCGCACTCGGCGCGCTGACCCTGTTCCCGCTCGGCTTCGCGGAGTCGATGGGGATCGCCGGCGCGAGCGTCGCGGTCGTCGCCGGCGTCGCCTCGCTGATCGTCTCGCCGGCTTTGCTCGCCCTCTGGGGCCGCACGCTGCTCCCGAAGCGCGACGTCGCCGACGGCACCGACCGCTGGCACCGCCTCGCGCACGCCGTCATGCGCCGCCCCGGCGCGATCGCGCTGGTCACGGCCGCCGTGATGCTGGTCGCCGCCTTCCCCGCGGTCGGCGTCCAGTGGACCCCGGTCGACGGCACCGCCCTCCCCACCGACAAGAGCGCCCGCGTCGTCTTCGATGCCATCGAGCGCGACTTCGGCGGCTCCGGCTCCACGCCCGTCACCGTCGCCGCGACGTCCGCGTCGCCGGATGCGGTGCGCGCCTTCGCGGAGCAGATCGGCGCGGAGGCGCAGGCCCTCCCGGGCGACACGTGGCGCCTGACCGTGGACGTGCCCGGCGACCCGACCGGCGAGCGCGCCCGGGACACCGTCGCCGGCATCCGCGCCCTCGACCCGCCGTTCGCCACCGCCGTCACCGGTCCCGCGGCGAAGTTCATCGACCAGCAGGCGACGATCGGCTCCCGCCTGCCGCTCGCCATCGGCGTCCTCGGCCTGCTCACGTTCGCGCTGCTGTGGCTGATGACCGGCTCGGTCGTGCTGCCGCTGAAGGCGATCGTCATGAACGCGCTGACCGTCGGCGCCGCCCTCGCGCCGCTGGTGCTGCTCTACGACGGCGTCGAGCCGACCGACTTCCTCGTCGCCGCCGCGCTGATCTTCGCCCTCTCCACCGACTACGGCGTGTTCCTGCTGGGCCGCATCAAGGAGGCGCGCGACCACGGCGAGAGCGAGCGCGAGGCGGTCGCCGTCGGCATCGCCCGCACCGGCAAGGTCGTCACCGCCGCGGCGATCCTGCTCGCGGTCGCGATCGGCGCGTTCTCGACGAGCTCGATCCCGTTCATCCAGCAGATCGGCATCGCCGTCGCCACCGGCGTCCTGCTCGACGCGTTCATCGTGCGGACGCTGCTCGTGCCGTCGCTGATGGCGCTCCTGGGCAAGTGGAACTGGTGCTCGCCGAAGCCGCTGCGCCGTCTGCACGCCCGCGTCGGCATCAGCGAGGGCGGCCCGGCCCCCGCGGCCGCCTGACAGGATCCGCTTCGTGAACCCGACGCTGAAGCGCTGGCTCCCCGTCCTGGTCCTGCCGCCGATCCTGCTGCTCGACGGCCTGCTGTCGGACAGCGGCGGCAACGACCAGGACGTCAACGCGCTCGGCGTCGTCATCACCTACCTCGCCGTGCTCCCGCTGCTGTGGCGGGAGCGGCTCGGGTTCTTCGCGCTGGCCCCGTTGCTCGTCGGCGGAGTGGTCGCGCTGCTGTGGAGCTACGGGCCCGGGACCACGGTCGTCGCGATTCCGGCCTGGGCGTTGTTCGAGCTGGCCCGCCGGAACGGCCGGCGCGAGACGATCATCGCGGCGGTCGCGCTTCCGCCCTGCGTGCTGGCGAGCCTGCTCCCGTTCCACATGAGCGGCGCGGAGATGATCTCGACGCTGCTGCGCAACCTGGCGCTGTGCGAGCTCGCGTTGGCCGTCGGCTACGTGATGTGGCACAACCGCACCGCGCTCGCGCGCGACCGGGCCGCGCACGACGCCGACTCCGAGCGCCGGCTGGGGGAGGAGCGGCTGCGGATCGCGCGTGAGGTGCACGACGTGGTCGCGCACGCGATGGTCGCCATCAACGTGCAGTCGGGCGTCGCCGCGCACCTGCTCGACCAGGACACCGAGCAGGCGCGCGAGGCGCTCCTGCAGATCAAGCGCACGAGCGGCGAGGCGCTCAACGACCTGCGCGCCACGCTCGGCGTGCTGCGCGATCCCGACCAGGCCGCGCCGGTCGGGCCGACCGCCGGGCTGGAGGACCTCGACACGGTCGCCGCCCAGCTGCGCGCGGCGGGGGTGGAGGTCACGATCGACGTGGCGGGTGCAGAGCTGGTCCCGACGCCGGTCGGGTCGGCGAGCTACCGGATCGTGCAGGAGGCGCTGACGAACGTGCTGCGCCACGCGCACGCCAGGCGCGCCACGGTGATGGTGCGGGCCGACCCGGAGACGCTGTCGCTCGTCATCACCGACGACGGCGTCGGCGGTCCGTACGTGCCGCCCGACCTGAGCGAGGAGTGGGGCGGCGAGGAGCCCCCGCCACGCCGCCGTCCGAGCACGAACGGCGGCGGCTCGGGCGCGGGTGTGCGCGGGATGCGCGAGCGCGCGACGGCGCTCGGGGGCGTCCTCGCCGCGGGCCCGGCCGAAGGCGGCGGCTGGCGCGTGGAGGCGGCGCTGCCGCTCGCACCCGCCCGGAGCGCCTCGTGACCCGCGTCCTGCTCGCCGACGACCAGGCGCTCGTGCGGGCCGGCTTCAAGGCCTTGCTCGCCTCGCAGCCGGACATCGACGTCGTCGGCGAGGCCGCCGACGGCGTCGAGGCGCTGCGCCTCGCTCGCGCCGAGCGGCCCGACATCGTGCTGATGGACGTGCGCATGCCGCGCATGGACGGGCTCGAGGCGACGCAGCAGATCACCGCCGACCGCACCCTCGTCGGCACCCGCGTGATCGTGCTCACCACCTTCGAGCTCGACGAGTACGTGTTCGGCGCGCTGCGCGCCGGCGCGTCGGGCTTCCTGCTCAAGGACATCGACCCGCCGGACCTGCTGAGCGCCGTCCGCGTGGTCGCCGGGGGCGACGCGCTGCTCGCGCCGCGGCTCACCCGGCGCCTGATCGAGGCGTTCGTCGCCCAGGACCGTGCCGTGGTCGTCGAAGGCGACGAGCTGGCCGAGCTGACGCCGCGTGAGCGCGAGGTGCTGGCGCTCGTCGGCCGCGGGCTCTCGAACGCCGAGATCGCCGACACGCTCGTGCTGTCGCCCCTGACCGCCAAGACGCACGTCGCGCGGCTGTTCCAGAAGCTCGACGCGCGCGACCGGGCCCAGCTCGTCGTGCTCGCGTACGAGTCGGGCCTGGTCGTCCCGGGGACCGGCTAGCAGCCCAACGCGTCCTTGTAGGACTCGGCCACGGTGAGCGCTTTGCCGCCGACCACGGTCCCGTCGGTGGCGACGGCCTCGACGTGCTGGTGCAGCACCTCGCCGTAGTGGCCCTCGCGGTTCATCGCCTTCAGGACGGCGGAGCGCTCGACCGCGCGCAGCGCCTGCACGGCCGCGGTGCGCTCCCTGGCGGCGCCCTCGAGCCAGGTCTTGATCCACCCGCAGGACACCGCGGCCACGACGCGCGCACCGAGCTGGTAGCGGTCGCGCGGCGCGCCGTGCGTGTCGAGCGCGGCGCGGTCGAAACCGGGCGGGACCGGCAGGTCGACGAGCATCTCGTCGATCACCCGGTCGCTGCTGCCGGGCCGCACGACGCTCGCGGGCATCGCGCTCAGCCAGACGTCGACGGACACGGCGCGCAGGCGGCCCAGCAGCTCCTCCACGCCTGGGCCGCGCAGCTCGAGCACGTACCCGTCCATCGTCCACAGCGCCGTCTGGTCGCGCGGCGAGTACTCGAACACGCGCGCCGTCGTGCCCAGCACCGCGTGGTCCGCGAGCGCTCTCGTGCTCTTGCCGCGGTCGCGCACCCACCCGGCGAGGGACTGGTCGCGCCGCCACGACAGCTCCGCCCGGCGCACCCCGTTCTCGAACTGCATCTCGCCCGTGCCGACGTCGAACTGGTCCGCGCGCGTGACCGTCCAGCCGTCGATCAGCAGCCGGGGCACCGCCTCGGCGACCCGCACGGCCTGCGCCGCCCACGCGCGGTCGGTCCCGCCGCCGCTGCCTGACAGGAAGACGATGGTCGCCGCCAGCGCGGCGGCGACCAGCGCACCCGCGGCGGGCACCAGCCGCCGGCGCCGGCGCGGCGCCCGCCGGCGGACCGGCCGCGTGACGATCGCCTCGCGCAGCTCGGCCTCGACCGCGTCGAGCATCAGCGCGTCCAGCTCGTCGTCGGTGATCGGCGCCGCCCGGCGCACGGCTTCATCCAGGCTCATGCGACGGTCTCCTGCGCGATCGTGCGGATGGTGGCTGGCTCGCCCTCCCAGCCGAGGGTGGTCAGCTCGGCGCGCAGCCGGCGTCGAGCCCGGTGCAGGCGACTGCGGACCGTGACTCCCAGCGTCCCCGTCGCGACGGCGATCTCGCTCGGCGACAGGCCCTCCCAGCCGGCGAGCAGCAGCAGCTCGCGGTCCTCGTCGGAGAGCCGCGCCAGCGCGCGCCGGATGACGCCGTCCTCGGGCTCGGCCGGCACCGCCACGGTGAGCTCGGCCGCGAGCCGGTCCGACAGCCCGCTGCGGCGCCGCTCGCCGCGGCGCTGGTTGGCGAGCACGCGCCGCGCGACGGCGAGCAGCCACGCGCGCGCCGCGTCGCCCTCAGGGACCTCGCCCAGCCGGCGCCAGACGACCAGGAACGTCTCGGCGACGACGTCGGCCGCGTCGGCGGGCTCGTCCACGCGCCGCAGCGCGTAGCCCAGCACGAGGCGCCGGTGGGTGTCGAACAGCGCCCGGAAGCGGCGCTCGGCGTGTGATCGCTCCATCGCTGGGCAGATGTCCGCCACGTCCGCGAGCGTTGCAGGCGGACCGCTTAAACGCGAACGGCCGCGGTGGGCAGCAGCCCACCGCGGCCGTCGAGGACCTACGGGACTACGGGGTGATCGTCGACAGCGTGAACGTGAGCGTCTTGCTGTAGCGACCGGTCCGGAGCGCGTCCTTCTCGTTGATCGACTGCTTGAAGTCGATCGCGACGTCCGCGCCCGAGACCGGGTCGGAGAACGTCTTGAGCGTGAGCGGCGTGCCACTCAGCGCGGCGAACGCGCCGCCGGCCTTGACCTGCAGCGGCTGCGCCAGGGCGTACGCGCCGTTGACGAGCTTGCCGGTGTTGGTCGTGCTGGGGTCGACCACGGACAGCGCCGCGTCGCCGGCGGTGCTGGTCACCGAGGCGAGCGTGCTGGCCGTGTAGTCGCGCGTGGCGCCCGGCTCGAAGTTGCCGAGCGAGGACTGCGCGCCGAGCGTGATCGCGAGCGTCGCCGGCACGTTGCCGATCAGCTCATGGTCGGTGTTCGACGTCGTGGCCGTGATCTTGACCGTCTTGGAGCCGATCGCCGAGACGTTGCCGGCGGCGTCCGTCGCGCGGTACTCGATCACGTGCTCGCCCTGCGCGGACACCGTCACCGGGGAGGTGTAAGCCGTCCACGCGCCACCGTTGACGCGGTACTCGAGCGTGACCGTGCCGGGCTTGTCGTCCTGGCCGGCCAGCGTCAGCGTGACCGGGCGCTTGTACGAGCCGTCCGCGTCGGGCGCGGCCGGGTCCAGCGTGCCCGTGACGGTCGGCGCGACGTTGTCGATCAGGCCTTCCTTGATGCGGACGTTGCGGTACCAGACGTTGTCGCCGTCGCCGTGGTTCTGGAGGCCGACGAAGCCCGCCAGGTCGCGTGCCGCGTTGGTCACCGTGTAGTCGTTGACCACGGTGCCGTTCAGGATGATCTTGATGTTGTTGCCCTGGACGAGGAGCTCGTAGGCGTTCCACTGGCCGAGCGGCTTCAGGGACGCGAGGACCTTGTCGCGGTCAGCGCCCTGGATGCCGTAGATCGAGCCGGTCAGGTGCACCAGGTCGTCCGTCTCGTCGATCTGGATCTCGTAGCCGTTGTCGACCGCGGTCCACGGATCGCCCTTGGGGTCCGGGAAGCCGACGAAGACGCCACCGTTGGAGTCGTTCGTCATCTTCCAGTCGAGCTTGAGGCTGTAGTTCGTGAACGACTTGGGCGTGTACCAGTTCAGGCCCAGGCCGCCGACGCTCTTGATCGAGCAGTCCGTCTGGCGGCCGAACGAGCCGGGGCCTGCCATGCGCCACTTGGCCAGCGAGTCGAGCGTGCCGTCGAACAGGCCGACGTAGCCGGGCTCGAGCGTGGCCGGGGCGCAGATGTCCTTCGCCTCGCCGATCTTCAGCGTGTCGAAGTTGACGTTGCCGTCGGTGCCCGAGTCGAACGAGAGCTTGATCTGGTTCGTGCCCTTCTTCAGCGCCAGGCTCTTGGTGCTGAACGCCCACGCCTTCCAGTCGGCCGTCGAGGTCGTCGGGAAGACCCAGTTGTCCTGCTTGACGCCGTTGACGTACAGCGCCAGCGACTTGTCCTTGGTGGACGGGTTCGGGCCGTTGGCGTAGCGGATGTTCACCGGGTAGGTGCCGTCGGCGTCGACGTCGACCTGCCAGGTGAGGTTCGCGCCGTTGTTGAAGAAGCCACCGGCGAAGCCGGAGCCGGAGTAGCCGGAGTGCTCGGTCTCGACGGACGCGCCGGAGCGCAGGACGGCCTCTTCGGCCTCGTAGTTGCCGGTCTGCGTCGGGGTGGCCGTGTAGCCGGGCAGCGAGTTCAGCGTGTACCACGCCTCGGAGTTCCACAGCGCCTCGCCGGCGGCCGAGGAGAACGGGGCGGGGGAGCGCACGTACACGACGCGGCCGGGCTTGAGGCCGTCGACCTTGATCGTGACCGACTTCTTGTCGGCCGCGACCGTGGCGTCCGTGACGAGCAGACCCTCCTCGTCGACCTTCGGGCCGCCGTACTGGGCCGTCGGGACGTAGCGCCACTGCTTGAACTGGTAGGCCGACTTGGCCTTGGCCGCGGTCTCGTCCGAGAGCGGCTGCGTGTAGGAGATCTTGAAGCCGCCCTCGACGACCTCCATCTTCTCCATGTCGAAGACGTTCTTGCCGCTGGGGGTGAGCTTCTGGAGGCCGTAGCGCTGCTTGCCCTCCTGGCCCCAGTTGCCGCCCTCGCCGGTGCCGCCGACGTAGATCGCGCCGTCCGGGCCGATCATCGTGCGGTTGACGCCGACCTCGAGGCCGGCCGTGTGGCGGAAGACCGCGCCCTGGAACTCGCCGCCGACCTTCTCGAGGAAGCCGCGCTGGAGGCCGCCGTAGGTGACGTCACCCCAGATCATCTGCCCCTTGAACGGACCGTCGGTGAGCATCACCGGGTTCGACGGGGAGTTCGCGACCTCGTTCTGCGGCATCCACAGGACGGGCTGGGTGACCGGCTTGTCGTCGTACGGGCCGGGTGGGTTCGTGTAGTGGTTGAAGAAACGACCCGGCTTGATCTGGACCATCTTGTTCGACGGCAGCCAGGCACCCTGGTTGTCGTTGACGAAGATGCCGCCCTCGGGGCCGAAGCCGATGCCGTTCGGGGTGCGCAGGCCACCGGCGATCGTGGACACTTCCCACGTCTTGCGGTCGATCTTGATCGCGGTGCCCGGATCCTTGCCCGGCTGCGGGTCGGTCGTCGCGCCACCGTTGTTGATGGCGTTCGAGCGCGCGATGTAGAAGTAGTCGGCGTCGTGGATGAGGCCGAAGGCGAACTCGTGGAAGTTGCCGCCGTTGGGCCACGAGGCGAGCCGCTTGTGGTCCATCATCGTGTCGGCGTCGTCGCCGTCCGGGAGCAGCTCGGTGAGGCCCTCGCGCTCGGACACGTACCAACGGCCGTCGATGACCTGGATGCCCATGGCGTTCTTGAGCTTGTCGGCGACCTTGGTGTAGGTCACCTGGTCCTTGCTCGTGTTGCCCGTGACGTGGTCGAGGACGTAGACCTCGCTGGACTCCGGGTTCGGGACCCAGCCGCCGGAGGAGACGTCGCCCGTGGTCGTGATGACCATGCGGCCGTCCGGCAGGAAGTCCATGCCGGAGACCTTCGGCTGGAAGGCCGAGGGGCGGATGTCGGTCAGGTCGTAGTCCGGGTTCACGGACTCCAGGGGCAGACCGTCACCGGGGGTGTCGGTGTCGCCCTCGCAGAACTTGCTGCCCGGCGCGGTGACGCGCACGACCTGGGCCTCGGTCGAGAGGACCGTGCTCGGGACGACGGCGTAGGCGCTCGAGCCCGGCGTCTTCCACTCGAGCTTGAGCACCTGCTCGTTGGCACCGTCGACGTGCTTGATCAGCAGGGTGTGGTTGCCCGCCGTGAGCGTGGCGGTGCCTTCCTTGGACTCGACGGCGTGCATGCCGTCGTTGTTGACGACCTCCTTGCCGTCCAGCCACAGGACGGAGCCGTCGTCGCTGGTGAGGCGGAAGGCGTAATCGCCGGCGGTGGCGATGTTGAGGTTGGCGAGCACTTCCGTCTGGAAGTTGCCCTCGAGACCGAACTCGCTGGTCTGCGTCCAGTTGATGGTGGGCATCAACTTGTCGACGTTCGGCGTCTGGCGAGCCTTCAGCGTGCACGTGCCGTTCGGCGCGACCGCGAACTGGTACGTGCGCATGGTGACCCCGGGCTCCTGGGGCGGCAGGTTCTGCGCGGCAGCGCTGCCGGCGAGCGCGCCGAGCGCGCCCGTCACCGCGGCGGCGGCGATGCCGGCGCGGGTCCTCCAACTTGCGGACAAACGTCCTCCTCCAACGAGACCCAAATGCAACGGCGACCGACGTTACAAGGCTTTGGTTCTCATCTGTAGGGCTTTTGTCACTTGATCGGCTAAACCATCTGTCCGGTTTTTCGTGTAAGCACTCCAGGCCACCAGTTCAAGCGCCCAAGTAGGGACATCGTCGCCGGAAGCAGCAGGCCTCTCACCACCGTCACATCGAGGAAGACGGCGATCGCCATGCCCACGCCGACCTGCTTGACCTGGACCAGCTCACCGAGCGCGAAGCCCAGGAACACGATGCCGATCGAGATCGCGGCGGCGGTCACGACGGGGCCTGAGGCGGCGATGCCGGTGAGCACCGCGCGGTCGTTGTCGCGCGTGCGGTCCCACTCCTCCTTGATGCGGGCGAGCAGGAACACCTCGTAGTCCATCGAGAGCCCGAAGATGAACATGAACAGCAGCAGCGGCGTGGTGATGTCCAGCGGGTCCGGGAAGATCAGGACGAGCGCGCCGAGCGTGGCCCCGAGCGTCAGCAGGTTGAGCAGCAGCGCCTTGATCGGGATCAGCACCGAGCGCGTCAGCGCGAACAGCAGCAGCGCGGTGGGGACGAAGATCACCAGCAGCGCGAGCGGCAACCGTGCGCGCGTGGACTCCTTCGCGTCGATCAGCTCCGCCGCCGGCCCGCCGACGAGCACCGGCACGGGCGCGTCGTAGGCGCGGACGTCGCGGACGATCTGCTGGGCGCGCGGCCCGGCGGACGTGCCCTGCGGCGCGATCTCGACCCGCGTCACGCCCGGCGTCGGGTTCCCGGCGATGTTCACGTCGTTGCGCTTGCCCTGGCTGAACAGGAAGCGCATCAGGCCCTGCACCTTCGGGTCGCTGCTGTCGGCTTCGACCACGACGGTGACCGGGACGCTGGCGAGCGGGAAGTCGCGCTCGAGCCGCTCCGCGACGACGCGCTCCTCGGTGCTCTCGGGCAGGGCGCTCGCGTCCGAGTTGTTCACGTCGAGCCCGGTGACCGGGAAGGTGAGCGCGAGCAGCGCGACCGCCGACACCAGCGCGACCGGCACCCGGTGGCGCTGCGAGAAGGCCGCGAGCGTCTCGAGCAGGCCGCGGCGCTCGCCGCGCGGACGGCGCCAGACCCACGTCCGCGTTCCCGGCGCGGGGATCCGGCGGTGGGCGAGCGCGATCAGCGCGGGGACGAGCGTGAGTCCGGCGATCGTGGCCAGGCAGACCGCGAGCAGACCGCCGAGCGCCATCGCGGCGAGCACGGGCGTGCCGAACACGGCGAGGCCGGCGAGCGCGATCGCGACGGCGAGGCCGGAGACGAGCACGGCGCGGCCGGCCGCCGCCACGGTGCGCTCCAGCACGTCCTCGAGCGGGTCGTCGGGCGCGTCCGCGCGCTCTTGCCGGAAGCGGGCGATGACGAGCAGGCTGTAGTCGACCGCGAGCCCGAGCCCGAGCAAGGTGACGACGTTGACCGCGAACTCGCTCACGTCGAGCGAGCCCGCGAGCGCGTTGAGCGCCAGCAGCGCGGTCGCGATCGTCGCCAGCGCGGCGGCAAGCGGCAGCAGGCCGGCGACCATGCCGCCGAGGAAGAGGATCAGCACGACGCACAGCACGACGAGCGCGATCGACTCGCCGAACACGGCGTCGTCGACGGCACGGTCGGCGAACGTCCGCTCCGCGAGCAGCTCGCCACCGACGTAGACCTCGGGCGCGTCGATCGTGCGGATCTTTGCCGACACGTCGTCGGCCAGCGCGAGCGCGCGCTCCTCGCTGAGCCTCGGGTCCAGCTCGACCACGGCGACGGAGCTGTTGCCGTCGACGGCGACGAGCCCGCCGGAGGTGTACGCGTCGCTGACGTCGACGACGCCCGGCGTCTGACGCAGGCTGTTGAAGACGTTCGTGGCCGACTGGACCAGCGCGGGCGTGTAGAAGTCCGCTCCGCCGATCACGGCGACGACGGTCTCGCCCTCCGGGTCGAGCGCGTCCACGCGTGCCTCGGCGCGTTTGGACTCGGCGCTGGAGCGGAGGTCCTCGACCGTCTTCGTGCGGTCGAAGACGCCGCCACCGACGATTCCGCCGACGAGCGCCAGCACGATCCAGACGCCGACCACCGGCAGCCGCCACCGGGTGGCGACTCTCCCCCACCTTCCGAGCATCGGGCGAGATCGTAGAAGGCTGTCTCAGCGATTTGACACGAGTGCCTCCTCGCACAGCGCGTCGGCGGTCACCCATCCGCGCTCGCCGGTGTCCGTGCGGACCCGTGCCCAGCCGTCCTCGAGCGCCTTGACCTGCACGGGCTGCTGCGCGCGCAGCGAACCGGCCGTGGCGGCGTCCGGGCGCGGGCGGACCCGCAGGTACCGGTGCGTGGCGCAGGCGCGCGTCCACGGCTGCGCGGTGGCCGCCTGGGCGCCGTCGGCGAGCACCGAGCCGCGCGCGTCGGCGCGTCGGCACAGGGTTCCGACGATCATGGTCCCGGCGCGCGCGACGGTCTTGCGCTCGAACACGAGGCGCGCCACACGACCGGTGCCCGCGATCGTCCCGGGTGCGTACCCGACGCCGATCCGCACGCCCTGTGGGGGCAGCATCCCGGCGATCCGCGTGCCCTCCGGGCAGGTCAAGGCGACCGTCGCCGGCGGACGCTGGCCGGGGGTGAAGGTGAGCGCGCGCGAGACCATCGCGGTGCCGCTCGGCAGCGGCGCGCCCGCGGGCAGCGCGCCGCCGGGCACCGCGGGTGAGCGGACGGTGACGGGCGAGGGGTCGCCGGGGAGCAGGACGAGCGGCGCGGCGAGCGACGCCGTCGCCGCGAACGCCGCGAAGCCGCCGGCCGCCTTGCCGGACGGGCCGAGCTTGATCGCGAGGCCACCGAGCAGGAAGCCCAGCCCGAGCGGCGGGACCAGCGCGAGCGTCCCGCGCCGCACGGTCCGGAGCTGCTCGCGCAACGCCCGGCAGGCGCGGCACGTGACGAGGTGGCGGTAGGTGGCCGCGGACGCGCGGCGGCGGGCGTCGTGCGCCGCCAGCAGGTCGCCCTGGACGGTGAGGCAGCTCGTGTCGCGGGCCTCGCGACCCTTGATCACGTTCAGCCGCGCGCGGTGCACGAGCTGCTTGCTGGCCTGCGGCGTGACGCCGAGCTCGAGCGCGAGCTCGTCGTGGCCGAGCCCGTCGAGCTCGCGCCGCAGCAGCGCGTGACGCTGCGCGGCGGGGAGCGCGGCGATGTCCGCGAGCAGGCCGTGCACGGCGTCGCGCTGCTCGAGCACCATGTGCGGCGAGGGCGACAGCGGGCCCGCGGGCTCGGGGTCCTCGACGGCGATCGGCGCGAAGCGCGCGCGGCTCAGCTCGTCGAGGCTGCAGTTGCGCACGAGCCGGTGCAGCCAGGAGGCGAGGTGCAGCGGCTCGTGATCGCGCTGGATCGCGCGGTGCGCACGGATCAGCGCCTCCTGCACCACGTCCTCGGCGTGCTGGCGGCGCCCGCCGAGCATGCGCGCCGCGTAGCGCTCGAGGCGCTTGGCGTAGCGCTGGTGGATCACGTCGAACGCGGCGTCGTCACCGGCGCGCAGGCGGCGCACCAGCTCGTCGTCCGCGATCCGCCGCACCTCAACAGCCATTCACGCTCCGGGACGTGATCCAGCCGGAGATCGGCGCGGCGGAGCGCACGCGGATCCACCGTCGCGTCCCGTCGCGTTTGAGCACGACGACTCGGTCGCCGCGGTAGAGCACGCCGACCGGCAGCCCGCGCGGGCTGTCGAGGACCGTCACCTGCGGCGTGCAGATGCGCTCGACCGACGCGGCAGCGGCGGCGGCCGGGAAGGCCGCCGCCGCCAGTGCCGTGCCGGTCACGATGCACGTGAGCCGGAGGCGCACCCGGTTACCGGCGCGCCTGCTGCTTGGCCTTGGCCTGCTTCTTGCCCTTGGCCTTGCTCTTGCTCTTGCTCGTGACCTTCTTCTTGGTGGCGGCGGCCGGCTTGCGCGTGCCCTTGGCGCCGTCGAGGATGCGGCGGGCCTGCTCCTCGAAGGTGACGCGCTCGGCGTTCGCGCCGGCGTTGCTGAGCGCGAGCAGGTGCTCGTTGCCGGCCAGCGGCAGCGTCTCGACCGACTCGACGGTCTCGGTCTGCGTGTAGCTCTGCCCGCTCTGCGTGCCGGTCGTGACGCGCTGGTACGGCGCCAGCGTCGCGGCGTCGACCACGTAGGTCGTGGAGACGCGGCCCTCGGCCGGCGCGCCGGGCGTGGTCGCGAGCGTGACCGCCGCACGTCCGAGGAAGGTCGTGTCGCCCGTCCTGGCGATCCAACCCTTGCCGATCATCGTGCGGATGTCGTCGCCCTGCGACGGCAGCGAGCGGACGAACGTGCCGCGCCCGTGGGCGCTCGGTCCGTCCATCGTGGCGATCTCGTTGCGCGTCGCGTCGAAGGCCGTGAACACGCCGCCCGCCTCAGCCGCCTCGTAGCGCAGCCGGCCGCCCGCCGTGATCACCTGGCGCGCGCTGTCCGCCGCGACCCAGCGCTCGAACCGCTCCGAGCGGTTCTCGTAGCTGCTCTGGAAGCTGATCGTCGAGACGGAGTGCTCGATCGTGGAGGCCGCGGCGGTCGCCGGCGCCGCGAGCGCGGCGGCGGTCGCGAGGCCCAGGATGGTGCGCTTCATGGACTTGAAGCTCCTTGGTCGAAAGACGTTGTCTGGGTGGATGACTCCGTCTTCCGCCCGCCGTCCCGGACTTTGTCGCGCGAGTTCCTACGCGGCCACGGCGGCCCAGCTCTCCAGCGCCGCGAAGTGCTCGCTCGAGAACGCCGTGCCGGCGTCGCGGCGCATGATCGCCAGCGCCTCGTCCGGGCCGAGCGCGTCGCGGTACGGGCGGTCGGCGGTGAGCGCCTCGAAGACGTCGGCGACGGCGAGGATGCGCGGCATCCAGCCGAGCTGGTCGGCCGTGAGGCCGAGGTGGTAGCCGCGGCCGTCGAGGCGCTCGTGGTGCGCGCCGGCGTCCAGCGCGAAGTGCCGGAACGGCGGGACGCGCTCGAGGATGCGCGTCGTCAGCTCGGCGTGCCGGCGGATCGCCGCCCACTCGTCGGCGTCGAGCCGGCCGGGCTTGTCGAGCACGGTGTTGGCGACGCCGAGCTTGCCGAGGTCGTGCAGCAGCGCAGCGCGACGCAGGTCGCGCGTGGTCTCGGGCGGGAGACCGAGGGTCTCGGCGACGCCGACCGAGATGCGCGCCACGCCCGCCGAGTGACGGCCGGTGAACGGCGACTTCGCGTCGACCACGGTGGCGAACGCCTCGGCCACGCGGTCGAGCCCGTCCTCGTCGGTCATGAGCACGCGGTCGGTGGGCTCGAACGCCTTGACGACCTCCACGGCGTCCCCGCCCAGCGAGCTCCAGAACGCGCGGTCGCCGCGGGTGGCGAGCAGCGCGGCCACGAGCTCGGGGTCGAACCAGCGCCCGGCGCGCCGGGCGGCCATGTCGAGCGCCGCCTCCAGCCCGCCGTGCGCGAGGTGGACCTCGACCGCCTGCGCGAGCCCCATGACCCGCGCCGCGACCGGGATGTCCGCGCCCTTGCGCCCGAACGGCGCGCCGCCACCGTCCCAGTGCTCGTCGAGGGCGAGGATCGCCCTGGCCGTGCTCTCCGGCAGGTCGATCATGCGCGCGATGTCGGCTCCGCGCTCGCAGCGGATGGCGACGAGCCGATCCGTCGTGTCACCGCCGAACGCGAACCCCCCGAACCGCCGCAGCCGCGTGAGCAGCGACGCGTTCGGCAGCGTGGCGCGGAAGGCCGTGGCCGCGTTCACGCGCGTGGAGCGGTAGTCCGTGCGCCGCCGGTCGCGCTTGAACGCGCGGTCGTCGGAGCCGAACAGCTCGTACACGGTCCCGGCGTTGGCCGAGCAGCCCGCGTCCTTGAGCAACAGCGCGTAGTAGAGGCTGGAAAGCTCCTCGTCGCACACGCCCGCCTCCTGGGCGATCCGCATGCCGATCGCGCACGAGCGCGCGGCGTGGCCCGCGGGCTGGCCCTCGGTCACGTCCAGCGCGTACGACAGCGCCGAGAGGATGTCCGAAAGGCGTACTTCCACCTTCCGGGTTGTCGGCAGGCGGACCCGCCTGCCTGAGTGACCTTGAACGGACTAGGCGGCTATCCGCTCTCGCGCGGCGGCGAGCCGCTCGAGCGTGCGCTCGCGGCCGAGCACGACGATCGACTCCCACAGCGGGAGCCCGACGCGCTGGCCGGTCACGGCGATCCGCACCGGCGCCTGCGCCTTGCCGACCTGGACCTGGCCCTCCTGGCCGAGGAAGCCCGCCTCGGCGCCCGCGTCGCGCACGGTCGCCTCGATCGCCTCGGCGGTCCAGTCGGCGTCGGCGAGCGAGCCCTGGACGAGCTCGAGCACCTTCTGCGCGCGCTCGTCCTTGATCGCCTTCGCCCACGCGGCCTCGTCGAGCTCGGGCTCGTCGACCCACAGGAAGCTGAGCATCCCCGGGACCTCGTCGAGCGTCTTGACCCGCTCCTGCACGAGCGGAGCCAGCTCGGTCAGCCGCGCGAGCGGCGCCTCGCCCTCGGGCAGGAACTCGGCGGCGCGCGCGACGAAGTCCTCGGTCGAGAGCGCGCGGATGTACTCGCCGTTGATGTGCAGCAGCTTCTTCTCGTCGAAGAACGCGGGCGACGGGCTCACGTCCTCGATCCGGAACAGCTCGACGATCTCCTCGATCGGGCGGATCTCGACGTCGTCCTTGGGGCCCCAGCCGAGCAGCGCGAGGTAGTTGCGCATCGCCTCGGGCAGGAAGCCGCGCGCCTTGAAGTCGGCCACGGAGACCGGGTCGCGGCGCTTGGAGAGCTTCTTGCGCTGCTCGTTGACGAGCAGCGGCAGGTGCGCGAACGTCGGCACCTCGCCGAAGCCGAGCGCCTGCCACAGCAGCAGGTACTTGGCCGTGTTGTTGACGTGGTCCTCGCCGCGGATCACGTGCGTGATGCCCATGCTCGCGTCGTCGACCGTGTTCGCGAGCACGAACAGCGGCGCGCCGGTGGAGCGCGCGACCACGAAGTCGTCGACGTTCGCGTTGTCGAAGGTGACCTCGCCGCGGACCTTGTCCGGCCACGACGTCTTGCCCTCGGGCACGCGGAACCGCAACGCACGGCCGGGCGCCTTCTCCAGCCCGCGGTCGCGGCAGTGCCCGTCGTAGCCGGTGCGCCCGTCCTTGCGCTCCTTGTTGCGCGCGTCGATCTCCTCGCGCGTGCAGTCGCACCAGTAGACCTTGCCCTCGGCCTCCAGCTTGTCGACCGCCGCCGCGTGCTGGGCCGCGTTGTCGCTCTGGTGGACGATCTCGCCGTCCCAGTCGATGCCGAGCCAGCGGAGCATGTCGAGGATGTTGTCGGTCAGCTCCGGACGGTTGCGCTCGGCGTCCGTGTCCTCGATCCGCAGCAGGAACTCGCCACCGGTGCCGCGGGCGAACAGCCAGTTGAACAGCGACGACTGCGCGGAGCCGACGTGCAGGTAGCCCGTCGGCGACGGGGCGAAGCGGCAGCGGGGCGTGCTCACGCGGTCTTCTCGGCTTCCGGCTCGAGCTCGGCCGTGACCGTCAGCTCTTCGCCCTCGTTGAGGATGAGCTCGTCGACGTTGCCCGCGCCGCGCACGTCGGCCTCGGCCTGGCGCAGCGCGCCGAGGCGCTCCGCCGTGTCGGCGATCACCAGCTGGAGCACATGCGTGCGCAGCGAGCGCTGCTCGGACGTCTTGGCCTTGTGGACCGCGGACAGCACCTCGGCCGCGACCTCGAACACCGCCGGGTCGGCGTCGGCCGCGTGGGCGCGCAGCTCGTCGCCGGTGGGGTAGGAGGTGCGGTGCACCGAGCCCTCCTGCCACCACGACCACACCTCTTCGGTCACGAACGGCAGGAACGGGGCGAGCAGGCGCTGGAGCGTCGAGAGCGCGATGCCGAGGGTGGCCTTCGCGGACGCGCCGCCGGGTCCGTCGCCGTCGTTGTAGGCGCGGTTCTTGACCAGCTCCAGGTACTCGTCGCAGAAGCGCCAGAAGAAGGCCTCGATCCGCGCGAGCGCCTGCTGGTAGCGGTAGTTGAGGAACGAGTTGGTCGCGTCGTCGACCACGTCGGCGAGCGCCAGCAGCAGCGAGCGATCGATCGCCTCGGTCACGGCGCCCTCCTGCGAGGTGCCCACGCCGAGCACGAACTTGGACGCGTTGAGCAGCTTGATCGCGAGCCGGCGGCCGTTCTTGAAGACGGCCTTGTCGACCTGGGTGTCCGCGCCGGGTGCGGCCTTGAGCGCCCAGTAGCGCATGCCGTCGGCGCCGAACTCCTCGATCAGCGGCTTCGGCGTGGTCACGCTGCCGCGCGACTTGGACATCTTCTTGCGGTCCGGATCGAGGATCCAGCCGTTGATCAGCGTGTCCTTCCAGGGCTCGGTGCCGTGCTCGTAGTGCGAGCGCACCACGGTCGAGAACAGCCACGTGCGGATGATCTCGGGCCCCTGCGGACGCACGTCCATCGGGTAGGTGCGCGCGAACAGGTCCGGGTCGTCCTCCCAGCCGCAGGCGATCTGCGGGCTCAGCGACGAGGTCGCCCACGTGTCCATCACGTCCGGGTCACCGGTGAAGCCGCCCGGCTGGTTGCGCTGGGACTCGTCGTAGCCGACGGGCGCATCGCTCTGCGGGTCCACCGGCAAGGCGGACTCCTCGGGGATGATCGGGTGCTCGTAGTCGGGCTCACCCTCGGCGTCCAGGGCGTACCAGACCGGGAACGGCACGCCGAAGTAGCGCTGGCGGCTGATCAGCCAGTCGCCGTTGAGGCCCTCGACCCAGTGCTCGTACCGGGTCTCCATGAACTCCGGGTTCCAGTTCAGCGCGCGGCCGCGTGCGAGCAGCGCCTGGCGCAGGTCCTCGTCACGCCCGCCGTTGCGGATGTACCACTGGCGGCTCGTCACGACCTCGAGCGGCCGGTCGCCCTTCTCGAAGAACTTGACCTGCTGCTGGACGGGCTTGGGCTCGCCGATCAGCGCGCCGTCCTCCGTGAGCAGCTCGACCATCACGCGGCGCGCCTGTTTGGAGTTCTTGCCGCCGAGCTGCTCCCACAGGTCGGCCTTGCCCTCCAGCCACGCGGGCGTCTCCATCTGGAAGCGGCCGTCACGGCGCATCGCGGCGCGCAGCGGCAGGTTCAGCTCGCGCCACCAGGTGACGTCCTTGGTGTCGCCGAACGTGCAGATCATCGCGATGCCGGTGCCCTTCTCCTGCTCCGCGAGCGGATGCAGCACGATCGGCACCTCGACGCCGAACAGCGGCGTGGAGACGGTCTGGCCCGCGAGCGGCGCGTAGCGCTCGTCCTCGGGGTGCGCGACCAGCGCGACGCAGGACGGCAGCAGCTCCGGGCGCGTCGTCTCGATCTCGATCGCGCCGTTGCCGTCGGTGCGCGGGAAGGCGAGCTTGTGCATCGCGCCCTGCTGCTCGCGGTCCTCGATCTCGGCCTGGGCGACCGCGGTCTGGAAGTCCACGTCCCAGACGGTCGGCGCCTCCTGCGAGTACGCCTCGCCGCGGGCGAGGTTGCGCAAGAACGCGCGCTGGGCGACCCGGCGCGCGCGATCGTCGATCGTCGCGTAGGTCAGCGTCCAGTCGACCGACAGGCCGAGCGTGCGCCACACGTCCTCGAAGCCCTTCTCGTCCTCGGCGGTGAGCCGGTGACAGAGCTCGATGAAGTCCGGCCGCGAGATCGAGCGCGTCTCGCCCTTGGGCAGCGGCTCGTCCGGGATCTGGCCGTTCGGGACCGTCGGGTCGCAGCGGACGCCGTAGAAGTTCTGGACGCGACGCTCGGTCGGCAGGCCGTTGTCGTCCCACCCCATGGGGTAGAAGACCTCGGCGCCGTGCATGCGCCGGAAGCGCGCGTTCGCGTCCGTCTGGATGTAGCCGAACGCCGAGCCGAGGTGCAGCGAGCCGGAGACCGTCGGCGGCGGCGTGTCGATGCTGTAGACCTCAGCGCGCTCCTTGCTGCGGTCGAAGCGGTACGTGCCGGACTCCTCCCATACGGCGTCCCACTTAGACTCGAGGCCGGTCAGGGACGGTTTCTTGGGGATCTCGGGCACGCGTCGGATCGTAGCGGCCGATTGGCTCAGGACAGGGCGTAGGCGACCCCGCACGCCGCCGCGAGGCAGGCGACCAGAACCGGCATCCCGAAGCGGGCGAAGACCGCGCCCGTGTACCCGCCCGGACGCATCACCATCACGTTCGACTGGTGGCTGAACGGGTTGAGCAGCGTCAATGAGACGCAGGTGCCGAGCAGGGCCAGCGTGGTGGTCGGGTCGATCCCGGCTTCCCGCGCGACCGAGATCGCCACCGGCGTGAGGATCGAGGCCGTCGCCGCGTTCGTGACCAGGTTGGTGAGGACCGTCGTCACCACGGCGAGGACGATCAGCGTCCCGAGCCGACCGTCGGAGAGGCCGCCGATCGCGTCGGCGATGCGACCGGCCAGCCCGCTGGAGACGACCACCGCGCCGAGGCCGATCGAGCCGGCCAGGAGGGCCAGCACCTTCGGCTGCAGGGCATTGGCCGCCGACCGTGGGCTGATCACGCCCGTGATGACCATGAGGGTCGCGCCGCCGCTCGCCGCCAGCTCGGCCGGGGCGAGGCCGAACGACGCGGCGACGATCACGGTCGCGAGGATCGCCAGCGCGATGCCCGTCTTGGCGGGCTGCGGCGCGCGGTAGGCGACGTCCTGCCACAGCGCGACGGCCGGGTTGCGGGCGACGGCCGTGCGGTCGTCAGCCGAGACGAAGCACGTCTCGCCCGGGTCGAGCCGCGTCTCGTGCAGCGGCTCGCGCGTGCGCGCGGCGATGATCCGCAGCGAGCCGTCACGCTCGAAGTCGTGCAGCGTCGCGCCCTCCCCCGCGCTCACGCTGACCGCGAACAGCTTGTGCGCGGAGAGCCCGAACAGCGGGACTTCCCACAGCGCGCTCACCCCGCCCTCGGTCGCGTCGAAGACGAGCACGTCACCGGCTTCGATCGGCGTGTCCGGGGCCTGGTTCGTGCCCCAGCGCCGGATCGAGGTCAGCTCGTACTCACGCGTGCGGGCGATCCCGAGGTCGGCGGCGCGCCGATCGGTCGCCAGCGCGGCGGACGCGACCGGGATCTCGACCCGCCACTCCTTCTCCTGCCGCTCGTGCGCGGTCGTGCCGCGCAGCGTGCGCGAGGCGGTGAGGAAGATGACGACGCCGCCGACGATCGCCACCGGCAGCGCGACGGGGGCGAACGAGAGCATGCTCATACCCACGCCCCGCTCGTCGGCGAGGCCGGCGATCACGAGGTTCGAGCTCGTTCCGATCAACGTGACCGAGCCCGCGAGCGTCGTGATGTGGGCGATCGGCAACAGCACCTCGCGCGCGGGGATCCGGCGCGTCTGCTCGAGCTGCCGCGTGGCGGGGATCAGCATCGCCACCAGGGGCGTCGTGTTGATCAGCGCCGAGCCGACGCCGATCGGCAACGACAGCCGGCCGAGTGCGCCGCGCGCCGTCTTCGTCGCCGCCAGCAGACCCCACGTCACGCGCGCGACGACGCCCGTCTGGACGATCCCCTGCGCGATCACGAGCATCCCCGCGACCGTGATCACGCCCGCGTTGCTCAGGCCCGCCGCCAGCGCCTGCGGCTCCGCGAGGCCGACCACCCCGGCGAACACGAGCGCGACCAGCAGGGCCACGACCGGGTCGACGCGGTTGGACGCCATCGCCGCGAGCGTCGCGACCACAAGCACCGCAGCGAGAGCAGTCATCGGAGTGTGGGACTCTACGGCTCTCCCGCGGGCGGATAGACTGTCCGCTTTGCCGCCCGTCCCTGCCAAGCGCGCCGACGCCGAGCGCAACCGCGCGAAGATCCTCGACGCCGCGCGCGCCGCGTTCGCCGAGTCCGACGCCGAGGTCTCGATGGCCGAGATCTCCCGCCGCGCCGGCGTCGGGATGGCGACGCTCTACCGCAACTTCCCGAGCCGGCAGGAGCTGATCGAGGCCCTGTACGTGGACGAGGTCGACGCGGTCTGCGCGGCCGCCGCGCTCCCCGCCGACTCGCCCGGCGCCGCGCTGCTCGCGTGGCTGCGGCGCTTCTACGCGTTCTTCCACAGCAAGCACCCGCTCGCCTCGGAGCTGCTGCGCGAGATCGACGGCGCCGGCCCGTTCTTCAGCGGCAACCGCGACCGCGTGCTCGCCGCCGCCGCGCCGCTGCTCGAGGCTGCGCAGGCGTCGGGCGAGATCCGCGCCGACCTCACGCTCGAGCAGGTCCTCGAGCTCGTGCTCGCCATCGCGCGGGTGCGCGGCGACGGGAGCTACGTCGAGCCGATCCTCGACGCGGCGCTCGACGGCCTGCGCACCGCGTAGCCGGCCGCCGATCTATCCGGGCCAGCCCTTGCGGGCAGCCTGCGCGTCGCGCTTGTCCTCACGCGCGATCTGCTTGACCGCGTCAGCCTGCTTCTCGGCGCGGTGCCGCGTGGCGGCCGCGGACGCGGCCTCGTTGGCCTTGGCGATCGCCTCGCGTTGCGCGCGGTAGGCGGCCTCGCCGCGCAGCGGCTTCTTCTCAGCCATCGTGGCGCTCCAGCGCGTGCGCGGGGAGCACGTAGCGGCGCGGCGGGCGCGCGTCGAAGCGACGTCCACTCGGGTTGCGCGGGCCGTACAGCCCGGGCCGGGGCGGTTCGAGCAGCGGCACCTCGGGCTCACCCCCGTGCGCGACGATCCAGCCCTCGATCGCGGAGGCCTGACGGCCCTCCGCGACGATCGCGGCGCGCTCGATGACCACCCCACCGTCGCCGTTCGGGCGGGCAAGGCGCGCGACGGCCGCGCGTACCGCGGCTGCGGCTTCGGGGGTCTCGCTGGTGGTGCTGGCGGGCATGGGCCCTCCTCAGTGGAGCGGACGCCCGTGGACGCCGCGAGGTCGCGGACGAGTCCGCGTCGTCCGACCACCCTACCCCGATCCTGGACTTGACCGTCTGACTTAAATGTAAGTAAGGTCTGACGGACAAGGAAGTCCTGGCCTTCGGGCCTGTTTCGAGGAGAACGATCTGGATGCAGATCTTGCGTTTCGGCGCGGCCGTGGGTGCCGCGCTCGCGTTGGCCGCCCCGACGGCCGCGACCGCGGCTGAGCCCGGGTACACGACGATCTTCGACGGGACCGCGAGCGGCTCCGACGCGTCGTTCGACAAGTGGGCGTACGCCGGCGGCGGCAGCGTCACGCTGCAGGCCGACGGCACCATGCGGTCGTCCGGCGGGTTCGGCATGCGCTGGTACACCGTCAAGCCGTTCGGCGACGTGTCGCTCAAGGTCGACTACCGCGACGCGCGCGGCGCCACGCCCGGCAACTCCAACGGCGGCGTGCTCGTCCGCTTCCCGGACCCGCGCGTGCCCGTCGCGGACACGCCCGCGTCCTGGTCCTACGACTGGAAGGGCGCGAGCGGGCCGTTCCCGCCCGCCAAGCAGTACTCCGGCGCGCCGGGCTGCCAGCGCGCGATCCCGTCGGTCCTCCCGGCCGACTGGGCGCCCGCGTGGGTGCCCGTCGTCTGCGGCGAGGAGGTGCAGATCAACGACTCGCCGGACGTCGGCGCGCCGGATCCGCGCAAGACCGGCTCGATCTACGGGTTCGCCGACCTCGACGCCACGCGCTCCGGCGCCGACGTGCGCTCCCGCCAGGTCGGGACGTGGCACACCATGGAGATCCGCATCGTCGGCCAGCAGTTCACGGTGCTCGTCGACGGCACGGTCATCAACCAGTGGGACGGCGCCGTGCCGATGTCCTTCCCGGACCGCGGCCTGGGCGACCCGCCGACGATGGCCCGCCAGCTCGCGCAGGGCTACATCGGCCTGCAGGCCCACGGCGACGGCGACTCCATCGATTACCGCGACGTGCGCGTGAAGGAGCTGTCCGCGGCACCCCGGAACACGGCCGCGCCCGTCGTGACCGGCGACGGCTACACCGGCCGCGCGCTGACCTGCACGCCGGGCACGTGGGCGAACGTCGCCGCCGACCAGGCGTACGTGGTCGAGTGGCTGCGGTCGAACGCGCCGGGCAACGACGCGCCCACGGACGCGGAGCTGGGCACGGTGAAGGTCGGCTCGGGCGCGTCCTACACGCCGGGCGTGGCCGACCTGGGCAAGGTCATCTGGTGCCGCGTGTCGGTGACGAACGCCGAGGGCGGCACCGTCTGGGCGACCCGCGCGGCGCCGGCGATCACGCTCGCGAGCGACGTGACCGGCACGGTCGGCGGGTCGGTGGGCGCGACGTTGTCGCTCACGCTCGGCGCACCCGCGTCGTTCGGCACGTTCACGCCGGGCGCGGCGGGCACCTACACGGCCTCGACCGACGCGACCGTGATCTCCACCGCCGGCGACGCGACGCTGTCCGTGAGCGACCCTGGCCCGAACCCGGGTCATCTCGTGAACGGCGCGTTCGCGCTCGTGCAGCCGCTGGAAGGGCTCGGCGTCGTGAAGACCTGGAACGCGCCGACGACCAACGAGAAGGTGCCGGTGACGTTCACGCAGCGGATCGCCCCCGGCGACGCGCTGCGCACCGGGTCCTACGCGAAGACGCTCACCTTCACGCTCTCCACCACGGCGCCCTAGGCGTCGGGGGATTCGCTCGCCGGCCGCTTCAGGAACAACCGGAGCAGGTCGGCGAGCGTCTCCTCGAGCTCGACCGAGCCGTCGTCGAGGTACTCCTGCAGCTGGAGCCCGTCGGCGACGGCCACGGCCACCGCGGCGAGCCGCTTCGGCGGCACGTCGTCGATCATCCGGCCGGCGGCCTGCTCGGCGGCGATCCGCGCCTCGAGCCCGTCGCGGGTGTACCGGTAGCGCTCGACGAAGAACTCGTGCGCCGGGTGGTCCGCGTCCATCGCCTCCGCGGCGAGCACGAGCAGCATGCGGATCAGCCCACGGTTCTCCACGCTCGCGCGCACGTACGCGCGCATCGTCGCGATCAGGTCCCGGTTGTTGGCCGCGAACAGCTCGAGACCGCGTTGCTCGTTGTCACGCTCGTGCTGCTCGAGCACCGCCACCAGCAGCTCGGCCTTGCTCTCGAAGTGGTAGAGCAGGCCCTGCCGTGAGACGCCCGCCTCGGCCGCGATCACGTCGAGCGGGACGCTGCGGAACCCGCGGCTCGCGAACACGCCGATCGCGACCTCGATGATCCGCTCGCGCGTCGACTGGCCCTGCGGCGTCGTGTAAGTCCTGTCGGCCATCCGCGCGTCAAGGCTACGAGAGTGCGGGTCAGCCGGTGATGTCCCAGCGGGTGATGTGCGTCCCGTCCGTGGCGATCGCGAACGCGCCGCCGCCGTTGTACCCGTTGCCCGTCACCTGGATCTGGACGGTCGTGGTGTCGCCCTCCGTGGTCGCCGACAGCGCCTCGAAGTGGCTCTGCGCGCCGATGTTCTCGTTGGCGTCCCAGCGGGCGATCTCGTCGTGGCCCGTGAACGTGCGGCCCCAGTCGTTGAGCACGGCGTCGGGCGCGAACGCTTGCACGAACGCGGCGGAGTCGCCGCGGTTGGTCGCCTCGAACGCCTGCCGGATCGGCGCGTCAAGGGTGCTGAGGACGTCGTCGTGGGTCATGGCGCTGTGGTGGAGAGCGTGAACGTCAGCGTCGTGCTGTACGTGCCGGTGCGCAGCGGCTCGTCCGCGGCGATCGGCTGCTCGAACGTGAGGTCCACGCGTTCGGCGGTCGTGGGCGCCGTCCAGGCCTTGACCGTGCCGGGCGCGGGCGTCCCGTTCACGCGCACGGGCTGCGCGAGCGTGAACGTGCCGTTGGTGAGGCGGCCGTCGCCGACGGACAGGGTCGC
Source organism: Solirubrobacter pauli (assembly GCF_003633755.1). Taxonomy (GTDB): domain Bacteria; phylum Actinomycetota; class Thermoleophilia; order Solirubrobacterales; family Solirubrobacteraceae; genus Solirubrobacter; species Solirubrobacter pauli. The sequence goes on from NZ_RBIL01000001.1 coordinate 2,076,128, forward strand.
GTCGCCGGCGGTCGACGTGACCGTGGCCTTCGAGGTCACCGCGTACGTGCGGGCGACGCCGGGCGTGAACGCGCCGAAGCTCGGCACCGCGTCCAGCTGAAGGCTGAGCGTGGCGGACACCGTGCCGCCCACCGTCGTCTCGGTGGTGGCCGGGAAGACGGCGACGAGGTTGCGCAGCGTCTGCTCGAGCCCGCGCGCCCAGTACGGCCAGTCGTGCACTCCGGGCCCGTAGTCGTCGTAGACGTGCGGGATCTGGAGCTCGTCGAGCCTGGCGTGCAGCGCGGCGTTCTCCTTGGAGACCTCGAACTCGAGGTTGTCCCGGCTCGTGCGGGTGTCCAGCGGGCCCGGCTGGCCGTTGCCCGTGCGCAGCTCGATCAGCTTCAGGCCGCGCAGGTTCGCGGCCAGGTCGAGCGGGTTGTGCTCCCGCCAGCGCGCGAGGTCCGTCGCCCGCGGGCCCCACACGCTGTCGGGGATGAGGTTCGCGTAGCCGTTGGCCGCGAACGAGGGCGCGTCGGCGACGCCGCTGTAGCTCGCCGCCGCCTCGAACACGCCGGGGTGGCGCGCCGCGTACTTGAGCGCGCCGAAGCCGCCCATGCTCAGGCCCGCGACCGCGCGCTTGCCGGTGGTGCGGAATGCCTGGTCGACCCACGGCAGCAGCTCGTCGAACGCGTACGTCTCGTAGCGTGGCGTTCCGCCCTCGTGCGGGTCGCTGTACCAGCCGGCGCTGCCGCCGTCGGGCATCACGACGATCAGCGGGTACGGGGCGCTGAGCTGCTCCGCGCGGCCCTTGTCCACCCACGACCGGTAGTCGTCGCAGCAGCCGTGCAGCAGGAGCAGCACCGGGTACGTGCGCGCGCTGTCCGCGTCGTAGCCCTGCGGCAGCAGCACCCGGATGCTCGTCGCCTTGCCGAGCGCCGTGCTCGTCGCCGTGTACTGCGTGAGCCGTGGGCTCAACGCCTGCTGGTTCGTGATCGTCAGGCCTTGCGCCTGCGCGCTCGCCGTCATCCACAGCGCACACACCAGCCCGAGCAGCAGCCCTCGACGCAGCATCTCTCCCCCTACCGTCCGCCTCTCCCGACGGCGGACCATACTCCGGCTACGGTCTTGCGCGTGCCAGTAGCCGTGTACCGCGCGCCGATGCGCGCGCGTGACCGCGAGTCACCCGTCGGCGAAGGCGCGGGCTTCGGCCTCGCGTGCGGCGTCGTCGGGATCGGCGACACCCTCGCCCGGCGGGTCGAGCGGCTCGCGTCGCTCCCCGACGGCGTGTTCGTCTGGACGCGCGACTCAGGCGGCTGGTTCCACCTCGGCCGCGTGGCCGGTCCCTACCGGCTCGACGAGTCCGAGGCCGCCCGCGCCGTCGGCATCGTCCACGTGCGCCCGTGCGCGTGGCTCGACGACCCGTTCTCGCCCGACGCGGTGCCGGCCGCGGTGGCTGCGTCCTTCGCCCGCGGCGGCCGCAACCTCCAGCAGATCCACGGAGGGTCCGTCGAGGCGCGCACCCTCGAGCTCTGGCCGGCCCAGTAGCGCGCGACCAGGGTCTTCCACGGGCGCGATCCACGGCCATCCGCGGGACGGTGTGTGAGACCACCGAACCCCCGAGAGGACCGCACCATGGAATACCTCGTCGACTTCGCCGTGACCGTCCCGGCCGGGACGCCCGAAGCTGAGGCGAAGGCCCGCTTCGCCGGCGAGACCGTCGCCGCCGCCGAGCTGGCGGACGCCGGCCACTTGCTCCGCGTGTGGAAGCGCCCCCTCGACGGCGCGATCGTCGGGCTCTACCGCGCCGACGACGACGCGCACCTCGAGACGCTCCTGCGGACCTTGCCGCTGTACGAGTGGATGCGCATCGGCGTGACCGCGCTCGACGCCCATCCGAACGACCCGCGACGCAACTAGCGCCGGCCGCTCCCGGCCGGCGGTGCCGGCCGGGAGCGAGCGGGAACCGCTACGCCGCGACCAGCCGCGCGGCGGACGCGAAGAACGCCTGATAGGCCGCGACCAGCTCGTCGTTCCCCGGCAGGGTCGTCGCGTCGACGAGCGCCTTCGTCGTCGCGAGGGTGCGCTTGTCGATGCGGCTGAGCCGGTCGGCCAGCTCGTCCACGAAGCCGTCGAGCTGCTCGTCCGGGAGCGCGCGATTGACGACGCCGTACCGCTCGGCCGTCGCCCCGTCGAGCGGCTGCGAGCCCAGGATCACCTCGAGGGCCCGTGCCCGCCCGGCGAGGGCCGGCAGCCGCCCGATCGCGCCGCCGCCGGGCACGAGCCCGCGGCTCACCTCGGGCTGGTCGATCGCCGTGTTGTCCAGGCTCGCGAACCGCAGGTCGGCCGCGTACACGAACTCGGCGCCCACGCCGCGCGCCGCTCCCCGGATGCGTGCGATCGACACGACCGGCAACCGGCTGAGCCGCACCGTGAGGTCGAGCCACGGAACCAGGCCGGTCGGCCCGGGATCGCTCGGCGTGTCGGCCGCCTTGCTCAGGTCGTACGGCCCGAGGTAATGCGCCTCGTCGGCGCTGCCGAAGACCACGACCGTCACGTCGGGATCGTGCTCGAGCTCGTCCACCAGCGCCTGGAGCTCGAGGATCATATTCGGGTCGACCAGGTTGCCGGGCGCGTTGTCGAAGTCCACGTCCCACCGGGTGTGCGTGCGGGTCACCTTGAGAGCGGTCATGCCTCGCAGCTTCCGCCCGCGCGCCGTCCGTCGCGCCCGGGTGTCCCCCGGGCCGGGTCCCTAGTCGCCGGGCTGTGGCGCGCGAACGTCGACGAGGTCCCCGATGATCTGGAAGTCCGCGACGTCGCGCGTGAGCAGCGGAACCCGATGGACGTTCGCGGTCGCGGCGATCGCCAGGTCCATCGCCCTCCGTCTCGGCTGCCCGCCGCGCGTCCGCACCGCGGCCGACAGCCGCCCCCACTCCCGCGCGACCGCGGCGTCGATCGGCAGGGGCTCGAACGTCGCCTCGACCACGCCCAGCCGCACCATGCGCCGAGCACGATCGTCGGGGTCCTGCGCCACCCCGACGCGTGTCGAGCAGCGCCTGCGCTTACGCGAACGGGTGAGGTCAATGTACGTCGTTGCAGACGCATCTACTACAGTGGCGGGTATGAAGATCACCACCATCGGCAGGGGCACGATCGGCGGGACGCTCGCACGGCTGTGGACGTCCGCGGGCCACGAGGTGACCGAGCTCGGCCGCGCGGGCGGCGACGCCTCCGACGCCGACGTCGTCCTGCTCGCGGTGCCCAACGGCGCCGTGCCGGACGCCCTTCGCGCCGTCACCGGCCTCGAGGGCAAGGTCGTCCTCGACGCCACCAACCGGCTCGGCGGGGACCCGGCGCCGGACGGATACGCGTCCGTCGCCGAGTACGTCAAGGCCACGACCGGCGGCCCGACGGCGAAGGCCTTCAACCTCAACTTCGGCGCGCTGTTCGAGCAGGCCGCCACCGGCGAGCGCCGACCCCAGAACCTGTGGGTGGGCGACGACGCCGCCCGTGCGACCGTCGAGCAGCTCACCCGCGACATGGGCATGGAGCCGGTCTACGGCGGACCGCTCGACCGCGCCGCCACCCAGGAGGCGTTCGCCCAGATGCTGATCACGATCACTCAGGACGGCGACCAGGGATTGCTCTTCTACCGCTTCGCGCCGCCGGACCAGCTCTAGCCGCCGACATATCCTGCCCGTGTGGCCGAACGCGGGTCCCCCAGCAGGCTCTCCGACGACGAGCTCGCGGCCTGGCAGGGCCTGTTGCGAGCCAACGCCACGCTGCAACGGACGCTGGACGCCGACCTCCAGCGGTCCCATCAGCTCTCAGCCAACGCCTACGACGTGCTGATCCAGCTCGGCCTCGCGCCGGAGAAGCGCCTGCGGATGCGTGACCTGGCCGACGAGGTCCTGATGAGCCACAACGGCCTCAGCGGCATCGTGGCGCAGCTCGAGTCGGCCGGGCTCGTCGTCCGCACACGGGACGCGAAGGACGGCCGCGTGGTGTACGCCGGCCTCACGCCGGAAGGCCAGACGGTGCTCCGCTCGGCGAACCGCGCCCACCTCGCCCGCGTGCGCGAGCTGTTCCTGGACCGGCTGAGCGCCGAGCAGCTGCAGCAGTTGCGGGCGATCTGGGACGCCGTCGACCCCGCGCTCGTCGCCGGACGACCCCGCCCCTGAGAACGACGAAAGCCTCGCGAATGGCGAGGCTTTCAGTACGTCCTACGGGAGCGACGGGGCTCGAACCCGCGACCTCCGGCGTGACAGGCCGGCGCTCTAACCAACTGAGCTACGCCCCCCGGGCGCGGAGGAGATAGTAGCGCCCTCCCGTCACCGCCGGGTGGCGAAGCCGAAACGGAACGCAACTTCGAGCCCGACCAGGGTTTCCAGCGGCAGTCAAGCGAGGCAGCCGGGAGGTAGGGCTGATGTTGAAGGTGGGAGCGGGACGCGCCGCCGCGGCGGTGCTGATGACGCTTGCGGTGGCCGGGACGGCACAGGCGGCGCAGATCGGCGGGACGGCCGGCGACGATCGGATCCGGGGCACGATGCGGGCCGACGTGATCGACGGCTCGGCCGGCAACGACCAGATCAACGCGCGGCGCGGCAAGGACACCGTCACCGGCGGCGACGGGAACGACCTGCTCAGAGGCGGGTGGGGCGCGGACCGGCAGTTCGGCGGCGCCGGGAACGACACGATCTACGCCGGGGTCGGCCGGGACGAGAGCTGGGGCGAGGACGGGGACGACACGCTGTGGGCGCTCGCGCGCGCGGACGTGCGCGGCAAGCAGGACACGCAGGGCGACGTCCTGCACGGCGGGAACGGCAACGACACGTTCCGCACGCGGGACGGCGAGGCCGACACGATCGACTGCGGGCCGGGCGTGGACACGGTCTACGCGGACTTCAAGGACGTGCTCGCGAACCCGGCGGAGTGCGAGGTCGTCAACCGGGCGCGACGCGTCAAGAAGGCCGATGACCAGCGGGAGAACGCGGATCCGCGCTGATTGATGGCGCGGCGGGACTAATGCGGTTGAGGTGGGGGTAGGCGAATGCCATGTACATCGGCATTGGCACCCTCCTCGTCATCATCATCATCCTGCTGCTCATCTTCCTTCTCTGAGCAGGGGATCTATGGCTTTCCCCACCATTGGTCCGGTGGGGTGCTGTAGCTAGATAGGCCGGTATGCGCGAGTGAAGTCCGGCCCCATCCACGGGACGCTCCGCGCATGCCTAAGAGGAACCTCGCCGCGCGCGCCGGACACTGGAGCGCGCGGCACCGGAAGACCGCCATCTTCGGATGGCTCGCGTTCGTCGTCATCGCCTTCGTGCTCGGGGGCGCGATCGGCACGAACACGCTGAAGAGCGAAGACTCCGGCAACGGGAGCTCGCAGGTCGCCGACCGGGCGATCGCCGCCGCCGACTTCCCCGACAAAGCCGACGAGCAGGTCCTGGTCACCGCGCGCGGTGGAGGCCTGAAGGCTTCAGACCCCGAGTTCAGAGCGGGTGTGGACGACGTGATCGCCCGCATCGAGCAGACGCCGAACACGGAGGAGATCCTCTCCCCGTACGGCAAGGGCAACGAGGGGCAGATCTCCGAGGACGGGACGGCGGCGCTCGTCACGTTCTCGATCAAAGGCGACAGCGACCAGACCGACACGCGCGTCGACTCGACCCTCGCCGCGACCAAGGCCGCGCAGGACGCGCACCCTGACCTACGCATCGAGCAGTTCGGCGACGCCTCCGCCGACAAGGCGCTGTCCGCCTCGCTCGACGACGACTTCAAGCGCGCGGAGTTCCTCTCCCTCCCGATCACGCTCGTCATCCTCATCGTCGCCTTCGGCGCGCTCGTCGCCGCCGGCGTGCCGCTGCTGCTCGGCATCACGGCCGTGATCGGCACGCTCGGCCTGGTCGCCCCGATCAGCCAGATCGTGCCGATGGAGGAGTCCGCGTCGTCGGTGATCCTGCTGATCGGGCTCGCGGTCGGCGTCGACTACACGATGTTCTACCTGCGCCGCAAGATGGAGGAGCGCGACGCCGGGCACAGCAACGAGGACGCGCTCGAGATCGCCGCCGCCACCTCCGGCAAGGCCGTGCTCATCTCCGGCCTGACCGTGCTGATCGCCATGGCCGGCATGTTCATCGCCGGCAATGCCGTGTTCAGCTCGTTCGCGATCGGCACGATGCTCGTCGTCGCCGTCGCGATGCTCGGCAGCGTCACCGTCCTGCCCGCCGTGATCTCCAAGCTCGGCGACAAGGTCGAGAAGGGCCGCGTGCCGTTCATCGGCCGGCTGCGCCACCGCAACCACGGCGAGTCGCGCGTGTGGGGCTTCGTGATCGACCACAGCCTCCGCCGCCCGGTCGCCGCGGTCGTGCTGTCGGTCGGCCTGCTGCTCGTGCTCGCGCTGCCCGCGCTGCACATGCGCACGATCAACCCGGGCGCCGCGGGCCTCCCGCACGACCTGCCGATCATGCAGACCTACGAGCGCATCCAGGCCAAGTTCCCGGGCGGCCCGCTGCCCGCGATGGTCGTGGTCAAGGCCAAGGACGTCACCACGCCCGAGGTCCAGCAGGGCATCAAGGAGCTGACCGCCACCGCGAGCGGCCCGACGAACACGATCGTCTCTCCCGACAAGGAGGTCGCGATCGTCAGCATCCCGCTCCCCGGCAACGGCACCGACGACACGTCCGACGCCGCCCTCGCCACCCTGCGCGACACGACGATCCCGCAGACGATCGACCGCGTCGCCGGCACGCAGACCAACGTGACCGGCATGACCGCCGGGTCGAAGGACTTCAACGACCGCATGAGCTCGCGCCTGCCGTTCGTGTTCGCGTTCGTCCTCGGCCTCGCGTTCCTGCTGCTGCTCGTGACGTTCCGCAGCGTGATCATCCCGCTGAAGGCGATCGTGCTGAACCTGCTGTCCGTCGGCGCCGCCTACGGCGTGATGACGTGGATCTTCCAGGACGGCCACCTGGAGGGCCTGCTCAACTTCCAGTCGGTGGGCGGCATCACGTCCTGGCTGCCGCTGTTCATGTTCGTGATCCTGTTCGGCCTCTCGATGGACTACCACGTGTTCATCATCAGCCGCATCCGCGAGGCGTTCGACCGTGGCGAGTCGACCGAGGACGCCGTCGCGCACGGCATCAAGGCCACGGCCGGCGTCGTCACCAGCGCGGCGGTCGTGATGGTCGCCGTGTTCGCGATCTTCGCCACGCTGAGCATGATCGAGTTCAAGCAGATGGGCGTCGGCCTCGCCGTGGCCATCCTGCTGGACGCGACCCTGGTGCGCGCGGTGCTGCTCCCGGCGGCGATGAAGCTGCTCGGTGACCGCAACTGGTACCTGCCGCGCAGCCTGCGCTGGTTGCCCAAGTTCGAGCACGAATCCGCACCCGAGCCGGTTCACGCATAACCTGGGGGGCATGCGAATTGGAGTGCTCACCGGGGGCGGCGACTGCCCCGGACTGAACGCGGTCATCCGGGCCATCGTCCGCAAGGGGATCAACACCCACGGGCACGAGTTCTTCGGCTTCCGCCATGGCTGGGCCGGCGTCATCAACAACGAGGGCGTCGACCTCGACCTGGACAGCACGCGCGGCATCCTGCACCGCGGCGGGACGATCCTCGGATCGTCCCGCACCAACGTGTACAAGGTCGAGGACGGCCTGAACAAGGTCAAGGCCGCGATGAAGGCGCAGAACCTCGACGCCCTGATCCCGATCGGCGGCGAGGACACCCTCGGCGTCGCCGGCAAGCTGCACGAGGACGGCATCCCCGTCGTCGGCGTGCCGAAGACGATCGACAACGACCTGGCGGCGACGGACTTCACGTTCGGCTTCCAGACCGCGGTGCAGATCGCCACGGACGCGATCGACCGACTGCACACCACCGCCGAGTCGCACAACCGCGTCCTGGTGTGCGAGGTCATGGGCCGCCACGCCGGCTGGCTCGCCGTGTACTCCGGCCTGGCCGGCGGCGCGGACGTCATCCTGATCCCGGAGCGCCCGTTCGACATCGAGGAGGTCGTCGACCACCTCAAGAACCGCCACTCGCGCGGCGCGACGTTCTCGATCGTCGTCGTCGCCGAGGGCGCGACGCCGAAGGACGGCGGCCTGCTCACCGACTACGAGACCAAGGACGCGTTCGGCCACGTCCGCCTCGGCGGCATCGGCTCGATGCTCGAGCGCCAGATCGAGGAGAAGACGGGCTTCGAGTCCCGCACCACGATCCTCGGCCACATCCAGCGCGGCGGCACCCCGCTCGCGTTCGACCGCGTGCTCGGCTCGCGCTTCGGCGTCGCCGCCGTCGACGCGATCACCGAGGGCAACTACGGCAAGATGGCCGCCCTGCGCGGCACCAGCATCGAGATGGTGCCGCTGGCCGAGGCGCTCGCCGAGCCCAAGCTCGTCGACGCGGAGCTCTTCGAGACCGCTGCGGTCTTCTTCGGTTAGGAGTCTGATTCTCCCGGTCCTCCTGACCGGGCTGAATCTGCGGCCGCTCTTCGGAAGCTTGCCGCCGCTGCTGGCCGACGTCCGGGACGATCTCGGGCTGTCGGCCGCGGCGGCGGGGCTGCTGACGACCGGGCCGCTGCTGTGCCTGGGCATCCTCGCGCCGCTCGGCCCGCGGATCGCCCGGCGCTTCCCCGTCGAGCGGATCATCGCGCTCGCGCTCCTGTGCACCGCCCTGGGCACGGCCGCGCGCGGGCTCGGCGGGATCGCCCCGCTGTATCTCGGCACGCTGCTGGCCGGCGCGGCGATCGCGCTCACGCAGGTCGTGACGCCCGCCTGGGTGCGGGCGAAGACGTCGCACGGCACGGGCCTGCTCACCGGACTGTTCAGCACCGCGCTGGTGGCGGGCGCGACGATCGCGACGTTCACCGCGATCCCGTTCGACGACGCCTTCGGCGGCTGGGAGCCGGCGCTGGCGATCTGGGCGCTGCCCGCCCTGATCGGGTTCGCCGTGTGGGTGCCGTACGCGCTGCGGGCGCGCGAGCCGATCGCCGCGACCGTCGGGCACCCGCTGTGGCGCAACCGCACCGCGTGGTCGATCGCGCTGCTGATGGGGCTGCAGTCGATGGCGTTCTTCTCCACGATCTCCTGGCTGCCGGAGATCCTCACCGACGACGGCATGAGCGAGGGCTACGCCGGCTTCCTGTCGGGCGTGACGCAGCTCGTGCAGATGGTCCCCGCGTTCGCGATGCCGGTACTCGCCGCACGGCGCGCGACCCAGCTCGACTTGCTGCTGGTGATCGTGGGCACGGCGCTGGTCGGATTGCTCGGCGTGCTGCTCGCGCCCGGCCTCTCGCTGCTGTGGATGGTGCCGCTCGGCATCGGCCAGGGCGGCGCGCTCGGCCTGGCGCTGATGCTGCCGGTCCTGCGCGGGCGCGATCCGGGCGAGGTGGCCGGGATGACCGCGATGGCGATGGGCGTCGGCTACCTGATCGCCGCCGGCGGGCCGGCGCTGGTCGGCGCCGTCCACGACGTGTCAGGGGAGTGGAACTGGCCGCTCGCCGTGCTGCTGGTGATGACCGTCGCGCAGTTCCCGGTCGCGCTTCACGCGGTGATGAAGGGCAGGCCGACGTAGTTCTCGGCCAGCGCCGTCGCCTGCGCGGTGCTGGACACCGTGTAGCGCAGCTGCGAGCGCTGGATCTGCGTCTCGAACGGGTCGTCGCTCATCCGGTGGAGCATCGACGTCATCCACCAGGAGAAGTGCTGGACGCGCCAGACGCGCTCGAGCGCCCGCTGCGTGTAGGCGGCCAGCTTGGCGTCGTCCCCGATCGAGGACGCGAGCAGCGCCACGTCCGCCATCGCGGTGTTGAGGCCCTTGGCGCCGGTCGGCGGGACGATGTGCGCGGCGTCGCCCGCCAGGTAGAGCCGGCCGTGCTGCATCGGCTCGACCACGAACGAGCGCATCGGGGTGACGCCCTTCTCGAAGATCGGGCCACGGTTGACCGCCATGCCGAAGCGGCGGTCCAGCTCGGCCCAGATCGCGTCGTCCTCCCACGGCTCGGCATCCGGCTCGCACTGCAGGTACATGCGCGTGATCGCGTGCGAGCGCATCGACGCGAGCGCGAACCCGCGCTCGTGATGCGCGTAGATCAGCTCCTCCGAGCTGGGAGCGCACTCGGCCAGGATGCCCATCCAGCCGAACGGATAGACGCGCTCGTAGACCGTCAGGACCTCCTCGATCGCCGACCGGCAGACGCCGTGGAAGCCGTCGCAGCCGGCGATCAGGTCCGCCTCGAGCGTGTGCGGCTCGCCGGCGTGCGTGTACGTGACGACGCCGGTCTCGGGGTCCGGACGCACGTCGGAGACCTCGAAGTGCAGCGGCAGGCCGGAAGCGAGCCGCGCCTCGATCAGGTCCTTGACCACCTCCTGCTGGCCGTAGATCGTGATCGCCCGGCCGCCGGTGAGGTCACTCAGCGCGATCCGATGGCCTTCGCCGTCGAAGCGCAGCTCGACCCCTTCGTGGACGAGGCCTTCGCGGTGCATCCGCGCGCCGAGCCCGACCTCGTCCATCAGGTCCATCGTCGCCTGCTCGAGGACGCCCGCCCGCACGCGCTGCTGCACGTAGTCGCGGTCGCGCGCCTCGAGGATCACCGAGTCGATGCCGCGGAGCTCAAGCAGCCGCCCGAGCATCAGCCCCGCCGGACCGCCGCCCACGATCGCCACCTGCGTGCGCATGCCGGGAACGATACGTCCAGACGAGGTAGAGGATCGCGCCGACGACGGCGTACCCGCCAAGCTGCGCCACCTGGGCATCGTCCTGCGTGGAGGCGGCGACGAAGCTGAGGCCGGCGAGGGTCGACAGGCCGCCGCTGATGATCATCGGCCACTGGCGCTCGCCCGAGCGGCGGCGCTGGAGGGCGACGGCGAGCTGGATCGCCCCGGACACGACCGCCCATGCGCCGAAGACGGCGAGCGCGGCGCCCGCGTCACCGGCGAAGGTCGCGACGGCGAGCGCCACGGAGGCGGCGGTGCTGATGGCGCCGTTGATCCAGCGGCGCTCGACGAACGAGGAGACGGCGTCGATCAACGGATAGGCGCTGAGGAGCAGCGCGGCCGCGACGGGCACGTCGGACGCCGTGGTGGGGATGCGGTCGCCGACGGCGACGACGAGCGCGGCGGCCCAGAGGATGGCGAGGATCGCCCGGCTGACCGGAAGGAGAGAGAACGTTCGTTCTTGCATGAGCAGCAGTGAAGCACGCCCTGCGCCATCCGTCAAGAACGATCGTTCTTTCTTGAGCTAGAGTTGACGTCATGCAGATCGCGACGCTGCCCAAGGTGAAGGAGTCCGAGGCCCGCGACCGGCTGCTGCGGACGGCCTCGATGATCTTCTACACCGAGGGCATCAACAGCGTCGGCGTCGACTACATCGTCGGTGCCGCCAAGGTGACGCGAGCGACGTTCTACCGCCACTTCCCGAGCAAGACCGACCTCGTGCTCGCGTACCTGCAGGCCGCGCACGACGCGATCGAGGCCCACCTGACGGATCGCACCCGAGCGGGCCTGATCGAGGACGTCTGCGGGCAGATCGGCCGGCCCGAGTTCCGCGGCTGCGCGTTCATCTGCGCCGCCGCCGAGTTCGACGACCCCGAGCACCCGGTCCGGCGCGCGGTCGCGGCCCACCGCGACTGGTACTTCGGCGTCATCCGCGACGCGCTCGGCTCCGACGAAGCCGCGCGGCGCTTTGTGATGCTCCGCGACGGCGCGTTCGTCGGTGGCCACCTGAACGACGCGCAGCTCGCCGTGCAGACCTTCCGCGCGGCCGTCGAATCGCGCTAGCCGACCCGGCGGTCGTGGCCCTCCCAGAACGGGTCGCGCAGCCGGTGCTTGAGGAGCTTCCCGGCGCCCGACTTCGGCAGCGGCTCGTCCGAGAAGGTGATCGCGCGCGGGACCTTGAAGCCACCCAGCGACTCGCGGCACCACGCGATCAGCTCGGCCTCCGACACGTCGCCGCCCGCCACGACGACCGCGTGCACGGCCTCACCCCAACGCTCGGACGGCACGCCGAACACCGCGACCTCCGCGACGGCCGGGTGCGAGGCCAGCACCGCCTCGACTTCGACGGAGTAGACGTTCTCGCCGCCCGTGATGATCATGTCCTTGGCGCGGTCGACGATGAAGAGGTAGCCGTCCTCGTCCTCGCGCGCGAGGTCGCCGGTGCGGTACCAGCCGTCGACCAACGCCGCGGCGGTCGCGTCCGGGCGGTTCCAGTAGCCGAGCATGACGTTCGGGCCGCGGACCCACAGCTCGCCAACCTCGCCCCGCGGCGCGCGGACCTCGGCCTGCACGCCCGGCACCGGCACGCCCATGGACGTGGGCCGCACGTCGTGGTCGGCGCGCGACAGCCGCGTCACCGTGGGCGCGGCCTCGGTCATGCCGTAGAACTGCACGACGTCGCAGTCCGGGAGCCACTCGAGGACCCGCCGCTGCAGGTCGGGCGAGATCGGCGACGCCGCGTACTGCAGGTGCCGCAGCGACGACACGTCGGAGCCGTCCGCCGCCTCCAGCAGCAGCGCGAGCATCGTCGGCACGAACACGGCGTGGGTGATCCCGTGCTGCGCCACCGCCGCGAGCACGGCACGCGCGTCGAACCGCGGCAGGATCACCGACCGCGCGCCGACCCACGTGCACGCGAAGACGTTGGACGTGCCCGCCACGTGGAACATCGGGCACACGTGCAGCCAGCGGTCCTGCGCCGCGTGCCCCGTCACCGCCAGGTTGTGCAGCGCGTTGGCGACCAGGTTGCGGTGCGAGAGCATCACGCCCTTCGGCGTGCCGGTCGTGCCGCCGGTGTAGGAGATCGCGGCGAGCGCGTCCTCGTCGACGCCCGGGAGCGCCTGCGGCGGCCCGGCCACGAGCGCCTCGTAGCCGTCGGGCGACAGCACCGGGACGCCGAGCGCGTCGCCGACGTCACGGCGCTCGTCGTCGACGATCAGCACGTCCAGCTCGGCGTCCTGCACCATGAACGCGAGCTCCGCCGCGGAGAGCCGGTAGTTGAGGTCCACCAGCACCTTGCCGAACGCCGGCAGCCCGAGCCAGCACTCCATGTGCCCGAGCGAGTTCGCGCCCAGGTAGCCGACCCGCTCGGCCTCGAGCCCGCCGAGCGCGCGCACGCGACGGTCGAGCTCGCCGTAGGTGACGGCCCGCTCGCCGTCGACGACGGCGACCTCGGACGCGAACAGCCGCGCCGCGCGCGCCAGCGGCCAGGACAGATCGCTCATAGCCCGAGCAGCCGCGCCGCGTTCTCCTTGAGCACGAGCGGGCGCACCTCCTCGCGGATGTCCAGCCGCTCGAAGTCCGCCAGCCAGCGGTCCGGCGTGATCAGCGGGAAGTCCGACCCGAACAGCATCTTGCGCTTGAGCTGGGTGTTCGTGTACCGGATCAGGTTCTCCGGGAAGTACTTCGGCGACCAGCCCGAGAGGTCGATGTAGACGTTCGGCTTGTGGACGGCGATCGCGAGCGCCTCGTCCTGCCACGGGAACGACGGGTGGGCGAGGATGATGCTCAGCCCCGGGAAGTCGGCGGCGACGTCGTCGACCGCCATCGGGTTCGAGTACTTGAGCCGCACGCCGCCACCCCCCGGCATCCCGGCGCCGATCCCCGTCGTCCCGGAGTGGAACAGCGCGATCAGCCCCGCCTCCTCGATCACCGCGTAGAGCGCGTAGAACTCGCGGTCGTTGGGCCAGAACGCCTGGGTGTTGGGATGGAACTTGAACCCGCGGGCGCCGCGCGCGATCCACTCGCGCGCCTCCCGCACGCCGAGCTTGCCCTTGCGGGGATCGACCGAGGCGAACGGGATCAGCACGTCCGGGTTGGCCTCGGCCGCCGCCAGCACCTCCGCGTTCCCGAGCCGCCTGCGGCCCATCCCGGCCTCGTCGTCGACGGTGAAGATCACCGCCGCCATGCGCCGCTCGCGGTAGTAGTCGGCGACCTCCTGCGCGGTGGGCTGCGGCGGGGAGCCCCCGAAGTACCGGCCCGCCGCCTCCAGCACCTCCGCCGTCACCGGGTCCTGCGGCTCACCATCGTTGCGCTCGGCGTGCGTGTGCACGTCGATGGCGACCAGGTCCGCGACGTTCACGACAGGTCCAGCTCCGGCAGCCGCACTCCGTACGGCTGCGGCTCGAAGTCCTCGACGGCCGCCGCGATCGCCTCCGCCGTCCAGCCACCGTCGCGCAGCTCGAACGCCGCCTCCGCCGGATGCGAGTACAGCGACAGCCGGTCGCCACCGATGCCGAGTGCCTGGCCCGTGATCCCCGCGGCCGCGTCCGAAGCGAGGTACACGACCAGCGGCGCGCAGTCCTCCGCGCTCCCCAACGCGTGCTCGCGCCGCACCTCCGGCGGGAACGCGTCCCGGCCGACGAGCGGCGCGTAGATCGGGATCGTCTCCGTCATCTTCGTCCACGCGGTCGGCACGACCGCGTTCACGGTCACCTGCGCCCGGGCGAGCTCCAGCGCCCACGTGCGCGCGAACGCGACGATGCCCGCCTTGGCCGCCGCGTAGTTCGTCTGGCCGAAGTTGCCGTACTGCCCCGCCGGCGAGCCGACGACGATGATCCGCCCACCCTCGCCCTGCTCGCGCAGCCGCACGGCCGCGGCCCGCGCGCACGTGAACGTCCCGCGCAGGTGGGTCTCCACGACGAGGTCGAAGTCCTCGTCGGTCATCTTCCACAGCACCTTGTCGCGCAGCACGCCGGCGTTGGTCACCATCACGTCGAGCCGACCGTACGCCTCCACCGCGGTGTCGACCAGCGCCTGCGCGGTCGCGCTGGAGCCGACCGCCCCGGGCGCGGCCACGCCGCCGATGGCCGCCGCGACCGCCTCCGCCCCCTCGAGGTCGTTGACGACGACGGACGCGCCCGCCGCGGCCAGCGCCTCCGCGTACGCCCGGCCGAGCCCGCGCCCGGCGCCCGTCACGACCGCGACCTTCCCGTCGAGCCTCATGCGTAGTACCGGAACAGGCAGTCGGCGACCAGCGCCGGCCGCTCCTGCCCGTCGACTTCGATCTCCAGCGTCACCTTCACCTGCATGCCTCCCTTGATCTCGGTCACCTCGGCCACCTCCGCCGTGCCGCGGAAGCGCTCACCGACCGGCAGCGGCGCCGGGAAGCGCAGCCGGTCCATCCCGTAGTTGACGCCGGTCGCGTCCTCGACGGCGAGCAGCTGCTGCGAGATCGGCGCGAGCAGCGCCACCCCGAGGTAGCCGTGCGCGATCGTCCGACCGAACGGCGACGCCTTCGCCCGCTCCGGGTCGACGTGGATGTAGTTGTGGTCCTCGGTCACGTCGGCGAACGCGTTCACGCGCTCCTGCGTCATCTCGCGCCACTGCGTCGGACCGAGCCGCTGCCCGGCCAGGCCGGGCAGCTCGTGCAGCGTCGGCATCAGCGCTTGAAGCTCTCGGCGTCGGCGGCCTGCGACGGCTCCCCCAGCGCCTCCAGCCCGCCCGGCGCGTCCTTGCTCACCTTCGCGATGTAGACGAGGTTGCCCGGAGGCGACGCGGGATCGCTGAAGTCCAGCGTGCCGGCGACCACGCCGCCGGTGTCGAGCGCCGTCAGCGAGTGCAGCGCGTCGAGCACGCCCTTGCGCGTGAGGTCCTTGTCCTCGCACGCCTTCGTGAGCGCCGCGTCGGCGATCTGCGCGCCCGCGTAGGCGTACAGGGAGCCGTTCGAGGACGGCGTGCCCTCCGGGTACTTGGCCTGGTACGCGGACAGGAACTTCTGCACCCCCTCGCTCTGCACGCTCAGCGGTGCCATCGAGGAGACGACGTGATAGTTCGCGGCCAGCGCGTCGGCGGCCGGCGTCGTCAGCAGCTGTGGGGTCCACCCCGGGCCGTTGGCGACGATCGGCACGTCGAGCTTCTGCGACGCGGCCAGGCCGGCGAGCGAGGCCGCCTGCGGCGGCGCCGCGCTGAACAGGATCGCCTTCACCCCGGCCTTCTTGAACGCCGCGACCTGCCCGGTCATGTCCTGGTCGGCGGGCGTGATCTTCTGCTTGACGAGCTTGAGGCCGTGCTTCTCGGCCGCGAACTCCGACCCCTTGAGCGCGTTCTCGCCGTAGTCGCCCTCGAAGTACAGGTGCCCGACCGTGTCGCCCGACTTGAGCCCCTTCTGCGTGAGCAGGAAGTCGACCGCGTTGATGGCCTCGATGTCGTACGTCGTGCCGGCGATCGCGACGTTCTCGCTCGGGAGGATGTCCGACGTCCAGCCCGCGAAGTTCAGGAACATGCTCTCCTGCTGCACGTTCGGCAGCAGCGCGCTCACGATCGACGAGCCGAGCACGAGCCCGAGGCCGACGACGTCGCCGGACATCTGCTGGTAGGCGGCCACCGCCTTCTGCGGGTCGTAGCCCGTGTCCTGCACCGAGACCTTGATCTGCCGGCCGCAGATCCCGCCCGCCTTGTTCTTGGCGTCCCAGTAGAGGTTCGCGCCCTCCATCATCGCCTTGCCGTTGGGCGCGAAGACGCCGCTCAGGTCGGGCAGGTAGCCGAGCGTGATCGCGTCGGCGGTCGTCCCCGGACCGGTCTTGACCGCCGCCTCGCCGCCGCCCGCCGGCTCACCGCCGGCGTTCTCCTCCGCACCGCCCTTGCCGCACGCCGCCACCGTCACCGCGAGCGCGAGCACCGTCGCGATCGAACCGACACGCCTCATACAACCCTCTCCTTTCGGTGGACGAGCCCGGCGAGCCCGTCACGGGCGAACAGCAGGACGACGACGATCGCCGCGCCGTACAACAGCCGGCTCAGCTCGGGGGCGCCGACGCCACCCGAGCCCGGCTCGGCGAGCAGCGGCAGCGAGCCGCTGTAGTGGTTGAGGATCAGCGGCAGCGCGGTCACGAACACCGCGCCGGCGGCCGCTCCGCCGACCGAGCCGGCGCCGCCGATCACGACCATCACCAGGAAGTCGATCGACAGCAGCAGCCCGAACGACTCCGGCACGATGCGCCCGAACGCGAGCGCCATCAGCACCCCGCCCAGGCCCGCGTACATCGACGACACGGTGAACGCCGCGGCCTTGTAGCGGACGACGTCGATGCCGTTGGTGGCGGCCGCCACCTCGCTGTCCCGCACGGTCGCGAGCGCGCGGCCGGGACGGGACCGGACCAGGTTGCGCCCGTACCAGAGCGCCGCGGCCACCAGCACGAGCCCCAGGTACCAGAGCTTCTCCAGCGGTCCGTAGGGGACGCCGAGCACGACCATGCCGTCGGCGCCGGTGAACTCGAAGCCGAAGACCGAGAACGGCGGCACGGCGATCCCGCGGTAGCCGCCCGTGATGCCGGTCGCGTTCTGGAGGATGTGCTGGCCGAGGAAGACGAGCCCGAGCGACGCGAGCCCGAGGTAGATGCCACGGACGCGGCCCGCGATCGGGCTGAACAGCGCGCCCGCCAGGCCCGCGAGCAGCACCGCGGCGACCAGCGCCGCCACGGGCGGGATCTTGTCGGCGAGGTACGCGTAGCCGTAGGCGCCGATGGCGACGAAGAACGCGTGCGCGAGCGAGAGCTGGCCCGCGATCCCGACGAGGATCGTGAGCCCGATCGCCGCGATGACCGCCGCCATCGCGAACAGACCGGTCTGCAGCCAGAAGCTCTCGAACCAGATCGGCACCGCCGCCAGCAAGACGACGACCGCGACCGCGACGCCCACGCGCTTAGACACGGGTCAGCTCCCGGGTGCCGAAGAGGCCGGACGGCCGGACCAGCAGCACGAGCAGCATGACCGCGAACGGCGCCACGCCGCCGAGCCCGCGCCCGAGGAACGACAGCTCCTCCTGGTAGCCCGCGGTGAGGACGGAGACGACCCCGATGATCAGCCCGCCGACGACGGCGCCGCCCGGCGAGTCGAACCCGCCGAGCACCACGGCGGGGATGCAAGCCAGCGCGAGCAGCCCGACGCCGCCGGTCACGCCCGCGGCCGGGAAGCTCGTCAGGAACAGCCCGCCGACGGCCGCGAGCCCGCCCGCCAGCGCCCACGCGGCCGCCGCGACGCGGTTGCGGCGGATGCCCATCAACGACGCGGTCTCCCCGTCCTCGGCCGCGGAGCGCATGGCGATCCCCCAGTCCGTGAACTTGAACGCCGCCCAGAACCCCGCGACCAGCACGGCGGCGACGCACCCGGCGACCACGCGCGACGTGGCCACGCGGATGCCGAAGAGCTCGGTGACGTGGTTGCCCCACGGCGCGCCGACGCTCAGCACGTCGGTCCCGATCCGGCGCGACAGCTCGGTCGCGAGCAGGATGTCCACGCCCAGCGTGAGGATCGCCAGCGTGCCCAGGTCCGCGCGGCGGATCCGCCGGATCAGCACGACGTCGATCAGCACGGACGCGAAGGCCGCGGCGCAGACACCCGCGAGCACCGCCGGCCAGAACCCGATCGACGCGTGCAGCCGCGCGATGACGTACGCCCCGAGCAGCAGCACGGAGCCCTGCGCGAAGTTGATCACGTGCGTGGCCTTGAAGACCGTCACGAAGCCGAGCGCCACGAGCGAGTAGATCGCGCCCAGGAACAACCCGCCGACCAGCAGCGTCACGAACTGGTTCACGTCGCGCCTCCCAGGTACGCGCGCAGCACCTCCGGGTCGCGCTGCACCTCGGCCGGCGTGCCGTCCGCGATCCGCTTGCCGAAGTCGAGCACGGTCACGCGGTCGGCCATCCCCATCACGAACGACATGTCGTGCTCCACCAGCAGCACGGAGATGCCGAGCTCGGCCCGGGCCTGCGCGATCGCGCGCGCCATCGCCGCCGACTCGTCGCGGACCATCCCGGCCACCGGCTCGTCGAGCAGCAGCAGCTCGGGCTCGGCGCACAGCGCCCGCGCCAGCTCGACCCGCTTGCGCGTCCCGTACGACAGCGTGCCGACGGGACGCGCGAGGTCGTCGAGGCCGATCAGCGCCGCGATCTCGCGCACCCGCCGCTCGTGCTCGGCACGTTCCCGCCGCGCGCTCGGCAGCCGCAGCCCGTCGCCCACGAACCCCGCGCGCATCCGCCGGTGGCGGGCGACCAGCAGGTTGTCCAGCACGGACACGCGCGCCGAGAGCGCGATGTTCTGGAAGGTGCGCGCGATGCCGAGCGCCGCGATCCGGTGCGGGCGGAGCCTGGTCAGCTCACGCCCGCCGTACCGGACGGACCCCTGGCTCGCGGCGTAGACCCCGGAGAGGACGTTGAGGCAGGTGGACTTGCCCGCGCCGTTGGGCCCGATCAACGCGTGCAGCGAGCCCGGCTCGACCGTGAAGGACACGTCGCTGAGCGCTGCGAGCCCGCCGAAGCGCACCCCCAGGCCCTCGACCACGAGCGGCTGCGCGTCGCTCTCCACCGGCTGCGCCGTGCCGGCCTCCGCCGACACGCCCAGGTAGCGCTCCTTGACCGCCTCACTCTCGGCGAGCTCGGCGGCCGTGCCCTCGAGCGCGACCTCGCCGACCTCCAGCACGACCGCGTGGTCGGCCACCGACAGCGCCATCGCCGCGTTCTGCTCGACCAGCACGACGGTCACGCCGCGCGCGTTGATCTCGCGGATGACCGCGCCGACGCGCTCGACGACCTTCGGCGCCAGGCCGAGCGACGGCTCGTCGAGCAGCAGCACCTTCGGCGCCGCCATCAGCGCCCGCCCGATCGCGAGCATCTGCTGCTCGCCGCCGCTCAACAACCCGGCGCGCTGCGTCGCCCGCTCGCGCAGGATCGGGAACAGCTCGTCGACCCACCGGCGCGCGTCCTCGCGCGCCGCCCTGTCGGGTGCGGCCATCCCGCCCGCGCGCAGGTTCTCCTCGACGGTCAGGTTCGCGAACACGCGCCGGCCCTCCGGCACCTGGACGAGGCCGCCACGGGCGATCATCGCGGCGTCGTGCGACGGCGCGCGCCCGGCGAACCGGATGCTGCCGGACGTGATCACCCCGCCCTGGTCCGGGAGCGTGCCGGACAGCGCGCGCAGGAGCGTGGACTTGCCGGCGCCGTTGTTGCCGAGCACCGCGACCACCGACCCCTCGGGCACGGACAGCGAGACGCCCCGCAGCGCCTGCACCGCGCCCGCGTAGCTCACGCGCAGGTCGTGCACGTCCAGGACGGCCGGGGCCGTCACGGCCACTTCCACCACATCTCTCTCCTCGCCGGTGGACCTGCGAGGAGAGTATTCGGCTACCTGATGACTGTCAACGCGGACCGAACCCGGCGCCGAGCCGGTAGACGGCGTTGACGAGCGCCTCCAGGAGCTGCTCGCGGCCGGCCTCGTCGAGGTCGGCGAGCATCGCGTTCTCCATGTGGTTCACGGCGCGGTCGCACGCCGCCAGCACCTCGCGCCCGCGCTCGGACAGGGACACCTCCAGGACCCGCCCGTGGTTGGCCGCGGGCGAGCGGACGATGTACCCGTCGGCCTCCAGCGCGTTCAGCACTTCGGCCATGGACTGCGGTGTGACGTACACGCGGCGGGCGAGCTGGGCGTTGGACAGGCCGGGCCGGTCACGCAGGATCGAGAGCGCCGTGTACTTGGGGACGGTGAGCCCGAAGGGCGCGACGAGCGCGCCGATCTCCTTGCGGATCGCGCGGTCCAGGCGCCCGATGACGTAGCCGACGTGCGGGCTGATGACGCGCGGTTCCGAAGCCACGCGGCGACAGTACTGGACACGGGGAGTATTGTCGAAATGAGTCTCAGGCCACCTGTCATCTGGGGAGAGGAGAGGGCCATGGTCGGTCGCGTGTCCGCGGTCACCGCAACGCTGGTCGCCGGCCTTGCCGGGAGCGCCGACGCGTCCGGAGTGCGGTCGCTCGAAGTGCTCTCCAACCGCGCCGATCTCGTCTCCGGCGGTGACGCCCTCGTCGCCGCGCAGACCAGCGGGCCGGTGACCGTCGACGTCGACGGCCGCGACGTCACGAGCGCGTTCGCGGTCCGGCCGAGCGGCCGGCTGGAGGGCCTGGTGACGGGGCTGAAGGTCGGCGCGAACGTGCTGACCGTGCGCGACGCCGGCGGTGCGGGGCGACGGATCACGATCACCAACCACCCGATCGGCGGCCCGGTCTTCTCCGGCCCGCAGATCACGCCGTACGCGTGCAACCCGAACGCCTCGAACCCGCCGCTCGGCGCGGCGACCGACGCGCAGTGCAACGCGCCGACCAAGGTGGAGCTGCTGTACCGCAACGCCGCCGGCCAGTTCGTCGCCTACGACCCGGCCAACCCGCCGGCGGACGTGCAGCAGACCACCACCGACGCCGGCCGGACCGTGCCGTTCATCGTCCAGCGCGTCACGGGCACCGCGAACCGCGGGATCTACCAGGTGGCCGTGCTCGTCGACCCGCTCGAGCCGATCGAGCCCTGGTCGGCCGACCAGCCGTGGAGCCGCAAGCTCTTCTACACGTTCGGCGGCGCCTGCGGCACCGAGCACCGGCAGCTCGCGCCGGGCAGCGTGCTCCAGGCGCAGCCGCTGGGCGCCGGGTTCGTGGTCGCCACCTCGAGCCTGAACATCTACGCCAACAACTGCAACGACGTGGTGAGCGCCGAGGCGGCGATGATGACCAAGGAGATCGTCGCCGAGCGCTACGGCCCGGTGCGATACACGATCGGCAACGGCGGGTCGGCGGCCACGATGCAGCAGCACCTGCTGGCCGAGAACTACCCCGGGCTGCTGGACGGCCTGACGACGAGCCAGGCCTTCGAGGACCACTTCACGCAGGTGCAGGGCTCGCTCGACTGCCGGGTGCTGATGCACTACTTCTGGCCGACCAGCCCGCTCTCGCAGCCGGGCCACGCGAGCGCCGCGCCGAACGCGCTGTTCCCGACGGCCGCGGCGCGCCAGCCCGTGTGGGGATCGAACCCGGCCAACCCGGACAACCTGTGCGGGCAGAAGGTGCTGGCCTTCGGCGCCGACCGCACGGAGCTCGTCCCGACCGCGAACGTCGCCTGTGGCCTCCAGCCCGCGCAGGTGTGGAACGCGACGACGAACCCGACCGGCGAGCGCTGCGGCATCGCCGACTTCATGCGGGCGATCTTCGGCGTGACGATCACGCCCGACGCACCCAACGGCAAGGGCAAGCTCGCGGTCGACAACGCCGGCGTCCAGTACGGGCTCGTCGCGCTGCAGGATGGCCGGCTCACGGCCGAGCAGTTCGTCGACCTCAACGCGAAGGTCGGCGGGATCGACGTGGACGGCACCTTCACCGCCGCGCGGACCGCCGCCGACCCCGACGCGCTGCGGATCGCCTACGAGACCGGCCGCGTCAACAGCGCGACCGGCGCGGCGGACGTGCCTGAGATCGACAACCGCACCAGCGCGCAGATGGACGACACGGGCTTCCATCCCGCCTTCCACTCGTTCACGTACCGCGCGCGGCTGGACCGCTCGAACGGCGACCACGCGAACCAGGTGATCTGGCTCTCGCGCAGCGGCGGCGTGGTCCCGAACCAGTTCGACGCGATGCGGCGCTGGCTGGACACGGGCGAGAAGCCGAAGGACGCGTGCTTCATGGCGGGCGGCGTCGAGGGCGACCTCAGCTGCAACGGCACCTGGACTTCGTACGGCAACCCGCGGCTCGCGGCGGGCTCGCCGTACACGCTGGACGTCGTCAAGTGCCGGCTCAAGCCCTTGTCCCGCGCCGACTACGCCGTGACGTTCACGGACGCGCAGTGGGCGACGCTGCAGGCGACGTTCCCGGACGGCGTGTGCGACTACGCGCGGCCGGGCGTGAGCCAGCAGCCGCCGAAGGCACGCTGGCTGACGTTCGCGGACGGCCCGGGCGGGCGGGCGCTCGGGCCGGCCCCGGCGGCCGACGCGTTCGCCGAGGGGACCGTCGGCGGCACCGTGCCGGCCACGCTCGCGCTCACGGTCGCGCCGGCGAGCTTCGGCACGTTCGTTCCCGGCGTCGCGGACGAGTACACGGCCACGACGAAGGCGACGGTGACGAGCAGCGCCGGCGACGCCACGCTCTCCGTCGCCGGCCCCGGCCACCTGGCCAACGGCGCGTTCACGCTGCCGGAGCCGCTGCGGGTGCAGCTCGCCAAGACGACGTGGTCGGCGCCGACCGCGGGCGAGGACGTCGCGGTGACGTTCACGCAGCGGATCGGGGCGACCGACCCGCTGCGGACGGGGACCTACTCGGGGACGGTGACCTTCACCTTGTCGACCACCGCCCCCTGAGGGTGCTTGTTGCCTGCGACCGGCCGCTCAGCGGCCGGTCGCCGCCGCCCGTCGGCGCGAGATGGCGTCGACGCTGGCCGCGAGCAGGAGCACGAGGCCGTTGATGATGAACTGCACGCCGGACTTCTGGGTGACCAGCGGCAGGCCGTTGGCGATGATCGCCACCACCAGGCCGCCAGTGACGGCGTCCACGATCCGACCGCGCCCACCGAACAGCGAGGTGCCGCCGATGACCGCCGCACCGACCGCGTACAGCAGCGTCTGCGCGCCACCGGTGGTCGGCGAGACGCTGTTGTCACGCGAGGCGAGCAGGATGCCCGCCACGATCGCCAGCGTCGAGCCCAGGATGAAGCACAGCGTCTTGATGTTCGGGACGTTGATGCCCGCCCGGCGCGCCGCCTCGGCGTTGCCACCGACCGCATAGACGTGCCGGCCGAAGCTGGTGCGCCCGAGCAGGAACGTGAGCGCGACCACCAGCACGGCGACCAGCGGGACGACCCACGGCACGCCCTGGATGACGATCGGCGCGTTGGCCCGCTGGCGCTCCTGGTTGAGCAGGAACACGACCACCAGCACGACCACCGCGAGGGCGCCGACCTTGGCCGCCCACACCGACATCGCCGGCACGGGGAGCCCCGCGCGCCGGCGGGTCTGGATCGCCCGCAGCGACGTGGCGGCGAACCCGGCGATGACGATCGCCGCGAACAGCCAGCCGAGGCCGACGGACATGTTCTGGTTCATCACCTTCAGCACGGCGCCGTCGCGGATCGGGATCGTCCCGCCCTCGCCGATGATCAACAGCATCGCGCCCTGCAGGCCGAGGAAGAAGGCCAGCGAGACCACGAACGACGGGATGCCCAGCCGGGCCACCAGCACCGCGAGCGCGAAGCCGATGGCCACGCCGGTGGCCAGCGCGGCCAGCACCGCGAGCGGCCAGGACCAGCCGTGCTGGGTGAGCGTGACGCCGAGGATCGCCGCGCCGGTACCGGCCGTGAAGCCGGCCGACAGGTCGATCTCGCCCAGCAGCAGGACGAACACCAACCCCATCGCCAGGACCATGATCGCCGCGCCCTGGTTGAGCAGGTTGGCGAAGTTCTGCTCGGTCAGGAACGAGTCGGGCTCCATGATCCCGAACACGATCACCAGCACCAGCGCGCCGATGACCGCCGGCAGGGCGCCGAGGTCGCCGCCCTTGATCCGGTCCCAGTACGCGCCCGAGGCCTCGCCGAGCCCGCCCTGGCCGGGCAGGGTCTCGCGCTCGAACTCCGACACGGGCTGGGTCGCCGCGGGCGCGCTCATGCGACGCCCGCCAGCACGTCGGTCTGGCCCGTCGTGATCAGCTCGACGACCTGCCGGTTGGTGACGTCCTTCGCGCGCACCTGCGCGGCCATCTGGCCGAGGTAGAGCGTCGCGATGCTGTCGGCGACGCGCATGACGTCCGCCATGTTGTGCGTGATCAGCACCACGCCGAGCCCGTTGTCCGCCAGGCGGCGCACCAGGTTGAGCACCTGCTCGGTCTGCGCGACGCCCAGCGCCGCGGTCGGCTCGTCGAGGATCACGACCTTGCTGTTCCAGAGCACGGCGCGGGCGATCGCCACCGTCTGGCGCTGACCGCCCGACAGGGACGACACGTTCTGCCGCAACGAGCGCAGCGTGCGGACCGACAGCGACTTGAGCGTCTCGCCCGCCCGCTTCTCCATCTCGGTCTCGTTGAGCGTGATCCCCGAGTGGATCTCACGCCCGAGGAACAGGTTGTGGACGACGTCGAGGTTGTCGCACAGCGCGAGGTCCTGGTAGACGATCTCGATCCCCAGGGCGTTCGCGTCCTTGGGCCCGTGGATGCTGACGGGCCGCCCCTCGAAGCGGATCTCGCCGTCGTCGACCGGGTGGATCCCGGCGACGCACTTGATCAGCGTGCTCTTGCCGGCGCCGTTGTCCCCCACCAGCGCGGTGACTTCCCCCGCGGCGACGTCGAGGTCCACGTCACGCAGGACGTGGACCGCCCCGAAGGACTTGTTGACGCCGCGCAGCGAGAGCAAC
Source organism: Solirubrobacter pauli (assembly GCF_003633755.1). Classification (GTDB taxonomy): domain Bacteria; phylum Actinomycetota; class Thermoleophilia; order Solirubrobacterales; family Solirubrobacteraceae; genus Solirubrobacter; species Solirubrobacter pauli. The sequence goes on from NZ_RBIL01000001.1 coordinate 2,101,253, forward strand.
GGCTCGGTCACGCGCCGACTCCGTTCTCCTGGCAGGCCTTCTTGAGGTCCGCGGTCGTGCAGAGCTTGGCTGCGGTGGTGAAGCCGTCGGCGACGACGTCCTTGACGTTGTCCTTGAAGATCGCCTGCGGCTGCAGCAGCACCGACTTGACCTGCTGCTTGGTCTCGGTGTCCTCGACCTGGCCCGTGGCGAGCTTGTCCGCGCCGGCGGTGTCGCCCTTGGCGAGCGCGATGGCGAGCTGGGCGGCCGCGTCGGCCTCCTTCTTGATCGCCTTGTAGACCGTCATGCACTGGGTGCCGGCGAGCACGCGCTGCAGGCCCTCGTCGGTCGCGTCCTGGCCCGTCGTCGGGATCTTGCCGTCCTCGCCGTTACGCCCGAGCACCGACACCACCGCGCCGGCGAGGCCGTCGTTGGCGGAGTCCACGCCGACGAAGTTGCCCTTGGCCTTCGTGAACATCTGCTCGAAGATCGTGCCGGCCTTCGTGTTGTCCCAGTCCGGGACGGACTGGTCGGCCGCGATCGTGTAGCCCGCGTCCTTGATCGCCTTCTCGTAGCCCTGCTTGAACAGCGTCGCGTTGTTGTCGGTCGGCGAGCCGTTGAGCAGCGCCACGGGGCCGCTCTTGTCGCCGTTGGCCTGCATGCACTTGACGAGGCCCTCGCCCTGCGCCGTGCCGACGGCCACGTTGTCGAAGGACACGTAGTACGACGCGCCACCGCCGAGCGTCAGGCGGTCATAGTCGATGACCGGCACGCCCTGCTGCTTGGCCTTGTTGATCACGGCCGCCGCGGACGGCGAGTCGAGGTTGACGATCAGCAGCGCGTTGACGCCCTCGTTGAGCATCTGATCGGCGATCGTGCCGAACTTGGCCTTGTCGCCGTTGGCGTTCTGGATGTCGGACTCGACGCCGGCGGCCTTGAACGCCTCGCCGAGCAGCGGGCGATCCGCCTGCTCCCAGCGCGCCGACGATGCGGTGTCCGGCAGGATCACGCCGACCTTGGCGGTGGCGGCGGGCGTCGCGGTGCCGTTTGAACCGGTGCTGGATGGAGCGGGGTCGTCGCTGCCGCACGCGGCGACGGAGATGGCGAGGGCCGCGGTGATCGCGCCGGCCAGGATCTTGATACGCATCAGCGCACTCCCAGGAGGACCTCGACCAGCAGCTGGTCAAGGCGTTCGTTGAAATAGCCGCGCTCGGCGAGCGCGTCGAGGTTGGACCACTCGGCCTCGGCCTTGAGCGCCGCGGGGTCGTCCCCGTCGACGCTGGCGAGGGCGAGCTCGGGGGTCGAGGCGGCCGCGAGGGCTTCCTGGACCTCGGGCAGCGAGTCGAAGTGGCGGGCGCGCTCCGCCAGCAGCGAGTAGGTCGCCATGCAGCCGCGCGCGAAGTCCCACACGCCTTCCGCGTTCTCGTTGCGGTAGGCGTGGGCGTCGAACGCGAGCGGGCCGGCGTAGCCACCGTTCTGGAGCGCGCGGACGAGCAGGAAGGTCTCCTTCAGGTCCTCCGCGCCGAAGCGGAAGTCCTGGTCGTAGCGGCCGATCCGCTGCGAGTTCAGGTCGATGTGGAAGAGCTTGTCGGCCCACAGCGCGTGGCCGATCGCGTGGTGGAAGCTCAGCCCCGCCATCGTCTCGTGCGCGAACTCGGGGTTCACGCCCACCATCTCCGGGCGGTCGAGCGTCTCGATGAAGTGCAGCGCGTGGCCGACCGTCGGCAGGAAGATGTCCCCGCGCGGCTCGTTGGGCTTGGGCTCCATCGCGAACCGCAGGTCGTAGCCCTGGTCGACGACGTACTGCGACAGGACGTTGATCGCCTCGCGGTACCGCTCCAGCGCGTCACGCGGGTCCTTGGCGACCCCGACCTCCGTGCCCTCACGGCCGCCCCAGAAGACGTAGACCTCGGCGCCGAGCTGCGCGGCGACGTCGATGAAGCGCATCGCCTTGCCGATCGCCGCCCGTCGTACACCACGATCGTTCGAGGTGAACGCGCCGTCCTTGAACGCCGGGTGGCCGAACAGGTTGGTGGTCGCCATGCCGACACCCAGCCCCGTCTCGTCGAGCGCGCCTTTGAAGCGAGCGACGATCCGCTCCTTCTCGGCGTCGTCGGTGCCGATCGGGATCAGGTCGTCGTCATGGAGCGATACGCCCCACGCGCCCAGCTCGGCCAGCTTGTGGACCGAGGCGACCGGGTCGACCTCCGCGCGCGTCGGCCCGCCGAACGGGTCACGACCAGGGTTGCCGACCGTCCAGAGGCCGAAGGTGAACCGGTGTCCGGGCGATCCGTCGCCCGTCGTTGCGCTGCTGGTGGCCGGCTGCGTGGCTGCCATCTCTCCTCCTTGGTGTCTCCGACACCGTGCCCACGGGGTGTGGGGTACTTATGAAGGAATCTACGTATAGCGGGTGCCGTAGAGTGCTGGACCAGAGTGAGCGTCAACGATCGTCCAGGTTCGGCCTCCCGGCGCTTCAACGGGCGCGAGGAGAACCGCTTCAAGGTGCTGCGGGCGCTGTACGCGCATCCGGGCAGCACGCGCACGGAGCTGGCCGAGCACACGGGGCTCTCGCGGCCGACCGTGTCGGTGGTCGCGGACGAGCTCGTCCAGGCCGGGCTGGTCACGCAGCACGAGGACTCCCAGCCGCGCACCGGCCGGCCGCCCGTGCTGCTGTCGCTGGCACCGGGCGCCGCCTTCGCGGTCGGCGTCGACATGGGCCACGCGCACGTGCAGGTGGCGGTCAGCGACCTCTCGGGCGAGATCCTCGGCGACCGCCGGCGGGCCATCGACGTCGACCACGACCCGATCGACAGCCTGGACCTCGCGCGTGACCTGGTGCAGGAGACGCTCGAGGCCACCGAGGTCACCCGTGACCGCGTGATCGGCGTCGGCATGGCCCTCGCGGCACCGCTCGACCGCGAGACGGGCGCGATCCTGGCCGACGGCATCCTGCCCAACTGGGGCGGGATCCAGCCCGCGGAGGAGATGCGGCGGCGGCTCGGCATGCCCGTCGAGATCCGCAACGACGCCAACCTCGGCGCGCTCGGCGAGCACACCTTCGGCGCCGGCCGTGGCGCCCAGGACATGCTGTACGTGCGGCTGTCGGCCGGCATCGGCCTCGGGTTGGTGCTCGACGGCAAGCCGTACGGCGGCGCCTGCGGCGTGGCGGGCGAGCTCGGGCACTTCCGGGTCAAGCCCGACGGGCTCATCTGCCGCTGCGGCAACCGCGGCTGCCTGGAGACGGTCGCGAGCTCCTCCGCCGTCGCCCGGCTGCTCGCGCGCAGCCGCGACGAGACCGTCAGCGTCGAGCACCTGCTCGAGCTGGTGGCCCGCGGCGACCGCGGCGCCACGCGCGCCGTCTCGGAGGCCGCGCAGGCGATCGGCGAGGTGCTCGCCTCGGTCGTGAACCTCTTCAACCCGCGGCTGCTGCTCGTCGGCGGCGACCTGGCGGCGGCGGGCGACGTGGTGCTCGAGCCGCTGCGCACGGCGATCGACCAGTACGCGATCGCCCCCGCGGCCGGCGCCGTGGCGGTGCAGGCCGGTGCGCTGGGCGACAAGGCCGAGGTCCTGGGCGCCGTGGCGCTGATCCTCGGCGAGTCGCCGGCGATCCTCGCCACCGCTACCTGAGAGCTCGACCGGAGCTCTCATGAGTTCTGGTTATCTTTTCGTATTCCGTCTTCATGAAGACGGTCTCACGGCCAGGTTAAGCAGTATGTTGCGTAACTGAGCCGTCGCCTGGGTCTGTCGCGGCGGCTCCATGTCGCAACAGGAGGAGCAGGATGAGGAATCGACGGGCGGCTGCGGCCGCCCTCGCCGGCAGCGCGTGCCTGGCTGCCGTGGCGTCCGTGGGCGTGCCGCTCGCATCGGGACGTGGACCGGAGGTGAAGGTCGCCGCGGCGGACGCCGCGCCCGGCGCCCCGATCTACCTCGATCGGCACTACTCGTACGCCGAACGCGCCGCCGACCTGGTGGCGCGCATGACCACGGCCGAGAAGGCGTCGCAGCTGGTCTCCAGCCAGGCGCCGGCGATCCCGCGCCTCGGGATCCGCCCGTGGGGCCAGTGGAACGAGGCGCTGCACGGCGTCTCGCGCTCGCAGCTGACCTACAACGCCAACGCCACGACGCTCAGCAACACCACGTCGTACCCGACCGATCAGACGATGGGCTCCAGCTGGGACCCGGACCTGATGTACCGGGTGGCGACCCAGATCGGTGACGAGGCCCGCGAGGTCTCGCCCGACAACGTGTCCAACCTGGACTTCTACTCGCCGACCATGAACCTCGAGCGCGACCCGCGCTGGGGCCGGACGGACGAGACCTATGGCGAGGACCCGTTCCACACCGCCGCGATGGTCTCCCAGTTCGTCAACGGCATGGAGGGCAAGGACGAGCAGGGCGAGCTGCTGCCCGGCGCGGCGGGCTACTACAAGACGCTCACGACGCTCAAGCACTACGCCGCCAACAACAGCGAGGTCAACCGCCGCAGCGGCTCGTCGGACATGGACGACCGCACGCTGCGCGAGTACTACACGGCCGCGTTCCGCGACGTGGTGCGCCGGTCGGACCCGGGCTCGGTCATGAGCTCGTACAACTCGGTCAACGCCGTCGGCCAGGTGCCCACGACGGGCGGCACGTCGGCCAAGGCCGGCGAGCAGCACAACCCCTACGGCGCGCCGACGGCGTCCGATCCGTACCTGATCGACACGCTGCTGCGCCAGACGTTCGGCTTCGACGGCTACGTGACCTCGGACTGCGACGCGGTCCAGCAGGGCACGGCGACGCACCGCTGGACGATCCCGAGCTGGCCGTCGGCGCCGTTCGCGCGCCCGGTCAACACCACCGAGCGCAACGCGCTCGCGCAGTCGGCGGGCGAGGACTCCGAGTGCAACACCGGCTTCCGCGACAACTACGACTACCTCAACCGGCTGCCGGCCGCCGCGCGCGACCAGATCAAGACGCTCGTCGACACCTACACGGTCAACGACCTCGACGCCGCCGCCGTGCGCGTGTTCACCTCGCGCATGAAGCTCGGCGAGTTCGACGACCCGAGCCTGAACCCGTGGGTCCGCGACGCGCGCTCACGCGTGCCGCAGGGCAGCTGGACCAACGACGACGCCAACCAGGCCGTCACCGAGACGCCCGCGCGCCTCGCGCTCGCCCGTGAGGCGGGCGACAAGACGATCGTCCTGCTCAAGAACAGCCGCAACGCGCTGCCGCTGCGGGTGCCGACGACCGGCGCGCCGCGGATCGCGGTCATGGGCCTGCTGGCCTGCCCCGCGGCGACGACGAGCGGCCAGGCGACCACCTGCCCCAACGCCGGCAACGTGTACCTCGGCGGCTACTCGAGCACCCAGCTCGGCGCCGGACAGGCGAACATCGTCACCGGCTACGACGGCATCAAGAAGGCGGTCCAGGCGATCAACCCGAACGCCACCGTCGACCTCTGGCGCGGCTTCACCAACGGCACCAACATCGGGACGGCGACCACCGTCGACCCCGCCGCGGTCGCCGCCGCCAGCGGCTACGACCAGGTCGTCGTCTACGCCGGCACCGACCTCAGCACCGCCAACGAGGACCAGGACCGCACGTCGATCCTGCTCCCCGGCGCCCAGGACGCGCTGATCAACCAGGTGGCCGCGGCCAACCCGAGCACGACGGTCTACATGGAGACGATCGGGCCGGTCGACATCAGCGCCTGGGAGCCCAACGTCGGCTCGATCCTGTGGAGCTCCTACAACGGCCAGCGCAAGGGCGAGGCGCTCGCCGACGTGCTACTCGGCGCGTACAACCCGAGCGCCCACCTGCCTTCCACGTGGTACGCGAACCTCTCGCAGCTGCCGGAGGACACGGACTACACGCTGCGTCCGACAGCCACCACGCCCGGCCGCACCTACCAGTACTACGACGGCTCCAAGGGTCAGGTCCGCTACCCGTTCGGCCATGGCCTGAGCTACACGACGTTCGCCTACCGCGACCTCGCGGTCGACGACACGACGCCCGACGCCGACGCGACGCTGCACGTCAGCGTGGACGTCGCCAACACGGGCGCCGTCGCCGGGACGGACATCCCGCAGCTGTACGTCACCACGCCCGACGCGCCGGCCTCGGCGCAGCGGCCGCTCAAGCGCCTGAAGGGCTTCGAGAAGGTCACGCTCGCCCCGGGCGAGACCAAGCGCGTCACGTTCACGCTGAAGGTCGCCGACCTGGCGTTCTTCGACCAGGACGCGGGCCGCTGGGTCGTCGACCCGGGCCGCTACGGCCTGCAGGTCGCCCGCTCGAGCGCGCAGGCCGAGGCCCAGACCACCGTCACGGTCAGAGGCACGCTCACCCCGACGGTCGCGACCGTCGAGGTCAAGCCGGCGCTGGCCGGTGACGCCGCGCGCGAGATCGTCGACCGCGTCCAGTTCCCGGAGGGCGCCGAGATCGTCCCGAACGTGACCGTCGCGCTGAGCGACGACTCGCTCTACGGGTTCGTCCGCAACCAGCGCGACACCGCCACGGGCAAGCTCGAGCCGCTCGGCCGTGACCTGCCCGCGGGCATGACGATCACCTACGCGAGCAACCGCCCGGACGTCGTGCGCGTCGACGGCGGGCACCTGCGGACCGTCGCCGACGGCGTCGCGACGATCACCGCCACCGCCCACTACCGCGGCGGCGAGCGGTCACGCGACTTCGTCGTCAAGGTCGCCTCCGAGCCGACCCGCCTGACGCTCAACGGCGCCTCGCTCGACGCGGTGGTGCCCGACGCGACGTTCACCGCGGACGTCCACGACTACGACGTGATCCTCCCCGAGGACGTCACGAGCGCGCCGACGCTCGGGGCGGACGCTCCGAGCGACGCGACGGTGCAGGCCACGCAGGCGGCCGGCGTCCCCGGCACGGCGACGGTCCACGTCACCGGCCCCGAGGGCAACACGCTCAGCTACAGCGTCCACTTCGCCCACGCGGCGCAGACGGACGAGTTCACCAGCGGCGTGCCCGGCTCGCAGTGGCACTGGATCCGCCGCAGCCAGCAGGGGGCGCCGAACGCGACCCCCGGCTCCGTGCAGATCACGACGGAGGCCGGCGACGTGCTCAGCACGCCGACCGCGACCACCAACAACGCGCGCAACCTGCTGCTGCAGCGCGCGCTCGGCGACTGGACGGTCGAGACCAAGGTCGACGTCAACGCCAACCTGACCGCGACGAGCCAGCAGGTCGGGCTGATCGCCTACCAGGACGACGACAACTACCTGAAGTTCGTGCTCGCCGGCAACTCGGCGACCGCCGCGCCGCGCCTGACGGTGATCTCGGAGGACCGCCGCTCGTGCTGCGATCCGGGCTACGCCCAGGGCTCGGGTCCGGTCTCCGAGACGCTCGCGCCGGCGACGCTGGTGCCCGTCACCGCGCCCGCCGACCTCACCACCGCCACCCGGACGATCTGGCTGCGGATGAGCAAGACCGGCGCCCGCTATCGCCTCTGGTACTCGACCGACGGGTCCGCGTTCAAGCCGGTCTACGAGACCGGGGCGCCGCTCGAGGACGTCGACGTCGGCCTGTTCGCCGTCGGCCCCACCACCGTGCGGGCGAGCTTCGACTACCTGCGCGTGAGCGGGCAGACGCGGCCGGCGACGATCCCGGCGCTCGAGGACGAGCCGCCGACGGCCACGCCGACGCCGCAGGGGTCCGCGTCACCGACGCCGACGCCGCAAGGCGCCGCCTCGCCGGCACCGACCGCCGCGCCGCGACCCGACAAGACGCCGCCGCTTTTGCGCCTGCGCTCCAACGGGCGCCAGCACGTGCGCACCCTGCGCACGAACGGGCTCGCGTTCCGGCTCAGCGCCGACGAGCCCGTCACCCAGCTCGAGGCGACCCTGCTGGGCCGCTTCTCCAGCCACGGCAAGCGCCTCGCGCTGCGCCGACTCGCGCGGCAGACGCTGCGCTCCGTGAAGGCCGGGCAGACCGTGACGCTCGAGCTGCGGCCCAGCGCCGCGCTGCGCAAGCGCCTCGCCCGTGAGCACCGCCTGCCCGCGCTGCTGCGCATCCGCGCGACGGACGCCGCGGGCAACGTCACCACCCGCACCAAGCCGATCAGCTTCCGCTGACGGATCGTCAAGGAGAGACATGAGGATCAACCACCTCAGGCGCGTCGTCGCCGCCGGTGCCGTGGGCGCGCTCGCGCTCACGGGCGCCGTCGGCGTCGGCACGGCCGCCGCCGTCGACTACACGCTCCCGTCGTTGTGGCAGTCCTACAAGGACGACTTCACGATGGGCACGTTCGGCAACTGGAACAGCCAGCAGGCGCTGTATCACTACCGCGCGAACAGCATCCCCAACAACCTCAAGCTCGACAGCCAGATCGGCACGAGCGCGACGAACAGCCTCTCGCGGCAGGCGTACGTCGCCAAGGTCGCGCAGATCAACGCCGACACCACGCTGACCGCCGACCAGAAGGCGGCGGCGATCGAGACCGCCAACCAGCAGATCGTGCTGCAGCCGACGACCGGCAACGGCCAGGCCGAGCAGATCCTGCAGGCCATCCAGGCCTACAACGCGACGCTGCCGGCGGACCAGAAGAAGGTCGTCCGCGGACACGTCTTCGCGTGGCACGGCGGCCAGCAGCCGAACTGGTTCTTCACCAACGGCTTCTACTACGACGCCGCCAACCCCGACTGGGCGAGCCCGCAGACGATGCTCAAGCGGCTCGACAACTACATCCACGCGATGACCGACAAGTACGCCAAGTACTCCGACGTCATCGTCGCCTGGGACGTCGTCAACGAGTCGATCGACGACTACACCGGCCAGATCCGCAACGCCGACGACGCCCAGGTGGGCCAGTGGGGCCGGATCTTCCGGCGCCCGGACCTCGACGGTGACCCCGACGCCCGCCTGACCGCGGAGTCGGCGTGGGTGCGCCAGGCGTTCGAGTCGGCCCGCAAGTGGGAGAACGCCGCGGGCGTCCACTGGAAGCTCTACTACAACGACTACCAGGACTCCGACAAGCTCTACGAGCCGAAGGAGAGCCAGACGATCAAGCTGCTCAAGCCGATCCACGACGCCGGCAACATCGACGGCTACGGCATGCAGGGCCGCCTCGCGTGGGCGTACCCGACGATCGACATGCTGCGCAAGCAGATCAACGCCGGCCTGACCGTCGCGAACGAGATCTCGATCACCGAGTCCGACATCCGCAGCGACTTCGAGCCCAACCCGGACTACGACCCGTCGCAGCCGACCCGGCGCGTGACCGAGGCCGACGGCGCCGACCCGGCGCACCAGTGGCCGACCTACGGCTCGTGCTCGTGGGCGAACCGCTCGGCGGCGAACGGCAACACGTTCGACGTCTGCAACTCGCCCGTCCGCCGGATCCCGGCGTGGGGCACCGGCGCCAACGACGCGCTGGCCAACAGCCCCGACATCATGCGCAAGCAGGCCGACTTCGCGGCTGACTGGATGGACCTGCTGCTGTCCTACAAGGGCAAGATCGCCCTCTACGACTGGGACGGCACCAACGACACGTCCACGTTCAACCGCAACACGGGCGGCCATCTGTGGTCCGGCCTGAGCGGCAACCCGGAGAAGTACTCGTTCTTCGCGGTCATCGGCGCCCCGGCGCGCGAGAAGCTGCGGGACGCGATCGCGCGGGTGAGCACGCTCGTGCCGGCCACCTACCCGAGCGACGCGTGGGCGAAGGTCGTGGCGGCGCGTGACGCCGCCCAGGCGCTCGTCTCGCCCCGCATCTACTCGATCGACGGCGTCAACGCGGTCAAGAACGCGACCGCGGCGCTCACCGACGCGATCGGCGCCTACCAGGCCACGACGGCCGGCGGCACGGTCGGCGGCGACGTGCCGGCGACGCTGGCGCTCACGCTCGGCGGGGCGGCGACGTTCCCGGCGTTCGTCCCGGGCGTCGCCAACGACTACACGGCGACCACGACGGCCAACGTGCTGTCCACGGCCGGCGACGCCACGCTCAGCGTGAGCGATCCCGGCTTCCTCACCAACGGCGCGTTCGCGCTTTCGGACCCGCTGAAGGTCGCGTTCTCGAAGTCCACGTGGACGGCGCCGGTCGCGAACGACCCGGTGACGGTCACGTTCAGCCAGCACATCGGCGACACCCAGCCGCTGCGCACTGGCACCTACAGCAAGACGCTCACCTTCACGCTGTCGACCACGACGCCGTAAGGCCATGCCCCACGGTGCGGCGGCTCACGGGCCGCCGCACCGCGCTATCGTTCGCAGGCCGAACCCAGGTTCACTATGCGAACACACGCCGAGATCACCTCACTGCCCGACGCCGTCGCGGACCTGGTGCGCGACGGCGATGTGGTCGCCCTCGAGGGCTTCACCCACCTGATCCCCGTCGCCGCGGGGCAGGAGATCATCCGCCAGCGCAAGCGCGACCTGACGCTCGTGCGGATGACGCCGGACATCGTCTACGACCAGCTGATCGGCGCCGGCTGCGCCCGCAAGCTGATCTTCTCCTGGGGCGGCAACCCGGGCGTCGGCTCGCTGCACCGCTTCCGCGCAGCCGTCCAGGCCGGCGAGCTCGAGATCGAGGAGCACAGCCACGCGGGCATGGCCAACCGCTACGCGGCCGCCGCGTCCGGGCTCCCGTTCGCCGTCCTGCGCGGCTACAACGGCACGTCGCTCCCGGACCACACGGACACGATCAAGCCGATCACGTGCCCGTTCACCGGCGAGCGGCTGACCGCCGTGCCGGCGCTCGACCTCGACGTGGGGATCATCCACGCCCAGCGCGCCGACCGGCAGGGCAACGTCCAGCTGTGGGGCCAGACCGGCGTGCAGAAGGAGACCGTGCTCGGCGCCAGGCGCAGCATCGTCACCGTCGAGGAGATCGTCGACGAGCTCGACGAGAAGCCGTACAGCGTCGTCCTCCCGCGCTGGGTCGTCACCCGCGTGTGCGAGGTGCCGGGCGGCGCCAGGCCGTCCTACGCGCAGGACTACTACGACCGCGACAACGACGCATACAAGGCGTGGGACGCGACGTCGCGCGACGAGGCGGAGTTCGCGAAGTGGCTGGAGGCGCTGTGAGCTACGAAGCCGACGAGATGATGAGCGTCGAGGCCGCGCGCCAGCTGCGCGACGTCACCGCGTGCTTCGTGGGCATCGGCCTGCCCAGCACGGGCGCGAACCTCGCGCGCCGGACGGTCAACCCGGACCTCGTGCTGGTCTACGAGGCGGGCGCGATCGGGGCCAAGCCGCCGCGGCTGCCGCTCTCGATCGGCGACGGCATGCTCGGCGAGACCGCCGACTACATCGCCTCCGTCCCGGAGATCTTCAACTACTGGGTCCAGCCGGGCCGGATCGAGGTCGGCTTCCTGGGCGCCGCCCAGCTCGACCGGTACGCGAACATCAACACCACCGTGGTCGGCGACTACGCGCATCCCAAGGTGCGCCTGCCCGGCGCGGGCGGCGCGCCGGAGATCGCCGCGTCGTGCGGCGAGGTGGTCGTGATCGTCCGCCAGTCGCCGCGCGCGTTCGTCGAGCGGGTCGACTTCATCACGTCGGTCGGCCACGGCGACGGGCCGGGCGCGCGTGAGCGGCTCGGCCTGCGCGGGAAGGGTCCCACCAAGGTGATCACCGACCTCGGCATCCTCGAGCCGCACCCCGAGAGCCGCGAGCTGGTCCTCACGCACCTGCATCCCGGCGTGGACGTCGAGCAGGCGCGGGCGGCGACGGGGTGGGACCTGAAGATCGCCGATGATCTGCAGACGACCGAGCCGCCGACGGAAGAGGAGCTGAAGGCGTTGAGAGAGTTGCTGGCCGCATGAACGGCGCGTACATCTACGACGCGGTCCGCACCCCGTTCGGCCGCTACGGCGGCGCGCTCGCGGGCGTGCGTCCGGACGACCTCGGCGCGTTCGTCGTCAAGCAGGCCGTCGAGCGCACGGGCGTGGACCCCGAGCGGATCGACGACGTCATCTTCGGCAACGCCAACGGCGCGGGCGAGGACAACCGCAACGTCGGGCGGATGGCGGCGCTGCTCGCCGGCCTGCCCACGTCCGTGCCCGGCGTGACGGTGAACCGCCTGTGCGGGTCGAGCCTCGAGGCCACGATCCAGGCCAGCCGCTCGATCGAGACGGGCGACGCGGACGTCGTGCTCGTCGGCGGCGTCGAGTCGATGAGCCGTGCCCCGTGGGTCGTGCTCAAGCCCGAGAAGGGCTTCCCGGCCGGCCCGCAGACGATGCACTCGACCACGCTCGGGTGGCGGATGGTCAACCCGGAGATGCCCGAGCAGTGGACGATCTCGCTCGGCGAGTCGACCGAGAAGCTGGCCGGGATCTACGGCATCACCCGCGATGAGCAGGACGCGTTCGCCCTCAGGAGCCACCAGCAGGCGGCACGCGCGTGGGACGAGGGCCTGTACGACGGCTGGGTCGTGCCGGTGCCGGCCACGGACCTCACGCGCGACGAGAACATCCGCGCGGACACGAGCCTCGAGAAGCTCGCCAAGCTCAAGCCCGCGTTCGCCAAGGATGGGACGGTGACGGCCGGCAACGCCTCCCCGCTCAACGACGGCGCCGCCGCGGTGCTGCTCGCCGGCGAGGCCTTCGAGGGCGAGCCGCTCGGCCGGATCGCCGGCCGCGGCGCGCACGGCGTCGACCCCGACGTGTTCGGCATCGGCCCGGTCGAGGCCGCCAACCGGGCGCTCGCGCGCGCGGGCATCGGCTGGCAGGACCTGGACCTCGTGGAGCTCAACGAGGCGTTCGCCGCGCAGTCGCTCGCGTGCCTGCGCGAGTGGACGGAGCTCGACCCCGACAAGCTGAACGTGAGCGGCGGCGCGATCGCGCTCGGGCACCCGCTCGGCGCCTCCGGCGCGCGGATCGTGGGGACGGTCGCGCACGGGCTCAAGCGCACGGGCGGCAAGTGGGGGCTCGCGGCGATCTGCATCGGCGTCGGCCAGGGCCTCGCCGTGGTGGTGGAGGCATGACTCGCGCTGCGCGCTCGCATGCCTTGTCGGGAACTCGCCTTGCGGCTCGTTCCCGCGGGACAGGGAGGGACGAAGCATGACGCGCTTCCGCGACGACTCCGAGTCGCACCCGCCGATGGACTACGCGGGCTACAAGTCGACCGCGCTGCGGCATCCGAAGCAGCCGCTGATCGCGCTGCCGCACCGGCTCACCGAGGTCACCGGGCCGGTGTTCGGCGACGACCGCGTCGGCGAGCACGACCACGACCTCACGCAGGGTCCGGGCGGCGAGGCGGTCGGCCAGCGGATCATCGTCCACGGCCACGTCAAGGAGGACGACGGGCGCCCCGTGCCCGACACGCTGGTGGAGATCTGGCAGGCCAACGCGGGCGGGCGGTATCGCCATCAGGTGGATCGGTGGCCGTCCCCGCTGGACCCGAACTTCACCGGCGCCGGCCGCACGCTCACCGACAAGGACGGCTACTTCCGCTTCCTGACGATCAAGCCGGGCGCGTACCCGTGGCGCAACCACCCGAACGCGTGGCGCCCCGCGCACATCCACTTCAGCCTGTTCGGCCGCGCGTTCACCCAGCGGCTCGTGACCCAGATGTACTTCCCGGACGACCCGCTGTTCTTCCAGGACCCGATGTACAACTCGATCCGCGACGAGCGGGCGGCGAAGCGCATGGTGAGCGCGTTCGACTACGAGTCGACCGAGGATCACTGGGCGCTGGCCTACCGCTGGGACATCGTCCTGCGCGGCGAGGAGGCCACGCCGACGGAGGAGCCGCACGCATGACGCTGGGGACCACGCCGTCGCAGACGGTCGGGCCGTACCTGGGGATCGGGCTGCCCTGGCCGGACGGGCCGGATGTCGTCCCGGCGGACACGCCCGGGCGCATCCGCCTCCACGGCCGGGTGCTCGACGGCGCCGGCGACCCGGTCGGCGACGCGCTGATCGAGACCTGGCAGGCCGACCCGGACGGGAAGTTCGGGACGGACTTCCGCGGCTTCGGCCGCTGCCCCACCGACGAGGAGGGAGCGTGGGAGATCTTCACGCTCAAGCCCGGTCGGCTCGGAGACGGCCAGGCCCCACATGTCGACGTGAACGTGTTCGCCCGTGGCATGCTCAACCGCTGCGTGACCCGGATCTACTTCGCCGACGAGGACAACACCGGGGATCCGGTGCTCGAGTCGGTGCCGGAGGAGCGCCGGGCGACGATCGTCGCCCGCCCGGATGCCGACGGCTACCGGTTCGACGTGTACCTCCAGGGCGAGCGTGAAACCGTCTTCTTCAAGGTCTGACGACGTCTTCTCCGGCGTGCTCGCGCGCGGGCGCGTGCCCGAGCAGGTCTCGGGGCGCGCCTGGCTGCAGGCGCTGCTGGACTTCGAGGCCGGCCTCGCGCGCGCGCAGGCGCGTGCGGGCTTGATCTCGGAGGACCAGGCGGCGGCGATCGGGGCCGCGTGCCAGGCGGATCTCTACGACGTCGCCGAGATCGCCGCGGGCGCGGCGGCGATCGGCAACCCCGCGGGCCCGGTCGTGCAGGCCCTGAAAGCGGCGGTGCCGGGCGCGCCGGTGCACCAGGGGGCGACGAGCCAGGACGCGGTCGACACGGCGGCGATGCTGGTCACCAAGCGTGCGCTGGGTCCACTGCTCGGCGACCTGCGCGGCGCCGCCGACGCGGCCGAGCGACTCACGCGCGCGCACCGGGACACCCCGATGATCGGCCGCACGCTGCTCCAGCAGGCGCGGCCGACCACGTTCGGCCTGAAGGCCGCCGGCTGGATGGTGGGCCTCGACGAGGCCGCGGACGCGCTGCACAACGTGCGCCTGTCGGTGCAGCTCGGCGGGCCGGTCGGGACGCTCGAGGGCGCGTGCGGTGACGCACCGCCCAGCGACGTCGGCGTCGCGGGGATCGCCGGTGCGCGCAACGAGGCGCCGCCGGTGGCGCTCGTGCGTGCGGTGGCACGCGAGCTGGACCTCGACGTGCCGCTGCTGCCCTGGCACACGCTGCGCGGCCGGATCGGCGAGCTGGCGGGCGCGCTGGGCGTCGCCGCCGGCGCGATCGGCAAGGTGGCGGGGGACGTCGTCCTGCTCGCCCAGACCGAGGTCGGCGAGGTGCGCGAGGGCACGGGCGGCGGCTCGACCTCGATGCCGCACAAGCACAACCCGGTCGCGGCGGTCGCGGCGCTCGGCAACGCGAAGCAGGCGCCCGGCCTGGTCGCGACGCTGCTCTCCGCGATGGTGCAGGAGCACGAGCGCGCCGCCGGCGCCTGGCACGCGGAGTGGCGTCCGCTGAACGAGCTGCTCGTCACGACCGGCTCCGCCGCGAGCTGGCTGCGCACGTCGCTCGAGGAGCTCGTGGTCGACACGGACCGGATGCGCGCGAACCTCGACCAACCCGACCCCGATCTCGGCGCGGCCACGACGCTCGTGGATCGCGCGTTGGAGCACCGATGATCCCCCACCACCGCGTCACCGGGCCCGCGGACGCGCCCGTCCTCGTGCTCTCGAACTCGCTCGGCACCACGCTCGACATGTGGAAGCCGCAGGCGCGGGCGCTCGCCCGGCGGTTCCGGCTCGTCCGCTACGACACGCGCGGGCACGGTGGCAGCGACACGCCGCCCGGGCCGTACACGATCGGCGACGTCGGCCGGGACGTGCTCGACCTGCTCGACCACCTCGGGGTCGAGCGGACGCACTTCGCCGGCCTGTCGCTCGGCGGCATGACCGGGCAGTGGCTCGCCATCAACGCGCCCGAGCGGATCGAGAAGCTCGTGCTGCTGTGCACGTCGCCGAAGATGGGGCCCGCGCAGGTGTGGATCGACCGGGCCAAGACGGTGCGCGAGCAGGGCACCGAGGCGATCGTGGACGGCACGTTCGAGCGCTGGTTCACCGCCGATTACCGGGCCGAGCACGACCTGAGCGCCCTGCGCGACATGTTCGTCGGCGTCGATGACGAGGGCTACGCGCGCTGCTGCGGGATCATCGAGACGATGGACCTGACGGACGGGCTGCCGAACATCAGCGCGCCGACGCTCGTGATCGCGGGCGCCCAGGACCCGGCGACGCCGCCCGCCGAGCACGCGGAGGTGATCGCCGGCGCGATCCCCCGCGCGCGGCTGGAGGTGCTGGACCCCGCGGCGCACCTGGCGAGCGTCGAGCGCGCCGACGACGTCACGCGGCTGATCAAGGAGCACCTGGGATGAGCGACGACCCCCGCTACGAGGCCGGCATGCAGGTCCGCCGGGAGGTGCTCGGCGACGAGCACGTCGACCGCGCGACCGGCAACGCGACCGACTTCACCCGCCCGTTCCAGGAGTACATCACCCGCTCCGCGTGGGGCGAGGCGTGGACGCGGCCCGGCCTGGACCGCAAGACCCGCTCGTGCATCACGCTCGCCATCCTCACCGCGCTGCGCGCCGAGAACGAGCTCCCGATGCACGTCCGCGCCGCCAAGCGCAACGGGCTCACCGACGAGGAGATCCTCGAGGTGCTCATCCACACCGCCGTCTACGCGGGCGTGCCGGCCGCCAACTCGGCCGTGGCGATCGCGAACCAGGTGCTGTCCGAAGGTGGGTGAGCGGGGCGAGCACTTCGTCCAGTCGCTCGAACGCGGGCTCGCGGTCATCCGCGCCTTCAGCCCCGAGGAGCCCGAGCTCACGCTGTCGGACGTCGCGCGCCGCACCGGCCTCACGCGCGCGGCCGCGCGTCGCTTCCTGCTGACGCTCGGCGACCTCGGCTACGTGCGCTCGGACGGCAAGCGGTTCGCGCTCACGCCGCGCGTGCTCGAGCTCGGCTACGCGTACCTGTCCAGCCTCTCGCTGCCGGAGATCGCCGAGCCCCACCTCGAGCGGCTCGCGGCCGAGGTGCGCGAGTCGAGCAGCGTCTCGGTGCTCGACGGCGACGAGATCGTCTACGTCGGCCGTGTGCCGACCAGCCGGATCATGCGCGTGTCGATCAACGTCGGCACGCGCTTCCCCGCCTACGCCACGTCGATGGGACGCGTGCTGCTCGCCGCGTTGACGGAGGCCGAGCTCGACGCGTACCTGGCGCGCGCGGAGCTGGAGCCGCTGACCGCGCGCACGCTCACCGACGCGGGTGCGCTGCGCGCCGAGCTCGACCGCATCCGCGCGCAGGGGTGGGCGCTCGTCGACCAGGAGCTCGAGGAAGGGCTGCGGTCGGTGGCGGCGCCGGTGCGCGGCCGCGAGGGGACGGTCGTGGCCGCCGTGAACGTCTCCGCCCACGCCAGCCGGGCCTCCCGCGAGGCCGTCCGCAAGACCCTGCTGCCGCCGCTGCTGGCCACCGCCGCGCGCATCGAGAGCGACCTCAAGGACGTCGGGACACCCCAGGCCCGCGCCTATCATTGAGGGCGATGGCACAGTGGTCGGAGATGGCCTTGCAGCGGCTTTCCGGCGCCGGCTACCGGCGCGGTGGCGCCCGTGAAGCCGTCATCGAGCTGCTCGACTCGCAGCCCTGCGCCCTCTCCGCGCTGGACATCGAGGACCGCTTGCGCACCGGGGAGGGACGGCGGGTCGGCCGCGCCTCGATCTACCGCGTCGTCGACGAGCTCGTCAGCCTGGACCTGCTGACGCGCGTGGAGGTCGGCGACGGCGTCGCCCGCTACGAGCCGCACCGCGGCTGCACCGGCCACGAGCACCATCACCACCTCGTCTGCGACGGCTGCGGACGGCTGGAGCCGTTCCAGGATGCCGCGCTCGAGCAGGCCATCCGGCACCTCGCGAGCCGCGTCTCGTTCGACGTCTCCGACCACGACGTCACGCTGCACGGCTGCTGTCAGGCCTGTCGCGCGGCCTAGACCTTCTGGGATACGTGGAGTGATCTCCACGCGCGGGAGATTGCCAGCAGCGTTCGGTTGAGGTGCAATCGACACAAGCGCCCCTTGAGGGAGGGGCGGTTGTTCGTTTCCCTAGAGGGGGGTACCACCCACATGCGCTCACGCGCACCCGTGGCGCTGCTGGCCTGCTTGGCCGGTCTTTGCGTCACTCCCGCGGCCGCTTCGGCCGCCGAGCCTCAGACCCTGGCGCCGTATTCGGTCGACGCGACGCCGAGCCAGGCCGCAGAGCTCAAGAAGCAGGGCTTCGACCTCGAAGAGGGCGGCGCCGACGGCTCGCCCGGCTCGCAGGAGCTCGAGTTCGTCGCCACGCCCAAGCAGGTCGACGCGCTCGAGGCCGACGGCTTCGACGTCGAGAAGCTGGCGATCGACGCGCCGAAGGCCAAGTCGGCCGCGCTCGGCGACAGCCCGAACCCGTACTTCAACGTCTACCGCTCCTACATGGAGCCGGGCGGCATCGCGGACGAGATGCGGGCCATCGCGGCCGCCAACCCCGACGTGATGAAGCTCGAGCAGATCGGCACGTCGACGCTCGGCAAGCCGATCCTCGCCATCAAGATGACGGAGAACGCGCGCACGACGCCGGACGGCTCGCGCCCCGCGATGCTCTTCTCCGCCGTCAACCACGCGCGCGAGTGGATCGCCGCCGAGATGGGCCGTCGTCTGCCGGGCTGGTTCGCCGCCAACAAGAACGACACCAAGATCCGCGAGCTGATCAAGACGCGCGAGCTGTGGTTCCTGCCGATCCAGAACCCGGACGGCTACGACTTCACCTTCACCTGCGGCACCGGCGTCAACCAGGTCAACTGCGACTACCGCACGACCTCGCCGAACAACCGCTTCTGGCGCAAGACGTTGCGTGACAACGACAACAACGGCGTCTACGGCAACAGCGGCGACGGCGTCGACCCGAACCGCAACTACCCGTCCAAGCGCGGCATCGACGAAGAGGGCGCCACCAACAGCCCCGGCGGCGAGACCTACCGCGGCCCGTACGCGCTGTCGGAGCCCGAGAACCTCGCGGTCGACCGTCTCCAGCGTCGCGTCAAGTTCAACGCGAACATCAACTACCACTCCGCGGGCCAGCTGCTGCTGACGCCGGTTTCTTACACGACCGACTACTACCCGCCCGACTCGACGCTGTTCGACGCCATCACCGGCACCGACGGCGACGAGGCCGTGTTCCCGTACCGCTCGCAGCACTCGTCGGACCTCTACGAGTCCAACGGCGACACGATCGACAACGCGTACATGAACTACGGCATCATCGGCTGGACGCCGGAGATGGACACGTGCGCGACGCTCGGCGAGCCCAGCGGCTGCAACCAGTTCGCCTCGCCGGACGACGAGGAGATCGTCCAGGCCGTCTTCAACAAGAACCTGGCCTTCGCGCTCAACATCGCGAACTCGCTGCCGAACCTCGGTCGCCCGAAGGAGTTCGACAACGATCCGAGCCACTACAAGATCAAGGCGACCCAGGACATCCAGCTCAACCGCTTCGATGTCTCCTACGGCACGCCGCAGGTGGTCGAGGCCACGGTCCGCAAGGAGCTCGGCCCGTCGTTCGTCACGGCCACGGTCGTCGGCCAGAGCGGCAACTTCACCGGCCGCATGGAGGCCGCCGGCCCCGGCGAGCGCTACAACGAGGTCAAGGGCTACTACTTCGAGCGCCGCCGCGCGACCATCCCGGCGACGATCGGCACCCGCGCGATCCAGGCCGGTGACATCGTCAACGTCATCGTCAAGGCCGGCGGTCTGCAGCAGGAGTTCCGCTACCGCGTCGAGGCCAAGCACATCGACACGACCAAGAAGCGCGTGCTCGTCGTCGCGGCCGAGGACTACACCGGCGTCTCGCCGAACGTGACCCCCGGCTACGACACGCAGGCCCGGTACCTCACCCAGCACGTCTCCGCCCTGGAGGCCGCCGGCTACGAGGTCTCGGTCTACAACATCGACGCGCCCCCGGTGAAGGGTGGCTCGCCGAGCACGTACATCCAGCCGGCGATCAAGTACCCGACCTACATCGGCGTGCTCTCGCACTTCGACGCCGTCAACTGGTACTCGGGCGACGACTTCGCCCCGCAGGACCTCGATCAGACCAGCCCGCGCCGTCCGACGTCGGCCACGGCCCAGACCGGCTCGCTCGAGATGAGCTCCTGGTCGCACAAGCTGATGCTCGAGATGCGCGACTACGCCAACGAGGGCGGCAAGCTCATCGTCGACGGTCGCAACATCCACCAGGCGTACACGTCCACGAGCGCGTCGCTGTCGGCGACGGGTCCGTACACGTGGACCCCGGACAAGCTGTTCGGCTTCTTCTACCCGCCGAACAACTCGGGCGACGACGACCTGGCGGGCACGGCCTACCAGCGCTCGCGCACGATCTCCAACGACACGTGGCAGAACTACCTCGGCGTCGTCGGCCGCCAGGCCGGCATCGGCGCCACGGGCACGAAGTTCGACACCGCCCCGGTGACCCCGAAGGCGGGCTCGTTCCTCGAGGGCATGTCGCCCTTCACGGTCGACGCGTCGGCCGGCAACGACCCGACGCAGAACGCCGACGGCACCCCGCTGCCGCTGGCCAAGTCGCCGCTGCGCCTGCGCAACTGGACCAGCGTCTCCATCCAGGAGCCGCTGCGCCAGGAGACGGTCCAGGCCGACTACACCACGACCCCGGCCCAGTCCGCCAACGGTGGCGCGATCATCTCGACGCGTGACGCCGTGACGTTCGGCTTCGGCCTCGAGCAGGTCGACGAGACGACGCGCAACGAGCTCGTCAAGCGCGCCATGACGCACCTGCTGCCGGCGACGCCGGACACCACCGCGCCGACCATCGTCGGCTGGAAGTACCCGACGCAGAACTGGCAGGGCACCCCGGCCGACCCGGTCGACCTGGAGCTGACGACCTACGACGAGCGCGGCGACATGAAGGAAGTCCGCCTGTTCGCCAACGGCGTCTACTACGCGACGACCACGGTCTACCCGTTCCAGTTCCGCTACACCCCGCCGGCCTCGGCCGTCGGCACCACGGTCCAGCTGACCGCCGAGTCCGTCGACGCCGCCGGCAACGTGGCCACCACCGGCACGCCGCTGAGCATCGTCGTCAACGCCGCTCCGGCGGGTGGCACGTTCACCCAGGCCCCGGAGCCGGTCGCCAACCCGTCCATCACGGGCACCCCGACCGTCGGCTCGACGCTCACCTGCGTCAACGGCGGCTTCCGCAACACGCCCACCAGCACCTCGGTGGCGTGGCTGCGTGACGGCGTCGTCATCTCCGGCGCCGCGATCAACACGTACGTCGTGACCAACAGCGACATCGGCCGCGACATCACGTGCCGCTACACGGCGTCCAACTCGGCCGGCTCGGTCGAGGCGACGTCGAGCCGTGTCACGGCTTCGGCCGCCGGCACGCAGGGCCCCGCCGGCCCGGCCGGCCCCACGGGTCCGACCGGCCCCGCCGGCCCGAAGGGCGACACCGGCTCCACCGGCTCCACCGGCCCGGCCGGCCCGACCGGCCCCGTCGGTCCGATCGGCGCCACCGGCCCGGTGGGTCCCGCGGGCCCGAAGGGTGACAAGGGCGACAAGGGCGACACGCCCAACGTCCGCGTGACCTGCGACCTGTCGGCCGACGGCAAGACGATCGTCTGCACGATCACCGCCGTCCCGCCGACCGGCTCGGGCGCCAAGGCGGCCAAGGCCAAGCTGACGGGCTCGATCCGCCTGCAGGGCTCCAAGAAGACCACCACCAAGTCCGGCAACGGCAAGGTGACCATGAAGCTGAAGTCGACCAAGAAGCTGAAGAAGGCTCCGAAGGTCGTCATCAAGGTCAAGGGCACCACCGGCAAGTCCGTCACCACGACGGTCACCGCCAAGTAGCCCGCCTCAGCATCCGCTGAAGCGAACGCGAGGGCCCCGCCGCGAGGCGGGGCCCTCCGCGTTTAGACGGCGCGCTTGAAGTGCAGGACCGCGAACTCGGTCGGGAACACCTCGGTGCCTGACTCGTTGTGCCGAGCAGCGCTCTCCTCGGCGATCGCCAGGGCCTGCTCCTGCGTCTTGGCCAGAAGCTTGTTGAGCTTCTTGAAGGCTTTCTCGTCGAGCTCGAGCGGCGTGCGGTTGAGCACGACGTCAGGGTCCTGCAGGTGGCCGGCGTCGGCGGCTCCGCCGAGGTCGGTGACGAGGTCGGTCAGCGTCTCGCCGGCGAGCTCACCGCGGAGCCCGGACGGCAGGGTGCGCCACTGGTCGTCGTCGAGGTTCGGGCGTGCGGTCGCCCGGTAGAAGTGCTGCAGGGCGCCGCGACGCGGCTCCGTGCGCACGAGCTCGACGCAGTCGTAGTCGCGGAGCATCCGCACGTGGTAGCTGACGACGCCGAGCGGCGCGCCGAGCTCCACCGCGAGATCGCCAGGGCTGGCGACACGCTCGCCCAGTCGCTGCAGGATGCGCGCGCGCAACGGGTGCGCGAGCGCCTTCGCGATCCGGGCTTCCGAGGTCTCCCCCGGTGGTCTCGTCCGTCCGGACGTACCGGACGGGGTTGATGAACTGGTGGGCATGGTCGACCGCAAGCCTACCCGTCAGAGGACTTACCACCCTTCGACGATTGACGGACATGCGCCAAGTCGCTGGTTGACCACTCCTTCTGACTGCTGCATGAAACCGGTTTCAGCCGGGCAACGCATTCAGTGTGGTGGGGACACCTTGCGCTTGAGCCACGGGTCTGTTTACGATCTTCATGCCTAGCCGGTCGGCATCCCTCACGGACCCCCCGAAAGAGCGACCCCTGCCGACCTCCCGCTCGGACCTGACCAGTCCAGCCCCCCGGCTGTAAGAGCGGCACCTCAGGCTGAGGGAGGGTCGGCGGTGCGCCGGCCCTCCCTTCATCTCGAGACCGGACGCGCGCCACGGGCGCGCTGAGACGGGCGCGGCGCACGCCGATTCAGCGGCGGATCGCCGGCCGGATTGCGTTGACTCCGCAGATTGTCGACGAGAACATGAGCTTCAGCGCGCGCGTCGGAAATGTGAGGGACGGACCGCGTCGACGTCCTTGAACGTGGTCGCACGTCGCAGACAGTTGACAATGGGTGGATGCGCGCCGCCGTCATGCACTCGTTCGGATCACCCCTGTCGCTCGAGACCGTCCCGGATCCCGTCGCCGCTCCCGACGGCGCGGTCGTCAAGGTCCTCGCGACCGGCGTCTGCCGCTCCGACTGGCACGGCTGGGTCGGGCACGACCCGTCGATCGTCCTCCCACACGTCCCCGGCCATGAGCTGTGCGGCGAAGTCGTCTCGGTCGGCTCCGAGGTGCACGGCATCACCGTCGGCGACCGCGTGACCGTCCCGTTCTGCTGCGGCTGCGGCGTCTGCGAGCCGTGCCGCACCGGCGAGACGCAGGTGTGCGAGCGCGACATCCAGCCGGGCTTCACGATCTGGGGCTCGTTCGCGGAGCTCGTCGCCCTGCCGCGCGCGGACCTGAACCTCGTGCGGGTCCCTCCCGAGCTGTCGTCGGTCGACGCCGCTTCGCTCGGCTGCCGCTTCATGACCGCCTGGGCCGCGCTGCACGTCCACGCCCGCGTCCAAGCCGGCGAGTGGGTCGCGGTCCATGGCTGCGGTGGCGTCGGCCTGGCCGCGGTGATGATCGCGGTCGCCGCCGGCGCGCAGGTGATCGCGGTCGACATCGACGAGCGCAAGCTGGCCCGGGCGCGCGAGCTCGGCGCGGTCGCGGCCGTCTCCTCCGACGTCGTCGAGACGATCGTCGACCTCACCGGCGGGGGCGCCCACGTGTCCCTCGACGCGCTGGGCTCGACGGTCACGTGCGTGAACTCGGTGACCTGCCTGCGCCGGCGCGGCCGGCACGCGCAGGTCGGGCTGCTGCTGGGCGACCAAGCTGCACCGCAAGTCCCGATGGGGCGCGTGATCGCGCGCGAGCTGCAGGTGCTCGGCGTGCACGGGATGGCCGTCCGGCACTATGACGGGATGCTTCGCGCGGTCGCCGCCGGCTCCGTGCGCCCGGGCGAGCTGGTCGCCAAGACGATCGGGCTGGACGAGGTGAGCGCCGAGGTCGAGTCGATGGGCTCGTTCGCGCAGGAAGGTGTCACCGTGGTGGTGCCGACATGACCGACTTCTACCTGCTCGACGAGAAGCTCACCGACGACGAGCGTGGCATCCGGGACCGGCTGCGCGCGTTCTGCGAGGCGGAGATCACGCCCGTGATCAACGGCTACTGGGAGCGGGCCGAGTTCCCGCTGCAGCTGGTGCCGAAGATCGCGACGCTCCAGATGGCGGGCGGGACCATCGAGGGGTACGGCTGTCCCGGGATGAGCGCGACCGCGGCCGGGCTGGTCTCCATGGAGTGGGCGCGCGCCGACGGGAGCATGGGCACGTTCTACGGCGTGCACTCGAACCTCGCCATGCAGTCGATCGCGCTGCTCGGCTCCGACGAGCAGAAGGAGCGCTGGCTGCCGCCGATGGCCGATCTGGACGCGATCGGCGCCTTCGCGCTCACCGAGCCCGACCACGGCAGCGACGCCGTGCACCTGGAGACGAGCGTGCGCCGGGACGGTGACGAGCACGTCATCAACGGCCGCAAGCGCTGGATCGGCAACGCGAGCATCGCCGACGTCGTGATCGTGTGGGCGCGCGACGAGGACGGCCACGTCGGTGGCTACCTGGTCGAGAAGGGCACGCCCGGGTTCGAGGCGACCGTCATGACCGGCAAGACCGCGCTGCGGGCCGTCTGGCAGGCCGACATCACGCTCACCGACGTCCGCGTCCCGGTCGAGAACCGGCTGCCGGGCGGCCGGAACTTCCGCGACGTCGCGGGCGTGCTCTCCCGCACCCGCTACACGGTCGCCTGGCGCGCGCTCGGGATGGCGCTCGCGGCCTACGAGGCCGCGCTCGCCTACGCCCGGCAACGCGAGCAGTTCGGCAAGCCGATCGCGAGCTACCAGCTCGTGCAGGACAAGCTCAGCCGCATGCTCGCCGAGATCACCGCGATGCAGCTGCTGTGCCTGCGCCTCTCGGAGCTCGCCGAGGACGGCCGCCTCACCGCCGGCATGGCGTCGCTGGCGAAGATGAACCACGCCGCGAAGGCCCGGGAGATCGTCGGCATGGCCCGCGACATCCTCGGCGGCAACGGCATCCTGCTCGAGAACCACGTCGCGCGCCAGCACGCCGACATGGAGGCGATCTTCACCTTCGAGGGCACGGACTCGATCCAGGCCCTGATCGTGGCCCGTGAGATCACGGGCCACAATGCGATAACTACGTGAACGCCGGCAGGCCCGTGATGGCCTGCCCGAGGATCAGCGTGTGCATCTCGTGCGTGCCCTCGTACGTGAGCACCGACTCGAGGTTGTTGGCGTGGCGCAGCACCGGGTACTCGAGCGTGACGCCGTTCGCGCCGAGGATCGTCCGCGCGGTGCGGGCGACGTCGATCGCGGTCGAGACGTTGTGGTACTTGCCGTATGACACCTGCTCGGTGCGCAGCGTCCCGGCGTCCTTCATCCGGCCCAGATGCAGCGCGAGCAGCGTCGAGTTCGAGACCTTCACGGCCATGTCGACGAGCTTGGCCTGCGTGAGCTGGTAGCCGGCGATCGGCTTCTCGAACTGCACGCGGGTCTTCGCGTAGTCCAGCGCCGCCTCGTAGCACGCGCGCGCGGCGCCCGCGGCCCCGAACACGATCCCGAAGCGCGCCTCGTTCAGGCAGCTGAGCGGCGCCCGCAGCGACGTCGCCTCCGGCAGGCGGTTGGTCTCCGGCACCTCGACGTTGTCGAGCACGAGCTCGCTGGTCACCGACGCGCGCAGCGACAGCTTGCCGTGCATCACCGGCGCGCTGAACCCGGGCGTGCCCCGCTCGACGAGGAAGCCGTTGACCTTGCCCTCCTCGGTGCGCGCCCACACGACGGCCACGTCGGCCAGCGAGCCGTTGGTGATCCACATCTTGGTGCCGTTGAGCACCCAGCCCGTGTCCGTCCGCTTGGCCCGCGTGCGCATCGCCGCGGGGTTGGACCCGGCGTCCGGCTCGGTCAGCCCGAAGCAGCCGATCAGCTCGCCCTCGGCCATCCCCGGCAGCCAGCGCTGCTTCTGCTCCTCGCTGCCCCAGCGGTGGATGGCGAACATCGCCAGCGACCCCTGGACCGAGCAGAACGACCGCAGGCCGGAGTCGCCGGCCTCGAGCTCCAGGCAGGTCAGGCCGTACGCCGTCGCCGACGCGCCCGCGCACCCGTAGCCCTCCAGGTGCATGCCCAGCAGGCCGAGCTGCCCGAGATCCCGACCGATCCCGTCCGGCAGGGAGCCCGCCTCGAAGTGCTCAGCCACCACCGGCAGGAACTTCTCCCGCACGTACTGGCGGACGGTGCTGCGGATCAGCCGCTCCTCGTCGTCGAGCTGCGCGTCCAGCGCGATCGGATCGAGCGGGTCGAACGTCGGGAGGGTGGCGGTGGACATGCCTCCCAGGGTACGCCTCACCGGCTCGCCGGGCACATGGCCCGGCGAGCCGTTGAGCGAGCTACGGCGTCGTCGTCGACAGCGTGAACGTGAGGGTCTTCGAGTAGGACCCGGTGCGCAGCGCGTCCTTCTCGCCGATCGCCTGCTTGAGCGTGACGGCGACCTTCTCGTTGGAAGTCGGCGCGTTCCACGTCTTCACGACGCCGAGGCCCTGCAGGGGCTGCGGCAGCGAGAAGGCGCCGTTGACCAGGTACCCCGGCTTGTTGGCGCTCGTGTCCGCGACCGTCAGCGTCGCGTCACCGGCGGTGCTGGTGACGATGGCGTCCGTGGTGGCCGTGTACTCCTTGGCGAGGCCCGGCGTGAAGGCGCCGAACGAGCCCGGCGTGCCGAGCGTGAGCGCGAGCGTGGCCGGGACGGTCCCACCGACCAGGCCGGTCTCCTCGTCGACGTCGCCGCCGATGGTGTTGGCGAACGCCTTCGCGCCGCCCACGACCGGGAGGGAGAGCGACGTGCCGGCGAGGTCGACCGAGACCTCGGTGCCCGGGGCCGGGCGGACCGTGAACTCGTTGTCGCTCGAGAGGACCATCAGCCCGAGGCGACGGCCGGCCGGCACGATGATGTCCTTGGCCATCAGCTGGAAGCGGTAGTCGTAGAACGTGCCCGGCGTGACCGCGTCGGTCACGTAATCCGAGTTGCGGTTCTCCGCGTCGATCCAGCCACGCGTGAGGATCGTGCCGCTGCCGGTCGCCGGCAGCGAGACGAGGATCGCGGTCAGGTTGGCCTTCGGCTTGCTGAAGGCCGCCTTGATGTTGACCTTCGGCGTGCCCGAGATGCGGACGTCCTTCGTGAGCGGGTTCGTCACGTAGAGCAGGCGCGAGTCCTCGGTCGCCGCGTTCATGAGCGTCGAGGCGGTCTGGCGGGCGTCGTCGGAGAGCGTCTCCGTGCCGGTGGCCGGGTTGGCCGCGACCGTGAGCGAGCCGCGGGCGGCGCCGCCGGTGCCGGGCTTGAGCACCGCGTCGGACGACGCGGGATCGGGCCATTCGGCGTAGGGCGTCGGGTTGGGGTTGCCGCACACGAGGTTCACGACCGTGCCGGCGGCGACCCGCTGGCCCTGCGTCGCGGCGATGTTCGACGCCAGCGTCAGCGTGTTGCCGGCGATGTTGGTGATCACGCGGGTGACCGTCGCCGTCGGGTTGGTCTGCGGGATCGTCAGCGTCTGGCCGACCGAGAACACCGAGGCGTCCGCGACCGTCAGCGTCGCGGTCGGGGTCGTCACGTCGGTCGCGACCGTGGACTGGCGCGGCGGGCAGACGTCCGTGCGCACGACCCAGGACTTGGGCAGGTTCTGGACGCCGTTGTCCTGGTTCCAGAGGTACTTGGTGAACCACAGGTTCACGAGGTAGTCCGGCGGCGCGCCACCGTGGCCGCCCTGGTGGAAGTAGAACTGGTGCGGGATGTTCTGCTTCTTGAGCTCGTCGTAGAGCTGGGCGGCGTGCTTGGTCATGACGTTGAAGTCATTGCCGCCGTGGGCGATCAGGGTCGCGGCCTTCAGCTTGCCGGCCCTGACGTCCTTCATGTAGTTGCGCTCGTCCCAGAAGGCGGAGCGGTTGCCCGTCACGCGGTCCTGCTTGACCTTCAGGTCCTCGATCAGCGGGCGGCAGATCGCGCGCGCCTTGCCGTTCTCGTCCCAGCGCGTGTAGACGTACTCGGTGAGGACGTCGAGGTCCTCGCCCTGGTAGCCGCCCGGCGCCTTCACGGCGCCGTTGGCGCGGTAGTAGTCGTACCAGTCGGAGATGGCGGAGATCGGGACGATCGCCTTCAGGCCCTCCACGCCGGTCGACGCGGCCGCGATCGGCAGCGTGCCGTTGTAGGACGTGCCCATCATCGCCGTGTTGCCGTTGTGCCACGTGACGGGCGCTGCCTCGACGCTGCCGTCGCGGGTCGTGTAGGCCTTGCGCTTGCCGTTGAGCCACTCGATGACGCCGGTCGCGCCGAGCGTCTCGATCGGGGCGCCGGAGTTCGGGCAGCCGGTCGAGGAGCCCGAGCCGGGCGACTCCGCGTGCACGACGGCGTACCCGCGCGGCACCCAGGTGCTCTCGTAGATGGTGTTGATCCGCGACGTGTGCGCGCGCCCGTCGGTGTTCGTCGGCAGCGGGCGGAAGGCCGGCGGGAAGCCGATCTCGTGGTCGACGGCCCAGTTGGCCTGGTCGGGACCGCCCGCGTAGTACGGGCTGTCCTCGAAGATGACCGGGACCTTCAGCCCGTCCGTGTTGGTCTCCATCGGGCGGGAGACGTCGGTGTGGACGCGGTCCTTCTTGCCGTCGCCGTCGGTGTCGACGTCGAGCTCGACCCACAGGTCCTCGTTGACCCAGTTGGCCTCGCCCGACGCGAACACGGCCTGCGACATGCCGTTCACGAACGTCGGGACGGCCGGTGCGGGGGCGGCCAGCGCGGACGGCACCGCGGCGGACGCCGCGGTCGTCTTCGGCGGCAGCGGCGACGCGCCCGCGGAACTCGTCGCCACGACGCCCGCGAGCGCCGCAGTGACCGTGAACGCGCTCGCTTTCGCGAGACGCTTCCCAAACTCCATTCCCTCGACCCCTCTCGTCGACCCAGCTTTGGCCGCTAAGTCTGTTGCGGGAAGGCCCGCCTCGCAACTACCACTGGACGGGTGGTCTGCGGAGATCTCTCCACACCTGTATAGGGTGCGCCACTTGAAGCGCGTGCTCCTCATGGGTACCGGCGACCTCGCCAAGGAGGTCCGCGGGGCGCTCGAGGCCGCCGGCTCCGCCGTCGACTGGATCGACGAGCCCGACGACGACGCCGTCCAGGCGGCGGTGCGGTCCGGTCGCTACGACGTGGCTTGCGCCGCCTCGCGCGAGGACGCCTTCCCGTTGCGGATGGCGCTGCTCGTCCGTCACCTCGACGAGACGCTGCCGCTCGTCGTGACCATCTTCGACCCGGCCATCACCCGGCAGGTCGAGCAGACGATCCCGCACTGCATCGTCACGTCGGTGGCCGACATCGTCGCGCCGGTGCTGGCCGGCCCGTGTCTGGATCCGAACATCGTCGCGGTGCGTCGCTCCGGTTCCGGGTGGGTCGGGCTCGACGAGGCGGGCGAGGAGACCGCGCTGCCCGATCTTCGGGCACGGCGGGCGCGGGCGCTGGTCGAGGCGGTCTTCGCCCCGTACGACCGCTCGGCGGGCCTGTTGTTCTACGGCGCGATCGGGCTGGTCGCGACGCTGCTGTTCGAGTGGATCGGTTCGATGGTCGTGCTCGACCAGGCCGCGATCGACGCGCTGTACGGCTCGACCAAGTCACTGGCCACCGTGGGTCCCAACTCCGCCGTGGACGACGGTCCGAAGTGGTTCAAGGGCGCGATCGTGGCCTCGATGCTGCTCACGCTGCTGAGCGCCGCCTGCTTCACCGGCGGGCTGATCAACCGGCTCGTCGACTCGTCGCTGACCGGCCTGGTCGGGCGGCGCGCCGTGCCGCGGCGCGACCACGTGGTGGTCGTCGGGCTCGGGCAGGTCGGGCTGCGGCTGTGTCTGCTCCTGCGCGAGTGCGGTGTGAACGTGGTGGCCGTGGACACCGCGTCCGAGGGCGAGAACGTCGGCTTCGCGAAGCGGGTCAAGCTGCCCGTGGTGATCGGGCGCGGCGCGAACCCGGCCGTGCTGCGGCGGCTGTCGCTCGGGCGGGCGCGCTGCCTGGCCGCGGTCACGCCGGACGATCTGAACAACATCGAGGCGGCGATGGCCGCCCGCGCCGCCGACGAGGACCTGCGCGTGCTCCTGCGCGCCGGTGACGGCCAGGTCGCGGACGAGACGGAGTCGCTCGAGCGGATCGGTCACGTCGTCGACGTCCACCGGCTCGCCGCCGCGCACATCGCCGGCCTCGCGCTCGACCGGGAGGTCGACCTCGCGGATATGGCCCGCGCATAGTTGGGTAAATGCCCAACTATGGATGGGATGAAGCTGGAGTGGGCGGACGTCCCGGGCGCCCGGCTGCGCTACCGCTGGGGCGGATCGGGACCGGTCGTGCTGCTGCTGCACGGGCACCCGCGGACGCACACGACGTGGTGGCGCGTGGCGCCGCTGCTGGTCGAGGCCGGGTTCACGGTCGTGTGCCCGGACCTGCCGGGCTACGGCGAGTCGCGCATCGGGTCCTACTCGAAGACGGCGATGGCGGGCGCGGTGGCGGAGCTGATGGAGGAGCGGTTCGGCGGCGCGTACTGCGCGGTCGGGCACGACCGCGGCTCGTACGTGGCGCATCGGCTGGCGGTCTCGCACGGGGCCGAGCGGCTGGTCGTGCTGGACGGCGTGCCGGTCGCCCACGCGCTCGGCACCTGCGACGCGAAGTTCGCGGCCGCCTACTGGCACTGGTTCTTCTTCGCCCAAGAGGAGAAGCGGGCCGAGGAGTGGATCTCGCGCGACCCGCTCGCCTGGTACCGGAACGCCGATCCGGCCGCGATGGGGTCGGAGAACTACGCGGACTGGCGGCGCGCCGTGACGAACCCGGAGGTGGTGGCCGCGATGGTCGGCGACTACCGCTGTGGACCGTCGGTGGACCGCGCCGACGAGGAGGCGGACTTCGCGGCCGGCCGCCTCGCCGGCTGCCCGACGCTCGTGGGCTGGAGCGCGCACGACGACCTCGAGGAGCTGCACGGCGACCCGGTCGCGGTCTGGCGCTCGTGGGTGACCGGACCGCTGCGCGGCGTGAAGATCGACTCCGGCCACCACATGGCGGAGGACGCGCCGGAGGAGCTGGCGGACGCGATCGCGGGGTTCATGCGTGAGTGACGCGCGGGTGTCGGTCCTGAAGGCGCTCGGCCATCCGCTCCGGCTACGGGTGGTCGACCGGCTCGGCCACGTCGGGCCGTCGCCGGTCAGCGCGCTGTCGGCCGAGCTCGGCGCGTCCCTGCCGGACGTGTCCGCGGCGCTGCGGGTGCTGCGGGACGCGGGGCTGGTGTCGGTGTCGCGGTCGGGGCGCTCCTCGGTCTACGCGCTGTGCGACGGCGTCGACCGCGTCCTGCCGTGGCTGGACCGCGTGGTCGGCGCGGGGCCGCCGCCGCCGAGCGGCCGGCCCCGGGTCTCCCGCACCTGTTACGGACACCTGGGCGGGCCGCTCGGCGTCTCGCTCTACCGCTGGCTGCTGGCCTCCGGTGCGCTCGCCGCGGACGACGACGGCGTGGTGCGCGTGGTCCGGGAGGAGGAGCTGCGCGCGCTCGGCGTCGAGTCGGTGGAGATCGGCCGCCAGCGGCTGGCCTTCGAATGCCTCGACGCGACCGAGCACGCGCCGCACCTGGCGGGCGCGCTCGGCGACGCGCTGGCCGCGGCGCTCTTCGAGCGCGGCTGGATCGCGCGGGTGGGCGACGGGCGCGAGGTGACCGTCGTGGGCGACCACCTTGAGCGCATCGTCGGCGCATGATCCCGAGTGGGCGGTCGCGGGCTCAGCCGAATGGTTCGGGGCGCGATTTCCGTGACGCCGAACCGCAAGTCGTCCAGCTGCTCGGGACCGAGGCGGCCCGCGAGATGCCGGGACACCGAGCGACGCGCCATGGCGGACGTTTCACGCCAGCCTCGAGCGCGGCAATGCAGACAGCTTCAGCGCGGCATCAGGCGCTCGGCTTGGGAACGCGCGCCCCGGGCGCTCGTGTCGCGGGCCGCCGGTCGCGACGGAGGCCGTCCGCACGCCGGCCGGCTCGGACGCTCAAGACGTGCGTGGTGCTTTCCTGCAACGTCCGGCGTGGCGGCTCCGCCACCGGGGACGAGGCGGCCGCGTGGCAACGCCAGCAACGGTCGGACTGGCGGGCCATCGGCGCACGGCAGTCGCTGCACAGGCGTGCACGGTGTCGGTCAAGCATTGGTGCTCCAGTCCGAGCTCCTTCAGAGTGACCAGGGACGCGAGGGCGAAGGGGCGGTGCCTCTGCGTGCACGAAGCGTATCCCCATCACGTGAAGCGCTGGACATGCCGGCGTCCGCGGAGCGCGCGTGCACGCCCGACGAGGTCCGGGGGCGTGCCGTCGATGCGTCGGCTTCGCCCGTCATCCATCGGTCACGAGTCGCCCAGGAGGACGTGGCCGGTGGACCTGGTCCGTGCCGATCGGTTCGCGTTGGGGGTCGGGCTGTGAGAGGGTTGGCCCCTACCAGGGAGTGACGCCATGCCGCACCTCCGTCGTGCCCTTTCCTCCGCTGTCGTCGCGCCGGACGTCAGAGCGATCACCGCCACGTACCGCGTCGAGGGCTAGCACGGTGGCTCGGCCCATGCACGACGAGGAATCGTCGTCCGCGGAGCTCATGCGGCTGATCAACGGCTACCAGGTGTCGCAGACGATCCACGTCGCCGCGGCCCTCGGGATCGCCGACCTGCTCGCGGACGGCCCACGCGCGGTCGACGAGCTGGCGCCGCTCACAGCCACGGACGAGAGCGCGCTTCACCGGCTGCTGCGCGCGCTGGCCGCGATCGGGATCCTGCACGAGAAGGACCACCGGACGTTCGGATTGACCGAGCTCGGACAGGAGCTGCGGGGCCCGGCGGGCGCCTGGGCGGCGTTCATCGGCCGGCCCTACCACTGGACGGCCTGGGGGCATCTGATGCACAGCGTGCGAACCGGTGAGAACGCATTCCACGCGATGCACGGCGTCGACGTCTGGGAGTATCGCGCCGCGCACCCTGAAGAGGCGGCCATCTTCGACGCCGCGATGACCGGATTGTCGCTTCGCGTCAACACCGCGGTGGCCGCAGCGCACGACTTCGGCCGCTACGGAGTGATCGTCGACGTTGGTGGCGGGCGGGGCGCGCTGCTCGCCAGCATCCTCGAGCACCATCCGGGCGTGCGCGGCGTGCTGTTCGACCAGCCGGCCGTGGTGGCCGGCGCCCACGCCGACGGTTTCGAGATCGTCGGGGGCAGCTTCTTCGAGTCCGTCCCTCAGGGCGGGGACGCATACCTGCTCAAGTCCGTGCTCCACGACTGGGAGGGCGAGCCGGCGATCCGCATCCTACGCGTCTGCCGTAGGGCTGCCGACACGGGCACGACGTTGCTCATCATCGAACGCCAGTTCTCGCTTCCCGCCGCCAAGCTCTCGGATCTCAACATGCTCGTCGGACCGGGCGGGCGCGAGCGGACCACCGACGAGTACGCCGCGCTCCTCGCGGCATCCGGCTACGAGCTTGTCGGCGAGACCCCCACTGTGGCCGGCGTAACCGTGTTCGAGGGTCGAGCGATCTGATGGACCGCGGCTTGGTCGAGCAGCCGCTGGACCGGTCGATCAAGTTTGGAGGGCGGAGTAGAGTCTGTGGTCAGAGCGCTCTCGCCCGCCGCCACGGCTCGTTACCGCAACTCAGTTGCGGGTCGCCGCCTCGTCCGACCGCGTAGACCCCCGCACCGGAACGAGCGATGTCCGTTGAGTGGCGAACACCCTGTGTTGACAGTGGTTGAGGTGCGGGAGCCTGGGAGGATCCGCGTACGACTGCTCGGCGAGCTCGATCTCGCCGGCGCGCCGGTCGTGAGCGAGTGCCTGAGGCGCCATCGCGAGCGTGGCGACGCGGTCCTGGTCGACCTCGATGAGCTCCAATTCATGGACATGAGCGGTCTGCGGGTGCTGTTGGCCGCCGCAGAAGTCGCGTCCTCCGATGGCTGGACGCTCGCGGTCACGCCTGGGTCTCTTCCAGTGCGCCGGCTGATCGGACTCGTGCACCTCGACGGACGCCCGCCCTTTGACGGGAGCTCGACATGAGCGCGTACAGCACGAGCTTGCCGCGCTCACCTGACTCGATCGGCGTCGCGAGGCGCTTCGTCGAATCCCACGCGACGACGCTCACCGCGCGCGGACGCGGCGACGCCGTGCTCATGGTCTCAGAGCTGGTCACCAACGCGCTGGTGCACGGCACCGGAGAGATCTCCCTGTCCATCGACCTCGCGTCAGAGGCGATCACCGTCGAGGTATCCGACGAGGGAAACGTCAGGGTCGCGCCCAGCCCGACGCCCGGAGCTCACGGCGGCTGGGGCCTGCGCATCGTGGATCAACTCGCCGACGACTGGGGAATCCGCGAGGGCAGCACGAAGGTCTGGTTCCGACTCGGCACGGTGCCACGGCGAACGTGACCACCCACGGGCCCGTGCGGCCGCGCGGCCGCGAAGTGACGAATCGACGGCGTGGCGCGGCTCGGGCGACAGTGGGCGGTGCGCGGCTCGAACGCGCGACCTCCTGCTTGTAAGGCAGGCGCTCTGACCAACTGAGCTAACCGCCCCGGGGTTTCGCGCGGCAGGCGGAACCGGCAGCCAGGATAGACCTCGGCTCGCCCCGGCTCGCGCAGGTAGGCCGATCGGCCATTCCCACGGCGACAGCGGCGGGTGCGCTCTGGTACACACCCGTTGTCGTGTTACGACGACTCTGGTCGATCGTCGTGCTCGCGGGCCTGTGCGCGCTTCTCGGCCTGCCACTTGCTCGTTCCGCGACGGCGGCGCCGCTGGCGGCCAACGGGGCGGTGCGGCTCGTCAGCGCGACCGGTGGGCCGCTGGCGGGGCACTGGCAGACCTGGGCCAGGAGCGCGCTCGTGCCGACGGTCACCGGGCAGGTGACCCTGCAGCTGACCGCCTGCCCTGAGCTGCCCCGCATGGCCGGCTGCGTCTACACCCGCCAGCCGCGGGTGATCTACGTCAAGCCCGGCATCAAGCAGCCGCGGGCCGTCCTGCTGCACGAGCTCGGGCACGTCTACGACCTGACCGTGTTCTCCAACACCGACCGCGGGCGGTTCCGCAAGATCATGCGCCGGCCGCACACGCGCTGGTGGAGCGGCACCCGGCCGCTCGCCGAGTGGTTCGCCGAGGCCTACGCCTGGTGCGCCCGCCACGCGCGGATCGACTCGATCGCGGACGAGGCGATCTACGAGTACGACCCGACGCCCAGCCAGCACCGTCAGACCTGCACGCTGATCAAGACCGCCGCGCGCGACCGCACGCCGCCGGCCCCGCCGCCCGACAAGCCGCCGGTGGTGACGGGCGACCCCGCTCCGGCGCCGACCGTGACGCAGCCGACCCCGTCGGCGACCCCCGGCGCC
Source organism: Solirubrobacter pauli (assembly GCF_003633755.1). Lineage (GTDB taxonomy): Bacteria > Actinomycetota > Thermoleophilia > Solirubrobacterales > Solirubrobacteraceae > Solirubrobacter > Solirubrobacter pauli. The sequence continues at coordinate 2,136,503 of NZ_RBIL01000001.1, forward strand.
GTCCCGATGCCGACGAGCGCGCCGCGGCCGCTGTCGACGCCGGCCGCGCGCACCGCCGAGGCGACGCCCAGCCCGATCCGGACCCCGACGCCCACCGCCACCAAGACGCCGACGGAGACGCCGAGCCCGACGCGCACCCCGGCGTCGACGCCGACCGCCACGGTCACGGCGACCACCACGCCGACCGAGACCGCATGGCCGACGCTGACCCCGACGCCCACGCCCACGCCGACGGCCACGCCGAGCCCGACGCCCACGGCAACACCCACGCCGACGCCGACGGCCACGCCGAGCCCGACGCCCACGGTCACACCCACACCGACCCCGACGGCCACCCCGACCGCGACCGAGACGCCCAGCCCTGAGCCGACCGCCACCGTCGAGCCCAGCCCGACCGCTTCGCCCTCGCCCGAGCCGACCGCGACGCCGGAGCCGCCCGACCCGTGGGACCCGGCGTGGTGGGACTGGTGCTGGCTGTACGGCGGCTGCGGTGATCCGCTCGCGCCGATCTGGCCGACGGTCCGCCTCGTGCCATGATGGCCGGATGGAAGGGTCGGTCGTGTGGCGGGCGGCGCTGCTTCAGGCGCTGACGCTCGGAATCGTGGCGCTGGCGCTCTCCGCCGCGCTGGACAAGGAGTTCTTCCGGTCCTGGGGCTGGCTCGCCGGCCCGGGAGCGTGGGCGGCATGCGCGCTCATCACCGGCACCGTGCTCAGGCTGCCGCTGCTGCCCGTCCTCGCCGGCGCGGCGCTCGCGGGCATCCCGAGCCTGATCGGCGTCCTCCTCGACCAGCACTGGCTCGGCGCGCCGCTCGCGGTGGCGATCTTCGCGCTCTGGTGCGGCCGACTCGCTCACTCGCGACGACTGGCGGTGGTGTGATGGACCTCGGGCTCGAAGGCAAGGTCGCGCTCGTCACGGCAGGCTCGAAGGGGATCGGCCGCGGCATCGCCGACGCCCTCGCCGCCGAGGGCGCGAAGGTCGCCGTGACCTCACGCTCGACCGACCGCGCCGAGCAGGTCGCCGGCGAGATCGGCGGCTGCGGCTACGCGTTCGACTCGGCCGACCTCGACAGCGTCCCGGGCCTGGTCGACGCGGTCGAGGCCGACCTCGGCCCGATCGACATCTACGTCGCCAACACCGGCGGCCCGCCGGCCGGCGACCCGCTCGCCTTCACGCGCGAGCAGTGGGAAGCCGCCCAGCGCACCCTGCTGCTCTCGCCCATGGCGATCCTCCAGCGCCTCGTCCCGGGCATGCGCGAACGGGGCTTCGGCCGCGTCGTCGCGATCGGCTCGATGGCCGTCCGCGAGCCGATCGACGCCCTCCAGCTCTCCAACGCCCACCGCCCGGGGCTGGCCGCCGCCTTCAAGGTCCTCGCCCGCCAGCACGCCGCCCACGGCCTGACCTTCAACCACGTCCACCCCGGCAAGATCGCCACCGACCGGATGATCGACACCGCCGGCTCCCTCGAGGCCGCGCGCGAGGACGCCGAGCGGACGATCCCGGCGGGCCGCCTCGGCACCGTCGAGGAGCTCGCCGCGGCGGCCGTCTTCCTGTGCTCGGTACCGGCCGCGTACATCAACGGCACGGCCATCCTCGTCGATGGCGCCCTCACCCGAAGCGTCTGACCTAGACTGTTCCCACCTGCCCCCATGGTGTAGCGGTTAGCACGGCAGCCTTTCACGCTGCTAGCACGGGTTCGATTCCCGTTGGGGGTACTGCCGAGCGACGATGGCCCGCCTACCCACAGGAGATCCCGCGCCCGCTGACGGCGCGCTCCCCATGGCGGCGCTCGAGGGCCTCGGGACGCGACCGTTCGGGTTCTACGTGCACGTGCCCTTCTGCGCCTCGCGGTGCGGGTACTGCGACTTCAACACGTATGTGCCCGGGGAGCAGGGCGCCGAGCAGGCCGGCGGGTACGTGGAGGCGGTGCTCGCCGAGATCGACCTTGCGGCGAGGGTGCTGGAAGCGCCGCCGCGCGTGGACACGGTGTTCTTCGGCGGCGGCACGCCTTCGCTGCTCAAGGCCGAGGAGCTCACGCGGATCCTCGGGCACATCGAAGCGCGCTTCGGGCTGCGGCCCGGCGCCGAGGTGACGACGGAGGCGAACCCGGAGTCGGTCGACCCGCGCAAGCTCGAGCAGCTGCGCGAGGCCGGGTTCACCCGGCTGTCGCTGGGGATGCAGAGCGCCGTGCCGCGGGTGCTGGAGACCCTCAACCGGGCGCACTCGCCGGGGCGGCCCCAGCAGGCCGTCGCCGAGGCGCGGGCGGCCGGGTTCGAGCAGGTGAGCCTGGACCTGATCTACGGGACGCCGGGCGAGACGGCGGAGGACTGGCGGGCGTCGCTGGACGCCGCGCTGAGCGCCGAGCCGGACCATCTCTCGACGTACTCGCTGATCGTCGAGCCGGGGACCAGGCTCGCAGCCCAGGTGCGCCGGGGCGAGCTCACCGTTCCGGGCGAGGACGTGATCGTGGATCGCTTCGAGACCGCCGAGCGCGTGCTCGCCGACGCGGGCCTGCGCTGGTACGAGACCTGCTCGTGGGCCACGGACGAGGCAGCGTGGTGCCGGCACAACCTCGGCTACTGGGGCGGCGGCGACTGGTGGGGCGCGGGCCCCGGCGCCCACAGCCACGTCGGCGGCGTGCGCTGGTGGAACGTGCTGCACCCGCGCGCCTGGGCCGAGAAGCTCGCCGCCGGCACGTCACCGGCCGCGGCGCGGGAGACGCCCGCCAGCGACGAGGTCCGGCTCGAGCGCGTGATGCTCGGACTCCGGCTGCGCGCGGGCGTCGCGCTCGACCAGCTCACGCCGACGGGCCGCGCGGCGGCCGCGCGGCACCGCGACGAAGGCCTGCTGGAACCCGACGACCACGCGGCCGGCCGAGCCGTGCTCACGCTCCGGGGACGGCTGCTGGCCGACCCGGTGACGATCGACCTGGCGGCTTAACCCGGCGTTCCGAGTCGGAACGTCGCGCGTGCATAGCGGGCCCGATCGTCGTGGCTGGGGGTCGCCGGTGATCCGGCGCATACTGGTGGTACGTGCGGGATCGCCGGCGGCCTCCAGGCGCGACGAGACGCCCGCTAGGCGCCCGCGAGGTTATGAGTCGGGACGCTAGTCGTCAGGCCAATGACCGTGCGCGTCGAAGTACTCGCGCGCGGCCTCTTCCTTCTGGCGATCGTCGTCCTTCTTCGCGAGGAAGTAGATGATCACCCCGCACATCGCCATGCCGAGGATGATCGAGACCCAGGCCCAGATTTCGTAGAACATGAGTGCCGCCGGTTGGATTCGAACCAACGCACAACGGATTAAAAGTCCGCTGCTCTACCACTGAGCTACGGCGGCCGGCGCGTGCGACTGTATCGCGCAGTACGCTTGCGAGAGGTTGAGCGCAGGTCAAGTGGAGGAAACGGGCGGCCGCCGCCGTCGGCGGACGCCGGAAGTGGCGGAGGCGGAAATCGTGGCTGCGGCGGAGGCGCTGCTGCGCGAGCGCACGTTCCGCGAGCTGACGGTGGACGAGGTCATGCGGCGCACGGACCTGTCCCGGCCGTCGTTCTACGTCTACTTCCGGGACCGCCATCACCTGATGCTCCGGGTCGTCGAGCACATCGGCGCCGAGCTGCGGACGATGTCCCAGCGCTGGTACACCGGCTCGGGCGACGGGCCCGCGCAGGCGCGTGAGGCGATGGAGGGGTTCGTCGAGGTCTACGCCCAGCACGGCGCCGTCCTGCGGGCGCTCGCCGACGCCGCGACCGACGACCACGAGGTCGAGCGCGTCTACACCGGCCTCGTGCACGAGTTCGTCGACGTCACCGCGCGCCACATCGAGAAGGAGATCGAAGCCGGGCGCGTGCTCCCGCTGGACCCGAAGGAGACCGCGCGAGCGCTCGTCTGGATGATGGAGCGCTACCTGAACCGCTCGATGGGCCACGAGCCGCGCACGCGTCGCGAGACCGTCGCGGAGACGCTCACGACGATCTGGACGCGCGTCCTCTACGGCGCGAGCTGACGCGCCGCCCACAGGCTGAGGCCGGCGCCGGTCGCGGCGAACGCCGCGACGCCCACCCGCCCGACCAGCGGCAGCGAGTTGCGCGCCGCAAGCGTCGCCAGCCCGTCCGCGACGTCACCCGCCGCGCCCGCCAGCAGCCACGTGTGCGTGTCGCGGTCGTGCTCCAGCGCGTGCCAGAGCCCGGCACCGATCGCCACGTCCCGCGCGCCGAACCCGGCGCCCAGCACGCGCGCACCCGTGCCGCCCTCGCCGACCCACAGGCGCGCCACGAGCCCGGGGGCGGCGACGAAGCCCGCGCCGAGCCCGACCCGGCCGAGAGCGATCAAGCGAGCGACTGAGGAAGCGTCCATGCCGCGACGCTACCCATCCGCGTCGTCCATCCGTCCGGCGAGCCGGACGGAGCGGCGCGTCGGCGCTACCAAGCACCGCGTGAAGCTCCGGGTCGCTCTCGTCACCCTGGCCGTGCTCGTCGCCGGTCTCGTCCTGCTGTGGCCGCGCGACGCGGACGTCCGCGCCGGCGAGAAGGCCCTCGCCCGCGCGGAGCAGGCGATCGAGGTCCACAGCGGCGTCGTCACGCCCGCGCAGCTCACCGACGAGCCGATCGACCGGCTGGTCGTCGTCCACGGCTCCAACACGGCGGAGCAGGTCCGCGACGCCGTCGGCTTCGACTGGGACCGCGCCGACGACGAGGCGTGGCACTGCTGCGAGGCGTTGCCGATCTGGGTGTTCGTGCGCGGCGAGGAGGTCGTGGCCTACTTCCGCGCGCCCCTGGAGCTCGAGGACGTGCGCCCGGCGACCTACCGGCCGGACGCCAAGCTCGTGCTCGGCAGAACGTACGTTCGCTCCTGACTGGGTAGGCCCAGGCCATGAGCGAGATGACGAACACCGAGAAGGACCCGGACGAGTGGGTGACCGGCGACGAGCCGATGACCGGCGCGCAGCAGTCCTACCTGCAGACCCTCAGCCAGGAGGCGAACGAGGACTTCGACGAGACGCTCAGCAAGGCTGACGCGTCCCGTCGCATCGACGAGCTGCAGGACCGAACCGGTCGGGGCCAGTAGGCCGCGAGAATCGCCCCCTGGGCGGTTCTCGACAGCGAAGGCGAGGCCTCTGGCCGAGGCTTCGCCTAGTGCTTGAAGTGGCGGCGGTGCGTGAACACCATCGAGATGCCGGCCGCGTCCGCGGCTTCGACGACCTCGTGGTCACGCACCGACCCGCCCGGCTGGATGATCGCCGTGACGCCGGCGTCGATGCCGAGCTGCGGGCCGTCCGGGAACGGGAAGAACGCGTCCGAGGCCATCGCCGCGCCGCGCAGCGACGAGCCGGCGATGCCGGCCTTCTCGATCGCCAGGCGCACCGAGTCCACGCGGGACATCTGGCCGGCGCCGATGCCCACCGACGCGAGGTCGTTCGACAGCACGATCGCGTTCGAGCGGACGTGCTTGCAGACCTTCCAGGCGAACAGCATCTCGCCCCACTCGGCCTCGGTCGGCTTGCGCTCCGTCACGACCTGCATCTCCGTGCGGTCCTCCAGGCCCATGTCGCGGTCCTGCACGAGCAGGCCGCCCATGACGCGCTTGTAGTCACGCTCGGCGATGTTCTGGCGGCGACGCTCGCCGTCCTCGAGGATGCGCATGTTCGGCTTCGTCGCCAGCAGCTCGAGCGCCTCCGGCGTGAACTGCGGCGCCAGGATGACCTCGCAGAACTGCTTGAGCAGCGCCTCGGCGAACTGCTTGTCGACCGGCTTGTTGACCGCGATCACGCCGCCGAAGGCCGACAGCGGGTCGCACGCGAACGCCGCGTGGTAGGCCTCGACGACCGAGCCGCCGACCGCCACGCCGCACGGCGTGTTGTGCTTGATGATCACGCACGCCGGCAGCTCGAACTCCTCCATCAGCAGCCGCGCGGAGTTCAGGTCCAGCACGTTGTTGAAGGACAGCTCCTTGCCGCCGAGCTGCTTGACCATCGAGAGCACGTGCATGCGCGCGCCCGAGTCCGCGTAGTACGCCGCGCGCTGGTGCGGGTTCTCGCCGTACGAGAGGTCGGTGACCTTCTCGTAGGCGGTCATCATCAGGGGCGCGAAGTCGTCCGCCTGCTTCTCGACGAACCAGCGCGAGATCGCGCTGTCGTAGCGGGCCGTGTACGAGAACGCCTCGGCCGCCAGCGACTCGCGCGTGCCCAGCGAGAGCTTGCCCTGGCCGTCCTTGAGCTCCTGCAGCACGGCGTCGTAGGACGCCGGGTTGACGACCACCGCGGAGAACGGGAAGTTCTTCGCCGCGGCGCGGATCATCGTCGGGCCGCCGATGTCGACGTTCTCGATCACCTCGTGGTCCGTGACGCCGCGGCGGCGCGCCGTGGCCTCGAACGGGTAGAGGTTCACGCACACCAGGTCGACGAACTCGATCTCGTGCTCGGTCGCCGTCGCCATGTGCTGCTGGTTGTCGCGCAGCGCGAGCACGCCCGCGTACAGCCGCGGGTGGAGCGTCTTGACGCGGCCGTCCATGATCTCGGGGAAGCCGGTGAAGTCCTCGATCCCGCGGACCTCGAGCCCGGCCTCGCGCAGCGCGGCGGCGGTGCCGCCGGTGGAGATGAGCTCGACGCCGAGCGCCGCGAGCCCCTTCGCGAACTCGACCACACCGGTCTTGTCGGAGACCGAGAGCAGCGCGCGCTGCACCCGGACCTCACCGCGCTGGACGATGGCCTCCATGGGACGATTCATTGAACCTCGACTGAGATGCGGCGGGGGTGTTCAGGATCGGGGCGGACGGCGCCGCGGGCGATCAGGGCGACCGCGGACGTCAGCAGGTCGTGCTCGACCGGATGGAGCCGGGCGCGGATCTCGTCCGCGTCCGTCACGTCCGGCAGCTCGAGCGCGCGTTGCAGGATGACAGGCCCGGAATCCACGCCCTCGTCGACGAAGTGGACGGTGACGCCGAACACCTTCACGCCGTACGCCAGGGCCTGCTCGACCGCGCGGATGCCCGGGAACGCCGGCAGCAGCGCCGGGTGGACGTTGATGACCCGCTGCGGGAACGCGGCGAGGAACGTGGGCGTGACGATCTGCATGTAGCCGGCGAGGACGACGAGCTCCACGCCCTCCGAGCGCAGCCACTGCGCCATCGCCGTGTCCCGCGCCTCGCGGTCCGGGAAGTCGGCTCCCGGGAAGGTGGCCGTCGCGATCCCGAGCGCCTCCGCGCGCGCCAGGGCCCGCGCGCCCGGCTTGTCCGAGCCGACGGCGACGACGTCGGCCTCGCGGCCGTGCACGCGGTCGAGGATGGCCTGGAGGTTGGAGCCGGTGCCCGACGCGAGGACCCCGACGCGGAAGCGGTCGGTCATGAGGCCGATCAGTATGGGGCGCTCACGCGACCGCCAGCTTGGGGAAGCGGTCGCCCTCCGCGCGTAGCTGCCCGGTCTCCAGCAGCGTGTCTATCGCTGCCAGCACATCCTCCGCGCGCCGGTCCCGATACGCCCCGTAGAACGGCAGGCCGTCGTAGGAGTGCTTGGCGATGCCCTTCGTGCGCGCGCCGCGCAGCACCTCGACGCAGCGCCCGCGCCCGACCCGCGGCTGCGCCGCCGCGACCACCTGCAGGATCGCGCCTTCGAGGTCGGCCGACGGCGCGAGCGTCGACTGCCGCGCCAGCCGCTCCGGGACGGGCGGGACGAGCGCCGGATCGCACACGTCGCAGCACGCGCCCTCCCGCGCCAGCACCGCCCGGTCGCCGAAGTGGCGCAGGATGCCCTGCCGCCGGCAGCCCTCGCTCTCGACCCACGCCCACACGGCGCGGTACTGGCGCCAGCGCTGCCGCGTGCCCTCCTGCGTCGCCGCGCGGCACGCGGCCAGCGTGGCGCGGTCCCAGACGCCGACGATCCGGCCCGCGACCCGGTCCGGCCCCGACGGCGCCGGCTGGACCACGCCGGCCCGCGCCATGTAGCCGACGATCGCCCGGACCGCCTCCTCGTCGCCCTCGGCCTGTGCCAGGTCGTTCATGTGCAGGTTGAAGCGCGGCGGCGACCCTTCCGCCGACCGCACGATCGTCCGTGCGACGTGCTTGAGCTGGTCGTCGTCGATCTCCGCGCGCTCGATGAAGAACACGTGCAGGCCCTTGTCGCGTTCGGTCGAGAACAGCAGCGCGCGCGCCGGCCGCCCGTCCCGCCCCGCACGGCCCGCCTCCTGGTAGTAGGCCTCGATCGACGACGGCACCGACTCGTGGCAGACCGTACGCACGTCGGCCTTGTCCACGCCCATCCCGAACGCGTTGGTGGCGACCACCACGGGCGCCGAGCCGTCCATGAAGCGCCGCTGCACGTCCGCGCGCACGTCCCGCGGCAGCCCCGCGTGGTAGGCGACCACCTCCACGCCCAGCTCGTAGCCGAGCCGATCCGACAGCCGCTCGCACTCCGCCCGGGTTCCGGCGTAGACGATCGCCGGCAGCGCGTCCGGCTCACCCAGCACGGCGGCGATCCGCTCGCCCACCGCCTCCTTGCGCGCGCACGGCACGACCGCGAAGGAGAGGTTCGGCCGGTCGAACCCCGTCGCCACGTGCACCGGCTCGCGCAGCCCGAGCCGCACGACGATGTCCCGCGCCACCTCGGGCGTGGCCGTGGCGGTGGACGCGATGATCGCCTCGGCGCCGAGCCAGCGCGCGGCGTCCGCCAAGCGGAAGTAGTCGGGCCGGAAGTCGTGCCCCCATTGGGACACGCAGTGCGCCTCGTCGACCACGAACAGGCCGATCCGCGCCTCCCGCAGGCGCTCGAGGAAGCCGGGTGAGGAGAAGCGCTCCGGCGCGACGTACAGCACCCGCACCCGGCCGGAGATCGCCCCGTCCAGCGCGCGCCGGTTCGCCGCCGCGTCCTGCTGGCCATTGACCAGCGCCACCCGCCCCGGCGCGACCGCCTCCAGCGCCTCCACTTGGTCCTGCATCAGCGAGACCAGCGGCGACACGACCAGCGTCAGGTCCGACCGCAGCAGCGCCGGCAGCTGGTAGCAGAGCGACTTGCCCGAGCCGGTGGGCATGACCACCAGGACGTCCCGGCCGTCACGGGCCGCGACCACCGCCTCGCGCTGCCCGGGCCGGAAGCCCGGGAAGCCGAACGCGTCCCGCAGCGCGGAGTCCACGTCCGGAGACGACAACACCGGCACCGCCGGCACCCGCCCGTCCGCCTCGCCCAGGTCGAACCCGAGCTGTGGAGGCGGAGGCGGATCTTCAAGCCAGGCGAGCGACATCCGGACCGGCGACATTAGCCCCCGCACCGGACGCTTCCCCGCTCATTGCGCAGTTTTGTTGCAGACTGCGCGCGTCTAGCTACGAACGAGCGGCAGCGCGTGCTCGAAGGCGTCCTTGGCGGACTCCCCCACGAGCGGGTAGACGCCGGAGAAGCAGGCGTCGCAGTGCGCCTCGCGCTCTCCGTCGATCGCCTCGTACACGCCTTCCAGCGACAGGTACGCGAGCGAGTCGGCGCCCAGCTCGGCGGCCACCTCGGCCTCCGTGCGGTTGTGGGCGATCATCTCCTCGCGCGTCGACATGTCGATGCCGTAGTGGCACGGGTGCTTGATCGGCGGCGCGGAGATGCGCATGTGCACCTCGGTGGCGCCCGCGTCACGCAACATCTGGACGATCTGCCGCGTCGTGTTGCCGCGCACGATCGAGTCGTCCACGACGACGATGCGCTTGCCCGCGACCACCTCGGGCAGCGGGTTGAACTTCAGCCGCAGGCCGTGCTTGCGCAGCTCCTGGCCGGGCTGGATGAAGGTGCGGGCGACGTAGCGGTTCTTGATCAGGCCGTCGTCCTGCGGGAGGCCGGAGGCGCGCGCGAAGCCGCGGGCCGCGGGCCCGCCCGAGTCCGGCACGGGGATCACCAGGTCGGCCTCGACCGGCGCTTCGCGGGCGAGGATCTCGCCCATCCGACCGCGGGAGACCTGGATGACCCGGCCGCCCAGACGCGAGTCCGGGCGGGCGAAGTAGATGTGCTCGAAGACGCACAGCGCCGACCGCGGCGACTCGACCGCCTGGCGCGTCTGGAGGCCCTTCTCGGTGATCGAGACGACCTCGCCCGGCTGGACGTCACGCAGGAACTTCGCGCCGATGATGTCGAACGCGCACGACTCGGAGGCCACGCAGTACGTGTCGCCGATCATGCCGAGCGACAGCGGGCGCAGGCCGAGCGGGTCACGGAAGGCGACCACGCGGTCCTTGGTCATCACGACGGTCGAGTAGGCGCCCTCGACGCGCTGGAGCACGTCGACGACGGCGTCCTCGATCGTGTCGGCCTCGTGCGTGGACAGCAGCGCGGCGATGATCTCGGAGTCCGACGTCGAGCGGAACGTGACGCCGGCCTGGCGCAGCTCCGTGTGCAGCTCGACGACGTTGACCAGGTTGCCGTTGTGCGCCAGCGCGATCTCGCGCTTGTCCGAGCGCCAGACGGGCTGCGTGTTCTCCCACGAGTTCGCGCCCGTGGTCGAGTAGCGGACGTGGCCGAGCGCCATGTCGCCCTGCAGGGCGCGCAGCTTGGACTCGTCGAACACCTGATTGACCAGGCCCTGGTCGCGCATGGCCATGATGTGGCCACCCTGCTGCGTCGCGATGCCGGCAGATTCCTGCCCGCGGTGCTGCAACGCGTACAGCGCGAAGTACGTCAGGCGCGAGACTTCGCGGCCTGGCGCAACGATTCCGAAGACGCCACACTCATCGCGCGGGCCATCACGGTCATCCAAGAAAGATTCAGAGGCAGGCACTGGGGTCCGGTCGGCGGGGATGGACCTTGCGCTCTGAGGCTAGCAACCGCGACGGCGTCCGATGGTCAAGAAAAGGCTAGGCTCCATTGACCTTTCGTCGTTGTTGGCGTGGCCACGCACAACGACCAGTCCGAACCAGGAACGGGATAACCATGGCCACCGACGCACCTGTCCAGATCCCTCGTCAGCGCATCTCCGAGCTGATCGAGCGTGAGGAGAAGCAGCTCAACGAGCGCACCCAGCGCTCCAACGAGATGTACCAGCGCGCCCAGGTCCACCTGTCCGGCGGCGTCGCGTCGTCGTACCAGCTGCGCGACCCCTGGCCGATCTACCTCGAGCGCGGGTCCGGCCCGAAGGTCTGGGACGTCGACGGCAACGAGATGTGGGACTTCCACAACGGGTTCGGCTCGATGGTCCAGGGCCACGCCCACCCGGCGATCGGCGCGGCGATCAACGCCCGCTACTCGTCCGGCACGCACTTCGCCGCGCCGACCGAGGACGCGATCGCGGTCGGCGACGAGCTCGCGCGCCGCTGGGGCCTGCCGAAGTGGCGCTTCACGAACTCCGGCTCGGAGTCCACGATGGACGCGATCCGGATCGCGCGCGGCACCACGGGTCGAGAGACCGTCGTGAAGATCTTCGGCTCCTATCACGGCCACCACGACGGCGTGATGGTCTCGATCGGCGTCGAGTACGACAAGATCGGCGACCACGAGAACCTCGCCTCGCTGCCGTACGGTGCGGGCATCCCGCAGGCCGTCGTCGACCTCACGATCCCCGTGCCGTTCAACGACGCGGGCGCGATGGAGCGCCGGATCGAGCGCCTCACGGAGGAGGGCCGCAAGCCCGCCTGCGTGATCATGGAGCCGGCGATGATGAACCTCGGCGTCGTGCTCCCCGAGCCCGGCTACCTCGAGGCGGTCCGCGACATCACCCGCCGCCACGGGATCATCCTGATCTTCGACGAGGTCAAGACCGGCCTGTGCATCGCGGCGGGCGGCGCGACGGAGCGCTTCGGCGTCACGCCCGACCTCGTCACGCTCGCCAAGGCGCTCGGCGGCGGCACGCCGATCGGCGCGATCGGCGGCACCGAGGAGGCCATGGCCGCCGTCGAGGACGGCTCGGTCTACCAGGTGGGCACGTACAACGGCAACCCGCTCGGCATGGCCGCCACCAAGGCGAACCTGCTCGAGGTGCTCACGCCGGAGGCCTACAAGCACCTGGACGCGCTCAACGAGCGCATCCTCGCCGGCTGCGAGGCCGTGATCCGCAAGCACAACCTGCCCGGCTACTCGGTCGGCGTCGGCTCCAAGGGCTGCGTCACGTTCTCGGCCAACAAGATCGTCGACTACGAGACGTTCAAGGCCAACCAGGACTCCGATCTGTCCGAGCTGGCGTGGCTCTACAACATGAACCGCGGCATCTTCATGACGCCGGGTCGCGAGGAGGAGTGGACGCTGAGCGTCACGCACGACGACGTGTCGGTCGACACGTACGTCCAGGTCTTCGAGGCGATGGCCGACGACCTGATGGCCTAGCCGGCCAGGTGCGACCGTAACCAGCGAGGGCCCGGCGCATGCCGGGCCCTCGCTGCGTTGCAGGCCGCTAGAAGACCGGCAGCAGGCAGAGCCCGCCGGTGCTCGGGTCCGCCACCCACTGCTTGGCGGCGACGTTCTTCAGGTAGGCGACCTGCGCCTTGGACATCGCCGGCGCGTTGACCTCCTTCGCCTTGCTGGACGCCGCCTTGGCGCCCGGCTTGAGCTTGAGGATGTCCACACCGCGGGCGGCGTCGGCGGTGTAGATGTAGCCGCCCTCGTTGTAGGACGCCCACACGTTGCCGCCGTCGGGGCGGAAGTAGGCGATCTGGATCGGCTTCGCCGGGTTCGAGATGTCGAGGATGCGCGTGCCCTGGCCGTACCAGCCGTACGTCACGATCGAGCCGTCGACGTCGAAGTAGTGCGCCGAGCAGGAGCCGAGGTTGTAGACCGTGCCCTCGTTGTCGGCCGGGGCCCACGAGCCGACGGCCTCCATCCGGAACGGCTTCTCCGGCGTCGAGCGCCAGCCCTCGCCGTTGTAGGAGCCCTTCAGCGACGAGATCGTGAACTTGCCCTCGTCGCGGCACGCGTTCGCGCCCGCGCCGAACCACTCCTCGGTGCCGAGCAGGAGCTCGCCCTTGAGGTAGCGCCAGTCGGTCCGCGGCGCGTTGAGCCCGACCGGCCGCCAGCTGTTGTGCATCCAGCCGCCCGCGTTGCCGTCGGGCAGCGGTGACAGCTGGGAGACGCCGGGGTTGAACTTCTCGCTCGTGGTCGTCGGCGAGAGGCCGCCGCCGGCGTACGGCACCGGGTCGATCGGCGTCGCGCGGCGGATCTTGCCCTGCACCGGATCCCAGTGGACGCCGTCGGTCCAGTAGCCGCGCGTGCCGCCGAGGCCCGCGACCCAGGCGATGCCGAGGTCGTCGACGTCGACGTCGTGCGCGTAGGCGGTGACGCCGTCCTGGCGGAAGAGGTCGACCGGCTTCTGCGGGTAGGAGACCGGGTTCTTCGGGTCACGCAGGTCGGTCGCGATGATCGGGCGGCCACCCAGCCAGCCCGCCTGCTCCTGCTTGGTGGTCGGGGCCGGGCCGCCGGTCCACAGCCACTCGCAGTCGTTGACGCAGGACGTCGTGTGCCCCGTCGGCAGCTCCTTGAACGAGAGCAGCTTCAGGTCGGCCGGGTTCTTGGCGTCGACCACGTAGACGCCGGCGATGTTGGTCGCGCCGTTCGGATCGGCATCGCCCGGCGAGCGGGTCGTGGAGCCACGGAACGCGCGCGGGTCGCGTGACAGCAGCGCGAGCTTGCGCTTGGAGTCGACGTCCATGTCCTCGTTCTGCCAGAACGTCGACGTCGGGTTCGACGCCGAGTACGGCGGGTCACCCGGGAGGCGCAGCTCCTCGGAGGTGATCTCGTCGAGGAACTTCGGCTTCGCCGGGTCGGACAGGTCGTACGTCTTGAGGCCGAAGCGGCCCGTGACGAGCATGACGGTCTGGCCCTTGTCCCGCCCCTTGCCGACACCGGGCTTGTCGAACCAGTCCCAGATCCAGTCGAAGCGACCGTGACCGCGGTCCTTCTTCCCATAGGTCATGAAGTTGATCGCCGTGGCGTTCTTGGCCTCCGGCACGTTGCCGACCAGCTCCATGTTCTTGATCGCGCCGGCCGGCTGCTCGACCTGCGCCTGCGCCGGTGCGGCGGCGGCCACCGCCATCGCAGCTCCCACTGCCAGCGGCGCCAAAGCCTTGATACCCCTCACTCGCCCTCCCTCAAGGGTCGAAACAACAAGGTGAAGGGCGTGACCCTACAAAGCTGAGCGCTGGATGAGAAATGTTCACCGGCCGTTGTGACAACGGCCGGTGACACGAATCAATGCAGGAGGTCCGCGAGCCCGCCCGAGAAGGCGCGCTCGAGGTCCGCGACCGGCAGGCTGATGGCGCCCTCGATGATCAGCGCGTCGCCGCCGACCTCGCCGATCACCGTCGCGGCGGCGCCGAAGGCGGTGATCGCGTCCGCCGGGCCGGTGACGATGAACGCGCCGGGCCCCTCGCCGAACAGGTCGTCGAGGCGGCCGACGGTCGCGCCGAGGCCGCTGTGGATCGCCGATTCGGCCAGCGCGACCGCAACGCCACCCTCGGCCACGTCGTGCGCCGAGCTCAGCGAGCCCGCCCGCACGGCCTGCCGGATGGCGGCGTGCAGCGCCTTCAGCTCGCCGAGGTCGACCGCCGGCAGCGGCCCCTCGACGGCCTCGCCGCGCAGCTTCGACAGCTCGGAGGCGGCGTTGGACGGCGCCCACGAGTCGGCCGAGACGATCGCGATCACGTCACCGGCGTTCTGGAACGCCAGGCGGCCGGAGCGGCGGGCGTCGGGCAGCTCGCCGACCAGGCCGACGACCGGCGTCGGGTAGATCGGCCCCTCGCTGCCCTCGTTGTAGAGCGACACGTTGCCGCCCACGACCGGGATGCCGAACGCGCGGCACGCGTCGCCGAGCCCGGCGATCGCCCGCGAGAACTGCCACGCGATGTGCGGCTTCTCGGGGTTGCCGAAGTTCAGGCAGTTGGTCAGGCCGAGCGGCTCCGCGCCGACGCAGGCGAGGTTCGCGCTGCACTCGAGCACGGCCTCGACCGCACCTCGGTACGGATCGGCGGCCACGCGGCGGCCGTTGCCGTCGATCGAGACCGCGATCGCGGGCTTGGGGCCGTCGTCGTCCTTGCTCGGCGACAGCGCCGTGAGGCGGTCGTCGTGCTTGGGGTCCGGCAGCAGCAACACGGCCGCGTCGGCCTGCTCGGGCCGGCGGACCGTGCGCGAGCCGACGAGCGCGTCGTACTGCTCGAACACGGGCGTGCGCGACGCCAGGTTCGCGGAGCCGAGCAGCGCGAGCAGGATCTCGGCCGGGTCCTCGCTGTCGAGCAGCCGCGGCGGCACCGGGTAGATCGGCGTCGCGGGCTCGGCGGGCTCGAGCTCGTACGTCGGGCACTCGTCGACGAGCGCCTCGACCGGCAGGTCGCCGACCAGCTCGTCCCCGTCGAAGACGCGCAGGCGGCGCGTGTCCGTGACCTCGCCGATGGCGGTCGCGTTGACCTCCCACTTGGCGCACACGTCCAGCACTTCCTGCACGCGCTCGGGCTCGACGACACACAGCATGCGCTCCTGGGACTCCGAGATCATGATCTCGAAGGCCTCCATGTCCTGCTCGCGCAGCGGCACGCGCCGCACGTGCAGGTCCAGCCCGACCTCACCCTTCGCCGCCATCTCGGCGCTCGAGGACGTCAGGCCGGCGGCGCCCAGGTCCTGCAGCGCCACGAGCAGCTTGCGGTCCAGCAGCTCGAGCGAGCACTCGAGGAGCTTCTTCTCCTCGAACGGGTCGCCGATCTGCACGGTCGGGCGCTTCTCCATGTCCACGTCGAGCTCGGCGCTCGCCAGCACGGAGGCGCCGCCGATGCCGTCGCGCCCGGTGCGCGCGCCGAACAGCACGACGACGTTGCCGACGCCCGCCGCGGCGGACTTGATCAGCTCGTCCGTCTCGATCAGGCCGACCGCCATCGCGTTGACCAGGCAGTTCGTCTCGTACGGGCCCTCGAAGTAGATCTCGCCGCCGACGGTGGCGATGCCGATCGAGTTGCCGTAGTGGCCGATGCCCGCGACGGCGTGCTCGAGCAGGTAGCGGGAGCGGGCGCTCTCGCCCACCTCGCCGAAGCGGAGCGAGTCCAGGATCGCGATCGGCCGCGCGCCGATGGCGAAGATGTCGCGCAGGATGCCGCCGACGCCGGTCGCGGCGCCCTGGAAGGGCTCGACCGCGCTCGGGTGGTTGTGCGACTCGACCTTGAACGCGCACGACAGGCCGTTGCCCACGTCCACGGCGCCCGCGTTCTCGCCCGGGCCCATCACGAGCCGCGGACCCTCGGTCGGGAGCGTCTTCAACAGCGGCCGCGAGTGCTTGTAGCCGCAGTGCTCGGACCACATCAGCGAGAAGACGGCCAGCTCGACCTCGTTGGGCTCGCGGCCCATCTTCTCGACGATCAGGTCGTACTCGTAGTCGGTGAGCCCCAGCTCGCGATGCCTGCTCATGCCGGGACCGCCGCCGCGGACGCGAACAGCTTCAGGCCGTCCGCGGAGCCCGTGAGCGGGTCGACCGCGTGCTCGGGGTGCGGCATCAGGCCGACCACGTTGCCCGCCGCGTTCGACACGCCCGCGATGTCCCGCACGGAGCCGTTGAAGTTGTGGCCCGGGGCGTACTTGAGCACCACCTGGCCGTTGGCCTCCAGCTCGTCGAGCGTCGCGTCGGGCGCGTAGTAGCGGCCCGTCGTGTGCTTGGCGGGAATCGACAGGACGTCGCCGACCGCGGTCACGTTCGTCCAGGAGGTGCTCGCGTTGACGACCTCGAGGTCCACCTGCCGGCAGGTGAACTTCAGCGACGTGTTCGGGAGCAGCGCGCCGGGCAGCAGGCCCGCCTCGCACAGCACCTGGAAGCCGTTGCAGATGCCGAGCACGAGTCCGCCGTCGGCGGCGAACGTCTCGACCTCGGCCATCACCGGCGCGAAGCGCGCGACGGCGCCGACCCGCAGGTGGTCGCCGTAGGAGAACCCACCGGGGACGATGACGGCGTCGACGCCCTTCAGGTCCGCGTCGGCGTGCCAGAGGATCTCCGCGTCACCGACGCGGGAAGCCGCCAGGTACGCGTCGACCTCGTCGCACGTGCCTGGGAACCGCACCACACCGAACTTCACTCCGCGGTTACCTCCGCGGGGCATCCGGCCCCGCGTTCTGATTTTGGCCAGTGGCTTCCGGCCACTGGATTTGGTAGTCCTCGATGAGCGGATTCGCCAGCAGCTTCTCGCACATGGCGGGCAGCTGCGACTCGTCCTCCACGTCCAGCTCGACCAGGCGGCCGACGTGCACGTTGGTGACGCCCTCGAAGCCGAGCGCCGGCAGCGCCCGCTCGACGGTCTGGCCCTGGGGATCGAGGATCCCCGCCTTGGGCCGGATCAGCACGCGGACGCGGCTCACGCGACCCGGTCCAGCCACGCGTTGAAGGACTCGCCGCTGAGCTTCTCGTAGGCCGTCACGTACCGCTCGCGCGTCTGCGCGACCACGTCGTCCGGGATCGGCGGCGCGGGCGGGTTCTTGTCCCAGCCGCTGTTCGTCGCCCAGTCGCGGACGTACTGCTTGTCGAACGACGGCTGGCCCTTGCCGACCTCGTAGGAGTCGACCGGCCAGAAGCGCGAGGAGTCCGGCGTGCAGACCTCGTCGCCGAGCGTCAGGACGCCGTTCTCATCCAGGCCGAGCTCGAACTTCGTGTCGGCGAGGATGACGCCGCGCTCACGCGCGTACTCGGCGACGGCCTTGTAGACCGCGATCGAGACGTCGCGCACCTGGGCCGCGAGCTCCTCCGAGCCGAGCAGCTTGACCGTCTCGGCGAAGTCGATCGCCTCGTCGTGGCCCACTTCGGCCTTCGTCGACGGCGTGTAGAGCGGCTCCGGGAACTGCTCGGACTCCTGCAGCCCCTCGGGCAGCTCGATGCCCGAGATGGCGCCGGTGTTCTTGTAGTCCTTCCAGCCCGAGCCCGTGATGTAGCCGCGGACGATGCACTCGACCGGCAGCATCTTGAGCTTGCGCACGCGCAGGCCGCGGCCGCGGAACTCCTCCGGCACGCCGTCGGTGGCGCTCAGGAAGTGGTTGGGGACGATGTCCTTGGTCAGTCCGAACCAGAGCACCGAGAGGCCCGTGAGGACCTTCCCCTTGTCGGGGATCGGCGTGGGATGGACGGCGTCATAGGTCGAGATCCGGTCGGAGGCGACCATCAGCAGGTCGCCGCCGAGGTCGTACATGTCCCGGACCTTGCCCGAATGCAGCAGCGGCAGCGTGGTCACGGGCAATCAGCCTACTTCACAGGTCGTACGGGAACCGGGTGATGATCTCGTAGCCGTCCTCGGTCACGAGCACGAGGTCCTCGAGCCGGCAGCCGCCGAACCCGCGCCGGTAGCACCCGGGCTCCACCGTCACGACCTCGCCCGCGAGCAGGTCGTCGCCGAGGCGGCCCATGAACGGGCGCTCGTGCACCTCCAGGCCGACGCCGTGGCCGAGCCCGTGGAAGTAGCCGTCCTCGAGGACCGTGCCCGGCTCCTTGCTGAGCTGGGTCGGGTGGCCCGCCTCGATGTACGGCTCGGCGGAGCGCTCGAACAGCGTGCGGCCGTTGGCGCCGGCCTTCAGCTCGGCGTACACGCGCTGCAGTGAGTCCTTCGTCAGGCGCCAGTACTCGGCCAGCTCCTCCGGCGGCTCGCCACCGCCCGCCACGAACGTCCGGGTCATGTCGGCGTAGCAGCGCGAGGTCTTGTCGCGCGGCCAGATGTCGACCACCACCGGCTCACCGGCGCCGATCCGGCCGGAGCCCGAGTCGTGCCCGATCGCCGACTGCGCGCCGTGCGAGACGATCGCGTCGTCTGAGAGCTCGCAGCCGTGCGCTTCGCAGACCGCGGCCATCGCGCGCCGGACCTCCTCGGAGGTGAGCCCGTCGCGCAGCTCGTGGATGAGGTCGCGGGCGACGCCCATCGCCGCGTCGGCGGCCGCCTGCGCCCGCCGGATGCCGTCCAGCTCCGACGCCGACTTCACACGCCGGCGCTGGACGAACTCGTCCTCGTCGATCTTGATCTCGATGCCCGCCGCGCGGAAGTAGTCGGCGAGGAAGACCGGGAAGTCGGGCGGGACGCGCGCGGTCTCGATGTCCAGCTTGCGCGCGGCGCGCAGGCACACCTCGGCCTCGATCGCGAGCCGGTCCCAGCCCTGGGCGATCAGGTCGTCCTGCCCGAGCGCCTGCGGGTCGATCGTCTCGATGCCGTGCGGCGTGACGCTGTGCGCGTCCAGCACGGACACGGTCGCCACGCGGCGGCCGTCGTTCTCCAGGTACAGGAACGGGTCGCCGATGCCCGCGGGGATCTCGTGGAACAGCGTGGCCGAGACCTCGGGGGCGCCGTAGATCAGGACGGCGGGGATGGGATCACCTCCAGGCGCTGCAGGACGGTCGGGACGTGGCGGATGTAGTACCCGTAGTCGAACACGGCGTCCAGGTCGAGGTCGACGCCCTCCTCGGCCTCCAGCAGCTGGCGCAGCGGCGTGCGCGTATCCCAGGCCTGCTGGCCGAGGCGCTGCACGATCCGGTACGCGTCGTCACGCTGCAGGCCCGACTCGACGAGCGCCAGCAGCACACGCTGCGAGAACAACGCGCCGGAGGTGATCTCCAGGTTGGCCAGCATGCGGTCGGCGTGGACGACCATGCCGCGCACCAGGCGCAGCGCCAGCGCCTGCATCTGGTCGAGCAGGATGGTGCTGTCCGGGAGGATGATCCGCTCGGCGGAGGAGTGCGAGATGTCGCGCTCGTGCCACAGCGCGACGTTCTCGAGCGCCGCCTGGGCGTTGCCACGCAGCACCCGCGAGAGGCCGGTGATGCGCTCGGAGACGACCGGGTTGCGCTTGTGCGGCATCGCCGACGAGCCCTTCTGGCCCTTGCCGAACGGCTCCTCGACCTCGCGCACCTCGGTGCGCTGCAGGTGGCGGATCTCGGTCGCGAAGCGCTCCAGGCCGGCGCCGGCGAGGGCGATCGCCGACAGCAGCTCCGCGTGCCGGTCACGCGGGACGACCTGTGTGGAGACCGGCTCCGTCTTGAGCCCGAGGTTCGCGGCGACGCGCTCCTCGTACTCGGGGCCGAGCGTCGCGAACGTCCCGACGGCTCCGGAGATCGCCGCGGTGATCTGGTCGAACGCGCGCTCCAGGCGCTCCGCGTTGCGGTGCGCCTCCAGCGCGTAGCCCGCGAGCTTGAGGCCGAACGAGGTCGGCTCGGCGTGCACGCCGTGCGTGCGGCCGACGCTCAGCGTGTCCGCGTGCTCGCGCGCCTTCTCGGCCAGCTCCCAGGCCAGCGTGCGCTGGGCGGGGACGAGCAGCTCGCCCGCGCGCCGGAGCTGCAGGGCGAGGCCCGTGTCGACGACGTCCGAGGACGTCAGCCCGTAGTGGATCCAGCGACCGGCCGGGCCGGCGGACGCCGCCAGGACGTCCACGAACGCGGCCGTGTCGTGGTCCAGGATCTTCTCGCGCTCGTTGATCGCGTCGACCGTGAAGGTCGCGGCACGAATCGCTTCGAGCTCCGCCTCGGTGGGGCCGTCGGTCAGTGCTTCAGCGGCGGCGACCTCAACGTCGCGCATGGCGCCGAAGCGCGCTTCATCAGTCCAGACGGCCCCGATCTCAGGGCGGGTATAGCGAGCGATCACACGTTCAGTATGCGAGCCGCCAGTGCCGCAGCGTTCTTGGGGTTGTCGACGCCGACCGTCGCCACCGGGACGCCCGGGGGCATCTGGGCGATCGACAGGAGGGCGTCGAGGCCGCCGGCGACGGTCATCGACGACGTGAGCGGCACGCCGATCACGGGGAGGTCGGTGTGCGCCGCGACCACGCCCGGGAGCGCGGCGGCGAGGCCGGCGCCGGCGATGATCACCTTCAGACCCCGCATGCGTGCGTTCTTGGCGTACTCGGCGACCATGTCGGGGTCGCGATGGGCGGACATCACGCGGATCTCGTTGAGGATCCCGCGGTCGGTCAGCTCCTTCGCGGCCTTCTCCATAACCGGCATGTCGGACTTGGAGCCCATGACGATGCCGACGACCGGCGCATCCACCGGCAGGGCTTCGAGTTCGGTTTCCAGCTGCGTCTCGGTGGTCGGTTCAGTCATCGCGCGATATCTCGTCTGTAGGTCTTGCCAGGGAAGTCGATCTTGTCCGCCGCAGCATAGGCAGCGGCGCGGGCGGCCTCCCGGTCGGAGCCGAGCGCCGTGACGTTCAGGACGCGTCCGCCCGCGGTGACGATGGCGCCGTCCTCCGTGGCGGTGCCCGCGTGGGTGACCTCGGCGTCGGCCGCGTCGAGCCCGGTGATCACGTCGCCGGACGACGAGGTGGCCGGGTAGCCGCGGGAGGCGAGCACGACGGTCACGCACGCGCGCTCGTCCCACTCGAGCTCGACGCCGCTCAGGCCGCCGGGCGTGGTCGCGCGCACGAACAGGTCGAGGATGTCCGACTTCAGGCGCGGGAGGACGACCTGCGTCTCCGGGTCGCCGAAGCGGACGTTGAACTCGAGCGTCGACGGGCCGTCCTCGGTGAGCATCAGGCCCGCGTAGAGGACGCCGTGGAAGGGCGTCCCGCGCCGCTTGAGCTCGTCCACCACCGGCTGCAGAATGCGCACGCGCACGTCCTCGATCAGCTCGGGCGTGGCGCCGTCGACCGGCGAGTAGGCGCCCATGCCGCCCGTGTTGGGGCCGGTGTCGCCCTCGCCGATGCGCTTGAAGTCACGCGCCGGGGCGAGCGGGATGGCGTTCTCGCCGTCGCACAGCGCCAGGACCGAGAGCTCGGTGCCCTGGAGGAACTCCTCGACGACGACGGGCACCTCGCCGAAGCGCTGCTCGACGAGCATCTCCTCCAGCGCGGCGCGCGCCTCGGCCTCGTCGCCCGCGATCACGACGCCCTTGCCGGCGGCGAGGCCGTCGGCCTTGATCACCGTGGGGTAGCGGGCGATGGCGCCGAGCCCGGCCTCGACGCTGTGGACGACCGTGTACGCAGCGGTCGGGACCCCCGCGGCGATCATCACCTCCTTGGCGTGCGCCTTGGAGCCTTCGAGCTGAGCGGCGGCCGCGCTGGGACCGAAGACCGGCACCGGGCAGTCGTCGGCGAAGCCCGCGACCAGCGGCGCCTCCGGGCCGACGACGACGAGGTCGAAACCGTCGAGCTTGTTCGGATCGTGGTACGGGGCGTCGGCCGCGATCCCGGCGTTGCCGGGCGCGCAGAAGACCTCAGGCGCCTGGGGCGAGCGCTTGAGCGCCCGCACGATGGCGTGTTCGCGGCCTCCGCCGCCGATGACAAGAACCTTCACAGGGCAGCGATGAAATCATCAATCGGAATCGCGATCAGCGTTTCGTACCGACCGGACCCCCGCGATCCCAGCTCCAGCGAGATCCGCGCCATCGTCGTGTCGTCGGGCGCCTCGATCACGTTCACGAAGTCGAACGAGCCCAGGGTCGCCCACTGCGCCTTGACCTCGGCGCCGAGCTGCTGCACCTCGCGGTTGACCTCGCGGATGCGGCTCGGGTTGTTCTTGACGGTCTGGACTCCCTCAGGCGTGAGCGTCGAAAGCATGATGTAGGTCGGCACAGCGTCCTCCTCGATGAGTTCTGTGAACCTTCTACCGAACCTCCGTCGCCCATGCCGTGTTCATGACGTCGATGTTCCTGCGCACCACCGCCACCGCCACCGCCCTTTTCGCCCTGCTCGCCGGGTCGGCTTCCGCCGCGACCCTGACGCGGCCGCTCGACCCGTGCTACGTCGTCGCCACGGAGGCGCAACGGCAGAGCGTGCTGGTCGAGGCGGAGGGCTTCACACCGTTCAGCAAGGTCGACATCTTCGTCGACGAGGTGCTGCAGGACCAGCCGCCGACGCTCTGGGACGGGAAGATCTCGGGCCGCGTGCTGGCGCCCTGGAGCGAGGTCGGCCAGCGCGCGTTCACGCTGCGCGTGTCCGAGCCCGCCAAGCCGGAGAACACGATCGAGGCGACGTCGCTGGTGACGCGGCTGTCGGTGCAGCAGTCGCCGTCCCGGGCGCGGACGGCCGACCGCGTGCGCTTCCGCGGCAGCGGCTTCCTGCAGGCGGGCCTGCCCGTGTACGCGCACTACGTGTTCGCCGGCAAGGCGCGCAAGACCGTCAAGCTCAACGTGCCGCAGGGTCCCTGCGGCACGTTCTCGGTCAAACGCCGGCAGTTCCCGTTCAAGAACAGCCCGCGCGTGGGCGTGTGGACGATCTGGTTCGATCAGAACCCGCGCTACGACCCGAAGGCGGCCGGCACGCGGGTTCCGATGACCATCAAGGTGCGTCGGACCACTAAGCAGGGGTCGGCGTCTTCGCTTCCTCGCTGACGCGCACGCGGGTGAACCGCAGCGCGCCGTCCTCCGCGTCGACCTCGACGTGGTCGCCGGCGGCGTACTCGTTCTTGAGCAGGCCGAGCGCCATCGGGTCCACGAGGTACTTGGAGATCACGCGCTTGAGCGGGCGCGCGCCGTACGCCGGGTCGTAGCCGAGGTCGCCCAGCAGGTCGCGGGCCGCGTCCGTGAGGGCGACGTCCACGCCCCGCTCGGCCACACGCACGATCAGGCGGGCGACCTGGAGGTCGACGATCTCGCGCAGCTGCTCGCGGGAGAGCGGCTCGAACTCGACGATGTCGTCCAGGCGGTTGACGAACTCCGGCTTGAAGTTGGCCTCCACGCCGGCGCGGCCGCCCGGGATGTTCGAGGTCATGATCAGGACGGTGTTCTTGAAGTCCACCGTGCGGCCCTGGCCGTCGGTGAGGCGGCCGTCGTCGAACACCTGCAGGAGGATGTTGAAGACGTCGTTGTGCGCCTTCTCGATCTCGTCCAGGAGCACGACGGAGTACGGCCGACGGCGCACCGCCTCGGTCAGCTGGCCGCCCTCCTCGTAGCCGACGTAGCCGGGAGGCGCACCGACGAGCCGGGCCACGGAGTGCTTCTCCATGTACTCGGACATGTCGATCCGGATCATCGCGTCCTGGCTGTCGAACATGAACTCGGCGAGCGCGCGGGCGAGCTCGGTCTTGCCGACGCCGGTCGGGCCCAGGAACAGGAACGTGCCGATCGGGCGGTCGGGGTCGCTCAGGCCCGCCCGTGAGCGGCGCAGGGCGTCGGACACGGCCGTGACGGCCTCGTGCTGGCCGATGACGCGCTGGTGCAGGCGCTCCTCCATGTGGATGAGCTTCTCCACCTCGCCCTCGACCAGGCGGGACACCGGGATGCCCGTCCACTTGCCGACGACCTCGGCGATCTCGTCGACGTCGACGCGCTCGGACAGGTAGACCGGCGGCTCGTAGCTCTCCGCGGGGCGGCTCTCGGCGTCCGCGAGCTTGGCCTCGAGGTCCGGGATCTCGCCGTGGCGCAGCTCGGCGGCGCGCTGGTAGTTGAGCTCGCGCTCGGCGCGCTCGAGCTCGCGGCGCGCCTCGTCGAGGCGCTCGCGCAGCTTGCCGTGGCCCTCGGCCTGCTCCTTCTCGCGCTCCCACTGGGCGCGCATGGCGTTGGCCTGCTCGCGCAGGTCGCCGAGCTCGCGCTCGATCTCGGCCTTGCGCTCGGCCGCGGTGTCGTCCTTGCCGACGGCGACCTGCTCGATCTCGAGCTGCTTGATGCGGCGCTCGACCTCGTCGATCTCGGTCGGGACGGAGGACAGCTCGATGCTGACGCGGCTGGCCGCCTCGTCCACGAGGTCGATGGCCTTGTCGGGCAGGAAGCGGTCGGCGATGTAGCGGTCGCTGAGCGTGGCGGCGGCGATCAGGGCGGCGTCGGTGATCGTGACGCCGTGGTGCGCCTCGTAGCGCTCCTTCAGGCCACGCAGGATCGCGATCGTGCCCTCGAGGGTGGGCTCGCCGACGTAGATCGGCTGGAAGCGGCGCTCGAGCGCGGCGTCCTTCTCGACGTGCTTCTTGTACTCGTCGAGCGTGGTCGCGCCGACCGCGCGCAGCTCGCCGCGGGCGAGCATCGGCTTGAGCAGCTGGGACGCGTCGACCGCGCCCTCCGCCGCGCCCGCGCCGACGATCGTGTGCAGCTCGTCCATGAACAGGATGATCTGGCCCTCGGCGTCCGCGATCTCCTTCAGGACCGCCTTCAGGCGCTCCTCGAACTCACCGCGGTACTTGGAGCCGGCCAGCAGCGCGCCGATATCCAAGGAGATGACCTTGCGGTCCTTGAGGGACTCGGGGATGTCGCCGGAGACGATCCGCTGGGCGAGGCCCTCGGCGATCGCGGTCTTGCCGACGCCCGGCTCGCCGATCAGCACCGGGTTGTTCTTGGTGCGGCGGCTGAGGACCTGGATGACGCGGCGGATCTCGTCGTCGCGGCCGATGACCGGGTCCAGCTTGCCGTCCTCGGCGTCGGCGGTGAGGTCGCGGCCGAACTTCTGCAGCGCCTGGTACTTGTCCTCGGGGCTCTGGTCGGTGACGCGGTGCGGGCCGCGCACCTGCTCGATCGCGGTCGTGAGCGCCTTGTGCGTGGCGCCGTTGCGGTTGAGCGACTTGGCGGCCTCGCCGCCCTGGGCGGCGGCCAGCGCGAGCAGGATGTGCTCGGTGGAGATGTACTCGTCGCGCAGCTTGCCGGCCTCGCGCTCGGCGAGGCGCAGGACGTCCATCAGCTCGCGGCTGGTGGTCGGCTCCTTCGCGCCGGCGGTGATGGTCGGCAGCTGGTTGAGCGCCTGCTCGACCTCGCCCTTGATCGTCTCGGGCCGCGCGCCCAGCTTGCGCAGGACGGGCACGACGACGGACTCGGGCTGCTCGAGCAGCGCGACGAGCAGGTGCTCGGGCTGCGTCTCGGTGTGGTTGCGGGCGGCGGCGACCGCGATGGCGGCCTGCAGCGCCTCCTGGGACTTGATCGTGAAGCGGTCGGCTTGCATGTGGTCCTAAATCTCAGTCGGGTTGACTGAGATATTAGCTGCCGCACCCCTACGGATCAACCTCAATTCCGCTCGCCGCTTCGAGGAGGATGATCGCGCCGGCGGGGCAGGCGCGCGCCGCTTGCCGCAGCTGCTCGTCGGTCCCGGGGGCGTGCTGCTCCGCGACGTCCCCTTCGAGGATGAACACGTTCGGCGCGACGTGGACGCAATCGCCGTGGCCGAGGCAGGCGGCGTCGTCGATCTGGGCGATGAGGGTCATGCGGCCTCCTTGAGGGCTTGGCGTGCCTGGCGCACGCGGTGCGGTTCGTTGAGCAGGACGACGGCGCTGAGCCGGCCGGCGCGGCTGTAGGTCAGGTCCCCGTTGGGCGTCGCGTCGCGGGGGTCGCCGACGCGCTGGATGCGGACGCCGTGCTGGTCGGACCAGACGAGCGGCGCCGGCTCGGGCTTGGGCTGCAGGCCGAGCATGCGGCGGGCGGCGCTCTGCCCCTGCGTGACGGCCGCCTCCCAGTGGGCGCTGCCGGTGACGTCCCCGGCGTGGAAGACGTTCGGGCCGGTCGCGGTCCAGTTCGGCCTGACGCCGACCGCGACGAGGATCGTGTCGGCGTTCAGCGGCCCGGTATTGGGGTTGCCCAGCCGCAGCTCGACGCCGTTGTCCTCGTGCAGGCGCCGGAGGTGGTGGCCGCCGCCCGGGCCCATCAGGGCGTCGAACGGGTTCGGGTCGAGGTCGATCAGCGTGGTGCGGATGCCGCGCGCGACGGCGGCGGACGCGACCTCCTGGCCGATCAGGCCGGCGCCGACGATCGCGAGGTGGCGCGTGGTGGTGAGCGCCTCGTCGAGGGCGATCGCGTCCTCGCGGGTGCGCAGGGTGTGCGCGTGCGGGAAGGCGTCCAGCGTGATCGGCGTGGCGCCGGTGGCGATCAACGCCGTGTCGTAGGTGAGCGCGTGGAGGTCGGTGACCCGCTGTTGGCGGAAGTCGACGTCGTGGTCGCGGTACCAGCGGTCCGGCTTGAGGCGGACGTCCGGCCGCTCGCCCTTGAGGAAGGCCTTCGAGAGCGGCGGGCGGTCGTAGGGCAGCTCGTCGCCGTACATGGCGATCGGGCCGTCGTGGCCGAGGGCGCGCAGGGTCTCCGCGCAGCGTTGCGCGGCGAGTCCGGCGCCGATCAGGACGACTCTCATGCGGTGGCCCCCTTCGGGCGAGGTCTCTTGGCCAGGCGCGCGAGGAGCAGCGCGGCGGCGGGGACGGCCGTCGCGAGCATGAACGCGCGCAGCCAGGACGAGCCGGCGTCGGTGCCGGCCCCGAGCGTGTGGATCAGGCCGAGGACGTAGACGACCGGCGTGGCGCGGTGCAGCTTGCGCCAGCGCTTGCCGCCGATGCGGCGGCGGGCGTAGAAGCTCAGGCCGAGCGCCGCGGCCAGGTAGCCGGCGATGATGCCGAGGCCGACGTAGACCGGCTTGAAGTCGATCACGAACGGGATCGCGATGCCGGCGACGCCGGGCTCGAGGAAGCCGTCGCCGAGCAGGGCGAGGCCGTGCACGGCGATCGCGATCAGGGAAGCGAGCGCCGTCTGCTCGTGGATGGCGACGAGCGCTCGGCGGCGCTGCGGTGGTCCCCCGAGGCCGGCGGCGAGCGTGAGGCCGATCAGAACCGACGTGGCGACCAGCAGGAGCGCCACGACGCCTGCGGAGCGGCTGACGAGCCAGAGCTCGTGACCTTCTGTCATGCGTGGATCACCGATCCGTCGTCGAGGATGAACAGGCCGCCGTGGCGGCGGAGCCATCGGTGTGCGTGATCGGGGCCGCTGAGCAGCGCGGCCTTGGCGAGCGTGTCCGCCTCGGCGGCGGTGGGCGCGAGCGCCGTGGTGCCGATCACGCCCGTCCACGCGGGTTCGCGCGTGGCGGGGTCGAGGATGTGGTGGCGCGGCGTGCCGTCGGGCGCGCGCCACAGGCGGCGGTCGACGCCCGACGTGGCGACCGCCTGATCCTGGAGTTGCAGGGTCTCGACCGTCTCGCCCGTGAGCGGGTGCCGGACGTTGACCGCGAACGCGCCGGAGACGCGCAGGTCGCCGCCGCAGTCGATCGCCCAGCGGCCGCCGTTGAGGCGCAACGCGAGCATGTCGACCGCGAGGCCCTTGCCGATCCCGCCCGTGTCGAGCTGGAGACCCGGCGGGCGGCGGATCGAGTGGTCGGTGACCTCGACGCGCGTCCACGCGCTGCCGGGAGTGGCGGGCGCGCGCGGCGGGGCTTGGTCGAGCGCGTCCTCGAGCGGCAGCTCGGGGTCGCGACGCGTGCGGTCGTACCCGTTCGCCTCGAGCGCCTGGGTGAGCGTCGGGTCGACGAGCCCGCTCGTGAGCTCGGCGGCCACGAGCCCGGCGGACACCGCGGCGCGCAGCAGCGCCGACGCCTCGACCTCCGCGTGCGGGCTCGCGTTCAGCCGCGACAGCTCGCTCTCCGGCCGGAACCGCGAGAGCGCGCGATCGAAGTCGTGCAGGAACTCCTGGCACGCGAGCGCCGTGGCCTCGTCCGCGACCACGAGCCGCACCGTCGTGCCCATGCAGTCGAACGACCGGTCCGTCATGACGAGCGCGTCTCCAACGGGGCGGGAGCCGGCGCCGCGGGCGCGGGCGCGGGTGCCGGGGCGGGCGCGGCCGGTGCGGGCGCCGCGGCCGACCCCGACGACGCAGGCGCGGACGGCGCCGTCGTCTGCGGCTGCGCCGGCGGCGTGGCGCCCCGCCGCGGCCGGTGCTCGACGATCCGCGTGACGATCACCCGCCGGACGACGACCTGCCGTGGCGCCTGCGGTGCCGCCGCCACGAGCTGCGGCTCGCCCTTGCCGATCGCCGGGTCCGCCCCCGCTCGCATCTGAAACGCGAGCAGCGCGACGATCACGAAGAACGTGCCGAGCGAGGCCGCGACGACCGGGAAGGCGCTGGGCTTCTTGATCGGCCGCCGCGCGGCGCGCGGCGAAGCGCCCGGTGCGGTGCGCGGCGGAGGCGCGTCGGGATCGGAAGCGGCCGGACCGGCTGCTGGGACTGGGGGTGGCACCGGCCCGGCCACTTGGTGACGCGCCGAGCCCGCGCCGGCGGGCTCGTCGCCGGCCGCGCCCACGATGGGGTCGGCGGCGGCGGGCGTCGAGGACTCGTGCTCGCGAGCGCCCGCGGCGGCGCGCGGCGCGCTCGTGGGCAGCGGCGGCAGCTTCTGCGTCGGCGCTTCGCTGCGCTCGGGGCGGGGCGGCTCGTCCCAGCGGCGGTCAGTCATCGTCGTCGTCTCCGCCGCGCCCACGGCCGCGTCCGCGGCCCGAGTCGCCATCGCCGTCGTCGTCGCCGCCCCGGCCGCGGCCGTGGCCCGAACCGTCGTCGTCGCCCCGGCCGCCGCCGTGGCGCGAGTCGTCGTCGCCGCCTCGGCCGCGCTCGTGGCCCGAGTCGTCGCCCTCGCTGCCCCGGCCGCGGCTGCGGCTCGAGTCGTCGTCGCCGCTGTCCCGGCCGCGGCTGCGGCTCGAGTCGTCGTCGCCGCTGCGGGCGGACCGGGCGGCGGGTGCCGGCGCGGGGGCGGCCGGGGCGCTCGTGCGCGGCGCGGAGGACGCGCCCGTGCCGCCACTGGTGGAGGACGACGATGCGTCGCCGTCGCGGCGGACGACGTGGACGGTGCGGCGGATCGTCTTGGTCCGCACCTCGGGGGTCGGGGTCGCGGACGGCGTGGCCGCCGCGATCGTCGGCCGCGGCGGCGTGGACGGCAGGGCGACCGCCGCCACGGCGACGCCGCCGAGCGCCGACAGCAGGGCGACGGCGACGATGACGGGGGTGCGCAGGCTCATGCCACACACCATCGGCTCCGGTCACCCAAGCGGCGGGTAGGCGAAGGGAAAGCTTTGGCAAAAGGTGCCATGACCGCCCACGAAGGCCCAGCCGTGCAGGGGGGGTGGGCCGGGGAAGTTTCGCTATTGGAAAGCCAGCCGGCCCACCCCTCGCGAAACCGGTCCTCGCCCTACAAGACGGGGAACGCGAACCGCGTTCCACAGTCCGGGGAACCTGGCTCACCCGCACAAGAGCGCGCCGGTCGCGACGGGTCAAGCAACTCGCCGCGAAGCGCGAGTTGCTTGACGCGGCGCCAGACGGTGTGCTCAGCCGTTCCCGCGGCCGCGCTAGTCGTCCCCGCCTCGACCCCGGCCTCGGCCTCGGCCTCTCCCGCGGCCGGAGTCGTCGTCCCCGCCAGAGCCCGAGTCATCGTCGACCGTGGGCGTCGGCACCGCCGTGCGCGTCGGCCGCGGCGTCGCGGTCCTCGTCGGCCGCGGCGTCGCCGTCCGAGTCGGCCGCGGAGACGGCGTCGGCGTCGATGTCGCCGTTGCCGCCGGGGCCAGCCCCTCGCCCGCCGTCAGCGGCTCCGACGACAGGCCCACGCTCTGCCCGGACAACGAGCTCGCGGCCGTCGTGAGGCCCGCCGCGACGACGAGGCCGAGCACGGCCGCCGCCACGATCGCCGCGGTGCGGCGCCAGCCCGTCACGCGGTCGCCTCCCTGGCGGGCTCGTGCGGCGTCGTGCCGTCGGCGGGCGGCAACGTGATCGTCGCGACGGCACCGCCGCCGTCGCCGTTCGCCAGGGTGACCGTCCCGTGCCAGCGGCCGACGAGCTCGCGGGCGATCGGCAGGCCCAGCCCGGTGCCGCGACGACGGGAGGCGCGGCCGACGACGCCACGGTGGAAGCGGTTGAACACGGTCTCCTCCTCGCCCGGGGTCAGGCCCGGCCCCTCGTCGGCGACCGCGAGGCGGCCGGGAGCGACCGTGACGGTGATCGTCTGCCCGGCGGGCCCGTAGTCGATCGCGTTCTCGAGCACGGCGTCCAGCACGCGGTCCAGGTCGGCGGCCGTGCAGCGGACCAAGGACGGCGACCCACGCAGCTCGATGATGGCCGCCGGGTAGCGCGAGACCGCCCGTGCGGCGCCCGCCAGGAGGTCGGTGACCGCGTCCGGGGCCCGCGCCGCGCCGGCCTCGCTCAGGACGAGCAGCTCGGAGACCACCGCCGACAGGCGGTCGACCTCCTCGAGCGCGCCATCGAGCTGCTCGCGTGAGCCGGTCGCCGCCGCCTCCTCGATCCGCAGCCGCAGGCCCGTCAAGGGCGTGCGCAGCTGGTGGGAGGCGTCGGCGACGAAGTCGCGCTGCGCGTCGACCATCCGCTGCACCCGCCCGGTCATCTCGTTGAACGCCTGGCCGACCTCGCGCTGCTCGAGCGAGCCCTCGACCTCGACGCGCGTGCTCAGGTCACCCTCGCCGGCGCGCCGCGCGGCGGACGCGAGCCGCCGCAGCGGCCGCGTGATCGAGGCCGCCAGGAACGCACCCGCGCCCAGCCCGAGCGCCAGCACGATCCCACCGACCAGCACGAGGCCGATCGTCGCCGACGACACGGCGCGGTCCACCGCGTCGACGCTCTGTGTGATCCGGACGGCGCCGTCGGGCCGTCCCTGCCGCAGCACCGGGACGGCCGTGGCGAGGATCCGCTCGTCCAACGTGGCGCTCTCACGCTCGACCTGCGACGGCACGCCCCGCAACGCCGAGGCGATCTCCGGCCGCGACGCGTACTCCGCCCCCACGCCGCCGGGCGACGAGTCCGCGACCACCACGCCGCGCGCGTCCAGCACGAGCACGCGGCCCCGGACCTGCCGCGCGGCCGTGGTCGCCAGCGCCCCCAGGTCGGAGGAATCCCCCGCGGTGGCCGCCACCACCTCGGCCTGCGAGACGGCCGCCGTCGCCACCTCGGCGGAGATCCGGTCCCGGACCGACCGCACCAAGGGCACGAGCATCGACCCGATCGCCAGCACCAGCACGTAGGCCAGCACCAGCACGATCCGGGCGCGCAGCGTCAGGACGGCCACTCGTCCGGCCCCGTGAAGCGGAACCCCACGCCGCGCACCGTGTGCACGAAGCGCGGCGCGGCCGCGTCGTCGCCGAGCTTGCCGCGCAGCCAGCCGACGTGGACGTCCAGCGTCTTGGTCGACCCGAACCAGTTCTCGTCCCACACGCGCGCGATCAGATCCTCTCGCGTGACCACCTCACCGGCGTGCCGCGCCAGCTCGGCCAGCAGGTCGAACTCCTTGCGTGACAACGCGACCTCGTCACCGTCCAGGAAGACCCGGCGAGCACCGAGCTCCACGCGCAGCGGCCCGACGACGACCTCAGCCGCAGCGGCCGGGGCCGGCTTGACGCGCCGCAGGACCGCCCGCATGCGCGCGATCACCTCCGCCCCGCTGAACGGCTTGACCACGTAGTCGTCGGCGCCGAGCTCGAGCCCGACCACCCGCTCGAGCTCCGTCCCACGCGCGGTGAGCATGATGATCGGCACCTCCGAGCCCGAGGCCCGGACCTCCCGCGCGAGGTCGCGCCCGTCCCCGTCCGGCAACATCAGGTCGAGCAGCACGAGGTCGAACGACCCGCCCGCCAGCGCCGCCCGCGCCTCCGCGAGCGACTCGGCCACCACCGGGTCGAACCCCTCGCGCGACAGGGCGCTGGAGAACGGCCCGGAGATCGAGGGCTCGTCCTCCACGAACAGCACACGCGGCTTCACAACCGCGATGCTAGGTACCCGAAGGCAAAGAGAAGGGAAATCCGCGAAGCGATTTCCAAGCGACCGAAGCAACCGGCGAAGCCGGTTCGCAAGGCTCGCCGCTATCGAGGCGGCGAGACGAGGCCGGCGTCCACGGCCTTCTTGACCAGCTCGAAGCGCTTGCGGTACGGCGCCGACGACTGCAGGTCGAACGCGTCGAACAGCGCGCGCATGTGCGTCTTCACCGTGTCTATGGACACCGTCAGCTCGTCCGCGATCTCCTCGTTGGAGGCCGGCCCGTCCGCCGGGCGGCACAGCGCGCCGAGCACCCGCAGCTGCGCGGGCGTCAGGGTCGGGATGGCGACGTTGCCGGCGACCTCGGTCAACTTGGAGTCCTGCCCCGCCTCCGAGGGGTCGTGGAAGCGCAACCGCGTGGCGCCGACCCGGATCACGTCCAGATGCCGCAGCGTGCGCCGCCCCGCCACGCGCTCCTCATTGACGAAGGTGCCGTTCGTGGAGCGCCCGTCGTCGAGCACGGTCCACACGCCGTCCAGGCACTCGATCGACGTGTGCGAGCGCGAGACCTGCGCGTCCCACGGCAGCGCGAGCCCCGCCGAAGGGGACCGCCCGACCGTCAGCTGCGCCTCGAGCGGGACGATCTGCTGCACGCCGTCGCCGTCCCGCAGCTCCAGGAACGGCGCCTCCGCCCGTTCGGCGGCCAGACGCGCTTGCAGCTCAGCGGGGGACGAGGCGTGACGTTCAGGCCAGTCGTGCACCACAAACTCACTCTACGCGACACGACCACCCCACCGCCACTTAGTCCTCATCCCCGGGGGTGAACCGACCAACCCCGGGGGCGAGCAGGTTCACCCCCGCAGCGGGTGGTCCATTACCCGACCATCGATCAGGGTTCTGTCCATGGCCGCCCCATCGTTGATCTTCTTCCCGCCGTCCGAGCTCCTCACCCCGGTCCGCGACTTCGCGGTCGAGGCCGAGCTCGAGCGTGTCCGCACCGCCGCGATGACCGCCCGCGACCGGATCGCCGAGATCGACGGCGTCCGCGTCCTGGGCCCCGAGGTCAAGAGCTCCTCGAGCACGGTGCGGCTCGCGATCGACCTGCGCGACACGGGCAAGGACGCCTGGAAGGTGGCGTGCGAGATGGCGGGCCGCGGCTTCAAGCTCGACACGGCGTCCAACCGCGTGATCGTCGTGCGCCTCGACGCGGGCGACGTCAAGGACGCGGCGCACCACCGCCTCGCCAGCGCCCTGGAGCTCGCGCTCTGGGCTACGCCGGCTGCTGCTGCGGCGGAGTGAGCGTCTCCGCGAGCACCCGACGGTGCGTGGGGCGCGCCGCCTCGTAGCGCTCGCGACCCTCATCCGTCAGGCACACCGCCACGCCGCGCCGATCCTCCGGGCACATCGCGCGGCCCACGAGGCCGTCCTTCTCGAGCCGGCCGACCGTGCGCGACAACGCGCTCTGGCTGAGATGCACCGCAGCGGCCAGCTCCTGCATCCTCGGTCGTTCGCCGCATTCGCACGCGAGCCGCTCGAGCACCTCGTACTCGCTCATGCCCAGCCCGTGGGCGCTGAGCGCCTCGTCCAGCGCGCAGACCGTGCGCGCATGCTGCGACAGCAGGTCACGCCACTGATGCGCTAGCTCTTCGGGCACCCCTAGATCGTACCCGATGCATAGGTTGCACATGCATTAGATGCACGTGCATGTATGGTTCTGGGAGTGACCTCCTCCTCCCCCAAGTGGGACGCCCGACTGTGGGGCGCCCTGATCCTCCTCTGCGGGATCGTCTTCCTCGACGGCCTCGACGTCTCCATGGTGGGCGTCGCGCTGCCGTCCATCCAGGCCGACCTCGGCCTCACCACGTCCGAGCTGCAGTGGATCGTCTCGGCCTACGTCCTTGGGCTCGGCGGTCTGCTGCTCCTCGGCGGCCGCGCGGCGGACCTGCTCGGGCGCCGGCGCGTGCTGTTCGGCGCCCTCGCCGTGTTCACCCTCGCGTCACTGGTCGGTGGGCTCGTCGACGACCCCGCGCTGTTGATCGCCGCCCGCTTCGTCAAGGGCGCCGCGGCGGCGTTCACCGTCCCGGCCGCGCTCTCGCTGATCACGACGACCTTCACCGAAGGCCCCGCCCGCAACAAGGCGCTCGCGATCTTCAACGCGTTCGGCGCCAGCGGGTTCTCCTTCGGCCTGGTCTTCGGCGGCCTCCTGACCAGCGCGGACTGGCGGTTGACGTTCCTGCTCCCGGTGCCCGTCGCGGCGATCGTGCTCGCGTTGATCCCCCGCTATCTCGCCAAGGACCGCCCGTACCTGGGCGCCAAGCGCGCGTACGACCTCCCCGGCGCCGTCCTGCTGACCGCGGGCATGCTCGTGCTCGTCCACGCGCTGGTCGAGAAGAACTGGCCCGAGGTGATCGGGGCGGTCGCGTTGCTCGCCACGTTCGTCATCGTCGAGCGGCGGACCCGGCAGCCGCTCGTGCGGCTCGGCATCCTCCGGTCGGGCTCGCTCGTCCGGGCGAACCTCGGTGCGATGGCGCTGTTCGGCGCCTACGTCGGCTTCCAGTTCGTGGCCACCCTCTACCTGCAGGGCACGCTCGGCTGGAGCGCGCTCGAGACCGCACTGGCCTTCCTCCCCGCCGGCCTGCTCGTGGCCTTCGGCGCGCCGCGGATGGGTGCCGTGATCAGCCGGTACGGCACCACGAAGCCGATCCTGGCGTCGACAGTCGCGTTCACGGCCGGATACGCGCTGTTCCTGCCGATCGACGCCACGCCGTACTTCCTGACGTTCTTGCCGGTGATCCTGCTGCTCGGTCTCGGCTTCGCGCTCGGCTACGCGGCACTCAACGTGCAGGCCACCGCCGGCGTGTCCGACCACGAGCAGGGTCTTGCGGCCGGCCTCGTCCAGACGTCCTTCCAGATGGGTGGCGCCGTCGTGCTCGCGGCCGTGACCTCGGTGGTCGGCGCGGGCAGCACGACCGATTACCGGGCCGCGACCGGCGTCGTGCTCGGCGTCGCGGTGGTGAGCGTGCTGCTCGCCCTGATCGGCGTCGCGCGTCCCCGCACGGAGGAGGCGTACGCGCTAGATCCAGCCTAGGCGCCGCGCGATGGCGACGGCCTCGTGGCGGTTGGACGCCCCGAGCTTCGTCATCGCGTTCGACAGGTAGTTGCGCACCGTGCCCGGCGAGAGCGCCGCGCGGTCGGCGATCTCGTCGACCGGCGCGCCGCTCGCCGCCAGCTCGAGCACGTCGGCCTCACGCGGCGTGAGCGGGCTGTCGCCGGCGGCGATCGCCTCCGCGGCCAGCTCGGGGTCGACGTGGCGGCCGCCGCCGTGCACGGTGCGCACGACCGAGGCGAGCGTCACCGCGGACGTCGTCTTGGGCAGGAACCCGCGCACGCCGGCGCTGAGCGCCCGCTTGAGGTGGCCGGGCCGCCCGTGGCTCGTGACGATCACGCAGCCGCAGCCGGGCAGGCGCTCGGTCAGCTGCTCGGCCACCGCGATGCCGTCCAGCCCGGGCATCTGCAGGTCGAGCACGGCCACATCGACCGCGTGCTCCACGGCCAGCTGCACGGCGACATCGCCGGACGCCGCCTCGGCGACGACGCTCAGGTCGTCCTCGAGGTCGAGCATCTGCGCGAGCGCGGTGCGGATCAGGTGCTCGTCGTCGGCGAGCAGGATGCGGATCATGGCCTCTCCTGTCTGGCGCTCAGCGGTCCGGCGTGAGGCAGCCGGGCGGTGACGACCCAGTGCCCGTCGTCCGCCGGCCCCGCTTCGAGGTCGGCGCCGAGGGGCGCGAGCCGCTCCCGCAGGGTCTGCAGGCCCGAGCCGTCACCGTCGGCGGACGGCCGCGCGCCGTCGTTGTCCACGCGCAGGACGCCATCGGCGTACGCGATCTCCACGCACCGCGCGCGGGAGTGCCGGAGCACGTTGGTGACGGCCTCGCGCACGACCCAGCCGGCGGCCTCGTGCCACGCGCGCGGCAGATCCCCGCCGCTGCACCGCACGTCGATCCCCGCCGACCGCAGCAGCGACTCCGCCCCGCGCAGCTCGGTGCCGAAGTTCGTCGCGCGGTAGCCGCGGGCGAGCTCGCGCGCCTCGCGCAGCGCCTCGTGGGCGACGCTGCGCACCTCCAGCATCCGCTCGGCCGCGCGCTCGTCCCCGCGCGAGGCGAGGGTCGCGGCCAGCTCGGCCTGGACGGCGATCGTCGAGAGCCGCCGCCCGAGCACGTCGTGCACGTCGCGCGAGAAGCGCAGGCGCTCCTCCACGACCGCCAGCTCGGCCTTGACCTGGCTGGCCTCGTCGAGGTCGACGACGATCCCGAGCAGCCACAGCGAGGCGCGCACCGTGAAGACGAAGAACGTGCCGACGATCAGGCCCACGGCGAACCCGGCCGGCGCCCACGAGGTCAGGCCGAACAGCAGCGCCGAGGCCACCAGCAGCACGCCGACGATGGCGTTGCCGGGCTGCAGGGAGAGCGTGATCAGCAGCGTCGACGCCACGACGAACACCGCGGCGCCCTGCACGTCGCTCGGCAGGGACGTCTCGGCGAACACGAGGACCGCGGCGCCCACGACCACCAGCGGGCCGAGCTGCCGCCACGACGGCGGCGGTACGTCCGGCCAGCGCCGCATGGCCGGCACGAAGGCCGCGAACGCGCACGCGCTCACGGCCAACCCGCCGGCCAGGATCAGGATCGCGTCGGTGGCGGAGTCCAGGTCCAGCGCCGCGGGCAGCAGCACCGAGACGTTGAACAGCCACAGGAACAGGTACAGCGACTGGCGCGTGTAGAGCCCGACGCGCTCGACGCGCGAGAGCTCCGACCAGCGCCGCCTGCCCCGGAGGTTCAGGACCGCGGCTCCCACCGCATCGAGCGCTTCGCGAGCGAGACGGCGACCGCGGTCCACGCCACCATCACGCCCAGCGGCCCGACCGCGGCGCTCCACGTGTCCGCGAAGTCCAGCGTCGTCTTGGTGGCGTCGAGCCCGTCGAGCCCGAACCAGCCGATCCGCACCAGCTCGCCCATCGCGGAGCCGGGCGTGAGCTCGGCGAGATCGCGGAGCACGTCCGGGAGGCCCGACATGGAGGAGAACACCGGTCCGAAGGAGACGATCAGGATGATCGGGAGGCTAGTGAGCTGCGCGGACTCGGCGCTCTTCGTCCACGCCGCCGTCCAGAAGGCGAACGCGGAGAGCATGACCACGGTCAGCACCGCGCCGGCCAGGTACAGCGGCAGGTTGACCGGCAGATCCTGCCCCAAGGCGACGGCCACGGGGACGGAGATCACGGCGATCGCGAGCGCGCTGGCCACGCCCGGGAGCGCGATGCTGGCGACCAGCTCGGCGTCCCGCACCTCGCCCGTGCGCATGCGCTTGAGCACCAGCTCGTCGCGCCGGTTCACGAACTGGGCGAGCACGTTGTAGTAGACGGGGAACAGGCCGGCGACGAGGAACACGGTGGTGATGGCGCTCGCGCCGGACGTCTCGGAGCCGCGGTCGCCGGTGAGCAGCAGCAACAGCGGCAGCAGCGGCATGACGACCGCGTAGACGAACGCCAGCCGGTTGCGGGTCAGCAGGACCAGGTTCCAGCGCGCGAGGCTCGTGGTCCGCTTGACGGAGAAGCGGTCTGCGGTGGCCGTGCTCATCGGAGGGTCTCCTCCACGATCGGGGTCTCGGTGGGAAGGTCGGGGTCGCGGCCGTCAGCGATCGCGAGGAACACGCTCTCGAGGCTCGGGCTGCGGGCGTCGAGGTCGTCGAGGCGCACCTCGTTGTGCGCCGCCCAGGCCATCAGCTCGGTCAGCGAGTCCTGCAGGTCGGAGGTCTCGAGCGTCGTGCGGTTGTGCTCCTGGATGACCCGGCGGACGCCGAGCAGGTCCTCGGGCACGTCGGGGCGGGGCGCGAAGCTGATCGTCGACGGGTGCCCCTTGGCGATCTCGGTCGGCGTGCCCGAGCGGACGATCTGCCCGGCGTGCATGATCTCCAGCCGGTCCGCGAGCGTCTCGGCCTCTTCCAGGTAGTGCGTCGTGACGAGCACGGTCGCGCCGCGCTCGCGCAGGCCCTCGACCAGGCGCCAGACCTCACGCCGGCTCTCGGGGTCGAGGCCGGTCGTCGGCTCGTCGAGGATCACGAGCTCGGGGTCGCCCATCAGGGCGGAGGCGAGGTCGACGCGGCGTGTCTCGCCACCGGAGAGCGCGAGCATGCGCACGTCGGCGCGGCTCTCGAGCGAGAGCATGGCCAGCATCTCGTCGATCGGGCGCGGGTTGGTCAGCGTGCCGGCCCACTGCCGGAGCGTCTCGCGGACCGTCAGGTCGCCGGAGAAGCCGCTGCGCTGCAGCAGCACCCCGGTGCGCGCGCGGATCGCGGCGCGGTCGGCGAGCGGGTCGAGGCCCAGGACGCTGACCTGGCCCGCGGTGGCGGGCGCCAGGCCCTCGATGACCTCCAGCGTGGAGGTCTTTCCGGCGCCGTTCGTGCCGAGGAGGGCGGTGATCGTTCCGGCGGGCACGTCGAGGTCGACGCCGCGCACCGCCTCGTACGCCGTGTGCCCGTGCCCGTACGTGCGACGCAGTCCACGAACCCGCACGGCCGGCTGGGAATCTGTGCCGTTGTTCATGCCTCCAAGGTCGCGCGGACCGAGGAGGGCGGGTAGAGCCGCGAATCACCAGTTCGCCATGACATTCGTCATGGCGAACCAGCGTTACTTCTTCACGTGCCTGATCGGGATCAGCGAGGTGCCGGGGGCGGCCTCGTAGCGCACGATCTCGGCCTTGACCGACTCGCGCTTCTCCTCGAGGCGGACGATCTCCTCCTGGAGCTGCTCGGCGCGCCGCTCGAGCACCTGGACCTTGCGCTGCATCCGGTCCAGCTGCTCCTCGAGCTCGAAGACCTTCTCGACGCCGGCGAGGTTCATGCCCCACTCGGTCGTCATCTCCTGGATCTTGCGGAGCCGCTCGACGTCCGCCTGCGAGTACAGGCGCGTGCCCTTCGGCGAGCGCTTGGGCTCGATCAGGCCGCGCGCCTCGTACATGCGCAAGGTCTGCGGGTGCATCTCGGC
This sequence comes from Solirubrobacter pauli, assembly GCF_003633755.1. Lineage (GTDB taxonomy): Bacteria > Actinomycetota > Thermoleophilia > Solirubrobacterales > Solirubrobacteraceae > Solirubrobacter > Solirubrobacter pauli. The sequence continues at coordinate 2,175,816 of NZ_RBIL01000001.1, forward strand.
GAGCTCGGCGGCGACCGAGATCATGAACACGCCGCGGTCGTGGTCGACACGCGCGGTGATGCGGGTGCGCCGGACGCCCATCAGCGCGCTCCGGCCGCCCGCAGGATCCGCTCGCGCGGGTTCCCGTTCATCACCTTCGAGAGCTGCTCGACGGCCGCCTTCTGCTCGTCGTTGAGCGAGGACGGCAGCTCGATCACGAAGCGGTAGTGCAGGTCGCCGTTGCCCTTGCCGCCGAGGACGGGCGCGCCCTCGCCGCGCAGGCGCTGGACGGTTCCGTGCTTGGTGCCCGGCGCGACACGCAGCTTCTTCGTGCCGTGCAGCGTGGGCACCTCGACCTCGGCGCCGCCGAGCGCCTCGGCCACCGTGATCGGCACCTCGACCTCGAGGTGGTCGCCCTTGGGCTTGAAGACGTCGGACTCCGTCACGTGGGTCACCACGTACAGGTCGCCCGGCGGCCCGCCGCGCAGCCCCGCCTCGCCCTTGCCGGCCAAGCGGATCCGCGAGCCCTCGCGCACGCCCTTGGGGATGTTGACCCGGTAGCGCTTCATCTCGCGCAGCCGGCCCTCACCGCCGCAGGTGCCGCAGGGCTCCTCGATGACCGTGCCCGAGCCGTTGCAGCGCGAGCACGGGCGGGTGACCGAGAAGACGCCCTGGCCCTGGGCCTCGACGCCGCGGCCGTTGCAGACCGGGCAGACCTTCGGCGAGGTGCCGGGCCGCGCGCCCGAGCCGCGGCACGTCGTGCACGCGGAGTGCGTCGCGACCGAGACGGGCACCTGCGCGCCCGCCAGCGCCTGCTCGAACGACAACGTCACCGACGTCTCGAGGTCCTGCCCGCGCTCCGTCGCCGGCTTCGTGCGCACGCGCCCGCCGCCGGTGTTGAAGATGCCGGAGAGGATGTCCGAGAAGGACCCGAAGTCCGCGCCGGCGCCGGCACCACCGCCGGACGCCCCACCGCCGAAGGGCGACTGGGCGCCCCCGAACATCGAGCCGCCACGGTCGTACTTCTTGCGCTTCTCGGGGTCGCCGAGGATGTCGTAGGCCTCGGAGATCGCCTTGAAGCGCTCCTCGGCTCCCGCGTCCTTGTTCGTGTCCGGGTGGTACTGCCGGGCGAGCTTGCGGTACGCCTTCTTGATCTCCTCTTGGGAGGCCTTCTTCTCGACCCCGAGGGTCTTGTAGTGGTCGGTACCGCGAGAAGCCATCGCTACTGCGCCACCACCACACGCGCGGGCCGGAGCACGGACCCGTTGATCCGGTAGCCGGACTGGTAGACCTCGGCGACGGTGCCGGACTCGGCGCCCTCGACCGGGGCCTGGGCCATCGCCTCGTGCTCGTTGGGGTCGAACACCTCGCCCTTGGGCGAGAACGACTGGATCCCGACGCGCCCGAGCGCGGCCTGCAGCTCGCCCGCGACCATCGCGAAGCCCTTCACCACGTCCTCGTGCCCCTCGGCGGCCTTCAGCGCCAGCTCGAGGTGGTCGAGCGCGGGCAGGAGCTCCTTGGCGAGCTTCGCCACGCCGCGGTCGGCGGCCGCGGCGTTCTCGCGGGCCATCCGCTTGCGGTAGTTGTCGAAGTCGGCCTGGGCGCGCTGCGCCAGGCCGAGGTACTTGTCGCGCTCGGCCGTGAGCGTGTCCAGCTCGGAGTCACCCGTCTTGGGCTCTGACGCGGGCGGCACCTCCGCGTCCGCGAAGGACGTCTCGCCCGCGCCCGAGGCCGCCGGGTCAGGCGGCGCGGCCGCGGAGAAGTCCTCGGACTCCTCCGCGGCGACCTCGGTGTTGAGGTTCTCGTCCGCCATTACTTCTGCTCGTCCACGACCTCGGCGTCGACGACCTCTTCCTCGGAGGAGGAGGCGTTGCCGTTGCTCGTGGCGTTGCCGTTGTTGTCCTCCGGCGCGCCCGTGTCCTGCTGCTGCGCCTGGGCGCGCTCGTACATCTGCTCGGACACGCGGTGGAACGCGGACTGCAGGCGATCCGTCTTGGCCTTGATGTCCTCGGTGTCCTCGCCCTTGAGGGCCTCGTTGAGGTCCTTGACGGCGTCCTCGATCTCCGCCTTGGAGGCGGCGTCGACCTGGTCGCCGAGGTCCTTGAGCTGCTTGCCGGCGTTGTAGGCCGCGGACTCGCCGTTGTTGCGGGCCTCGGCCAGCTCGCGGAGGCGCTTGTCGTCGTCGGCGTGCGACTCGGCGTCGGACACCATGCGCTTGATCTCGTCGTCGCTCAGGCCCGAGCCCGACTTGATCTCGATCTTCTGCTCCTTGCCGGTGCCGAGGTCCTTCGCCGACACCTTCACGATGCCGTTGGCGTCGATGTCGAAGCCGACCTCGATCTGCGGGATGCCGCGCGGCGCCGGCGGGATGCCCGTCAGCTGGAACTTGCCGAGCGACTTGTTGTAGGTCGCCATCTCGCGCTCGCCCTGGAGGACGTGGATCTCCACGGAGGGCTGGTTGTCCTCGGCGGTGGAGAAGACCTCCGACTTGCGCGTCGGGATCGTCGTGTTGCGCTCGATGAGCTTGGTCATCACGCCGCCCTTGGTCTCGATGCCGAGGGTGAGCGGGGTGACGTCGAGCAGCAGGACGTCCTTGACCTCGCCGCCGAGCACGCCGGCCTGGATGGCGGCGCCGACGGCCACGACCTCGTCCGGGTTGACGCCGCGGTGCGGCTCCTTGCCGGTGAGCTCCTTGACCTTCTCCTGGACGGCCGGCATGCGGGTCATGCCGCCGACCATCACGACGTGGTCGACTTCCTTGACGCCCTTGTCCTTGGCGTCGTCCAGGGCCTGGCGGACCGGGCCGACGACGCGCTCGATGAGCGAGCCGGCCAGCTCGTTGAGCTTGGCGCGCGTGAGGCGCACGTCGAGGTGCTTCGGGCCCGAGGCGTCGGCCGTGATGAACGGCAGGTTGATCTGCGTCTCCTGCGCGGAGGACAGCTCGATCTTGGCCTTCTCGGCGGCCTCGTAGAGGCGCTGGAGGGCCATCTTGTCCTGCGTCAGGTCGATCGCCTGGTCGCGCTTGAACTCCGCGGCGAGCCAGTCCACGACCGCCTTGTCGAAGTTGTCGCCGCCGAGGTGGTTGTCACCCGCGGTCGACTTGACCTCGAACACGCCGTCGCCGATCTCGAGCACGGACACGTCGAACGTGCCGCCGCCGAGGTCGAAGACGAGGATCGTCTGGTCGGACTCCTTGTCGAGGCCGTACGCGAGCGAGGCCGCGGTCGGCTCGTTGATGATGCGCTTGACGTCCAGGCCCGCGATGCGGCCGGCGTCCTTGGTCGCCTGACGCTGGTCGTCGTTGAAGTAGGCCGGGACGGTGATGACCGCGCTGTCGACGGTCTCGCCCAGGTACGCCTCGGCGTCGGCCTTGAGCTTCTGCAGGATCATCGCGGCGATCTCCGGCGGCGAGTACTCCTTGCCACCGGCCGACACGCGCGCGTCACCGCCGCCGCCCGAGACGACCTCGTACGGCACCATCGACTCCTCCTCGCGCACCTCGGCCTCCTTGCGGCCCATGAAGCGCTTGATGGAGAACACGGTGTTGGTGGGGTTGGTGACCGCCTGGCGCTTGGCGACCGTGCCGACCAGGCGCTCGCCGCTCTGCGCGAAGGCGACCACCGACGGGGTGGTCCGGCCACCCTCGCTGTTCTCGATGACCGTCGGCTCGCCGCCCTCCAGCACTGCCATGCAGGAGTTGGTGGTTCCGAGGTCGATCCCGATGGTCTTTGCCATGCGTCTTAGCTCCTCTTAGAAATCTCAGTCAGCTTGACGCAGATTGTAGCCGGTGGGGCACATCCGCAAAAGCGCACATCGGTCACATTTAGGCGCCCTTGAGTGACAGGTCCGGCGACCGTGCCGGAGCAGGTTCACGTGGAACTCGAGCTCCTGCCCGCGCGGGGTGATCTCGAGCATCGCGTCGTGGAGCTCCTCGAACGGCGCCTTCTCGCGGAACAGCCCCAGGCGCGTGCCTACGCGTGAGACGTGGGTGTCGACGGGGATGTCGCGCTTGCCGTAGGCGAACAGCAGCACGCAGGCGGCGGTCTTGCGGCCGACGCCCGGGAGGCCGACGAGGAGGTCGCGCCCCTCGGCGACGCTCATCCGCTCGAGGTCGGCGTCGAACGTGTCGATGTCGATCGCCCGCAGGATGTCCTGGATCCGCGCGGACTTGACCTTGGAGATGCCGCCGGGACGGATCGAGCGCTCCACGTCCGCGTTGGGCGCGTCGCGCACGGCGGTCCAGTCGGCGAAGTCACGGCGCAGCGCGAGGTAGGCGACGTCGCGGTTGCGGTCGTTCGTCGACTGCGAGAGGACGGTCAGGATCAGCTCGTCCAGACCTTGGCCGTGCGGCGGGGCGAACGGCCGGCCGTAGACGAGGCGAAGGCGGTCGCGGATGCGGCGGACGCGGGCTCGGTCGGGCGGGGTCACGGCGGTCACCGTACCGACGGCCTCCGTTACCCCGGTTTGGCGCTTTTCGATCGCACCCTGTATATTTTCTGACCGGATCCGGGGTTTGCGAGCTGCGGATGCAGGAAGCGACCTTTAGGTTGCGGGCCGCGCCGACGGATCGGCGCTGGTCGAAGTACGGCGACGGACTGCGCCGAAATGGTCAAACACCCCGGTGGCCTTGGTCGGGCTACCGGTCCCAGGGGGCCCATGTCCATCAAGACGCTGCGGCGCGCGCTGCTCGCCGTGCTCATGATCTGCGTGTTATCGCCGAGCGCCGTCGCGCACGCCTCGGCCCGTACCGACCGCCTCGAGGCGGGGATCCTGCGCGCCATGAACGACTACCGCGCCCAGCACGGCCTGCCGAAGCTCCGCACGCAGAGCGGCTTCGCCCGCGCGGCGGACGTGCACTCGGCGAAGATGCTGCGCGAGAACCGGCTCGCCCACGACCAGTACGGCAAGCGGGTCCGGCGCTACGTGCGCCGCGTCGCGCGCGTGGGTGAGAACCTCGCCTGGATGAGCCGCTGCAAGCCGCAGGCGATCGTCCAGATGTGGGCGCAGTCGGCGACCCACCGCAAGGTCATGCTGTCGCGCTCGTTCCGCCGCGTGGGCGTCGCCAAGCGCGCCACGTCGAACATCTGCTTCGTCACCGCGGACTTCGGTACGGCTAGATAGAGCGGCCCCGCCCGAGCGGCGGGGTAGGCTCTTCCCCGCACATGCGGCGCGCGTTCGAGCACCCTCTCGCGCCGGCGCTTGGATGCGCGCTGGCCTGCTTGGCGTACCTGATCGCGCAGCCGGCCACCGCCGACATGGCTGCGCACAGCTACCGCGCGTGGCTGTTCGAGCACCAAGGGCTGACGGTCTGGAACGCCCAGTGGTACGGCGGTCATCACGTGCTGGGCTACTCGCTGCTGTTCGCCCCGTTCGCGCTCGTGCTGGGCCCGGCGCTCGTCGGCGTGGTCTCCGCGCTCGTCGCCACCGTGCTCTTCGCGCCCCTCGCGCAGGCCCACGCGCCGTCGCGCACGGCCGGCGCGATCGCGTCCTGGCTGTTCACCGCCGGCGTCCTGTCGAACGTCGCGATCGGCCGGATGCCGTTCCTGCTCGGCATCGCCTTCGCCGTGGCCGCGTGGACGGCCGCGCGCCGTGACCGCCACGTGATCGGCGGCGTCCTCGCGCTGTGCACGATGCTCGCCAGCCCGGTCGCGGGCGTGTTCCTGATGCTCGGCGCGTGCGCGAAGCTGATCGCCGACGGCCGGCCCGCGCTGCGCGCGGCCGCCTGGGTCTTCGTCCCGACGTTGCTCGGCGGCGTCGCGCTGTGGGCGCTGTTCCCCGAGGGCGGCAACGACCGGTTCGCCGCGTCCGCCTTCTGGCCGATGCTCGTGCTGAGCGCCGCCGGCGTCGCGCTGCTCGCGCCCGGCCGGCGGACGATCTGGGCCGGCGGCCTCCTGTACCTGGGCGTGCTCATCGGCGCGTTCTTCGTCCCGACCCCGTTCGGGCAGAACGCGCTGCGGCTCGGCGTGCTGGCCGGGCCGTCCGTGCTGGCGCTCGCGCACCGCAAGAAGGTGCCGGCGATCGCGATCGTCGTGATCGGCGGCGGGCTGCTGTACCTGCAGTGGCTGCCGGCAGTGCGCGCGGTGGCGGAGGCGCACGGCGACCCGTCGACGCGGCTCGCGTTCCAGGCCGAGGCGCGGGACTTCCTGACGAAGATGGCCAAGCCGGGCGAGCGCGTCGAGGTGCCGTTGACCAAGAACCACTGGGAGGCGGCGGACCTGGCGAAGGTCGTCCCGCTCGCCCGCGGGTGGGAGCGCCAGCTGGACGCGAAGGCGAACCCGATCTTCTACGACGACGAGCAGCTCACCCCCGCGCGCTACCACGAGTGGCTGCGCGAGAACGCGGTGCGCTTCGTCGCGCTCCCGAGCGCGCCGCTGGACTACTCCGCGCGCTCGGAGGCGCTCCTGCTCGAGCAGGGGCTCGGCTACCTGGACCTCGTCTACGAGTCCCCACGCTGGCGGATCTGGGAGCTGCGCGATCCGGTCTCGCCCGCGTCGGGCGGCGCGACGCTGCTCGCGGCGGGGCCGAACTGGTTCATGGTCGACGCGGCCAAGCCGACCGTGGTCAAGTACCGCTACACGCCGTACTGGCAGACGACGAACGCGTGCGTGAGCCGCGCCCCGGGTGGGTGGACGCGGGTCGAGCCCGAAGAGCCGGGCGTGCTGATGGTGCAGGCGCGCTTCGGCATCGAGCGCAGCCGCCGCGCGAAGACCTGCCATTAGCCGCTGTTGGGACGCCGCGAGCCCGCGTCCGCCGCCGGTTAGGGTGTTACGGCCGTGTTGTCCCGTGTGCTCCCCCGCGGTCCCCGTGACCTGTTGTGGCAGATCCTCTTGTTCTGCGGCGCGTACTGGCTCTACCGGCTCGTGCGCGGGCAGGTGTTCGACCAGTCGGCCGCGGCGTTCGCGAACGCCCGCTGGATCGTCGACCTGCAGCAGACGCTCCACGTCTTCGTCGAGCCGGACATCCAGCGCTGGGCGATCAGCACGGGCTGGGTGGAGTCGGTGGGCTCGTGGATGTACCTGAACACGCACTTCGTGGTCACGACGGTCACGCTCGCGTTCGTCTACCTGTTCCGCAACGAGCACTTCTACTGGGTGCGCAACATGTTCATGGTCGGGATGGGGTTCGCGCTGCTCGGGTACGTCCTGTTCCCGACCGCGCCGCCGCGGCTGATGCCCGGGCTGGGCTTCATCGACTCGGTCTCCGACTTCACCGGCGTCTCCAGCGACTCGGACGTCAACGCGCTCTACAACCCGTACGCCGCGGTGCCGTCGATGCACGTCGGGTTCGCCCTCATGCTCGCGATCTCGATGGTGCGGATGACGCGCCACCGCTGGGTGAAGGCCCTGTGGGTCGCCTACGCGCCGATCGTCTCGCTCGTGGTCGTCGTGACCGCCAACCACTGGATCTTCGACGCGGCCACCGGCGCCGCCGTGGCGGTCGTCTCCGCGGTCCTGGCGCAGACCGTGTTCGCGCGCGTGCGTCCCGCTCAATGGGCGTGGGAGCCGGAGCCGGCCCTACCCGCGCCGGCGCGCGCCGGATAGGCTCACCGCCCGATGGCCACACGCGACTACCAGACGGAGTTCCGCAACCGTCTCATCGAATCACGGCTCACGCCGAACGCGATCTCGTTGACCGGGTTCGTGCTCTGCGTCGTCTCCGCCGTGCTCATCCTGCAGGGCTGGTGGATCGCGGGCGGGATCGCGTTCATCGTCGGCTCGGTGTGCGACACGCTCGACGGGCGCTACTCGCGCATGTCCGGCAAGGGCACGCCGTTCGGGGCGTTCCTGGACTCGACGCTGGACCGCATGGAAGAGGGCATCGTGCTCGCCGCGGTCGCCGTCCAGTTCGTGCGCGACGACGATCTGACGTTCATCTTCGGCGGCGATGTCGCCGTCGGCGTCACGGCCCTGGCCGTGCTCGCCTCCTTGATGGTCTCCTACACGCGAGCGCGCGCTGAAGCGCTCGGCGTGGAGTGCAAGGTCGGCATCGCGGACCGCGCCGTGCGCGTCGTCGTGCTGTCGGCGGGGCTCGTCTTCGGCTTCCTGCAAGCCATCGAGCCCGCCGTGTACCTGCTCGCCGCGATGGCGATCATCACCGTCTTCCAGCGCATCTTCCACGTGCGCTCCGAGCTCAAGCAGCCTGTAACCGACGCCGCCTAACGGCGTATTGACCGTCGGTCACCAACCATCGAAGGGGAATGCCTTGACGGCGTCTACGAACGGCAACGGTCGTTATCAGAACGAAAAGGTCCGCGTCGCGATCATCGGCGTCGGCAACTGCGCGAACGCCTTCGTGCAGGGCGTGCACTACTACAAGAACGCTCCTGTGGACACGCGTGTCCCGGGCCTGATGCACGTCGACCTCGGCGGCTACCACGTCGGCGACATCGAGTTCTCCGCGGCGTTCGACATCGACTCCGAGAAGGTCGGCAAGGACCTCTCCGAGGCGATCTGGAGCGGCCAGAACAACACGATCAAGTTCGTCAAGGAAGACATCCCGAACCTCGGGGTGCCGGTCCAGCGCGGCATGACGCACGACGGCCTCGGCAAGTACCTGTCGCAGAAGATCACGAAGGCCGAGGGCTCGACGGTCGACATCGTCCAGGTCCTCAAGGACACGAAGACCGACGTCGTCGTCTCCTACCTCCCGGTCGGTTCCGAGCAGGCCACCAAGTGGTACGTCGAGCAGATCCTCGAGGCCGGCTGCGCGATGGTCAACTGCATCCCGGTGTTCATCGCCCGCGAGCAGTACTGGGACAACCGCTTCAAGAAGGCCGGCCTGCCGATCGTCGGCGACGACATCAAGTCGCAGGTCGGCGCCACGATCGTCCACCGCCAGCTGGCCCGCCTGTTCGGCGACCGCGGCGTCGAGCTGCAGCGCACGTCGCAGCTCAACGTGGGCGGCAACATGGACTTCTACAACATGCTCGAGCGCGAGCGCCTCGAGTCCAAGAAGATCTCCAAGACGAACGCGGTCACCTCGATCGTCGACCACGAGATGCCCGAGCACGACGTGCACGTCGGCCCGTCGGACTACGTGCCGTGGCTCACGGACCGCAAGTGGGCGCACATCCGCCTCGAGGGCGCGGCCTTCGGCGACGTCCCGCTGACCGCCGAGCTCAAGCTCGAGGTCTGGGACTCCCCGAACTCGGCCGGCATCGTCATCGACGCCGCCCGCTGCTGCAAGCTCGCCATGAACAACGGCATCGGCGGCCAGCTCGACGGCCCGTCGTCGTACCTCATGAAGTCGCCGCAGAACCAGCGCCCGGACGACCAGGCGCGCCAGGCGACCGAGGAGTTCATCGCCCGCTACGCGCGCGCCGAGAAGGTCGCCCGCGCCGCGCGTGAGAAGAAGGCCACCGAGGAGTCCTCGGAGAAGGCCACGGCCGAGTAGCTAGCTCCTTCGCAGGATCTCCGGGGTCGCTTCGGCGACCCCGGTCAGGCCGCTCAGGCCGAGCGTGAGGTCGAGCTCGGCGACGATGTTGGCGACGGCATCGCGGGCGCCGCGGCGGCCGTCGATCGCGAGCCCGTAGACGTGCGGGCGGCCGATCAGGACGGCGTCGGCGCCGAGCGCGAGCGCCTTCAGGACGTCCGCGCCGGTGCGGATGCCGCTGTCGAAGAGGATCGTCAGGTTCGTGTCCGCGACGGCCGGCGCGATGTCCGTCAGCGCGTCCAGCGCCGCGACCGCGCCGTCGACCTGGCGGCCGCCGTGGTTGGAGACGACGATGCCGTCAAGGCCGAGGTCGGCCGCCTGGCGGGCGTCGTCCGGGTGCAGGATGCCCTTGAGCAGCACCGGCAGGTCGGTGCGCTCGCGCAGCGTGGCGATGTCGTCCCAGGTGAGGCTTGGACGCGAGTACGTGTCGAGGAACGTCTCGACCGCCGCGCGCGGCTCGGGCGAGCGCAGGTTGGCCAGGAACGGGCCGGGGAACTTGCGGGTCATGGTCGCGAGCGCGCGCAGCGCGGCGAGCGTGGGCCGGCCGGTCGAGGCGGCGCCCGACAGGCCCGCCTGCAGCCGCTCGCGCACCAGCTCGCGGAAGCGTGGGTCGCTCAGGTACTGCGCGATGCCCTCCCCGCGCGAGAACGGCAGCGAGCCGAGGTTGAGGTCCTGCGGCCGCCAGCCGAGCATCGTCGTGTCGAGCGTGACCACGATCGCCTCGCAGCCCGCGGCCTTCGCCCGCGCGAGGAAGGAGTCAACGACGCCCTCGTCCCGGCTCCAGTACAGCTGGAACCACCGCGGCGCGTCGCCCATCACCGCCGCGCACTCCTCCATCGAGAAGCACGCCTGGCTCGAGAAGACGTACGGCAGGCCGAGCTCGGCGGCGGCGCCCGCGATCGCCCGGTCGGCCTCGGGGTGCAGCAGCTCCGCGGCTCCGACCGGCGCGAGCAGCACCGGCGCCGGGATCCGCCGCCCGAGCAGCTCCACCGACAGGTCCCGCCGCGAGACGTCCCGCAGGACGCGCGGCACGATCGCCCAGCGATCGAACGCGGCGCGGTTCGCACGCATGGTCACGCCGTCACCCGCACCGCCGGCGACGTACGCCCACCCGCGGACGCTCGCCTTGCGCTTGGCGGCCGCCTCGAGCGACGCCGGATCGGTCGGCACACGCGGCCGGCGGCCGAACACGCCGTCGCGGTAGATCGCGGCCTGGCGCTCGCGGCCGGGCCCGGGGCTGGTCGTCTCGCTGTCGCTCACCGCGTCAGCTTGACGGGTGCACGACCCGTGAGCGGCAGCCGGCGGACGCGGATGACTATCCTCCCGCTGAGTGGCTGAACGCTTCGCCATCGCCCAGGTCGCGCCGCATCCGCTCGAAGACGCGAACGAGGTCGGGACGTTCGCCGACGAGGTCTCGCGGGAGCTCGCCGCGCGGGGCCACCGAGTGCTGCTGCTCGCGCCGTCCCGGTCGCCCGAGCTGGTCCGTGAGTCGCGCAAGCTGATCCGCGCCGCGCGCGAGAAGCCCGAGACGCTGTTCGACCCCGACGGCGGCGTGCGCGTGCTCGGCGTCGGCGAGCTGCTGTTCAACGCGAGCCGGAAGGGGATCAACCCCGCCCCGCCGATCGACATCTCGCGCACGATCGAGGAGGTGCTCTCGGTCGCGCAGCTGGACTTCGTGCACGTGCACGAGCCGTGGGCCCCGAGCGCGGGGAGCGTCGCGCTGCGGCACTCGCGCGCCCTGAACGTCGGCTCCTTCCACGCGCCCGCCGAGCGCGTGCTCAGCACCCAGGTGGCGCGCAAGTTCGTCGAGCTGTTCTTCGGCCGCATGGACGCGCGCACGGCGTCCTACGAGGCGACCGCGGAGCTGATGAACCGCTTCTTCCCGTCCTCGTACCGGCTGCTGCGGCCCGGCATCACGCCTGAGCAGCGCGCCCCGCAGACCGGCGGGCCGGTCCGCATCGCCTTCTCCGACCGCGAGGAGCGCGGCGCGCTGCGGCTCTTCCTGCGCGCCCTGCGGCATCTGCCGGAGGAGCTGCCGTGGGAGGCCGTCGTCTACTCCAAGAGCGGCATCCCGACGCTGCGCTCGAGCCTGCGCAACCGCGTGAGCGTGGTCACCGACGAGGACGCGGCGTTCGCCTCCGCGGACATCGTCGTCGCCGCGAGCCTCGGGCAGGTGACCGCGCCCGGCGTGCTGGTCAAGGCGCTCGGCGTCGGCGCCGTGCCGCTCGCCGCGCGCACGTCGGTCTACGAGGAGGTCCTGCGCGACGGGGACCTCGGCTTGCACTTCGACGTCGGCGACGTGGACGTGCTCACGGCCCAGCTCGAGCGCGCCATCAAGGACGAGGACCTGCGTACCCAGCTGGCGCGGGCGGGCGGCGAGGCGCGCGAGGAGCTCGCGTGGGCGCGGGTCGCCGACCAGGTCGAGGAGATCTACACCGGCCTCGCGGCGCTCCGGCACGACCCGGATCCGAAGCCCGAGGTGCGCAAGCGCGTCAAGAAGAACCGCCTGATCGACGTCGACCTGCACATGCACACCGACCACTCGAGCGACTGCGCGACGCCGGTGGACGTGCTGCTGGCCACCGCGCGGGACGTCGGGCTCGGCGCGATCGCCGTCACCGACCACAACGAGATCTCCGGCGCCTACGAGGCGGCCGAGAAGGCGTCGCAGTACGGCGTGAAGGTGATCATCGGCGAGGAGGTGATGACCGCCGACCAGGGCGAGGTCATCGGCCTGTTCCTGACCGAGAAGATCCCGCGGGGGATGACGCTCGAGGAGACGATCGCCGAGATCCGCCGCCAGGGCGGCATCGTCTACGTGCCGCACCCGTTCGACCGCCTGCACGCCGTGCCCGACTACGAGCACATGCTCGCCGTCGTGGAGAAGATCGACGCGATCGAGGTCTTCAACCCGCGGATCGCGATCCCGGCCTTCAACGAGGAGGCGGTGCGGTTCGCCGGCAAGTACCGGATCGTCGGCGGCGCCGGAACTGACAGCCACGTTGCACAGGGCCTGGGTGCCGTGCGGATCACGATGCGGGACTTCGACGGCCCCGAGGAGTTCCTCGAATCGCTGCGCGACGCGAACATCGCCGCGAAGCCTTCTTCCCTGCGTTACGCGCAGGTTCAGGCCCTCAAGTTCCTCCAGACGAAGGCCACTCCACCGGCCGCTCGGCGTGCCACACGCCGGCGCAAGGTGGCCAAGGCCGTGGCGGGTCGCGGCGGGCAGTGACTTGCAGGGGCAAGGAGAACCCGGCCCCGGCGTGAACCTCGTCGGCGGAATGCCCGCCACCGACGACGAGATCCGCGAGAAGTACCTCGAGCGCGCCATCCGCGAGCTCAACACGTTCACCCACGACCTGCAGAGCTGCGAGCGCTGTGCACGCGGCAACCTGATGCCGGTGCTCGGCTCGGGCCATCCGCAGGCGGACGTGTTCATGCTCAAGTACGCGCCGACCCCAGCGGAGGTCGAGGAGGGCGTTGCCTTCTACGGCCGAGCCGGAACCGCCTTGATGAAGTCGCTGCGGCGGCTCGACATCGACCCGCTGGTCGTCTACGGCACGCTGTGCGTCAAGTGCCCGGTCGCCGATCCTTCGCTGGCCGCGCCGGAGTGCGTCGCGCGGCTCGTGGAGGAGATCGCGATCGTGCAGCCCAAGATCCTCGTGGTCATGGGCACCGACGCGCTCGACGTGCTCAACGACCTCCAGCTGCCACTCGCCCGCGAGATCCAGGAGGTCCCCGGTGCGATCCAGCGCCTGACGCCCTCGATCGACGCGCTGTACGTGCCCGACATCGACCGGTCGCTCGACGAGGAGTCCGCGAAGCGCGACTTCTGGCGCGCGTTCCGCGAGCTGGGAACCTGGTGGAGCGACTTCCCGCCGTACTAGCGCTCCGCGAGCTCGCTCGCATCCCGCTCGGGGACGGGATGGACTTCCGCCCCATCCGCCGGCCGCTCGGCGTGAGCGCCTTCGGCATCAACGCGTACACGGCCGACGAGGGCACGGTGATCGAGCCGCACGACGAGCTCGGCTCCGGCTCCGGCCACCACGAGGAGCTGTACTTCGTCGCCAGCGGCCACGCGCGCTTCACGCTCGACGGCGAGGAGCTCGACGCGCCGGCCGGCACGATCGTCTTCGCGGCTCCCGAGCAGCATCGCGCCGCGACCGCGCACGCGAAGGACACGACCGTGCTCGTGATCGGCGGCAAGCCGGGCGCGGCGGGGCCGCCCTCGCCGTTCGAGTTTTGGTACTTCGCCGGCGCGCAGGCGGAGCAGGGCCGGCCCGAGCAGGCCTACGCGACCGCCGCGGAGGCGCTCGAGCACTACCCGGACAACCCGGGCTTGCACTACAACCTGGCCTGCTACGCGGCGCTGGCCGGGCGTCGCGAGGACGCCCTGCGCCATATCCGGGTCGCCTTCGAGGGCCGGCCCGAGGCCCGCGAGTGGGCGAGGGAAGACCCGGACCTCGACCTGATCCGGTCAGATATCCAGGACGACCTTGCCTAGCTTCTTGCCCGCGCTGAAGCGCTCGTAGGCGGCGGGCGCCTCCTCGAGCGGGAAGCTCGCCGTCACCGGCACGGACAGGTCGCCGGACGCGAACCCCGGCAGCACCATCTTCTCCACCAGTCGCGCGGCGATCGCCTTCTCCTCGATCGGGCGGGTGCGCAGCGTCGAGCCGTGGATCCGGCCGCGCTTCTGCATCAGCTTCATGAGGTTGATCTCGGTCTTCGCGCCCGCACCGACGCCGATCACGCAGATGCGGCCGCCGGTGGCGAGCGCGTCCAGGTTGCCGTCGAGGTTGATCGCCCCGACGAGCTCGAGGATCACGTCGTACTCCCCCTCGTCGACGAAGGCGGCCGGGTCGATCGCGTTGACCCCGAGGGCCTTGACCTGCTCGCGCGCGTGCTCGTCACGCACGGTCGCCGTGACGCGCGCGCCGGCCATCACGCCGAGCTGGACGGCCGCCATGCCGACCCCGCCGGCTGCCCCGTGCACGAGCAGCCGCTCGCCGACGGTGAGGCCGGCCTGGGTGAAGAGCGCGTCGTGGGCGGTGGTGAAGACCTCCGGGACGCCGCCGGCCGCGGTCCAGTCGAGCTCGTCCGGGACGGGCATCGCGGTCCGCTCGTGGACGACGGCGAGCTCCGCCTGGCCGGCGCCGGCGACGACCGCCATCACGCGATCCCCCGGCTCGAAGCGCCCGGCGCGACGGCCGCAGGCGACGACCTCGCCCGCGAGCTCGAGCCCGGGGATGTCCGCCGGGACACCCGGCGGCGGCGGATAGTGACCGGCGACCTGCAGGATGTCGGCACCGTTGAGCCCGGCGGCGCGGACGCGGACGAGCAGCTGCCCGTCCTGGGGCTCGGGATCGGGACGATCGGCGACCTCGACCCGGCCGTCGACGATGGTGGCGGCACGCATGCTCGCAACGGTACTCCCAGCACCCGTCCGGGGGAGCCCTCGACCATGGTTTGTGGTGATCCGCACAGAATTCGGGTAAATATGTGGACGTGGGCGTTTCACTTCCGCACTTCCCCCCGCTCTGGCGTGAGTCCTTCGCCGGCGTCGAGGCCGCGGCGCTGCGCCGCAGCTCCGTCTGGCGCGGTGGCGGAGTGCCGAACGGGGAGGGACGCCCCGTCCTGCTGATCCCCGGCTTCATGGCCGGCGACGGGTCGCTGGCGACGATGACCCAGTGGCTGCGTCAGAACGGCTACCACACGCGCCGGGCCGGCATCCGCATGAACGTCGGCTGCTCGGCGGACGCGTGCGCGCGGATCGAGGAGCGGCTCGAGCGCTTCGCGGAGGAGAGCGGTGAGCGCGTGGCGCTCGTCGGCCAGAGCCGCGGCGGGATCTTCGCCCGCCATCTCGCGGTCCGCCGCCCGGACCTGGTGAGCGGGATCGTCACGCTCGGCTCGCCGACGGTCAATCAGCTCAACACGCACCCGGTCGTGCTCGCCAACATCCTGCTCGTGGGCACGCTCGGCACCGGCCGAGTACCCGGGATGCTCCGCTTCACGTGCCTGCGCGGCGACTGCTGCCGGCGCTTCCGCGAGGAGTTCCACGCCGACGTCCCGCCCGAGGTCGGCTACACGGCGATCTACTCCAAGACGGACGGGATCGTCAACTGGCGCGCGTGCCTGGACCCGTGCGCCGACAAGGTCGAGGTCCGGGCCTCACACCTGGGCATGGGCCTCAACGCGGAGGTCTTCGCCGAGGTCGGGCACGCGCTCGCGTCCTACAAGGACGAGCACGTGTGGGCGCGGGCCGCTTAGGCGCCGACCCGGACGAGCCCGCTCTCGTAGGCGAGCATCACGAGCTGGGCGCGGTCGCGCGCGCCGAGCTTGAGCAGGATCCGGCTCAGGTGCGTCTTGGCCGTCGCGTGCGTGATCACGAGCCGCTGCGCGATCTCGGCGTTGCTGAGCCCGCCGGCGACGAGCACCAGCACCTCACGCTCGCGGTCGGTGAGCTCGTCCAGGGACGGCGCCACACGCGCCGGCTGCTCCGGCTCGGCCACGAAGCGCGCGATCAGCCGCCGCGTGACGCTCGGCGACAGCAGCGCCTCGCCCGCCGCGACCACCCGGACGGCGCGGCGCAGCTCGTCCGCGCCCGCGTCCTTGAGCAGGAACCCGCTCGCGCCCGCCCGCAGCGCCTCGAAGACGTACTCGTCGAGGTCGAACGTCGTGAGCATGAGCACGCGCGTGGCGCTCGCCGCCGGATCCGACAGGATGTGGCGGGTCGCCTCCAGCCCGTCCATCGCCGGCATCCGCACGTCCATCAGCACGACGTCGGGGCGCAGCTCGCGCGCGGCCGCGACCGCCTCGGCGCCGTCGGCCGCCTCGCCCACGACCTCGATCCCGTCGGTGCGGTCGAGCAGGACCCCGAAGCCGGTGCGCACGAGCGTCTGGTCGTCGGCGAGGAGGACGCGGATCATGGCGTCGGCAGGGTCGCGCGGACGCGGAAGCCGCCTTCAGGTGCGCGCTCGGCGGTGAGCGTCCCACCGACCGCAGCGGCGCGCTCGCGCATGCCCAGCACGCCGTGGCCGGACCCGTTCGCCGTCCCGCCCACGCCGTCATCGGCGATCTCGAGCACCAGGGCGGCCGGGTCGTAGCGCACATGCACGCGCGCGGCGGGCGTGCGCGCGTGCCGGATGACGTTCGTCAGCGACTCCTGGATGATCCGGTAGGCGGTCATGTCGATCGCCTTCGGCAGCGGCCGCGCCGTGCCGTCGACCGCCACCGCCACCTCGACGCCCGCGCCGTGCGTGAGCTCGACGAGCCCGGCGAGGCCGTCCAGCCCCGGCGCGGGTGCGCGCGGCGCCGTGTCCTGGTCTCCCTCGCGCAGCACGCCGACCACGGCCCGCAGCTCGGCCATCGCCTCTGTGCTCTGCGCGCGGATCGCCCGCAGCGCCTCCTTCGCGGCCTCCGGCGAGTCGTCGATCACGTCCGCGGCGACGCTCGCCTGCACGCTGACGCCGACGATCGTGTGCGCCATCACGTCGTGCAGCTCGCGCGCGATCCGGAGCCGCTCCTCCTCGGCGCGCTGCTCCGCCTCCAGGCGCTCGCGGGCGCGGACCTCCTCGCCCCACGAGCGACGGCTGCGGACCGCCTCGCCGAGGACGATGACCGCCGCGAACAGCGCGACGTCGGCCAGCGAGTTGGTGCCGAGCACGGTGTCGAGCGGCATCTCGTCGGCCAGGACGCGCCAACCCGTGCTGAAGACGACGGCCAGGCCGAGGATGCACGCGGCGGGGACCGCGCGGCCGGCCAGCGCGGCGAAGAACGCCGTCGGCGTCAGGGCGACCGCCGGCGAGAAGGCCGGATACCCGAGGTCGTAGTAGAGCACCAGCGTCAGGATCGTCCCGATCAACGCGCCGAGCGGGGACGCGCGGCGCAGGAGGACCCACGCCGAGGCCGCCAGCCCGAGCAGGTAGGCGACCGCGTCCGGGGCCTCCGAGCCGGGCTCCGTGACGCCGGTGATCGTGAGCGTGATGGCGGCGGCGAGCGCCGCCGCGACGCCGAGGTCGATGCGCATCGTCGCCAACCGTAGCCCGTACGGCGACCGCCGGCATCGGCACGGGGACGTACATCTCGCGCTGTACGAGGCGCCTCCAAGTGCGCTCTGGCGGCCGATGACCTCAGGCGCCGGCGTGCCGAGCATTCCCCCATGAGCTTCTTCGAACGCATCGCCGCCTGGGCGTACCGTCACCGCCGTCGCATGGTCGCCGCCTGGGTGGTGGTGGCCGCCGGCGTCTTCTTCGGGGCCGCGGTCGCCGGCAGCGCCTACAACAACGACTTCTCACTCCCCGGGACCGAGTCCCAACGCGCCCAGGACACGCTCGAGGCCGGGGGCGCGGACGAGGGCGGCGATTCGGTCGACCTCGTCTTCGCCGGCACGCTCGACGGGCGCGTCGACTCGATCATCGACGACGTGCGCGCGCTGCCGAGCGTGGCGGGCATCGGCGAGCTGCAACGCTCGCGCGACGGCACCGTCGCCTACGCGACGGTCGCGCTCGACAGCGGCTCGGCCGAGGTGCCGACGGAGGACGTCGTGCGGCTCATCGACACGGCACAGGCCGGGGCCGGCGACGGGCTGCAGGTCGAGGTCGGCGGCGAAGCGGCGCGGGACGCCCAGGAGAGCGAGGGCGGCATCGCCGAGCTGATCGGGATCGTCGCCGCGCTGGTGATCCTCGTGCTGCTGTTCGGCTCCCTGCTGGCCGGCGCGCTGCCGCTCGTGACCGCGGTGTTCGCCGTCGGCTCGTCACTCGCGTTGATCACGCTGGCGTCGCACCAGGTGACGATCGCCGACTTCACGCCGGCGGTGATGGCTCTCGTGGGCCTCGGCGTCGGCATCGACTACGCGCTGCTGATCTTCTCGCGCTACCGCAGCGAGGTGCAGGACGGCAGCGAGGGTGAGCTGGCGGTCAGGACCGCGCTCAACACCGCCGGCCGCTCGGTGTTCTTCGCCGGCTGCACGGTCATGTTCGCGCTGCTCGGCCTGTACGTGCTCGGGCTCGCGTCGCTGAAGGGCATCGCGCTGGCCGTCGCGCTGACGGTGCTGCTGACGATGATCGCCTCCCTGACGCTGCTCCCCGCGCTGCTCGGGCTGTTCGGCAAGCGCCTCGAGCGGTCGATCCACAAGCGCTCGGCGAAGCGGCCCGACGGGGTGCGCTGGGAGCGCTGGTCGGCGTTCGTGCAGCGCCGCCCGCTGCCGGCGCTGGTGATCGCGCTGCCCGTCCTGGTCGCGCTCTGCCTGCCGGTGACCGGGATGCACCTCGGCTTCGCCGACGCGGGCAACGACGCGAAGTCGACGACGGCCCGCCAGGCCTACGACCTGCTCGCGAAGGGCTTCGGCCCGGGCTTCAACGGGCCGCTGCTGGTGGTCAGCGAGGGCGGTGACCCCGCCGCGCTGGAGCGCGTGATCGCCGACACGCCGGGCGTGGCGCAGGTGGCCCCGGCGGAGGTGGAGGGCAACGTCGCCACCCTGCTCGCGTTCCCGGCCAGCGCCCCGCAGGACAAGCTGACCGACGCGTTGATCAAGCGCCTGCGCGACGACGTGCTGCCGCGCCAGCCGGGCACCAACCTCGTCGGCGGATCGACCGCCGCGGAGCTGGACTCCACGGCCGAGATCAACAAGGGCATGCCGATCTTCCTGCTCGTGGTCGTCGGCCTCTCGGCGGTGCTGTTGGCGGTCGTCTTCCGCTCGGTCTTCATCCCGCTCAAGGCCGCGGTGCTCAACCTGCTGACGATCGGCGCCTCGCTCGGCGTCGTCACGCTCGTCTTCAACGGCAGCGGCCCGATCGACGCCTTCGTGCCGGTGATGATCTTCGCGATCGTCTTCGGCCTCTCGATGGACTACGAGGTGTTCCTGATGTCGCGCATGCACGAGGAGTACGAGCGCGGCTCCGGCCCCGAGCGCGCGATCTCCGTCGGCCTCTCGACCACCGGCCGCGTGATCACGGCCGCGGGCGCGATCATGATCGTCGTCTTCGGCGCGTTCATCGTCAGCCCGGACCTGCTGCTGCAGCAGTTCGGACTCGGGCTCGGCGTCGCGATCCTGCTCGACGCCTTCCTGATCCGCTGCCTGATCGTGCCCGCGGCCATGCAGCTGATGGGCGACCGCGCCTGGTGGATGCCGACCTGGCTGGCGCGCCGGCTGCCCCGCGTGGCGTTGGAGGCGTGATGGTGCCCTTATCCTCGGAGGTATGGCCAGACACCAACCAGCGGGCCGTCAGCACGCCGGGGAGCCACCGCCGCCGAAGGTGACGATGCGCTTCGACGCCGCCACCGGCCGCTTCGTCCCGGTGGAGGAGCCACGCGACACGACCCCGACGACCGAGGCCGCCGAGCGTCCACCGACGCCCGACGACCCGCGCCCGGCCGCGTTCCGCAACATCCCGCCCTTCGGCGGGGCCGCCTAGCGCGCGGTCACCTTCCCGCTCGCGAGCAGCTTGCCGTCCACGTGCACCCGGACGGCGAGCTGGCCGTGGCGCACCGGCGTCGTGATCTTCTGCGTGCCGCGGACGACGAACGTCCTGGTCACGGCCTTCTTGCCACCGCCCGAGACCTTCACCGAGACCTTGCACGCCGGGACGCACGCGATCTGCCCGACCGTCAGCTTGCCCTGGCTGCGCAGCGCCCGCTCGCGCAGCTTGGCCGTCTTGACCGGGCGCAGGACGGGCTCGATGATCGTCGGGGCGATCGTCACCGGAGCCGATGCGGACATCACGCCCCAGTCATCCCGTGCGAGCGCGGCGAAGCGGTGGTTGAGGCTCCACAGCTGGCCGACGAGGGTCCTCGCGGGGAACCCGCGCTGGTCGGCCGGCTGGCGCTGCTCGACCGCCATCAGGTGGTGCCCCGCCAGCACGGGCGGCAGCGCGGCCGGCCCGTCGTAGCTGGGCGCGAAGGAGGCCATCGGGCTCGGCGTGGTCGTGCACGGCGCCGCGCACTGGGCGGCCGGTGGCAGGTAGACGCAGTCGGTGCCCTGCGGGCTGGTGCAGGCCACCAGGAACGGCGCGGACCGCTCGTCGCCCCAGCCGCCTGACCACGTGGCCGGGACGGGCGCGACATGGTTCGTGGTGGACGCGCTGCCGCTGATCGACGGCGGCGCGGTCGCGACCAGGCGGCCCTTCCAGGCGGGGCTGCGCTCGGTGACGCCGTCGGCGCGGCGGGTCACGACGAAGGTGGTCCCGACCGGCGTCTCGCCGGGCTCGTAGACCCCTACGTGGATCGGGTCCGGCGTCCACGACACCGGGGTGCACGCGGAGCCGTCGGGCGGGCAGACCGCGAGGTCGAGGTCCGAGGGGACGACGCGGCCGGTCGAGATCCGTGGATGCCCGTCGGGCGTGAGCTCCCAGTAGGCCTGGGCGGTGGCAGGGACGACAGCCAGGATGAGGGCCGTCAGCAGCGCGACGCGGAACATGAGTGCGAAGCTAGCGCTGACTGAGCAGAAATGACGCGGGGCGACGGGAAACCCGCCGCCCCGGTCATCGAACGTCCGTTGGCTACGGAGTCGTGGTGCTCAGCGTAAACACCAGCGTGGTGCCGTAACGGCCCGAGCGGAGCGGGTCGTTCTCGGCGATCGACTGCTTGAACTGCAGGTCGACCGTGGTCTTGCCGATCGGGCCGGTCCAGGTGGCGAGGGAGGACGGGACGCCCTTCCACTCGCCGGCGCCCGCCTTGACCTGCAGCGGCTTGGCCAGCGCGTAGCTGCCGTTGGACAGGTAGCCGCTCTTGGCCGCACCCGGGTCGTTGACCGTCAGCGCCGCGTCGCCGGCCGTGGAGACGACCGTCGCCGTGGTCGACGTCGTGTAGTCGCGGGTCTCACCCGGCACGAAGGCCGGGAAGCCCGTGGCCGTGCTGAGCGTGAGGCCCAGCGTCGGCGCGACGTCGCTGCCGAGCTCCACCGGCGTGCTCGTGGACGCGCCCTCGACGGTCACCACGACCGTCGCGGACGCCGTGAGCGTGCCGTCGGAGACGGTCACCTTGGCGGTGTAGACGCCGGCGGTGGCGAACGTCGTCGTCGGGTTCTTGGCCGTCGAGTCGGTCGTGCCGTCGCCGTTGAGGTCCCACGCGTAGGTGAGCGTGTCACCGTCGGCGTCGGTGGCCGTGACGTCGTACTGCGGCTTCAGCGGCGCCGTGCCCTTGTTGGGCGTGGCGGTCGTGGCTGTGATCACCGGCGCACGGTTGGCGGGGACGCCGCTTCCGATGCGGAAGAAGTCGAACCGCGCCGGCTGGCCCTGGCCGTGGTACCCGGCGAGACCGACCTTCGCCCCGGTCAGCGTCTTGGCGACGCTGAACGAGGTCCACGTGACGCCGTCCAGCGACCACTGCGCCGAGACGGTCCCGCCGTCGCCGACCAGCTTGAGCCAGACGCCGTTGGTGTTGGCGGTGGCCGGCAGGTTGGCGGTGCGGTCACGGCTCGTGACGTTCGTGGTCACGCCGTTGAGGTCCTGGCCGAACTCGAGCTGGAAGCCCGAGCCCTCGGTGTCCATCAGCATGAGCTTGATGAAGTTCTTGCTGTCCTTGTAGAGCACCAGGCCGCCCTGCTCGTACGAGCCGCCCTGGGCCAGCTTGACCTTGGTGGTCGCCTCCCACTTGCCCGCCTGCGGAGCCGGCTGCAGGAGGACGTTCTTGGCCGTGTCCGTGCCGTTGTAGAGATCGCCGTCGATCGTGTCGATCTGCAGCTCGCCGTCCTGGACGCGGACCTCGTTCGCGACCGGGCGCAGCACGCTCCAGCGGCAGTCGTTGAGCGTGGTGCCGTCGAACTCGTCGTTGGCCGTCGAGAGGTTGAACCACTCGAAGGACGCGGGCGTGCCGGCGGTGCCGTTGAACGCGGAGATGCCGATCTGCGGGCTCGTCATGCGGTCCAGCGGACGCGCCTCGCCGACCTGGGTGAAGTTCACGCCGTCACGCGAGAACCACACGGTCAGGTTGGTGCCGTCGCTCTGCATGCGCAGGTAGACGGTGTTGCCGGCGTCCGTCGGGAAGATCGCCGAGCGCGCCACGTACGCGTCCGTGCCGGCACGCAGCCCGACGAACTCGACGTTGCGGCCCTCGGCGGTGCGGATGAACGCAGCCTTGTAGATCTCCGCGTTGCCCTGGCTGAGGACGATCGCCGCCTGCTCGCCGTTGGCGACCTGGGCGAGGCTCACCTTGGTGGTGGCCGTCCACACGCCGGCCGGGGCCGGGCGGGAGACGATGTTCTTGGCCGTGACCGCACCGGTCCACAGGTCACCCGCGACGGCGTTGATCTTCAGGACGCCGTTCTCGACCTTGTAGTTGGCCGCGTCCTCGCGGGTGATCGTCGGCCAGACCGTGCGGTCCAGCGTCGAGCCCGTGAACGTGTCGGTGCCCGGGCAGGTGCCGAGGACCTCGATCTGGAAGGACTTCGACGACTTGCGACCGTCGGCGTCCGTCGCGGTCACCGTGGCGGTGTAGATGCCCCGCTGGGTGTAGGTGTAGGACGCGTTGGCCGTGGTGGCCGTCGCGCCCGCGACGCCGAAGTTCCAGGCGTAGGTGACCGCCTTGCCCTCCGGGTCGACGGCGCTGGACGTGAAGTCGACCTTCAGCGGAGCGCCGCCGGCGAGGGTCGAGGCGTTCGCGGTCAGGTTGGGCGCGGCGTTGCCGTTCGCGCCTGCGCCGTTGAACGTGAGCTCGTCGATGTCGAAGCCGGTCGTGGCCGCGACGATGTAGAGGTCACGCGTACCGCCCGGATCGGTGATCGCGGCCGGCGCCTGCACCAGGTACTTCTCCCAGTCGCCCGAAGCGGTCACCGGGACGTTCGCGACCAGCGGGCCGGTCGGGGAGTCCGCGTGCAGCTCGATGCGGCCGGCGCTCGTGCCGCTGGTGCGGAACGTGACGCTGTCGATGCCGACGAGGTTGATCTTGTCGAAGCGCAGGTAGTCGCCCACGTCGGTGTAGCCCATGCGGCCGTTGCCGCCGGCACCGCTCGCGGCGAGGTTCGGCGTGAACCCGCTGTTGACGTCGGCCTGCTCGCCCTGGAGCGTCTTCCACTCGAGCTCGACCTGGCTGGAGCCGGTCAGCTCCAGGCCCGTGGTCTTGTCGGTGTAGCTGGCCGAGACGATGTACCAGATGTGCTGGGTCTTGTCCTCCCAGGCACCCGGGATGGTGAACTCACCCGAGCAGCCGGTCATCGACTGGTCGCCGTGCGAGTGGTCGTTGTGGCCGAGCGCGGTGTTGACGG
The DNA here is from genome assembly GCF_003633755.1 of Solirubrobacter pauli. Lineage (GTDB taxonomy): Bacteria > Actinomycetota > Thermoleophilia > Solirubrobacterales > Solirubrobacteraceae > Solirubrobacter > Solirubrobacter pauli. The sequence continues at coordinate 2,199,424 of NZ_RBIL01000001.1, forward strand.
ACACCTTCGCGCAGTCGATCGTCCCGTCCTCGGGGTCGGTGACCGTGACCGTGTACTTGATCTTGTCGCCGTAGTCGAAGAACGCGCCCTGCGGCGGCAGGTTGATCTTCACCGTCGGGGCGGTGTTGCCCGCGGTGATGTTGAAGGACGAGAACGCCTCCTGGCCGGTGGCGTCCTTGATCGTCAGGGTCGCCGTGCGCTTGCCGGCCGTCGTGTACGTGTACGTCGGGCTGATCGCCGTCGAGTCGACGGTGCCGTTGCCGTCGAAGTCCCACGCGTACGTGAGCGGGGTGCCATCGGGGTCGAGCGAGCCCTCGGCCGAGAACTTGACCGTCAGCGGGGCCGGGCCGGACGTCTTGTCGGCCGTGGCCTTGACGATCGGCGAACGGGCGCCCTGGACGTAGTCGATCCGGTAGACCGCCGAGTTCTCGTCGCCCTGGAAGAAGCCGCCCGTGCCGTAGTCGAGGACGTACAGCGCGCCGTCGGGACCGAAGGTCATGTCGATCGGCTTCTTGATCGGGAAGCCCTGGAACCAGGTCTCGACCGCCGGGAACGTGCCGTCGGTGCCGCCCGTGAACGTCTTGATCCAGGCGCGGCCGTACTCGTAGGCGAAGTTCTTGCCGTCGAAGTACGCGGGGAACTTGGTCGTGGACGGGTTGGCCGCGTCGAACTGGTACGTCGGGCCGCCCATCGGGGACTCGGAGCCGGAGCCGAACTCCGGGATCGAGCCGCCGTCGTAGTCGATCCACGCCGGGACCGCGGCGGGGATGTCGACGAGGCCCGTGTTGTGACGCGACTCGTTCTTGAGCGCCGCGCAGTTGAACTTCGGGCCGCTCTGCGTCGCGAAGTCGTAGTCGTTGTAGGCCTGGTTCTTGCCGATGCAGTAGGGCCAGCCGTAGTTGCCCGGCTGCTTGATCAGGTTGAACTCGACCAGGCCACCCGGGCCGCGGTTCGCGTTGGCGGCACCGGCGTCCGGGCCGTACTCGCCGAGGTAGATGTAGCCCGTCTTCTTGTCGACCGAGAAGCGGAACGGGTTGCGGAAGCCCATCGCGTAGATCTCGGGCTTCGTGCCCATCGTGCCGGGCGTGAACATGTTGCCGGCCGGGATGGTGTAGGTGCCGTTGTCCTGGACCTTGATCCGGAGCACCTTGCCGCGCAGGTCGTTCGTGTTGCCCGACGTGCGGCGCGCGTCGAAGGCGGGGTTCTTGTTCGCCCGGTCGTCGAGCGGCGCGTAGCCGTCCGAGGAGAACGGGTTCGTGTCGTCGCCCGTGACGATGTACAGGTTGCCCTGGGCGTCGAAGTCCATGTCGCCGCCGACGTGGCAGCACTGGCCGCGGTCGGTCGGGATCCGGAGGATCTCCTGCTCGGACGCGAGGTCCAGCTTGCCGTTGTCGCCGAGCTTGAAGCGGGAGACGAGGTTGTAGCCCTTGTACGCCGCGAACGCCGCGTCATCGCCGTCGGTCGGCGAGTCGGTGAGCGGCGTGCTCAGGCGCGGGGCGTAGAAGAGGTAGACCCACTTGTTCTGCGTGAAGTTGGGGTCGACCGCGACGCCCTGCAGGCCGTCCTCGTCGTGCGAGTAGACGTTCAGCTGCGCGGCCACCGAGGTGACCGAGTTCGGCGTCGTGATGAAGAGGCGGCCGTCACGCGCGGTGTGCAGCACGCGGCGGTCGGGCAGCACGTCCATGCCGATCGGCTCGCCGATCTTGTCGGCGCCCTTGGCGAGCGTCGCGACCTCGAAGTCGTCGTTCGTGGGGGTGCGCTGGCGCTCCGGGCCGCAGTCGGCGTCGACGGCCTTGGCCGCGGTCTTCAGGCCACCGAGGAGGTGCTTGAGCGCGTCCGGCTCGGAGAAGGTCGCCTGCGTGTGGCCGATGCCGGTGTACCAGGCGCGGCCGCCGTCGAAGTTCGAGCACCACGCGATCGGGTGGTCGTCGGCCTCGGCGGAGTCGTCGACCTCGTCGTAGGTGGACTCGTCGACCGTCGCGAGCACGTGCACGCCGCTCGTGCGCGGGGAGTAGTCCGGGATGCCCGGCTGGTTGCCGTTGACGACCGGGTTGCTCGGCTTCTGGAAGTTGTACCACTCGTCGTTGCGCGTCCAGGCGGCCGGGATCCCCGTCGTGGAGGGCTCGTCGCCGTCCTCGATGCGGATCGTCGCCTGCGGCGTGCCGGACGGGTGGTTGCGGAAGTACGCGCCCACCATCTGGCCGTAGTAGGGCCAGGTGTACTCGGTGTCGGACGCCGCGTGGACGCCGACCCAGCCGCCGCCCGCGTGCATGTAGCGCTCGAACGCGTCCTGCTGGTCCTTGTTGAGGATGTCGCCCGTCGTCGACATGAAGACGATGACGTCGTACTGGGCGAGGTTCGCGTCGGTGAAGACCGTCGCGTCCTCACTCGCGGTCACCGTGAAGTTGTTCTCCGTCCCGAGCTTCTGGATCGCCGCGATGCCCTGCGGGATCGAGTCGTGACGGAAGCCGGCCGTCTTCGAGAAGACGAGCACCTTCGACAGTGGGTCGGCCGCGTGCGCGGGCGCCGCGCTGAGCGCGCAGGCGAGAATGGCAGCGAGCAGCGCAAGGACTGCTCCACCTCTGGAACGCAAGAAGACTCCTCCTCGATCTTGCGTCCGCGAATCCTTGCGGACGCTCAAGTCCGCTGAAATTATCACGCTTTTACCGCCGGATGGACGGATGTACGTCGAGCCCTAGACGTAAGTGGCGCTTTGGCGTGTGATTACACGAGAAAGCAGCCAGTAAACGTTTGCCGAGACGTCAGCGTGCGCTCATGCGGCGTGTGGCGAGCAGCTTCCCGTCCACCCGCACACGCACCAGCAGCCGCCCCCGGCGTCGCGGAATCGTCAGCGCTTTGGGCCCTTCGGTGGAGAACGTGCGCTTGAGCGCGCGTCCACCGCCGAACACCGCCAGCCCGACGGTGCACTCGAGCGTGCAGTCGACGCGACCGACGAGCAGGCGCCCGCCGGAGCGGATGGCGCGCGTGCGCAGCGTCGCGGTGGGCGCCGGCGGGTCCGGGTCCGCGGCGGGCGCGGGGAGCGTGCAGCACACGCGCAACGGTGTGGAGCCGTACGCGCGCGTCGCGCTGCCGCGCATGTCCGCGATCGTGGGAAACGGCCAGAAGGCGATCACAGCGACCGGCTTCCCCAAGTTGTCGCCGTCGCTACGCGACGAGGCCGCGAACAGGTACCACCCGGCCCAGCGCTGGGTGAGTGGACCGGCCGGGTTGAAGCTCCAGCAGCCGGTGCGCTCGGGTGTGCGGCAGGCGATCACCCAGCTGTAGGTCCGCTCCGAGAGCACCTCGCCACGCCACCCAGGACGGTCACCCCAGCCGCCGCTCCACGTCCCGTCCACGGCCGTGACGGTGCCGCCGACCCTCGCCTCGCCGACGAGCGTCGGCAACGTGACGGCGGTCGGCGGGCCCTGCCACGGAACGGACCGGATCGTCGTGAGGACTCCCGCCGAGCTCCGCACGTCGGCCTCGAAGACCGTGCCGGGCGCCGTCACGCCGGCGGAGTACTCACCGAAGCCGGACGGGCTGAATGCGATCGGCTCGCAGGGCGCGCCGCCGGGCGCGCAGCGTCGAAACGCCTCGACCTTGTCCCCGTTGGCGGTCGCGATGCGGATGATCGGATCGCCGTCGTTGGAGTACTGGCTGGCGATCCGCGAGTCGGACTGCTGGGCGAGCGCAGGCGCCGGGGACAGCGCGAGCACCGTGAGCGCAAGGATCAACCGCTTCACTTCGCGCTCCTGACGAGGCCGCTCGGCTTGGACACGGCGACGACCGGCGAGGCGATCGGCCTCGAGGCCGGACCGGGTTCGAGCTCCGGTGCCGGGCCGTCCGCGGGCGTGCGGTGGTCGACCGCGTACACGAGCCAGCCACGGTGCTTGCGCGTCAGCGTGCGCGGGCCGGGACCGGTGACGGTGTTCTGGGCCGTCACGAGGTATTCACACGTCGCGCGTGTCGAGGCGGGGCAGGCCACGAGGGCCAGGGTGCTGCCGTCGTCGGCCCAGCCGCCGGACCACAGCGCGCCGACCGGGCGCAGCCGCTGGCCGACCCGCAGCGACCCGGTCACGCGCGGATGGTTGCGCGGCCCGACCCGACCCATCCACATCGGGCTGCGCTCCTCGACGAGCGCGACACCCGCGGAACCGCCCACGCTCGTGTAGCCCGTCCCCTCGAAGAACGTCCCGCGGGCGGCTTCGCCCGGGGCGAGCTGCACGATGTCCCGGAACGCGGACGAGCCGGTCCCGGGAGCGATGAGCGCGCGACACGCCTCCGACGGCGGGCACGTCCACCACTGCATGACCGACGGGACGTCGCCCGTGACCGTCAGCAGCGGCTGGCCGTCCGGCGCGAGGCCCCAGCGGACCGTCTCGGCGGCGTGGGCGGTCGGGGCGGCAGCGACCGCCAAGAAACCTGCAGTGATGAGCGCGCGCCAGACCATGCGCCGAAGGTAGCGGCGCGGTGCCTGAAACTGACGCTGGACGCTCGGCTAGTCGCGATCGGGGTTCTTGACCCCGTCGGGACCCGCTTCCAGCAGGGCGACGCACTCGATGTGCGGCGTCTGCGGGAACATGTCGACCGGGCGCACCTTGATCAGGCGGTAGCCGGCCTCGACGAGCTGCGCGGCGTTGGGCGCGAGCGTCGTCGGGTTGCAGGAGACGTAGACGATGCGCGACGGGGCCGCGTCGACGATCCGCCGGACGATCTTGGCCGACAGGCCCGCGCGCGGCGGGTCGATCACCGCGAGGTCGGGCTTGCCCTCGGCCTCCACCAGGTCGCGCAGCGCGAGGCGCGCGTCGCCGGCGTAGAAGTTCGCGTTCTGGATGTCGTTGAGCTTCGCGTTCGCGATCGCGTCGGCAACGGCGGGCGCGACGATCTCCAGCCCGGTCACGTGGCGGGCGCGCGTGGCCATCGTCAGCGCGATCGTGCCGATGCCCGAGTACAGGTCGAAGACCTTCTCGTGGCCGCGCAGGCCCGCGTACTCGAGCGCGATGCCGTAGAGCTGCTCGGCCATCTCGGTGTTCGTCTGGAAGAACGCCTCGGGCGAGATCAGGAAGTCCAGCGAGCCGATCCGGTCCACGAGCTGCGGCGCGCCGGCCAGGAGCGTCGTCTCGCCGCCCTGCGTGCTCTCGCCGAGGTCGGCGGTCTGCGTCCACCACAGGCCGTCGGTGTCCACGGCATCGATGAAGCCGTCGACGTCGAGCTTGCCGGGCGAGGTGACGAGGCGGACCTGCGTCTGGCCGGTCGCGCGGCCCTCGCGGATGACGAGGTTGCGCAGGAAGCCGCGCTGGTCGCGCCGGTCCCACGGCATCAGGCCGTTGCAGAACTGCAGGACCTGGCGGCGCAGCTCGTTGACCTTCTCCGACGCGAGCATGCAGTCGTCCATCGGGACTATGTCGTTCCAGCGGCCGGGGGCGTGGAAGCCGCACACGAGCTGGCCCTCGTCGCCGGAGCCGAACGAGAACTCGAACTTGTTGCGGTAGCGCCACTGCTGCACGGCCGGGACGATCGGCTCCATCTCGAACCCGTCGAGGTGGCCGATCCGGCGCAGCGCGTCCTCGACCTGCTCGGCCTTGACCTGCAGCTGCTTCTCGTACGCCATGACCTGCCACGGCGCGCCCGGATGGTCCGCGACGGGCTCGATCCGGTCGGGGCCCGGCTCGAGGACCTCGGTCACCCGCGCCTCGGCGTACGCGCGCTTGGCCTTGCCCACCTCGGCCTTCACCCGGTCGCCCGGGAACCCACCGGCGACGAAGACGACGTAGCCGTCCTTGCGGGCGACGCCGTTGCCGCCGTGCGCGAGCGTGTCGATCGTGAGCTCGAGGACGTCGCCGCGGTTGGGTCGGGTGGGAAGTGCCGATGACATGGGATGTGTGAGGATGACAGGGTGTCCATCGACTCCCCTGATGAGCTGGCCGCTCTGCGCGCCACGGGCCGCGTCGTCGCCGAGGCCATCCGCGAGATGGCCCGCCGCGTCCGCCCCGGCGTGAGCACGGGCGAGCTCGACGACGTCGCCGCGCAGGTCTTCAAGCGCCACGGCGCCCGCTCCGGCCCCCAGCTCGACTACGACTTCCCCGGTGTCACGTGCCTCTCGGTCGACGACGAGGCCGTCCACGGCATCCCCGGCCCGCGCCGCCTGCGCGAGGGCCAGCTGATCAAGCTCGACGTCACCGCCGAGCTCGACGGCTTCTACGCCGACGCCTGCCGCACGGTGCCCGTCGGCCGCGTGCGCCCGCGGGAACAGCGCCTGATGGCGGCCTCGCAGTCGGCGCTCAAGCGCGGGCTCGAGGCGGCGAAGGCCGGTGTGAACGTCGGCGTCGTCGGCAAGGCCGTCAACGACGAGGTCACGCGCCGCGGGTTCAACGTGATCGAGGAGCTCGCCGGCCACGGCATCGGCCGCAAGATCCACGAGGAGCCCGACGTGCCGAACATCGACTGGGACGGGCCGACGCTCACCGACGGCCTGGTGATCACGATCGAGCCGATCATCGCCGCCGGCGACGGGGAGGTCTACATGCACGACGACGGCTGGACCGTGAAGACCTACGACGGCTCCTCCTGCGCGCACTTCGAGCACACGCTGGTCGTGACCGAGGGCGCCCCGATCCTGGTGACGGCATGACGGTCGTCCCCGGCCGGATCGGCCTCGGCTGCATGGGCATGACGTGGGCCTACGGGGCCGCGGAGCGCGACGACGCCGAGTCGATCCGCGTCATCCACCGCGCGGCCGAGCTCGGCGTCACCCTGCTCGACACCGCCGACATGTACGGCCCGTTCACGAACGAGGCGCTCGTCGGACGCGCGATCGACGGCCGCCGCGACGACTACTTCGTCGCCACCAAGTGCGGGCTCGTGGTCGAGGACGCCGACGAGTACGTGCTCAGCAAGGACGGGCGCCCGGAGCACGTCCGCGAGGCCGTCGACGGCTCGCTGCTGCGGCTCGGGATCGACCACATCGACCTCTACCAGCTGCACCGCATCGACCCCGAGGTTCCGCTCGAGGAGACGTGGGGCGCGATGGCCGAGCTCGTCGCCGACGGCAAGGTGCGGGCGCTCGGGCTGTCCGAGGTGAGCGTCGAGGAGATCGAGCGCGCGCACGCGATCCACCCGGTGGCCTCCGTGCAGTCGGAGGGCTCCCTGTGGACGCGCGACGCGTTCGACGCGGTCGTGCCGTGGTGCGCGGCCCACGACGCCGCGTTCCTGCCGTTCGCCCCGCTGGGCCGCGGGTTCCTGACCGGCGCGCTCACGCCGCAGTCGTTCCCCAAGGGCGACTTCCGCAAGAACAACCCGCGCTTCCAGCCCGAGGCGATGGACGCCAACCAGGCGCTGGTCGCGCGCGTGGTCGCGGTGGCCGAGCGGCGCGACGTCACGCCCGCGCAGGTCGCGCTCGCCTGGCTGCTCGCGCAGGGCGACCACGTCGTGCCGATCCCCGGCACCAAGAAGGTCTCGCGCCTGGAGGAGAACGCCGCGGCGGCGAGCGTGACGCTCACCGCCGAGGACCTCGCGGAGCTGGACACGCTCCCGCAGGCAGTGGGCGAGCGTTACTGATCGAGCCGTGAGTCGACCGCGTTGAGCACGGTCTTGCGGTTCGCGTTGCGGCGCTCGTAGTCACGCACGCGGCGCAGGTCGACCGTCTCGAGGGCATCGAGATGGGACACGATCTGCGCTGCGGTCAGCTCGTCGTAGTCGGCGATCGGGAACTCGTCCTCCGCCGCGCCGATCGCGGCCTTGACCTCCTGGACGACCCGATCGGCGGGCGCGGAGATCGCGCGCCGCACGATCTCGGACATCAGCTCGGCAGCGTCGTCGCGGGTCATCCGGCCGCGCCGGACCGCGTCGTCCAGCGTGTCCTGCAGGCGCTCACGCGTGATCACCATCACGTCGAGCGGGTTCTTGAGCTGCGGGGACATGGACCGACCCTGCCTACCCCTCGTCCGCCGGGGCCGAAACGAGCAGCTCGAGCAGCGCCTTCTGCGCGTGGCGGCGGTTCTCGGCCTGCTCCCAGATCCGCTGGCGATCGCCGTAGAGCACGGATTCCGTGATCTCCTCGCCCGGATGCGCCGGAAGGCAGTGCAGCGCAACCGCGCCGTCGTTGGCGTGGTCCATCAGCTCGTCGGTGATCGCGTAGTCCTTCAGGGCCTCGCGCCGGGCGGCGGCGGAGCTCTCGTCGTCGCTCATGCTCACCCAGACGTCGGTGTAGACCGCGTCGGCGCCCTGCACCGCCTCGACCGGGTCGGTGTAGAGCTTCGCCGGCGTGTCGGTGATCTGGTAGCCCTCGGGCGCCGCGATCCGCACCTCCACCCCCGCGATGTCGCCCACGACCGCCAGCGAGCGCGCGACGTTGTTGCCGTCGCCGACGTAGGTGAGCACGCGGCCACCCAGGTCGCCGAAGACCTCCTTGAGGGTCAGCAGGTCGGCGATCGCCTGGCACGGGTGATGCCCCGGGCTGAGCATGTTCACGACCGGGACGGTGGCGTGCTCGGCCAGCCCGTCCAGCTCCGCCTCGTCACCCGTGCGCAGGCCGATGAGCGCGCTGTGGCGCGACAGGATGTACGCGGTGTCGCGCACGGACTCCCCGCGCGTGAGCTGCATCTCGTCCGGGCGCAGGATCATCGGGTGCCCGCCCAGCTCGAACACGCCGGACTCGAACGACGTGCGCGTCCGGGTGGACGGCTTGTTGAACACCAGCGCGACCGTGCGGCCCTCCAGCGCACGGGAAGACAGCGGAGCCTCCTTGAGCGCGGCCGCGCGGTGCAGGAGGAGCGCGAGCCGGTCGGCATCCAGCTCGGCGCCGGTGATGAAGTGTTGGGGTGCTGGCATTGAGCTGGAACCTCTACCACGGTCGCGCGCGAAATCCCGTGCGGCGGTCGCTGCTCGACGACTTTTCCGCGGCGCTGGACGGTTGGGAATGGGACGTCGCCATCTTGCAGGAAGTGCCGCCGTGGTGGCCCGCGGTCCTCGGACAGCGATGTGGCGCGTCCGCGCGCTGGGTGCTGACGTCACGCAACTTCGGCCTGGCCGTGCGGCGGCGGGTGTCCGAGCGCGACCCCGAGCGGCTGAAGGCGAACGGCGGCGGGTGCAACGCGATCCTGGTCCGGGGCGCGGTGCACGGGCATCGTGTCGTCCGTCTGACCTGGTGGCCGGAGCGGCGCTGGGCGCACGCCGTGACCGTGGACAGTGGGCTGACGGTCGTGAACCTGCACGCCTCGACGCACCGCGACGCGTGGGCGGCGCGCGACGTGGCGCGCGCGGCGGCCGCCTGGTCGGGGGTCTCGCCGCTCCTGCTCGGCGGCGACCTGAACCTGCGCCGGCCGGCGCTCGACGGGATGACGTGGCTCGGCGGGAACCATGTGGACCACTTCTTCGGGCGTGGCGTCGAGCCGCTCGGCCCGGCGGAGGTGCTCGACCGCGGGGAGCTGTCGGACCATCCGCCGATCCGCGTCAGCCTCGTAGCCCGAACCCCCGCAGCATGAGCATCGCCCGCTCGCCCGCCGTGCCCGGCTTGGGCAGCACGCCGAGGTCCATCGCGGCGCTGTAGACGTCGTAGAAGGCGCGGATGCGCAGGAAGCGGCCGTCGCCGTCGAGCTCCGCGTAGACGATCGCGTGCACCTCGAGCGCCTTCTTGGTCGGGTGGATGCGCCCGATCTCGCCCAGGTGCGTGCCGAGGATCCGGCAGGGGGCGGAGACGAACGTGCCGTCGCTCAGCCGCGCGCCGGTGCTGTTGACCCGCGCGTCCGGCATCGCCTTCCACAGCTGGCGGGCGTGCCTGGCGAGCCGCCGCGTGCCGATCAGCGGCTCCTCGGTCAGCGGGTCCTCGTAGTGGACCTCCGGGTTGCAGATGGACTCGAACCCGCGCGGATCGCGGCCGGACCAGGCGCGATCCCACGCGTCGAAGAGCTCGTCCACCTCCATCGGACGCCCATGATGGCCGATGACGGGCGGGAGTGATTGCCCGTTTTCTTGCCCGACCGGGCGCCACGATCACGGACGTTCGGCGGTTGCGCGGTCTTCCGCGCGCGGGTTAGGGTCGCCTGCAGATGAGACTTCGAGTGGCGCTCCTCGCCCTAGCCGCGAGCCTGGCGATAGCGGCGCCGGCCGCGGCGTCGACCTACACCGTGACCGGCTTCGGCGACGGCTTGTCCGGCTCGTGCCAACCGACCGGGGAGGGCGCAGTCTCGTGCACGACGCTCCGGGCCGCCGTGCAGTCGGCCAACGAAGGGGCCGACGAGGACGCGATCACCCTGTCGGCCGGTACCTACACCGTCAACTTCGGCGCCATCGTCGTCAACCAGGCCGTCACCATCAGCGGCGTCGGCACGCGCTCAACGGTGGTCAACGCCGCGGGCAACAGCGCGCCGGCGTTCACCGTCAGCGGCCCGGACGCGTTCTTCGGGAACCTGACCATCACCGGCGGCTCGGGCGCCAACCTGACCGTGGTGCCGGGCGGGGACGCGGGGCTCGCGTTCACGCGGCTGACCGGGGCGCAGACCGGCGTCGGCGCGGTCAACGAGGGCACGCTGACCGTCACCTTCAGCCTCATCGACACGAACCCGAGCGGTGGCATCAACAACGTCGGCGGAAGCGGCGCCGCGACCCTGACCGTCGGCGGCTCGACGATCACGAACAACACGAATCACGGCATCGCCTCCACGGGCGGCTCGCAGAACGCGGTCGACCTGATCCACACGACGATCGCCCGCAACGCCGGCGCCGGCATCATCTTCGACTCCGGCCAGCAGCCCGGGTCGGCGGACGCGTCGATCCTCGCGAACAACAGCGTCAACTGCAGCGGCGGGACGCTCGTAGGGCAGTTCAACGTGGAGAGCACCACCGGCTGCGCGCTCGACGCCGGGACCAACCGCGTGGTGTCGGATCCGCTGCTCGGGGCCGCGCTGAGCAACCAGGGCGGGTTCACGGACGTGCTGACGATCCCGGCCAACAGCCCGGCCGCCAACTACGTGTCGCCGTGCTTCCTGCTCCTCGACCAGCGCGGCTTCACCCGGCCCTCCGGCCAGCCGTGCGACGCGGGCGCGTACGACCGCGAAGCCGTCGACCCGGGGATCGTCGTCCCGCCGCCCCCGCCCGATCCTCCGGCGCCGCCGCCGCCCCCGCAGCCCACGCCCACGCCCTCGCCCGAGCCCACGCCGGTGGCGAACCAGTCGGTCGTCGGCGACGAGGAGCGCGGCACGGTGAAGGTCAAGCTGCCCGGCACGAGCACGTTCGTCGACCTCAACGACGTCAAGAGCCTGCCGAACGGCACGGAGATCGACACCCGCAGGGGCGCGATCAGGCTGAAGGCGGCGCCCAAGCCGGGCGCGCCGGTCGAGGAGGCGCTGTTCTACGACGGCCTGTTCAAGCTCAAGCAGTCGCGCGGCATCACCACGCTGACCCTGAGCGAGGCCCTGGACTGCACCAAGGCGAAGGGCAAGAAGGCGTCCGCCGCCGCGAAGAAGCCGAAGAAGCGCAAGCTCTGGGGCGACGGCAAGGGCGCGTTCCGCACGCAGGGCAAGTACAGCGCCGCCACCGTCCGCGGCACCAAGTGGCTGGTCGAGGACACGTGCACCACCACGACGGTGACGGTCAAGCAGGGTGCCGTCACGGTGGAGGACCTCGTCAAGAAGAAGCGCACCGTCGTTCGCGCCGGCAAGAAGTACGTGGCGCGGGCGAGACGATGAAGTTCGTCCACCTCGACGCAACTCGCGGCGTCCCCGCGGGTTCGACGATCGACACGGGAATGGGCGCCGTCGCGCTGAGGGCGGCGCCGAAGCCGGGCGCTGTGCCCGAGAAGGCGACGTCCATGACGGGTTGTTCGAGGTGACCCAGACCAGCGGCCTGACGACGTCGACGCTGTTCGAGGAGCGTGGCCGCCCCAAGGGCGGGCGGACCGTCCGCCGGGTCCTGCTCGCCGCGGCCGGCGCCGTGCTTGTCGGTGCTGCGCCCGCGCACGCGGCGACGTTCGCCGTCAACACGACGGCGAACAACTCGACGTGCAACGCGCTCACCTGCTCGTTGCCGGGTGCGTTCAACGCGGCGCTCGCCACGCCCGAAGCGGACACGATCACGGTGCCGGCGGGCATCTACTCGGTGCCGGAGCTCACGACGACCGGCGCCCCGCGCGTGACGATCGTGGGTGCGGGCGCGAACGCGACCTTCATCCAGCCGGCCGCCACCACCCGCGTGTTCAGCGCGGGCTCGAACTCGTCGCTCGCGCTCGCTGACCTCACCGTCCGTGGCGGTCGCGGCGGGACCGGCAGCGGCGGCAACGTCCTCGCCCAGAGCGCCTCGACGGTGTCGCTCGCGGGTGTGCGCCTCACGGACGGCCAGGCGGCAACCGGCGGTGGGCTGGGCAGCCTCGGCGCCTCGTCGCTGACGATCGCCGAGAGCCTGATCGACACCAACACCGCGACCGGCGGCGGCACCGGCGGCGGCGTCTACCTCCGGGGCGAGACCTTTGGAACCACACTGACCGTCACGGACTCGACGATCGCGCGCAACAGCGCGAGCACCGGCGCGGGGATCTGGAGCTCCGCACAGCCCGCGATGACGCTGCGCGGCGTGACGCTGGCCTACAACGCGGCTCGAAGCACGCAGCTCAGCGTCGGAGGGCTGCAGTCGTCGAACGGTGCGGGAGGCGCCGTGTTCCAGGGCTCGCTGATCACAGGCAACACCGCGCCCTTCGTCACCGGCTCGGACACGATCGACAGCCCCTCCAACTGCGCGATCACCGGCCCGGTGACCGACCAGGGCGGGAACGTCGAGGATGTCGCGCAGTGCGGCCTCGGCGCGTCGAGCCGGCCCAACACCAACGCACTCCTCGCCACGACGTTCGACACCTCCGAGCCGCCCGTCCTGACGCTCCCCGCGTCCAGCCCCGCGGTCGACTTCGCCGACTGCGCCGGCCGCACGCTCGACCAGCGCGGCGTGCCACGGCCCCAGGGCGCGCGCTGCGACGCCGGCGCGTACGAGTTCAACCCGGTGCCGACGACCGCGGTGGCGGGCGCGGCGCCGCCGTTCACGTTCAGCTCCAACGAGGCCGGCGCCACGTTCCAGTGCTCGCTGGACGGCGGGCCGTTCACGGCGTGCGCGTCGCCGTTCGACCCCGGCGCCGGACCGGGGACGCACACGCTCGCCGTCCGCGCGGTCGATGCCCAGGGGCAGCCTGACCCGAACCCGCAGACGGTGACGTTCACGGTCCAGCCGCCGCCGCCGACGCCGACCCCGACGGCCACGCCCAGCCCGACGGCGACGCCCGTCGCCGGTCGGGTGATCGTCGTCGGCCCGTCGCGGGGGACGGTGCGGGTGAAGGTCCCGGGGTCCAAGCGCTACGTCGACCTCGACGAGACGCGGGGCATCCCGGTCGGCTCGAGCGTCGACACGCGCAAGGGCCGCGTGACGCTGACCGCGATCCCGAAGGCGGGCGCGAAGCCGGAGACCGCCGTGTTCTTCGACGGCCTGTTCAAGGTCACGCAGTCGCGGGGCATCACGACGCTGACGCTCACCGAGCAGCTCGCCGCGTGCCCCAAGCGCAAGAGCGCCCGCGCGAGCGCCAAGAAGCCCAAGAAGCGCAAGCTCTGGGGTGACGGCAAGGGCTCGTTCCGCACGGCCGGCAAGTACAGCGCCGCCACGGTCCGCGGCACCAAGTGGCTCGTCGAGGACTCGTGCGCGGGCACGCTCACGCGGGTCACGCGCGGCTCCGTGCGGGTCGACCACGGCAGGAAGCGGATCATCCTGCGGGCCGGCAAGCGCTACCTGGCGAAGCCGCGATGAAGCGCGCGCTCCTCACGCTGCTGGCCGCTCTGGCGTTCGCCGCGCCCGCGCAGGCCGCCACGATCGCGGTGACGACGTTCGACGACGGCGCGAACGCGTTCTGCCCGTCCGCGACGCAGTGCTCGTTGCGGGCCGCGATCGCACTCAGCAAGAGCAACGGCGGGACCAACAGCGACGACACGATCGTGCTGCAGGCGGGCACGTACCAGCTCGCGAACGCGCCGCTGTCCACGAGCACGACCAACCAGGGCGTGACGATCCTCGGCGCCGGCGCGGACAAGACGGTCATCCGCGCGGCGCTGAACCAACGGTTGCTCGAGGTGCAGGGCGAGTCGGCCTTCACGCTGCGCGGGCTCGCGTTGGCGGGCGGCGACGCCGGTGCCGACGCCAACGGCGGCAACGTCCTCGTGAGCTCCGCGGAGCTCCGGCTCGACCACGTCCGGGTCACCGGTGGGCGCGCGGTGCAGGGCGGCGGGATCGCCGCCCAGAACGGGCAGGTGCTCGCCGACCACACCCTGATCGACAACAACGTCGCCACGCAGAGCGGCGGTGGAATCGCGAGCTACGGCGGCAGCGAGCTCTCCCTGTTGACCTCGACGGTGACCGGAAACAGCGCGCTACAGGGCGGCGGGATCTCCGTCAGCGACCAGCAGACGGTCGCGACGCTCCTCGCGCTGACGACGCTGGCGAACAACACCGCCTCGACATCACCCGGTGGCGGGCTGTTCGTCACCAACAGCGCCGGCGCGCCGACCGTCGCCGCCTCGATCGTCGCCGGCAATCTCGGCCGCCTCCTCCGCCAGGGACCGCTCGTGGCCTCCAACTGCGGCGGGATCCTCCCCACGGACGGCCGCGGGAACCTCGAGTCCGGCACGGACTGCTCGTTCGACGACCCGGCCTCGCGCCAGACGCCCAGCACCGGACTCGCGGCGGCGCTCGTCGACGACGGCGGCACCATGCCCGTCCTCCCGATCAGCGCCGACAGCGCTGCCCGCGACCTCGCCGGGCCGTGCACGAGCACGGACCTGCGGGACGTCCAGCGTCCGGTCGGCGGCGCGTGCGACGCCGGTGCCTACGAGTACGTCCCGCCGCCGCCACCGGCGGCGACGCCGACCCCGGAGGCCCAACCGCCCGTCGTCACCCCGACCCCCACGCCAACCGTCGTGCCGGTGCCGACCCCCGTCGCCGGACGCGTGATCGTCGCGGCCCGGGACCGCGGGACCGTCCTGGTGAAGCCGAAGGGCGCGAAGCGCTACGAGCCGCTCGACGCCGCCAAGGGCATCCCGGTCGGCTCGACCATCGACGCGCGCAAGGGCCGCGTCCGCCTCACGTCGATCCCGAAGGCGGGTGCCCCGCCCGAGACGGCGGTCTTCTACGCCGGGATCTTCCGGATCACCCAGGCACGCGGCATCACCGACCTCAAGCTGGTCCAGGCGCTCGCCGCCTGCCCGCGGGGCAAGGCGAGCAGCGCCGCGAAGAAGCCGAAGAAGCGCCGGCTCTGGGGCGACGGCAAGGGCTCGTTCCGCACCAGCGGCAAGTACAGCGCCGCCACCGTCCGCGGCACCAAGTGGCTCGTCGAGGACTCCTGCGCGGGCACGCTCACGCGGGTGGCGCAGGGCAGCGTGACCGTCCGCCACGGCAAGCGGACGATTGTCGTACGCGCCGGCAAGCGGTATCTGGCCCGTCCTAGACGCTAGAACAGGAATTCAGGCGCGTGGCGGGTTAGCCTCGTGGCAAGGAGGCGGAGGAATGTCGATGCGGTTCACACGGACGGTCTTGTTGATGGTGCTCGCGTGCTTCGCGATCGCCCCGGCTGCGCACGCGGCGACCTTCCAGGTCACGACGTTCGGCGACGACCCGAGCGACGCGTGCTCGGGCACGAGCTGCCGGTCGATCCGCGCGGCCGTCGCGGCAGCGGCGCTGTCCACCGGGCCGGACACGGTGCGGGTCCCCAGCGGTGACTACCAGCTCGCGCAGGGCCAGATCCTGCTCACGTCCGACGTGACGATCGAGGGCGATGGCGCGCGCACGACGATCGTGCGCGGCAACGCGAGCGCCTTCCGGGCGTTCGAAGTGCCGACCGGCGTGACCGCGTCGATCACCGGCGTGAGCCTCGTCGGGGGTCGGGCGACCGACGAGAACAGCCCGACGTTCTACGCCGGCGGCCTGATCCGCAACTCGGGCTCGCTCACGCTCAGTCGCGTGCGGGTGACGGGCGGCTCCGCTTCCAGCGGCGGCGGCATCGCCAACGTCGGCGGCACGATGGCGATCGACCGCAGCCTGATCCACGGCAACACCGCGAACATCGGCGGCTCGGACTCAGGCGGGATCGTGAACCAAGGCGGCGGCAACCTCGTCGTACGCAACACGACGATCGCCTTCAATCACGCGAACGCCGGCGGCGGCGCGTACGCCTCCTGGGGCGGAAGCCAGGCCCGGCCGAACACAGCGCTGTTCGAGTTCGTCACGATCGCGCGCAACACCGCCGGCAACGGCAACGGCGGGGTCGCCTTCGACTCGGGCGCTGGGGACAGCCTGCGCGTCCGCGGCTCGATCATCGCGGCGAACGGCACGACCAACTGCGCGGGAACTCCGGAGTCGATCGACGCGAACTTCACGGACGACACCTCGTGCGGGATCGTCCCGACCAGCGCGCCGCTCGTATCCGACGAGCTGACCAACCAGGGCGGCGAGACCAACGTCGTGAACCTGACGTCGGGGAGCCCCGCCCTGGAAGCCATCCCGGCCGGCCAGTGCCTGCCGACCGACCAGCGCGGCGTCACCCGCCCGGTCGGTGCGGCGTGCGACGCGGGCGCGCTCGAAGTGGGCACCGCGCCGCCGGTGGTCAGCTACCCCGCGCAGGACGGCTTCACGAACGACAATCCGCTGACGATCGCGGGCAACGGCGTCGCGCCCGGGGCGGCGGTGGAGATCTTCGAAGGCGGGACGACCCCGATCGGGTTCACCGAAGCCGACGGGGACGGCAACTGGTCGATCCCGCTGGCCGCCGACCAGGCCGCCGGGCTGCACACCTACACCCTCACGGCCAACGACGGCTCGGGCGACTCGACGGCAACGACCCACCGCGTGACGTTCGACTACGAGGCCCCGCAGACGCTCCTCGGCGAAGTCCCGCCGTCGGCGACGAACCGCTCGAACGTCACGTTCACGTTCAGCTCGACCGAGCCTGGCACGTTCGAGTGCAGCCTCAGCGGCCCCGGTCGCGACCCGGAAGCCGTCCCCTGCGACGCGGGGAGCATCACCTACGACGGCCTCGCGAACGGCTCATACGCGTTCCAGGTGCGCGCGGTCGATCGCGCGGGCAACGTCGACCAGTTCGAGAGCTACGAGTTCCAGGTCGACTCCGGCCTGATCGCCCAGCCGACCGTGGGTGAGCCGGCGGTCGAGCCGAGCGCCGCCACGATCACGTTCGCCAGCTCGCAGGCCGAGCGGACGTTCCGCTGCCGGCTGGAAGGACCCGGCCGTGACGGCGCGTTCCAGGACTGCGCGTCGCCGCAGCGCTACGACGGGCTCGCCGCGGGCGCCTACACGTTCACGGTGCGCTCGAGTGACCGGGCGGGCAACTTCGCCGACTCGGCTCCGCGCACGTTCTCGGTCGCCGGTCCGCCGGTGCAGACGCAGCCCGTGGCGACGGCCAGCCCGGTCGCGACGCCCGCCCCGACCCCCACAGCCACGCCGACCCCCACGCCCACGGTCAACGAGGACGTGACGATCCGCCCGACGGGCAAGGTCCTGGTCAAGGTGCCGGGGACGAACCAGTTCATCCCGGTGAACCGGCTCGAGGACGTGCCGCTCGGGTCGGAGATCGACACGACCAACGGCCGCGTGGTGCTGCGGTTCGAGTCGGAGAAGGGCAAGGTCCAGACCGCCACGTTCTACGGCGGCGTCTTCCGGATCACGCAGGTGGGGAAGATCCTCGACCTCAAGCTGACGGAGCCGCTGGCGGCGTGCCCGAAGCGGGGCAAGGCGGCCACGGCGCAGAGCAAGAAGAAGGCGAAGAAGCGCAAGCTCTGGGGGGACGGCAAGGGGTCGTTCCGCACCAGCGGCAAGTACAGCGCGGCCACCGTGCGCGGCACGAAGTGGCTGGTCGAGGACTCGTGCGCGGGCACGCTGACGCGGGTGGCGACGGGCGTCGTGCAGGTCAAGCACGGCAAGAAGACGCTGCTGCTGCGCGCGGGGAAGCGGTACCTGGCCAAGCCGCGCTAAGAACTGCCCGATCGGCCTTGTCAGGCAGATGACGATGCGGTTAGTGTCGCTCCGAAATGGGGTGGCGCGCAGCGTTCATCGTCGTGATTGCCGCGCTGGCCCCGGCGCCGGCCGCGTACAGCGCCGTCTTCACCGTCACCGGCGCGGGTGAGGGCGGGACGTGCTCGGGCACGTCGTGCCCGAGCCTGCGGGCCGCGATCACCGCCGCCGAGGGGACCCGAGCCGAGGCGGATACGATCAACGTCCCCGAAGGCGTGATCGGCATCTCGGGCGACCTGGTCGTGCAGTCGGAGATGACGATCAATGGGGCCGACGCGCGCAAGACGGTCATCGACGGCGGCGCCAAGTACCGCTTGCGCACCACCGCGAGCGGGATCCTGACCCTGAACCGCTTCACGATCCGCAACGGCGCGGCGGGTGGCGGCGACATCACCGACGGCGGCGGCATCTACAACGCCGGCCGCCTGAACCTGCAGGACGTGCGGGTCACGGGCAGCACGGCGGTGCGGGGCGGCGGGATCGCGAACAACCTCGGCATCGTCGTGGCCGACAACCTGCTCGTCGACAACAACGTCGCCACCGGCGCGGGCGGCGGAGGCGGCATCCTCAACGTCGCCGGCCAGGAGCTCCCGGAGCTCAGGGGCTGGCTGATCGTCACCGACACGACGATCTTCAAGAACACCGCCACCGGCACGGGCGGGATCGGCGGCGTCTTCTCGACGGGCACCGGCGCCTCCGTGTCGCTGAACCGCTCGACGATCGCCGACAACGTCGGCAGCGCCACACGGGGCACGGGCGGAATCTTCCCGTCGGGCAACACGCAGGCCACGGGCAGCATCGTCGCCCGCAACCTCGCCGGCAGCGCGACGGTGAACTGCTCCGACCCGCTCACCAGCGGCCTGTTCAGCGTCGAGGACGACACGGACTGCGGGCTCGCGCCCGGCAACCTGAAGCCGCAGCTCGCCACCGCGTTGAGCAACCAGGGCGGCCAGGTCGACGTCCTGACGATCCCGACCACGAGCGACGCCTTCAACCGGATGCCGTTCGGCGACACCCCGTGCGAGAGCACCGACGCGCGAGGCCTCTCCCGCCCGCAGGGCACGGCCTGCGACGCGGGTGCGTTCGAGATCGACCAGCCCGCGACCGTGACCATCACGGAGGGGCCGACGGGCACGATCACCTCCACCAGCACCCAGTTCAACTTCCAGGCCAACGAGCCGGACGTGACCGTCGAGTGCGACCTCACCGGCCCGGGTCAGACCGCGGGCTTCGAGCAGTGCTACAAGTCGAACGCGCAGCCGTACTCGAACCTCGCGGACGGCCCGTACACGTTCTCGGTGCGCGCCGTCAGCGCCGCGTTCCCGAACCCGACGCCGACCACGCGCAGCTTCGTCGTCAACGCCGCGGGCGCGCCGAACACGACGATCACGGGCGGCCCGACCGGCACCGTGGCCTCGACGTCGGCCGCGTTCACGTACACGTCGAGCGAGCCCGGCTCGACGTTCCAGTGCGCGCTCGACGGCGCCGCGTTCGGCAACTGCCCGGCGAGCTACACCGGGCTCGCGCAGGGCGGTCACACGTTCCAGGTGCGAGCGGTCGACGCCGCCGGTGTCCCCGACGCGACGCCCGCCTCCCGGACCTGGACCGTCGACACCGTCGCGCCGGACACGACGATCGGCAGCGGCCCGACCGGCGCCGTCGCCAGCACGACCGCGACGTTCACGTTCACCTCGCCCGAGAGCGGCGTGAACTTCCAGTGCGCGCTGGACGGCGGCGCGTTCGCGTCCTGCCCGGTCAACTACACCGGACTCGCGCAGGGCGCGCACACGTTCCAGGTCCGCGCCGTCGACGCCGTCGGAAACGCCGACGCGACGCCCGCGTCCCGGACCTGGACCGTCGACACGATCGCGCCCACGGTGACCATCGACACGTCCCCGGCGCGGACGAACGACACCACGCCGTCGTTCACGTTCAGCGCCAATGAGGCCGGCGTGGGCTTCCAGTGCCGGACGGACGGTGGCGCGTTCGGGGCGTGCACGTCCCCGTACACGACCGCGACGCTGGCCGAGGGCAGCCACACCGTCGAGGTGCGCGCCACGGACGCCGCCGGCAACCAGGGCGCCGCCGCGAGCCGCACGATCGTGGTCGACACGACCGCCCCGGCCGCCCCGGTCATCGGCACGGGCCCGACCAGCCCGACCGCCGACAGCACGCCGACCTTCTCGTTCACGGGCGAGGCGGGCGCGAAGTTCGAGTGCCGGGTCGACAGCGCCGCGTTCGCCGCGTGCACCTCCCCGCACACGACCGCGGCGCTCGCGGACGGCGCCCGGACGTTCCAGGTGCGCGCCGTCGACGCGGCGGGCAACGCCAGCCCCGCCGCCTCGCGGTCGATCACCGTCGACACCACGGCGCCCGCCCCGCCGACCTTCACCTCCCCGGCCGACAACGCGCTGCTCGCGGTCGGCACCGTGGACCTCCGCGGCACGGCCGAGGCGAACGCGACGGTGCAGCTGACCGAGGGCGCGACGTCGGCCGGCAGCTCGCCCGTGTCGGCCACGAGCACGTGGAACGTGATCGTCACGCCCACCGACGGCACGCACACCTACTCGGCGCGGACGATCGACGCCGCCGGCAACCAGAGCACGGCGGTGACGCGTACGATCCGGATCGACACGCAGCCGCCGGACACGACGATCGCCACCGGCCCGTCCGGGACGACCGGCGACACGACCCCGACCTGGACCTTCACCGCGTCCGAGGCGGGCTCCACGTTCGAGTGCGCGCTCGACGGCGCCCCCCACAGCGCCTGCGCGACGCCGTTCACCGCGCCGACGCTGGCGCCCGGCACGCACACGCTGAGCGTCCGCGCCGTCGACCCGGCCGGCAACCGCGACAACACGCCCGCGACGCGGACGATCCTCGTCGACACCTCGGCCCCCTCGGTGACGATCACGGATGGCCCGCGCACGCGGACGAACGACACCACCCCGACCTTCACGTTCAGCGCCGAGACGGGCGCGACGCTCGCGTGTCGCGTGGACGCGGCGGCCTTCGCGACCTGCTCGAGCCCGCACACGACGGCCGTGCTCGCGGAGGGCCAGCACACGTTCGAGGTCCGCGCCACCGACACCGCGGGGAACACCGCCACGGACCAGCGCGTGTTCACGGTCGACACGATCACGCCGCCCGCGCCCACGATCACGTGGACGACTCCCCCCACCGACAGCACGCCGACGTTCACGTTCGCGAGCGAGACGGGTGCGACGTTCGACTGCCGGCTCGACGGCGCCGGGTTCGCCCCCTGCCAGACGCCGCTCACGACGGCGCTGCTCACGGAGGGCCCGCACCGCCTGGATGTGCGCGCGACCGACGCCGCCGGCAACCAGAGCGCCGCCGTCGGGCTCGACTTCACGGTCGACACCCTCGCGCCGAGCCCGCCGGTGATCTCGACGCCGACGGCCAACCAGTGGCTCACGGCGTCGTTCGTCACCGTCAGCGGCACGGCCGAGGCGGGCGCGTCGGTCGAGCTCCGCGAGGGCCAGTTCACGCGCGGCACGACGACCGCGACCGGCGGCACCTGGTCGATCACGGTCAACCCGGCGACCGACGGCACGCACACCTACGAGGCGACCGCCCGCGACACGGCCGGCAACACCAGCGCGGCCGCGACGCGCACGTTCCGCGTGGACACCGTCGCCCCCGCCGCGCCGGTGATCAACACCGCGACCGCGACCGGCGCGACCGTGACGCTCTCCGGCACGACCGAGCAGGACGCGACGATCCTGCTCTTCGACGGCGCGACCCAGGTCGGCACGGTCGCGGCCTCCGGCACCGGCTGGACCCGCGCGTTCACCAACGTCGCCGACGGCACGCACAGCTACACGGCCCGCGCCCGTGACGCGGCGGGAAACACGGGTGCCGCGTCGGCGGCCCGGTCCGTGCTCGTCGACACCGGCCCTCCGGCCGCGCCCACGGTCACCGGCCCCAGCGGCCCGACCAACCAGAGCACGCCCACGTTCACCTTCGCGGGCGAGACGACCGACTTCGCGTGCACGCTCGACGGCGCCCCGTTCGACTGCGTCTCCCCGTTCACCCCTCAGGCGCTCGCCGACGGGCCGCACGTGTTTACGGTGAAGGTCTTCGACGCCGCCGGCAACGCGAGCGCCGTCACCTCGCGCAGCTTCACCGTCGACACCGCCCAGCCGGCCCCGCCCGACGTCAGCGGCCCGGCCGGCGCGACGACCGACCCCAACCCGGTGTTCGCGTTCACGGCCGCCGAGTCCACGGTCGAGTGCCGGCTGGACGGCCCCGGCGGGCCCGGCGGCTTCGGCGCGTGCGCGTCGCCGAAGACCTTCAACGCGCTGGCGCCCGGCGCCTACGTGTTCTTCGTGCGCACGACGGACGCGGCCGGCAACCAGTCGACGACCCAGCGGGCGTTCACGGTCACGCAGGTGCAGCAGGCGACGCCCACGCCGACGCCGACGTCGACGGTCGGGCCTGCGCAGACGCCGCAGACCGTCGTCGTCACGCCCAAGCCGGGCGGCACGGTGCTGGTCAAGGCCAAGGGCGAGACCACGTTCGCGCCGCTGGACGTGACGAAGGGCATCCCGCTCGGGTCCGAGGTGGACGTCCGCAAGGGCCGCGTGACGCTGACGTCGATCCCGCGCCCGGGCGCCGCTCCGCAGTCCGCCGACTTCTACGGCGGCATCTTCCTCGTGACCCAGCGGGGCGGGATCACCGACCTCAAGCTGAGCGAGCCGCTCACGGGGTGTCCGAAGAGCGGCAAGGCCAGCGCCGCCGCGGGCAAGAAGTCCCGCAAGCTGTGGGGCAACGGCAAGGGCTCGTTCCGCACGTCCGGCAAGTACTCCGCCGCGACCATCCGCGGCACGATCTGGCTCGTGCAGGACACCTGCACGACCACGCTGACCCGCGTGACGCAGGGCACCGTGCAGGTCCAGGACTTCGTCAAGAAGACGAAGGTCCTGGTCAAGAAGGGCAAGCCCTACACGGCGCGCGCCAAGCGGCGCTAGCTAGTACTCGGGGAAGCCCTCGTCGGGCGTCGAGGCCTGCGCGTACAGGCGGCGCGGGATCCGGCCGGCCCGGTACGCGAGGCGACCCGCTTCCACGCCGAGGCGGATCGCGCGCGCCATCGTCTCGGGCTCCTCCGCGCGGGACACGGCGGTGGCGCACAGCACCGCGTCGAAGCCGAGCTCCATGGCCAGCGCGGCGTCGGAAGCGGTGCCGACGCCCGCGTCGAGGATCACCGGCACGCCCGCGCGCTCGCGGATCAGGCGCAGGTTGTACGTGTTCAGCAGGCCCATCCCGGAGCCGATCGGCGAGCCGAGCGGCATGACCGCGGCGCAGCCGACGTCCTCCAAGCGGCGGGCGAGGATCGGGTCGTCGTTCGTGTACGGGAGCACGACGAAGCCGTCGTCGACGAGCTCCTCGGCCGCCTCGAGCAGCGCCGGTGCGTCGGGCAGGAGCGTGCGCTCGTCGCCGATCACCTCGAGCTTGACCCAGTTGGTCTCGAACGCCTCGCGGGCCATCTTGGCGGTCAGGACGGCGTCGCGGGCGGTGAAGCAGCCCGCCGTGTTCGGAAGCAGCTGGACGCCGGCGCGGTCCAGGACGTCGACGATCGAGCCGTGCTGGCCGGGGTCGATCCGGCGCAGGGCGACCGTGACGAGCTCCGAGCCGCTCACGGCCAGCGCGCCCGCCAGCGCGTCGAGCGAGCGGAAGCCGCCCGTGCCCAGCAGCAGACGCGAGCTCAGCGTCTTGTCGGCGATCGTGAGGACGTCGGTGTTGGTGTCGCTCGTTGCGGCCATCTCAGCCTCCCTGGATTGCGCGCAGGATCTCCACCCGCGCCCCTTCGTGCAGTGCAGTCTTCCCCCACTGGCCGCGCGGGACCACTTCGGCGTCCACGGCCACGGCCACGCCCCGGCCGGCGCCGGGCAGATCGAGCGCGACGAGCGCGCTCTCCACCGTCGCGCCGTCGGCGAGCGTGGTCGGTTCTCCGTTCAGGACGACGTTCATGCGGCAACTCCGGCGAATCGTTGGGGGTTGGCGGGCGCCGCCCAGTCAGGCAGTGGCTCGCCGGCGAGGACCGCGGCGACCAGGTCGGCGGTGACGGGCGTGAGCAGGATGCCGTTGCGGAAGTGGCCCGTCGCCCAGACGAGGCCGTCCAGCGCGCCCGGGCCGATCGCCGGCAGGTTGTCCGGCGTCGCGGGCCGCAGCCCGGCGATCAGCTCCTCGATCTCGAGCTCGAAGACGCCGGGGACGAGCTCGGAGAGGTCGCGCAGCAGCTCGTAGACGCCGCCCGCCGTGGGCGTCGTGTCCCAGCCGCGCTCCTCCATCGTCGCGCCGAGCACGTAGCGGCCGTCACCGCGCGGGACGAAGTACGCCTGCTCGCCGCGGATCGTGCGCTCGACCAGCCCCGGCCCGCTGCGATCGCGCAGGCGCAGCACCTGCCCCTTGACCGGCCGGACGGGGACGCGCGCGGCGGCCGGGAGGTCGAGCTTGGCGACGTCGACGCCCGCGGCGATCACGACCTGGTCGGCGCGGACGGTGCCCTCGGGCGTGATCACGCCGGTGACGCGCTGCCCGTCGACCAGCAGGCCGGTGGCCCGGGCGTGGTCGTAGACGGTGACCTTGTTGCGGAGCGCGGCGACGAGCTTGCGGGGATCGATCGAGTGGTCGCCCTCGATCTCCAGCGCGAGCCGGACCGTCGGCGCGAGCGCGGGCTCGAGCTTGCGCGCCTGGGACGGGCGCAGCCGCTCCACGGGCAGCCCGAGGCCGCGGCGGAACTCGGCCAGGCGGTCCAGCGCCTCGGCCTCGTCACGGTCGCGGGCGACGACGAGCGTGCCCACGGAGCGCAGGCCCGGATCCTCGAGCTCGGCGCAGAAGTCGGCGTAGCGGCGGGCGCTCTCGAGCCCGAGCTGGAGCAGGCTGCCCTCGCCGAACTCGGCCTCGGACACGGGCGCGAGCATGCCGGCGGCGACGTGCCAGGCCCCGGGCTCCCCCGCGTCGATCACGACTGCGCGCGCGCCGCGCTGCTCCGCGCGCCACGCGCAGGCGAGCCCGATCGGACCGCCGCCGACGACGGCGACGTCGAAGCTCTCTGACTGCGCTGCCACTGGTACTGCCTGCCTCCCTACGCCGGCACGACCCGGATCAGGTTCGACGGTCGGCGCCCCGCTGGCACCCTCTCAGCCCGAGTCTGCGGGCTCCCGTGTTCTGCGGTTCATGGTATCCCCTGGTGGGTGACCCCACGCGAGCGCCTGTCCACCGCGCGCCTGTATCTCGTCTGCCCCGCCCGCTCGCGCGAGTGGATCGCGGCGGCGGTGCGCGGCGGCGTCGACCTGATCCAGCTGCGCGACAAGACGCTCGACGACGCGGGGGTGCTCGAAGCGGCGAAGGCGTTCGTCGGTCACGACGCGCTGTTCATCCTCAACGACCGGCCGGACCTCGTGGAGGCGTGCGGCGCCGACGGCGTGCACGTCGGCCAGGACGACGAGTCGCCGGCCGCGGCCCGCGCGCTGATCGGTCCCGACCGGATCCTCGGCCGGTCCACGCACGAGCCGGCGCAGGCCGCCGCGGCGGACGCGGACCCCGCGGTCGACTACGTGGCCGTCGGCCCGGTCCACGCGACGCCGACCAAGCCCGGCCGCCCCGCCGCCGGCCTGCACTACGTCGCGCACGCCGCCGACACCGTGCGCAAGCCGTGGTTCGCGATCGGCGGCCTCGACGCCGCCAACGTGCACGAGGTGGTCGAGCGCGGCGCGACGCGGATCGTGGTCGTGCGCGCCATCACCGAGGCCGAGGACCCCGAGGCGGCGGCGCGCGAGCTGCGCTCCGCCCTCGAAGAGACCTCCATTGTCCGCTGAAGACGCAGACCTCGAGGCCGCCCGCGAGGCCGCGCGGCGCGACTTCGCACGCGAGCAGGCCGAAGCCGAGGCGGCCCGCGACACCGCGCGTCGCGAGAAGGCCGCACGCCAAGAGCCCAACGCGCAGATGCGGCGCGGGTACGCCCGCGGACGCGCCCGGGACGAGGCGATCCGCGCGCAGCTGACGCCGCTCGGGCCGGACGAGCGGCCTCTCGGGCTCAAGCTGGCGTTCGCGCTCGTGCTCGTGGTGTGCGGCGCGAACGCGATCCTCGCCGTCACGCACGAGGACTACGGGTACGCGGCGTTGTTCGCGGTCGGCGGCGTCGCGCTCGCGGCCGGGCTGTGGGGGCGCGTGTACGCGGTCGTGCTGCTCGTCGAGGCGTTGCTCGCGCTCGCGATCATCTTCGCCATCCTCGCGCTGCTGTTCGCCCAGACCGTGCTGCAGGCGGCGGCGATCGCGGGGGTCGTGATCGCGTGCAGCCCGGTCTTCTGGCTGCTCATCCGCGTGATGGCGCGGATGCAGGTGCCGCGGCAGTGACCGCGGCGGAGGCGATCGCGGTCGCCGCGGCCGGCTTCGGCGCGGGTGGCGTGAACACGATCGTCGGCTCGGGGTCGCTGATCACGTTCCCGACGCTGCTCGCCGTCGGCTACCCGTCGGTGGTCGCGAACGTGTCCAACTCGGTCGGGCTCGTGCCGGGCGGGATCAGCGGCGCGATCGGCTACCGGCGCGAGCTGCGCGGCCAGTGGCGGCGGGTCGGCTTCCTCGCCGTCGGCACGACGATCGGCGCGCTGCTCGGCGGCATCCTGCTGCTCGAGCTGCCCGAGTCCGTGTTCGACGCGGTCGTCCCGATCCTGATCCTGCTCGCGGCGGTGTTGATGGCCGTCAAGCGCACGCCCGCCGCGCACGCCGACCACGAGCGCAACGCGGCCGGCATCAGCGCCTCGTTCGCCACCGGCATCTACGGCGGCTACTTCGGCGCGGCGCAGGGGATCATCCTGATGTCGCTGCTGCGCTTCTGCTACCCGGACGACCTGCAGCGGATCAACGCGGTCAAGATCGTCTGCACGGCGGTCGCGAACGGGGTCGCGGCGGTGCTGTTCATCGCGGTGGCGGACGTCGCCTGGGAAGCCGCGGCGCTGATCGCCGTCGGCTCGATCGTCGGCGCGCAGGTGGCCGCCAAGTACGGGCGCCACATCCCCTCCGAGGTGCTGCGCTGGGTCGTGGTGGTCGTGGCGACGATCGTCGCGGTGATCCTGCTCGTGACCTGAGCGGGACGGCGCCACGGAGGCTCGCTCCAACCACTGAGTCAAGTTCTCACCAAAGCGGTCGAGAAGTGGACCATGACCCCCTCCCGTGGCCTTCGTGCCCTGCTGGCCTGCACGGCGGCGCTCGTGCTGGTCCCCGGCGCCGCGCAAGCGGCGACGATCACCTCCGCGACCTCGGGTGACTGGGATGATCCCGGCACCTGGGCCGGCGGTGTAGCCCCCGGGAGTGGGGACACGGCGAAGATCAGATCCGCGAACGCCGTGGCGCTCGTCGCGGACGTCAACGTCACCGGCGTCGAGCTCGAGGGCGGCGCCAACCTCGACCTCGACGGCCACCAGCTCTCCACCAGCGGCGACGCGACGCTGGGCGGCGACTTCTACAGCACCTCCTGGCTCACGGACGGAACGCTCACGGTCGGCGGCAAGCTGTTGGTCCAGAACAGCGCGGTCAGCAACGTCGCGGTCACGGTGAACGGCACGAGCGAGTTCAGCGGCCCGCTGCCGGGTGACAGCGAGGCGTCCTCGTTCTGGCAGAGCTCGACCCTGACCCAGACCACCGGCGACCTGACGCTCTCCGGGCACCGGTTCACCGGCGACCTGGACCCGGTTCTCGACAACACCAGCCTCTTCGTCCGCGGCACGAACGACCTCAACGGCCGCCAGCTCACGCTCACCGGCTGGGGCGGCGTGTACTTCGAGCCGACCGCCCTGACGGGCATCGGCGGCGCGCCGATGCTCAGCGTCGGCGCGCTCACGGTGTCGGGCATGCACCAGACGACGGTCGACTGGTCGGGCATCGTGGGTGGCGCGGCGGACCTCGACCGCGTGAACCTGATCGCCGCCGCGGCCGGTGACGCCACCGACCTCATCTACAACAGCTCCGGCAGCACCGTGTTCGGCGGCCCGCTGACCGGCGAGTCGCTGCACGCGACCTACAGCGGAAACCCGCGCCCCGCGGCCAACCCGCTGCCGTCGGCCTCCTCGTCGAGCAGCCTCCCCGGCCACGCGCTCGTGGGCGACACGATCACGTGCGACCCCGGTACCTGGACGCCGGACGGCACCAAGGTCTACGCCTGGACGTCCGACGGCAACGTGATCGGCGGCGAGACCACCAGCACCTTCGTCGCCACGAGCAACGAGCTCGGCACCGACGTCAAGTGCACCGTCGAGGTCAGCGCCGGCGGCGTCACCGGCACGGAGGCATCCAGCAACGCGGTCCACGTCGACGTCGCGCCGGGCAACATCATCGAGCCCGAGCCGAGCTCGGCCAACGCCGATCCGACCGCGGCACGCGTCGGCGACGTCCTCACCTGCGACGAGGGCCTGTGGTCCGGGATCGCGCCGACCTACACCTACGCCTGGCAGCGCGACGGCAACCCGATCGGCGGCGCCACCGCGCGCACCTACACCGTCGTCGACGCCGACCGGGGCGCCGAGATCACGTGCTCGGTCGTCGCCAAGGACGGCCTCGCCAGCTCGTCCGCGGTCGTCTCGGTCACGGGCGTCGAGATCGCTTCCGGCCCGACGCCGACCGTCGCGCCGACCGCGACCAGCACGCGGACGCCCACCAACCGCGCGACGACGGGTGACGTGCTCACCTGCGCCCCCGGCCAGTGGAGCGCCCAGGGCACCTTCTCCTACGCCTGGAAGCGTGACGGCAACGTCATCAACGGCGCCACCGCCACCACCTACACCGTCGTCGGCGTGGACCTGGGGACGAGCCTCACGTGCTCGGTCACGCTGACGACGGCCGACGACACCGGCAACGCGGACACCGCCGCCGTCGTGGCCGTCGCCACGCCCGCCAACTCCGTCGCGCCGGCCATCACCGGCGCCCCGCTCACCGGCAAGACCACGACGGGCGTCCAGCTCACGTGCGCGCCGGGCACGTGGAGCGGCAGCCCGACCTACGCCTACGCGTGGAAGCGCGGCACGACCACCGTAGCGAGCACGAGCACCTACACGCCCGTCAGCGCCGACGCCGGGAACACGCTGACGTGCGAGGTCGTGGCCACCACCAACTCGATCAGCAGCGCGGCCTCCTCGTCCACGGGCGTCGCGGTGTTCATCCTCCCCGTCAACTCCGTCGCGCCCAGCGTCACGGGCACGCCGGTCGCCGGCAAGACGCGGGTCGGCCTGGCCGTCACGTGCGCGCCCGGCACGTGGAGCGAGAGCCCCACGTTCACGTACGTCTGGAAGCGCAACGGCACCCCGATCGGCGGAGCGACCGCGGGCGCGTACACGCCGGTCGGCGCCGACGTCGGCATGGCGCTGAGCTGCTCGGTGGCCGGCTCGGCCAACGGGTTCAGCGCGGCCGCCGTCGACAGCACCGGCGTCGCCGTCGTCGCCACCTCCGAGAACACCGGGGCGCCGTCGATCACCGGCGCGCCGGTGGCGGGCAAGACCACGCTCGGCGTCCAGCTGACGTGTGACCCCGGCACGTGGACGCTCAACCCGACGCTCGACTACGCGTGGAAGCGCGGCACGACGACGGTCGCCACGACCTCCACCTACACGCCCGTCACCGCGGACGGCGGCCACACGCTCAAGTGCGAGGTCACCGCCCTCGCCAACGGCGTCCCGAGCGCCGCGGCGGCGACCGACGGCGTCGCCGTCCTCCCCGATCCGGACAACACGGTGGCGCCGTCGATCAGCGGCTCCGGGATCGTCGGCGAGGCGCTCACCTGCGCCACCGGCAGCTGGGCGGGCACGCCCGACCTGTTCGTGCGCTGGCTGCGCGGCGGCACGGTCGTCGCCTCCGGCTCGAGCGTCTACACGATCGTGCGCGCCGACCGGGGCTCCGAGCTGCGCTGCAAGGTCACCGCCACGACGCTGAGCGTCGAGCGCACCGCGCTCTCGGCGCCGGTCACCGCCAAGGCGGGCGCGCCGATCACCATCACCGAGCAGCCCGAGGCGACGCTGCCCTCGCGCAAGACGCGCGTGAGCTACACGCTCGCGCCGGACGTGGCCGTGACCGGCTGCACGCTCAACGGCGCCGCGCTCGCCTCGTGCGCGAGCCCGATCGACCTCACCGGCCTGCAGATCGCGGCGGACTACGCCCTCGTCATCGCCCTCCGCAACGAGTACGGGGAGGACGAGAGTCGCACGGTGAGCTTCCAGACGGTCGTGCCGCCGGACGTCCGGCTCACGCAGGTCCCCGGTGGGAACATCGGCTGGCTGCAGTCGCTGACCGTCCGCTACGAGATCTCCGACGAGGCGACGGCGGCCTGCACGCTCGACGGCCGGCCGATCGCGTGCTCGCGCACGGAGGCGCAGTTCTTCGCTCCGGAGGAGTTCGGCACGCACGTGTTCCAGGTGACGGCCTCGTTCCCGTCCGGCAAGCAGGCCAGCGAACGCTGGAGCTTCTTCATCTCGACCCAGGGAGCGGGGCAGCCGTACCTGCCCGGGGCCGTCAGCGTCCCGGCCTCGGCCTGGGTGAACGTGCCGTACTACAACGGCCACTTCGACGACGTGCAGATCTCGGCGCCCTTCCCGTACGAGCGCGTGAGTGATCTCGGGAAGCCGGCCATCCGCTTCAAGGCCCCGGCCAAGGCCGGAACCTACGAGGTGTCCGCGACGGACGGCTCGCGTCGGCGGAACTACAAGATGCAGGTCACGGTCTACGACCCGGCCGCCGTGACGACCACCAGGCAGGCGGGTGGCGTGACCGACGCCAAGTCGCCGATCACCTGCCCTGAGGGGACGCCGGGCACCTTCTACAGCTGGTACGTGGACGACCGGCTCGTCCAGACGAGCACGAGCAACGAGCTGCCGGTGGCCTCCGTGCCCAAGAACGGCGTCGTGTCGTGCGCGGTCAACGATCCGGTGAAGGGCTTCACGCCGCCGGTGAAGGTGCTGCTCTCCGACGGCACGCGCCTCGGGGCGTCGGTCGGCTCCGACACCGTCTCCATGAGCGTCAGCGGCGCCGTGACGGTGGAGATCGACGTCAAGGAGAAGCGGATCACGGGCGTCTCCTCGGCCGCCAAGCCCAAGCGGGCGAAGTACACGAAGGTGAAGACGATCAAAAAGAAGCTCCGCCGCGGCTGGACGCGGGTCTCGATCGGCCGCAAGCTGCCCAAGTCGGGCTACCAGGTCACGATCAGGATCAAGAAGGGCAAGCGGTACAGCAAGCCGCTGGTCTTGAGCAAGGGGTAGCCACCGTGGGTGACGGGCGCTCTGTGCACCTCAGCACGGAGCGTCCGTTCCCACTACTGAGTCAAGTTCGGTCCATTTCTGCCGAGAAGTGGACCATGACGTCCATTCGAGGCCTCCGTGCCCTGCTGGCCCTCGTGGCCGCGCTGCTGCTGGTCCCCGGCGGCGCCCAAGCGGCGACCATCACGTCGACCGCGTCCGGCGACTGGGACGATCCAGCCACCTGGTCCGGCGGGGTGATCCCTGACACACCGGACACGGCCGTGGTCGACGCCGGCGACGAGGTGACGCTCACGGGCGACGTCACCGCCGGCGGCCTCGAGCTCAAGGGCACCGGCACGCTGAAGCTCAGCGGCCGGAAGCTGACGAGCAGCGGCGACGTGACGCTCGGCGGCGGTCACGGCACGCCGTCCGCGATCTCCGGCGGTACGGTCGACGTCTCCGGCGAGCTGCGCGTCCAGAACACCTCGGTCAGCAACGTCGGCTTCACGGTCACGAACGGCTCGACCGTCTTCAGCGAGGCGCTGCCGGGTGATTCCGCGGCCTCCTCCTCCTGGCAGAGCTCGACGCTCACGCAGAGCGGCGGCCTCGCGTGGTTCATGGGCCACAAGCTCACCGGCGCGCTGAACCCGGTGCTGCACGACACCGTCGTGACCGTCCAGGGCACCAACGACTTCGGCAGCGCGCAGCTCTCGCTCACCGGCACTGGCCCCGTCTACTTCGAGCCCACCGGGGTGTCGGGCCTCAACGGCCCCGCGATGCTCAGCGTCGGCCAGCTGCTCGTCACCGGCATGCACCAGACCACGATCGACTGGGCGGGCATCACCGGCGGCGCCGCGGACACCGACCGCGTGAACCTGATCACCACCGCGGCCGGTGACGTCACCGACCTCATCTACAGCGACAACTCCACCACCACCTTCGGCGGCCCGCTGACCGGCGAGTCGCTGTACACCACCTACAGCGGCAACCCGCGCCCCGCGGCGAACCCGCTCCCGTCCGTGTCCTCGTCGAGCGGCCTCCCCGGCCACGCGGCCGTGGGCGACACGATCACCTGCGCCCCCGGCACCTGGACGCCCGACGGCACCAAGGTCTACGCCTGGACCTCCGACGGCGACGTGATCAACGGCGAGACGGCGAGCACCTTCACCGTGACGAGCGCCGAGCTCGGCACCGACGTCAAGTGCACCGTCGAGGTCACGGTCAGCGCCGTCACCGGGACCGCGGAGTCCAGCAACGCGGTCCACGTCGACACGGGCCCGGTCGCGACGACGCCGCCAGCCGCGACGAGCACGCGCACCCCGAACACGTCCGCCACGACCGGTGACGTCCTCACCTGCGCCCCCGGCGTCTGGAGCCCGGACGGCCCGAAGACCTACGCGTGGAAGCGCGGCGCCACCGTCATCGGCGGCGCGACCGCGTCGACCTACACCGTCGTGCCGGCCGACCTCGGCGCCAGCGTCAAGTGCTCGGTCAGCGTCACCGTCGCCGGGGAGACGGGCACCGCGGACTCCGGCGCCGTGAGCGTCATCGCCGCGCCCGCCAGCTCGGTCGCGCCCAGCATCAGCGGCGCCGTCGCGGGAGGCACGTCCACGCCCGGCGTCCAGCTCACCTGCGCCCCGGGCACCTGGAGCGGCAGCCCGAGCCACACCTACGCGTGGAAGCGCGGCACGACGACCGTCGCCACGACCAGCACCTACACGCCGGTGAGCGGCGACGTGGGCGGCACGCTCAAGTGCGAGGTCACCGCGACCACGAGCGGCATCAGCGCCGCTGCGACCTCGACCGGCGTCGCGATCGCCAACGCGCCGGACAACACCGTCGCCCCGGCCATCACGGGCGCGCCGGTCGCCGGGAAGACCCGCGCCGGGGGCCAGCTGACCTGCGCGCCCGGCACCTGGACCGAGAGCCCCGCGTTCACGTACGCATGGAAGCGCAACGGCACGCCCACGGGCGTGACGACGCCGACCTTCACACCGACGAGCGGCGATGTCGGCGACACCTTCACCTGCGCAGTGACCGCCATCGCCCACGGGCTCACCGCGCTGCCCGTCGCGTCGAGCGGCGTCGAGGTCGTCGCGACGGCCGCGAACACCGTGGTGCCGTCGATCACCGGCGCGCCCGCCACGGGCAAGACGACGCCGGGCGTCGCCCTCACGTGCGACCCGGGCACGTGGACGCTCACCCCGACGCTCGACTACGCGTGGAAGCGCGGGTCGACCACGGTGTCCACGACGAGCACCTACACGCCGGTCGCCGCGGACGCGGGCCACACGCTCACGTGCGCGGTGACCGGCACGGCCAACGGGGTGCCGAGCGCGGCGATCAGCACGAGCGGGATCGCGGTCCTTCCGATCCCCGACAACACGGCCGCGCCGGCGATCAGCGGCTCCGGCGTCGTCGGTGAGGCGCTCACCTGCGCCACCGGCAGCTGGGCGGGCACCCCCGACCTGTTCGTGCGCTGGCTGCGCGGGCAGGAGGTCGTCGCCTCCGGCTCGTCCATCTACAACGTCGTCCGCGCCGACCGGGGCGCCGAGCTGCGCTGCAAGGTCACGGCGACGACGCTGGGCGTGGAACGCGACGCCACGTCCGCGCCGGTGACGGCCAAAGCCGCAGCGCCGATCACGATCGACGAGCGCCCGGAGGGGACGATCACGTCTGCCAGCACGCGCGTCGCGTACACGCTCGCGCCCGACGTGACCGTCACCGGCTGCACGCTCAACGGCACGGCGCTGGCCTCCTGCGCGAGCCCGATCAACCTCGACGGGCTGGCGAGCAAGGCCGACTACGCGCTCGTGCTCACCCTCCGCAACGAGTACGGCGAGGACGAGACGCGCACGGTGAGCTTCTCCACCGACCTCGGCGGCCCGTCGGTCTCGATCCTCAACTGGCCCGTCGTCGCCCTCGGCTACTCGAGGATGGACCTGCAGTTCCAGGTGAGTGCGGGCGCGATGGTGGCCTGCACCTACGACGGGCGGCCGGTGCACTGCACGCCCGCCGGGGCGCAGGTCTTGGTGACCGACCCCGGACAGCACGTGTTCGAGGTGACCGCCACCGACGCGTACGGCGCAACGGCCTCGGACCGGCGCACGCTCAGAGTTTTGGCGCCCGAACGCTTCCTCCCGCAGTCGGTCACCGTCGTCGCGTCCAGCGCGACCACGATCCCGGCCTCGCGCGACCTGCGCTCGCTCACGATCAAGGCCCCTGGGCTCCTGGCGGGACCCGTCGGCGGGGACAAAGCGGCGTTCGGCCTGCGGGTCTACGTGCCGGCGAAGCTCGGGAGCTACACCATCACCGTGTCCGACGGGCTCCGGAGCTCGGAGACCGTCGTCAGGGTCGTCGCCTCGGAGGAGGTGGTCGTCGACGAGACCGTGGGCGGCCTCACCGACCCCGACGCCCCGCTGGTCTGCCCGAAGGGTACGGCCGGCTCGTTCTACAGCTGGTACATCAACGACAAGCTCGTCCGCACGGACGCGAGCAACGTGTTCCCCGTCAAGCTGGTGCCCAAGACCGGCACGGTGTCCTGCAGGGTCAACGACCCCGAGGGGGGTCTCCAGCCGCCGATCAAGACGCTGATCCAGGACGGCGTCCGCATGGGCGTGACGCTCACGCCCGGTGGCGCCGTCAGCCTCGGCTTCAGTGGCGGCGGCCACGTCCAGATCATGCTCGCGGGCGAGTCCGGGACCGGCGTGCGGTCCGCGAGCGCCGCCAAGGCCAAGCCGAAGCGGGCGAAGTACAAGACGCTGAAGGTGATCGACAAGAAGGTCCGCCGGGGCTGGACGCGCGTCTCGCTGGGCCGCAAGCTGCCCAAGTCGGGCTGGAAGATCACGGTCAAGCTGAAGAAGGGCAAGCGGTACGGCAAGCCGCTGGTCTTGAGCAAGGGTTAGCGCCTGCTAAGTGGCGGCCGCGGAAGCGCTAACGTGGCCGCCACTTATGCCTGAGCAATATGACTGCATCGTCATCGGCTCCGGGCCGGGTGGGTATGTCGCCGCGATCCGTGCCGCCCAGCTCGGGATGAAGACCGCCGTGGTGGAGAAGGACAAAGTCGGTGGGCGTTGCCTGAACTACGCCTGCATCCCGGCCAAGGCCGTCCTGCGCGTCGCGGACATCCTCTCCGAGATCGACGAGGCCGACGAGTTCGGCATCGACGTCCCCAGCCGCGAGGTCGACTTCTCCAAGGTCTCCGTGCGCCGTGAGAAGGTCGTCAAGACCCTCACCGGCGGCGTGGCCGGCCTGATGAAGAAGAACAAGATCGACGTCATCGAGGGCGAGGGCTCGCTCGCCGACGGTGGCGTGAAGGTCGGCGACGAGGTCTACCAGGCCTCGAAGGCGATCATCCTCGCCACCGGCTCCGTGCCCAAGCCCGTCCCCGGCACCCGGTTCGGCGGCCGCGTGATCGGCACCGAGGAAGCGTGGGCGCTCGAGACGCTGCCGAAGAAGATCGCCGTGCTCGGCGCGGGCGCGTCCGGCTCCGAGATCGCCTCGGCTTATGGGCGCCTCGGGACCGAGGTCCTGCTGTTCGAGATGCTGGACCGCGTGCTCCCGACGGAGGACGCGGACATCTCCAAGGTCGCCGGCCGCCAGCTCGCCAAGCAGAACATCAAGATCAGCCTCGGCGTGCCGGTCGAGAACGTCCAGTCGCACGACGACAAGGTCACGTTCACGTACGGCGACAACTCCGACGAGGTCGAGTACCTGATCATCGCCGCCGGCCGCGGGCCGGACGTCGAGGCGCTCGGGCTCGACAAGGCCGGCATCAAGCTCACCGACCGCGGCCTGATCGAGGTCGACGGCGCGCTGCGCACGTCGGTCGACAAGATCTACGCGATCGGCGACCTCGTCCCCGGTCCCGCCCTCGCGCACAAGGCGTCCGACGAGGGCGTCATCGCCGTCGAGGACGCCGCGGGGCTCAAGACGCACCCGATCGAGTACGTGGACATCCCGCGCGCGACGTTCTGCACGCCGAACGTGGCGAGCTTCGGCCTCACCGAGCAGCAGGCCCGCGACGCCGGCATGGACGTCGTCGTCGGCAAGCTCCAGTACGGCGCGGTCGGCGCGGGCACGGTCTACGGCGACCGCACCGGCGTGATCAAGATCATCGGCGACAAGAAGTACGGCGAGCTGGTCGGCGGCCACATCGTGGGCGCGAAGGCCACCGAGCTGATCCAGGAG
Source organism: Solirubrobacter pauli (assembly GCF_003633755.1). Lineage (GTDB taxonomy): Bacteria > Actinomycetota > Thermoleophilia > Solirubrobacterales > Solirubrobacteraceae > Solirubrobacter > Solirubrobacter pauli. Next base: position 2,235,897 of record NZ_RBIL01000001.1, read on the forward strand.
CTGGTGAACGCCAAGGCGCTCGAGGGCGGCTACGCCGAGGTCGCGCGCATCGTCCACGGCCATCCGACCCTGTCGGAAGGCGTGATGGAGGCCGCCCGCGCCGCGGACGGCTGGTTGATCCACGGCTAGGCCGTGGGCCAACCCCGCTTCTATTACGACCTCGCCTCCCCCGAGAGCTACCTCGTCGCCGAACGAGCGCTCCACGCGGTGGGCGAGGTCCCGGAGTGGATCCCGGTGAGCTTCGGCCCGCCGGCGTTCCGCTGCGCGGAGGAGGTCGCCTCCTACCGCGAGGACGTCGAGCGCCGGGCGGCGGCGCTCGGCGTGCTGCCGCTCCGCTGGCCGGAGCCGTTCCCGGCCGACGAGCTGACGTGGGCGACGCTCGCCGCCACCTACGCGAAGGGCATCGGACGGGGCGTTGCGTTCGCGCTCGCCGCCCTGCGCCAGGCGTTCGCCGCCGGCCGTGACCTGGGCGAGCGCGACAACGTGCTGCTCGCCGCCGCCGCGTGCGAGATGCACCCGCAGGCCGTGATCAAGGGCGTCGAGCTGGCGTCCACGGCGCGTGCGCTCGAGGACGCGCACGCGCGTGCCGCGGCCGACGGCGTCGACGCCGTGCCCGCCATCTGGGTCGACGGCCAGGTGCTCGCCGGCGACCGTGCGATCCCGGCGGCATGATGCGCGCCAACCGCGCTTACGAGCTGATCGTCCACCGCCAGGGCCGCTTCTTCCGCCCGTCCGACAAGCTCGAGCAGGTCGAGGTCGTGGAGATCGACACGGGCGAGACGATCCTCTTCTGGGACACCCGCCCGCGCGACACCGGCAAGCTCGCCCGCGCCCTCCGCGCCGACCTCGCGCAGCTCGAGGCCGAGGAGTTCATCGCGCGCTGGCGCCGCTACGAGACCTAGCGTTCGATCGCCTCACTCCGCGACCCGTGCGAGGCGGTCGATCATCGTCTGGATGACCGGGCCGTAGGTCGCGGCGATCGCGCCTTCCAGCGGGCCGGGCGCGCGCAGGTCGACGGCGACGAGGCTGCCGGTGCCCTGCTCGACCACCCGGTGGGTCATCTCGGCCGGGCCGACCTGCCAGGTCCAGGAGCGCTCGGACTTGGCCGTGATCTTCGCGGGCACCGGGATCACGCCGAACAGGCGCGCGGCGCCGACCGCACCCTGGCGGACCTCCGGCGAGCCGAGTCCCCAGGCACCGCGGACGTGCGGTGCCCACGCCGACCACGTGGCCGGGCGCGCCATCAGCGCCCACGCGATCGGCGCCGGCGCCGCCGAGTCAGCCGTCCAAGTCCGCATGCTTTTGGGCTACCCCCGCTCAGGCGCGCAGGACCACCTTGAGCGCGTCATGTTCGCCCGCCGCCGCGAAGACGTCGTACGCGTCCTCGATCCGGTCGAGCGCGAACTCGTGCGTGCCGAGCTTCTCCGCCTCCATCTTCCCGTCGCGCGCGAGCTTGAGCAGCGTCGGGATCGTCGTGCCGCTCACGAGGCCGGTGGTGATCGTGATGTTCTTGATCCACAGGTCCTCGAGGTGGAGCGTGGTCGGGGCGCCGTGCACGCCGATGTTCGCGACGACACCGCCCGGCCGCACGATCCGCGTGCACAGGTCGAACGTCGCGGGGATGCCCACGGCCTCCATCGCCACGTCCACGCCCGCGCCGTCGGTGATCGCGAGGATCTCCTGCTCGGCGTTCTCGCCACCCAGCACGGTGTGCGTCGCGCCGAAGCGCTCGGCGTGGCGCAGCCGCGAGGTCTCCATGTCGACGGCGATGATCCGCCCGGCGCCGGCGATCGCGCCGGTCATCATCGCCGCCAGCCCGACCGGGCCGGCGCCGACGACCGCCACCGTGTCCCCCGGCTGCACGCGCCCGTTCTGGACGCCGATCTCGTAGCCCGTCGGCAGGATGTCGGCGAGGAACAGCACCTGCTCGTCCGAGACGCCCTCGGGCACCACGTGCACCGAGGTCTCGGCGTAGGGCACGCGCGCGTACTCGGCCTGCACGCCGTCGATCAGGTGCCCGAAGATCCAGCCGATCCCGCCGACGGCGTCGCAGTGCGCCGCCATCCCCGCCTTGCACGGCCCGCAGCGGCCGCACGACGTGATGGCGGGCACGAGCACCCGGTCACCCTGCTTCAGCGACGACACGGCGGCGCCGGTCTCGACGACCGTGCCCACCGCTTCGTGCCCGAGGATCCGCCCCTCGGTCACGGCCGGCACGTCCCCTTTGAGGATGTGCAGGTCGGTGCCGCAGATCGTGGTCGTGTCGACCTTGACGATCACGTCGGTCGGGTCCTGGATGCCCGGATCGTCGACCTCGTCCCACGAGCGCTGCCCCGGCCCGCCGAACACCAATGCCTTCATCACTCCCCCTTGGTGGCTCGCCCGCCATGTTCAGGCCGTCGCGTTACCGCGCCGCTGCATGGGTATGGGGACGGCATGGCGGATGGGCTCGACGCGGCGCGTGAGTGGCTCCAGGCGATGCTGCTGATCCGGCGCTTCGAGGAGCGCGCGGGCGCGATGTACGCGAAGAACAAGGTCGGCGGGTTCCTGCACCTCGCGATCGGTGAGGAGGCGACGATCGTCGGCGCCGTGCGGGCGATGCGCGACGACGACTACCTGATCTCCACGTACCGGTCGCACGGGCACGCGATCGCGCGCGGGACCGACCCCAAGCGCGTGATGGCGGAGCTGTTCGGCAAGGCGACCGGCGTCAGCGGTGGCCGCGGCGGCTCGATGCACATGTTCGACGGCGAGCGGCGCTTCATGGGCGGCTACGGGATCGTCGGCGGCAACCTGCCGCTCGCGGCAGGGATCGCGCTCAGCAGCGACTACCGGGAGACCGACGAGGTCACCGTCTGCGTGTTCGGCGACGGCGCCGCCAACCAGGGCACGTTCGGCGAGACGCTCAACCTCGCCGCGCTGTGGAAGCTCCCGGTCGTCTTCATGGTCACCAACAACCAGTTCGGCATGGGGACGGCGCTGGAGCGGCACACGGCGCAGACCGACCTGCACAAGCGCGGCGAGGGCTTCGGCGTGCCCGGCCTGCGCTGCGACGGGATGGACGTCGGCGACACGTACGAGGTCATGAGCGAGGCGATCGAGCGCGCCCGCACCGACCGCACGCCGATCCTCGTGGAGGCGGTCACGTACCGCTTCGCCGGGCACTCGATGGCGGACCCGGAGGAGTACCGCGAGAAGGATGAGGTCAAGGAGTGGCGGGAGCAGCACGACCCGATCAAGAACTTCGCCGCCAAGCTCGAGGACGTCGACCTCGACGCGCTCGACGAGGAGATCGGCACGCGCATCGACGCGGCCGTCGAGTTCGCGGAGGAGTCCGACTTCCCCACGCCCGAGTCGATGCAGGACCACCTGTATGCCTGAGCTCCGGTACCGGGAGGCGCTCAACCAGGCGCTGCGCGAGGAGATGGAGCGCGACGACCGCGTCTTCATCATCGGCGAGGACATCGGCGTCTTCCAGGGCGCGTTCAAGGTCACCCAGGGCCTGTTGGAGGCGTTCGGGGACCAGCGCGTGCGGGACACGCCGATCTCGGAGAACACGATCGTCGGCGTCGGCGTGGGCGCCGCGATGACCGGGTTGCGGCCGGTCGTCGAGCTGATGACGGTCAACTTCAGCCTGCTCGCGCTGGACCAGATCGTCAACCACATGGCCGCGATCCCCTACATGTTCAACGGGCAGGTCAAGGTGCCGATGGTCGTGCGGATGCCGCAGGGCGCCGGCCATCAGCTCGGTCCCACGCATTCGCACTGCCTCGAGGCGCTCTACCTGCACGTGCCGGGCATCCTGCTCGCGGTCCCGTCCACGCCGGCCGACGCCAAGGGCCTGTTGAAGGCCGCGATCCGCGACGACAACCCGGTCGTCTTCATCGAGCACGAGTCGCTGTACGGGGCCAAGGGCGAGGTGCCCGAGGACGCCGACCACCTCGTCGACTTCGGCCAGGCCGCGATCCGCCGCGAAGGCGAGGACGTGACGATCGTCGGCATCTCGCGGATGGCGATCACCGCCCAGCAGGCCGCGGAGACCCTGGCGGACGAGCACGACATCGCCGCCGAGGTGATCGACCCGCGCACGCTGCGCCCGCTCGACCTGCCGACGATCCTGGAGTCGGTCCGCAAGACGAACCGGTGCGTGATCGTCGAGGAGGGCTGGCCGCACGGCGGCGTCGGCGCCAACCTCGCGGCGCTCATCCAGGAGCAGGCGTTCGACTACCTGGACGCGCCGATCCAGCGGGTCACCGGCGCCGACCTGCCGATGCCGTACTCCAAGCCGCTCGAGCAGCTCGCGTTCCCGCACGCGGAGCAGATCGTCGAGCGCGTGCGTTCGATGGTCTGAGACAACTAACCTGTCCGCGCGTTGAGCACTCCCGGCGAGCGCGGACTGAAGGACGCGGCGCGGCACCTCGGTGCCGTCCTACCGCACGGCCGGTCGTTGCCCGAGGCGGAGTGGCAGTCCCGCCAGCGCGGGCTGCGGTGGCTGCTGTGGGCGCACGTCGTCGCCATCCCGATCATCACGCTGCTGTTCGACCAGGGGATCGACCAGGCGGCGCTGGACCTCTTCACGCCGACGTTCTTCGCGGTGATCGCCCAGCTGCGGCGCGGCAGCCGGCGCGTGCAGTCGCTGATCGTGACCATCGGCCTGCTCTCGTGCAGCGCGCTGATCGTCCACATCACCGGCGGCCTGATCCAGGCGTACTTCCACTTCTTCGTGATGGTCGCGGCGCTGTCGCTGTACGAGGACTGGCTGCCGTTCGCCACCGCCGTGCTGTACGTCGGCATCCAGCAGACGATCACCGCGGAGATCGTCGACTACGACGAGGCGAACTCGCCCTGGCGCTGGGCGGCCGTGCACTCGGCGTTCATCGCCGCGCTGTCGCTGGTGTGCCTCGCGACCTGGCGCGCGTCCGCGCGTGACCGCGAGGCCTTCCGGTCACTCGTCGAGACGCTCGAGGAGGGCGTCGTGATGATCGACCGGGGCGGGACGATGGTCACGGCCAACCCGAGCGCGTCGCGGATCCTCGGCATGGACCCGACGGAGGTGATCTCGGGGTACGGCGTCAACGGCGAGTGGTCGTTCGTCGACGTGGACGGCCGGCCGTTGCCGCTGCGCGAGACGCCGCTGATCATCACCTCGATGACCGGGCAGCCGCAGGTGGCGGTCGTCGCGGGCCTGCGGCGCAGGCAGAAGGAGACGCGCTGGCTGTCGATCTCCACGCGCGCCGTCGAGACCGACCGCGAGCCGCCGTACACGATCGTCGTCTCCTTCACCGATGTCACCGAGGAGCGCGAGGCCGCGGAGGCGCTCGAGCGCTCCAACACCGAGCTCTCGCAGTTCGCCTACATCGCCTCGCACGACCTGTCCGAGCCGCTGCGGATGGTGTCCAGCTACCTCGGCCTGCTGCGCCGCCGCTACCACGGCAAGCTCGACCAGGACGCGGACGAGTTCATCGAGTACGCGGTCGACGGCGCGGCGCGCATGCGCCAGCTGATCGAGGGCCTGCTCGAGTACTCGCGCGCCGGGCGCAGCGAGGAGCCGGCCGAGCCGGTCTCGCTGTCGCTGGTGACCGCGGACGTGCTGCGCTCGCTCGCGGTGGCGATGGTCGACTCCGGCGCCGAGATCGAGATCGGCGACCTGCCCACGGTGATGGGCAACCGCGGCCAGCTCGAGCAGCTGCTGCAGAACCTCGTCGCCAACGCGCTCAAGTTCAACGGCGACGGGCGCGCGCGCGTGTGGGTCTACGCGGAGGGCGAGGCGCACGGGATGACGCAGATCGCGGTTGCGGACGGCGGCATCGGCATCGCGCCCTCCAAGCGCGAGCACGTGTTCGAGATGTTCCAGCGACTGCACGACCGCGAGGCCTACGAGGGCACCGGCATCGGCCTGGCGGTCTGCCGCAAGATCGTCGAGCGCCACGGCGGCCGCATCTGGGTCGACGGGCGCGAGGGCGGCGGCACCGTCTTCCGGTTCACCTTGCCGTCCGGGTAATACTGGGGTCCTATGGGAGACGTCGCCATGCCCCGCCTGTCGGACTCGATGGAAGAGGGGACCATCCTCAAGTGGCTGAAGTCCGACGGAGATGACGTCTCCAAGGGCGAAGAGCTCGTCGAGATCGAGACCGACAAGGCCAACATGACCTACGAGGCCGACGAGGCCGGGACGCTCGAGATCGTGGCCCAGGAGGGCGACACGCTCGCGGTCGGCGAGACGATCTGCCGGCTCGGCGAGGGCGGCGGCTCGTCCGACGAGGACGAGCAGCCCGAGGCCGAGGAAGAGGCCGACGAGCAGGGCGACGAGGGCGCGGCCGACGAAGCCTCCGAGGAGGAGGCAGCAGACGAGGAGCCGGAGCCCGAGGCCGAGGAGGACGCGGGCGAGGACGAGCCGGACGACGACGAGGCCGAGGACGAGCCGGACGACGAGGCCGAGGACGAGCCGGAGGAGCCCGAAGCCGAGGAGCCTGAGCCGGGCGAGGCCGACGGCCGCGTCAAGGCGTCTCCGATCGCGCGTCGGATCGCGCAGGAGCAGGGCATCGACCTGTCGACGATCGAGGGCAGCGGCCCCGGCGGCCGGATCGTCAAGGCCGACGTCGAGCAGACCGAGGCGCAGCCCGAGCCCGAGGCGGAGCCGCAGGCCGAGGAGGAGGCGCCCAAGAAGCGTCCCTCCGACCAGGGCCGCGGCGACATCGACTACGTGGAGCTCAACCGCCTGCAGCGCACGGTCGCGCGGCGGATGGCGGAGTCCAAGGCCACCGCGCCGGACTTCGTGATGACGGTCGAGGTCGACATGGAAGAGGCGGTCACGCTCCGCCAGCAGCTCAAGGCCGTCGCCGGCGACGCGCCCGCGCCGTCGTTCAACGACTTCGTGATCAAGGCCGCCGCGCTCGCGCTCAAGGACTTCCCGCGCGCGAACGGCGCCTACCGCGACGGGCAGTTCGAGCAGTACTCGCGCGTGAACGTCGGCGTCGCGGTCGCCGGCCAGGACGCGCTCGTCGTGCCGACTGTGTTCGACGCCGACAAGAAGGGCCTGGGCCAGATCGCCGAGGAGGCGTGCAAGCTCGCCGAGCGCGTGCGTGACGGCAAGATCACGCCGCCCGAGCTCTCGGCCGGCACGTTCACGATCTCCAACCTCGGCATGTACGGCATCAAGCGCTTCGTGGCCGTCATCAACCCGCCGCAGGCCGCGATCCTCGCCGTTGGCGAGCTCACGCCGCGGCCGGTCGTGCGCGACGGCGAGGTCGTGATCCGCTCGATCATGGAGCTCACGCTCACCTGCGACCACCGGATCCTCTACGGCGCCGAGGCCGCCGAGTTCCTGGGCCGCATCCGCGAGTACCTCGAGACGCCGCTGCGTCTCGCCCTCTAGCCGGGAGAGGCTCGTAGCCCTCGCCGCGGTCAGACGGCGAGGGCCCCGCTCGTCGGGTCAGGGGGGACCGACGACCAAGTCGAGCGAGAAGAAGATGCCCGAACGTCGATTCCCGCAAAATCGGACGTTCGTCCAGTCAACATAAAGCGCCTGGCACTTTAACTTCGGTTCGGCAGGCGCTCGGTGTCGCGGACCAGGCCGGCGGGCGACTGGTCGGTGTTGACGAAGAAGCAGATCGGGTGGCGCTCGCCCGCGCGATAGACGCAGGCGCGGTAGCGCTCGTCCTCCATCTGGCGGGTGTCCATCGTGGCGAGGCCGCCGGCGAAGTCGGGCTCCTCGCGCAGCACGTAGTCGTGCACGGCGAGGAAGACGGCCGCGCGGTCGCGCTCTTGGCCGAGGCGCGCGGAGCGGTGCGCGACCCCGCCGACCAGCAGCGCGGCGGTGATCGCGACGAGCAGCGCCGTGCCGGCGTAGTCGCGGGCGATGATGAACGGCAGGTCACGACGGCGCCGGCGCAGCGCGAGGCCGAGGAACGGTGCGACGACCGCCACGGCGAGCAGGTTCATGAACCCGACGAGCAGGACCGCGCCCACGGCGTCCCCGCCCGTTCCTTGGAACGGGAGCCGGGCCACGAGCACCGCGTCGAGCGCCGTGGCCATGGCGAATGTGGGCCATTGCCAGGCGCCGCGCAATCGCCAGCGCAGCCGCCGCAACCGGATGGACTCGACCATCGTCGCCGTCAACGATAACCCGCCATGCCGTAGGCTCACCAGTGACCGGACAGCGACGGAGATCCCGTTCATCCGGGACGGCGCGTGCCTTGGCGATCCTGGGGCGGCGCACAGAAATCGCGAAGGAGAGACACGCCAGATGGCCACCGAGACGGCCCGAACCGAAGTTCCCCCCGACGTAACCGAGCATCTCACGACAGAGGACCGAACCGGTCTGCTGCGCGCGATGCTGATGATGCGGGGGATCGAAGAACGCGCGATGACGCTCTACCGGCAGGGCAAGGTGCCAGGGAGCTTCTACGACGGGTTCGGCCAAGAGGCCGTGTCCGCCGGGGCGACGTGGGCGATGGCCGCCCAGGACCGCCTGTGCATCCTTCACCGTGATCTCGCCGCCCACATCATCCGCGGCGTCGAGCCGTGGCGGATCTTCGCCCAGTACATGGGGCGGGCCGACGGCATCACCCGCGGCCGCGACGGCAACGTCCACTTCGGGGACCGCACGAAGGGCTGCGTCGGCATGGTCTCGATGCTCCCGGACATGATGCTGATCGCCACCGGCATGGCGATGGCGTTCAAGCTGCGCGGCGAGGAGCGCTGCGCGATCACCTGGTTCGGCGACGGCTCGACCTCCCGCGGCGACTTCCACGAGGCCATGAACTGGGCCGGCGTGCAGAAGCTGCCGGTGATCTTCATCCTCGAGAACAACCAGTACGCGTACTCCACGCCGCTGGACCAGCAGTTCGCGGTCAACCCGATCGAGCGCGCCGCCGCCTACGGCTTCCCGGGCGTCAGCGCCGACGGCAACGACCCCGAGGCGATGTTCGAGGTCGTCCGTGCCGCCCGCGAGCGCGCGATCGCCGGCGAGGGCCCGACGCTCGTCGAGGCCGTGACCATGCGCATGCACGGCCACGCCGCGCACGACGACATGAAGTACGTCCCGACCGCCCAGGTCGAGGAGTGGCGCGCGAAGGACCCGATCGACCGCCAGGTGCGGCGCCTCGAGGCGCTCGGCGTCGACACGCAAGCCGTGCGCGACAGCGTCAAGGCCGAGATCGAGGCGGCCGTGGAGCGCGCGCTGCAGTCCCCGCAGCCTGACCCCGAGACCGTGCTCGACGGCCTGTTCGCCGACGAGCCGGCCCTGCTCGAAGACGGCAACGGCCCCTGGTCGGGCTTCCGGAGCTAGCCCATGCCCACCATGACCTACCTGCAGGCGATCTCCGACGCCATGCGCGAGGAGATGCGCGCCGACGAGCGCGTGTTCCTCATGGGCGAGGACATCGGGACCTTCGGGGGCGCCTTCAAGGTGACCGACGGGTTCATCGACGAGTTCGGCCCCAAGCGCGTGATGGACACGCCGCTCGCCGAGTCGGCGATCATCGGCTGCGCGATCGGCTCGGCCGTCGAGGGCCTGCGCCCGATCGCGGAGATGCAGTTCTCCGACTTCGTCTCCTGCGGCTTCGACCAGCTGGTCAACGTCGCCGGCAAGACGTACTACCGGATGGGCCTGTCGGTGAACATCACCGTCCGCCTCCCCTCCGGCGGCGGCTTCTCCGGCGGCCCGTACCACTCGCAGAACCCGGAGGCGTGGTTCATGCACGCGCCGGGCCTGAAGATCGTCGCGCCGAGCACCGCCGAGGACGCGAAGGGCCTGCTGATCAGCGCCGTGCGCGACCCCAACCCGGTGCTCTTCATGGAGCACAAGCACCTCTACCGCCGCGTGAAGGGCGACGTGCCCACCGGGTCCTACGAGACCCCATTCACGGCGCGGATCGCGCGCGAGGGCACCGACCTGACGGTGATCGCCTACGGCGCGATGGTCCACACCGCGCTCGAGGCCACCGCGGACCTCGACGGCTCCGTCGAGGTGCTGGACCTGCGCTCGCTCGTCCCGCTCGACGAGGAGGCGATCCTCAAGAGCGTCCGCAAGACGAGCAAGGTCGTGATCGTCGACGAGGCCAACCAGATGTGCGCCGCGGGCGCCCAGGTGGCGGCGATCATCGCCGAGCGCGCCTTCGAGGACCTCGACGGCCCGGTCGTCCGCGTCGCGACGCCGGACGTGCCGATCCCGTTCTCGCCCACGCTCGAGCAGTCCGTGCTGCCGCAGGTCGACGACGTCAGGGAGGCGTGCCGTGAGCTCCTCGAGTACTGACACGACGCACGTGGACGTGACGATGCCCCAGATGGGCGTCTCCGTCGCCGAGGGCACGGTCGTCGAGTGGAACAAGCAGGTCGGCGACTGGGTCGAGGCCGACGAGATCATCTGCTCGATCTCGACGGACAAGATCGACACCGACGTGGAGTCGCCCGCGACCGGCCGCGTGGCCGAGATCATCGTCGCCGTCGGCGACACGGTGGACGTGGGCGTCGTGATGGCCAAGATCGCCACGGACGCCAAGCCGGGTGAGGCGCACGCGTCCGAGAACGGCACCGGCACGGGCGAGGCCACGGCCGCGCTGGAAGCGCCCGGCGAGGCCGGCGAGCTGTCGGGCGACACGACCGCCGACTACGAGGGCACGACCCAGCGCCGCCCGCCCCGGCCGGCCGGCGGCAACCGCCGCTTCTCGCCCGTGGTGATGCGGATGGCGGCCGAGCACAACCTCGACCTGTCGCAGATCGAGGGCTCGGGCCGTGGCGGGCGCGTCTCCAAGAAGGACGTGCTGGCGTTCCTGGAGAACGGCGGCGCCGCCGCGGAAGAGCCGCCGATGCACATCGAGTCGCCCTACCGGCCGGACGAGCCCGCGCTCAAGCGCAAGCCCAGGCCGCGCCTGCAGCGCGTCGAGGAGGTCCCGGCCCAGGCCGCGGCCGCTCCGGCGCCCGCGGCGGCGCCCGCACCGGTGGGCGGCCAGCCGCTCTCGCGCATGCGCCAGGCGATCGGCTCGCGGATGGTCGAGTCGCTGCAGACCGCGGCGACGTGCACGACCATCGCCGAGGCGGACATGAGCCGGATCGAGGCGGCCCGCGCCGCGGCGAAGCTCAGCTACCTGCCGTTCCAGGCCCGCGCGACGATCGAGACGCTGCTCGAGTTCCCGCAGCTCAACGCGACGCTCGAGGACGGCCAGCACACCGTCTACAGCGACGCGGTGCACCTCGGGATCGCGGTCAGCCTCGGCTCCGGCGGCCTGATCGTCCCGGTCATCCGCGACGCGCAGGACCTGAGCGTCGAGGGCTTGGCGAAGCGCATCAAGGACATCGCCGTCCGCGCCCGCAACAACCAGCTGACGCCGGACGAGGTCAGCGGCGGCACGTTCACGATCACCAACCCCGGCGGCTACGGCTCGATCATGGCGACGCCCGTGATCAACCTGCCGCAGGTCGGCATCCTGGACACCGAAGCGGTCGTCAAGCGCCCGGTCGTGATCACGGACGAGCTCGGCAACGACTCGATCGCGATCCGCAGCATGACCTACCTCTGCATGTCGTGGGACCACCGTGCCCTCGACGGCGCGTACGCGGCGCAGTTCCTGAGCGCGCTGCGCAAGAAGCTCGAAGCCTGGCCGATCACATAGCCAAGAGAGAGATGGTCTGACGGACACCCGCCCCGGGCTCACCCGGGGCGGGGCAGGCCCTCAAGGTTCCGCCGCCCGGACCGACTCCAAGGGCATGAGCCGTTGGGCCATCTACCTGGCGTTCGGCCTGCTCTCGATCGCGCTGTACCTCGCGCCGGGCCCGCTGCAGCACGCCGACGCCGTCATCGGCCTGCTCGGAGCCGTGACGGTCGTCGCGACGCTCCTCGTGGTGATCCTCGGCCGGCCCGTCGCCCGCTTCGCGTGGGGCCTGATGGCCGCGGCGCTGCTGCTGATCTTCACCGGCGACCTGATGCCACAGGGTCCGGGGTTCGGCCTCGACGACGTCTTCTACTTCGCGTTCTACCCGCCGATGCTGGCCGGGGTGGTGCTGCTCGTGCGCCACCGCACCCGCAGCGCCCGCGCCGGTGCGCTGATCGACGGGCTGATCCTCACGCTCGGGCTCGCGCTGCCGTCGTGGATCGTGCTGATCGCACCCTCCTTGCACGAGGGCGACCTCACCTTCGTCGACGCGATCGTGCGCGTCGGCTTCCCGGTCGGTGATCTGCTGCTGCTGGGCGGGATCGTCCAGCTGGCGCTCGACGGCGGCCGTCGCGGCCCGGCGTTCCACCTGCTGGTCGGCAGCGTCTCCGGGCTGCTGCTGTCGGACTTCGCCACCGGCCTGATGACCGCCAGCGGGCAGACGGCGGCCGACGACCCGCTGGTCCTGGTCGCCTGGATGGTCTCCTTCGTGCTCTGGGGCACGGCGGTCCTGCATCCGTCGATGCGCACCCTGGCCGAGCTGGCGCCCGCACGCCGTGAGGTGCTGCTGACCCGCACACGGCTGATCCTGCTCACGTGCGCCTCGCTCGTCGCCCCGGTGCTCTCCCTCACGCACGACCTCCGCGAGGGTGACTGGGACTACGCCGTGGTCCAAGCCGTGTCGCTCGCCCTGTTCGCGCTCGTCATCGCGCGCATGACCGGGCTGGCCCGCCGCGAGCGGACGCTGTCCGCCCAGCTGCACCGCCGCCACGGCGAGGACCGCTTCGCGGCGCTCATCCGCAACACGCGCGACCTGCTGCTCGTCGTCAACCCGGGCGGGGGCGTCAGCTACGCCAGCCCGTCCGTCGCGCGGATCCTCGGCACGGAGCTGACCGCGTCCTTCCTGATCCCCGAGGACCGCACGCGGGTGCGCGCGGCGCTGGCGGCGTCCGCGCAGGGCGAGGACGTGGCCCCGTTCGAGTGCACGCTCGTGGACCTCCGCGGCGATCAGCGCGTCTTCGAGGTCCACCTCACGAACCTCACCGAGGAGCAGCACGTCGGCGGCATCCTGCTCAACGCCCGCGACGTCACCGAGCGCCGGGCGTTCGAGGCGCAGCTGACCCACCAGGCCTTCCACGACCCCGTCACCGGGCTCGCGAACCGGGAGCTGTTCGTCCGCCGCGTGCGCCAGGCGATCAGCCAGGCGCGGCGCAGCGGCCACACGCTGGCCGTGCTGTTCCTCGACCTCGACGACTTCAAGCTCGTCAACGACTCGCTCGGCCACGCCACCGGCGACGAGATCCTCGTCGAGGTCGGCCGCCGGCTCGACGGCGGCGTGCGCGGCGTGGACACGGCCGCCCGCTTCGGCGGTGACGAGTTCGCGCTGCTGCTCGAGGACGTCGACAGCCACGCCGCGGCCGAGGCCGCGCGGCGCATCCTCGACCTGCTCGCGACCCCGATCCGCACCGGCGGGCGGGAGCTGACCTTGCGCGCGAGCCTCGGCGTCTCGGTCGCCCAGGGCGCCGACCCGCGCGACGCCGAGGACCTGCTGCGCGACGCCGACGCCGCGATGTACCACGCCAAGCGCGACGGGCACGGCGGGTACCGGCTGTTCGAGCCGGCCATGCACGCCGACGTGCTCGCGCGCCTCGAGCTGCGCACCGACCTGCAGCGCGCGATCGACGCGGGCGAGCTGGAGCTGCACTACCAGCCCGTCGTCCGCCTCGTCGACGGCGCGACCACCGGCTTCGAAGCGCTGATGCGCTGGCGTCACCCTGAGCGCGGGCTCATCTCCCCCGCCGACTTCATCCCGATCGCCGAGGAGACCGGGCTGATCGTCCCGATGGGCCGGTGGGCGCTGCTCGAGGCCACGAGCCACCTGCGCGCGCTCGGCAGCCTCTACCGGATGAACGTGAACCTGTCGGCCAAGCAGCTGCAGGACCCGGAGCTGGTCTACGACGTGCGCGCCGCGATCGAGGGGATCGACCCACGGCGCCTGACGCTCGAGCTGACCGAGTCGATCGTGATGGAGGACACGGGCCACGCGGTCGCGCAGCTCACCGCGCTCAAGGCGCTCGGCGTCCGGCTCGCCCTCGACGACTTCGGCACGGGCTACTCGTCGCTCGGCTATCTCAGCCGCCTGCCCGTCGACGTGCTCAAGCTCGACCGCACCTTCCTGGCCTGCGACGAGCCGAACCTGATCGCGGCGGTCGTCGGCCTCGGCCAGGCGCTCGCGCTCGACGTGGTCGCCGAAGGCATCGAGGAGGAGGAGCAGTGGCGCACGCTGCGCGAGCTCGGCTGCCACTATGGCCAGGGCTTCCTCTTCTCCAAGCCGCTCAGCGCCGCCGATTCGCTGGCCGCCGTGCACTGATGTCTATGCTCGGAGGATGGCCTCCGAGCTGCTCGTCACGCATCTGGGCCGCGTCGACTACCGCGAGGCGACGACGCTGCAGGAACGACTGCGCGAGCAGGTCCAGGCGGGTGAGCTGCCCGAGCTGATGCTGCTGCTGGAGCACCCGCCGGTCTACACCGTCACGCGCCGGACCGAGTCCTCGGACCTGCCGTTCCCGGACAGCTTCTACGCCGAGCGCGGGATCGACGTCGTGCAGACGCCGCGCGGCGGCCAGCTCACCTACCACGGGCCCGGCCAGCTCGTCGGCTACCCGATCATGCGCGTGAGCAGCGTGCCCGAGTACATCCTCACGATGGAGAAGGCGCTCGTCGCCGCGCTGGCGGACGCCGGCGTGCAGGCGCAGACCAAGCTCGGCCACAAGCACGTCGGCGTGTGGGTGGGCGACAGGAAGATCGCCTCGGTGGGCGTGCACATCTCCCAGGGCGTGTCCTCGCACGGCTTCGCGGTCAACGTGACCAACGACCTGGACCCGTTCGGCTGGGTCGTGGCCTGCGGGCTGCCCGAGGTGCAGATGACGTCGGTCGCGGCCGAGGGCGTGAACGAGTCCCTCGCCTGCTTCCGCAAGCGCGCGGCGTTCCGCTTCTGCGAGGCGTTCGGCCGCCGGCAGCGGATCGTCTCGCCGGCCCGGCTGGGCATCGAGGCGCCGGTGCTCGCGTAGATGGACGTCGGCGCGGCGATCTTCCTTACCGGCGAGGTGCAGCACCCGGCGGAGCTGGCCCAGCGGCTCGAGGCCGCGGGCTACGAGTCGCTGATGGTCACCGAGCACACGCACATCCCGGTTTCAGCCGGGATGGTCGACCGCGCGGGCGGGCCGCTGGCCGAGCACTACCGCCGCACGCACGACCCGTTCGTGGCGCTCGCGTTCGCGGCCGCCGCCACGGAGCGGCTCGTGGTCGGCACGAGCGTGTGCCTCGTGATCCAGCACGACCCGATCGTGCTCGCCAAGCAGATCACGTCGCTGCAGAACCTGTCCGGCGGGCGCTTCGTGTTCGGCGTCGGCGCCGGCTGGAACAAGCCGGAGATGCGCAACCACGGAACCGATCCCGACACCCGCCACGGCAGCATGCGCGAGCGGGTCGAGGCCATGAAGGCGATCTGGACGCAGGACGAGGCCTCCTACCACGGCAAGCACGTCGACTTCGACCCGATCTGGCAGTGGCCGAAGCCCGAGGTCGTGCCGCCCGTCTTCGTCGGCGGCAACGGCCCGCGCGTCGAGGACCGCGTCCTGCGCTACGGCGACGGCTGGATGCCGAACATGAAGGACCTCGGCGAGCTGTCCGAGCGCGTCACGGCGTTGCGCGAACGCGCCGGATCCCGCGTGCCCGTGACCTACTACGGCGCGACGCCCGAAACCCTGGAGACCATCGCGGACGCCGGCGTGGACCGCGCGCTGATCGTCCTCGATTCCGTTTCGCAACCGTCGATACCCTCAATTACGTGAGCGAAGAGACCCCGGTACTGCGCATCCATCAAACCCGGTCGCGCGCGAACCCGGGCGGCATGGACGTCCGGAAGATCATCGGCGAGGACGTGCTGCCCTTCCGCTCGCGCAAGCCCTCCTGGTTCAAGGTCCCGCGCCCCGGCAGCGCGACCTACCGCGAGCTGTCGAAGACGATCGCCGACGAGGGCCTGCACACCGTCTGCAAGGAAGCGGCCTGCCCGAACATCGGCGACTGCTGGGACCGTGGCACCGCGACGTTCATGATCCTCGGCGACACGTGCACGCGCCGCTGCGGGTTCTGCAACGTCAAGACCGGCAAGCCGACCTGGAACGACCCGCTCGAGCCGCTGCGCGTCGCCCGCTCGGTCGCCCGCATGAACCTGCGCCACGCCGTGATCACGAGCGTGGACCGCGACGACCTGCCCGACTACGGCGCGTCCGTCTGGTGCGGCGTCATCCGCTCCGTGCGCATGCAGGCGCCGCACACGAAGATCGAGTGCCTCACGCCGGACTTCCGCGGCGAGGAGATGCCGCTCGCGCGCGTCATCGCCGAGCGCCCCGACGTCTTCAACCACAACCTCGAGGTCGCGCCGCGCCTGTACCCGGTCGCGCGCCGCGGCTCCACCTGGAAGCGCTCGCTGCGCGTGCTGCGCAACGCCGCCGAGATGGGCGAGGGCGAGGTCGCGACCAAGTCCGGCCTGATGGTCGGCTTCGGCGAGACGCACGAGGAGCTCGTGGACGCGTTCGGCGAGATGCGTGAGAACGGCGTCCAGATCCTCACCGTCGGCCAGTACCTGCGCCCCACCGAGCGTCACCTGCCGGTCGTCCGGTACTGGGCGCCCGAGGAGTTCGAGGCGCTCGAGAAGGCCGCGTACGACCTCGGCTTCGAGCACGTCGCGGCCGGTCCGCTCGTGCGCTCCAGCTACCACGCGGACGAGCACGTCAAGCAGGACCGCCCGGGCGTCGGCCCGGTCGCCGCGCTCAGCGCGTGATCGTCACCTTGTTCAGCCCGCGCGGCGCGTCCGGGTCCAGGCCCTTGCGCAGCGCGAGCTCGAGCGCGAGCTGCTGACCGCGCACGGAGGCCGCGATCGGCGCCAGCGCCTCGGGCAGGCCGTCGACCGGGGGCAGCAGCTGGAGGTCCGCGCCGCGCTCGGTGAGCGCGGCCACGGCCTCGTCCACATCCGCCGCGGCGGGGCCGTCGGCGCGCAGGGCGAGCACGGGCGCGCCGGGGTCCACGGCCGCGATCGGCCCGTGCAGGAAGTCGGCGACCGAGAAGCCCTGCGCGGACACGAGCGCGGTCTCGCGTACCTTCAGCGCCGTCTCCAGAGCGGCCGAGAACAGCCAGCCGCGCGCGGTGACGACGAGCTGGTGGATCTCGGCCCAGCGCTCGGCGAGCGTGGCGATGCCGTCGCCGTCGGCGAGCACGCCCGCGACCGCGTCCGGCACGCGCGCGAGGTCGCCTTCGGCCCACGGCACGTCGCCCAGGGCGGCGGCCAGCGCGGCGAACGCCGCCATCTGCGCGCTGAAGGTCTTGGTGGCCGGGACGGCCTGCTCGGTCCCCGCGCCGAGGCCGATCACGGTCTCGGCCGCCTCGGCGAGCGGTGAGCCCTCGTCGTTGGTGATCGCGATCGCGCGGCCGCCGGTCGCGCGCAGGCGCTCGACGACGTCGACGATCTCGGGCGTCCTGCCCGACTGCGACACGCCGACCACGAGCCAGCCGCTCGCGTCCGTCTGGGCGCCGTACCGCGTGAACAGGCTCGGCGCGGCCAGCGCGACGGGGCGCCGCGTCGCCAGCTCGAGCAGGTAGCGGCCGTAGACCGCGGCGTGGTCGGAGGAGCCGCGCGCGACGATGATCACGCCCGCCGGCCGCTGTACATCAACCGGAATCCGGCTCGAGAGCAGCCGCGCCAGAACCTCGGGCTGCTCCGCCATCTCCCGACGCATCTGGGACCCTGGCATCGGGACCGACCCTACCGGCTACCGTACGCCGCCGGATGCTCCCGCTCCGCGACAACATCCCGACGTCACGGACGCCGTACGTCACGTACGCCTTCATCGCGGCGAACATCCTCGTCTACTTCTTCTGGCAGAAGGGCGGGCTCTCGCTCGGGGACCCGAGCAGCGTCCACTACCAGTGCAACCTGCTCGAGTGGGCGGCCACGCCGGACGAGCTGCTCGGCGACAAGCAGGCGCTCCCCGCGCAGTGCGGCACCGACGACGCCCCGACGTGGCTGACGCCGTTCACGGCCATGTTCATGCACGGCGGCCTGCTGCACCTGGGCGGGAACATGCTCTTCCTGTGGATCTTCGGCAACAACGTCGAGGACGCCATGGGCCACGTCAAGTTCGTCGTCTTCTACCTGCTCGGCGGGCTCGCGGCCTTCGCGCTGCACGTCGCGACCGACCTGCACTCGACGACGCCGACCCTCGGGGCCTCTGGAGCGATCGCGGCCGTCCTGGGCGGCTACGCGCTGCTGTTCCCGCGCGCCCGGGTCGTGACCGTGATCTTCATCGTGTTCTTCTTCACCCTGCTCGAGCTGCCCGCGCTGCTGGTGCTGGGTGGGTGGTTCCTGCTGCAGGTGCTGTCGGCCTCGATGGACGCGAACGGCGGCGTCGCCTACTTCGCCCACATCGGCGGCTTCGCGTTCGGGCTCCTGGCCGTTCGTCTATTCGCGGGCAAAAAGCGCACCGAACGCGATATCCATCGTTCCTACACACGGTGATGCTCCGGCGGCGACTCATGACGCTGCTCGCGGTGACGCTGTTCGCGACCGCGGGCTACCTCTTCCTCCTGCGCGACGGGGGCGGGCCCCCGCAGGCCCGCACGCCCGCGGCCGCAGGCGCGCTCGAGGACTCCTCGACGGCCCCGCTCGCGAGCGCCGGCACGGCCCCGTCACCGCTGGCGGTGCGCCTGGACGGCGCCGCCGACCCGATCCACATCGACTTCAAGAAGCCGCCCAAGGCGGCGCTCGTGTTCGACCTCGACACCGGCCAGGTGCTCTGGCGCCGTGAGCCGACCAAGGTCCTGCCGATCGCCTCGCTGACGAAGATGATGACCGCGCTGGTCGTCGTCGACCGCGTGCCCGAGGGCGCGAAGGTCAAGATCACCAACGAGGCGCTGCGCTACACCGGCTCGGGCGTCGGCGTGCTGCCGCGCGGCAAGTGGATCGGCGTCAACACGATGCTGCACGGGCTGATGCTGCCGAGCGGCAACGACGCGGCGATCGCGCTCGCCCAGCGCGCCGCCGGCGGCAGCGAGAAGCGCTTCATCCGCTACATGAACGAGAAGGCGCAGCAGCTCGGGCTCCAGTGCACGCGCTTCTCCACGCCCAGCGGCATCAAGGACAAGGGCAACCACTCGTGCGCGGCCGACCTCGCGGCGATCGCCCGCGCGGTGATGCTCGAGCCGCGGCTCACGAAGATCGTCAAACGCCGTCAGGCTGTGCTCCCGTTCCCGATCAAGGGTGGCCGTCTGTGGCTCTACAACCACAACCCGTTGCTCCGCGCCGGCTATCCCGGCACGACCGGCCTGAAGACCGGCTACACGGACGCCGCGGGCCGCTGCATCGTGGCCACCGCGCGCCGCGGCCCGATCAAGCTGGGCGTGGTGCTGCTCGACTCGCCCGACCCTGGCAAGCAGGCGATGCAGCTGCTCGACCGGGGCTTCAAGGCCTCAGGCGCAGCGTGACGGGGTAGGGGGTCCATCGTGGCCCCTTCCCCGGAAGTCATCCGGCAGCGGCGGATCGTCGCGGTCATCGCGCTCGCCGTGCTGGCCGCGCTGCTGGTCTTCGCCATCACGCGGCTCACCGGCTCCGACGCCGCCGAGCCGCAGCGCACCGCCGGAGGCGCCGGTGCCGAGCAGGCCGAGCCGACGCCCACGCCGGAGCCGCTCGTCGAGCTGCCGCGGGGCGGGCGCACCATCATCCCGGACTACCGCGTCGTCGCCTTCTACGGCGCGCCGCAGGACGACGAGCTGGGCATCCTCGGCATCGGCTCGCCGGCCTCGGCGGCCAAGAAGCTGGAGAAGCAGGCCAAGGGCTACGCGCGCAAGACGCGTCCGGTGATGCCGGCGATGGAGCTGATCGCGGTCACCGCCGCCGCGCACCCCGGCGAGGGCGGCCGCTACAACCTGCGCCAGTCGGACACGATCATCCGCCGCTATCTGAAGGCCGCCCGCAAGGCCAAGGCGATCCTGATCCTGGACATCCAGCCCGGCCGGAGCGACTTCTTCACCGAGACCAAGCGGCTGCGCAAGTGGCTCAAGGAGCCGGACGTGTCGCTCGCCCTGGACCCCGAGTGGCGGATGGGTCCGAACGAGGTGCCGGGCCAGGTGATCGGCAGCGTCACCGCGCGCGAGATCAACGCGACCACGAGCTGGCTGAACGACCTCACCCAGCGGTACAAGCTGCCGCAGAAGCTGGTGCTGATCCACCAGTTCACCGACGACATGGTCCCGGAGCAGGACATCAAGGAGCGCAGCGAGCTCTCGATCATCCTCAACGTCGACGGCTTCGGGACCCAGTCGCTGAAGATCGCCAAGTACAAGGACTTCACCAAGCAGGCGACCAAGCTGCGGCACGGCTTCAAGCTCTTCTACAAGGAAGACACGAACACGATGACCCCGGCGCAGGTGATGCGCCTCCAACCCAGGCCGGACGTCGTCGTGTACGAATAGGCGGTGCGCCGCCGACGCGAGACCGAGCAGCAGCTCCAGGACCACCTGCGGGCCGAGCTCGCGGAGCGCACGGCGCAGCTGGCCGAGGCCGAGGAGCAGGCGCGGATCGCGCTCGAGCTCTACGACGGCGTGGTCCACTCCCTGCAGGCCATCGCGCGCGACGCTGCCAACGCCGAGCAGCCCGCGATCGTGGCGACGGCGGACGAGGCCCTCGGTGAGCTGGACCGCTTGCGTGGGTTGCTGCGCGGCGACCGCGACGACGAGACCGAGCGCGGGCTGATGGCCGTCGCCACGCTGGTCGACCGTGCCCGCGAAGGCGGGATGCCCGTGACGCTGCACATCGAGGGCACGCCCCGGCGCCTGCCCACCAGCCTCGACCAGGCCGCGTTCCGGATCGTCCGGGAGGCCCTGCGCAACGTGCACCGGCACGCGCACGGCCAGCCTGCGAGCGTCCGCGTCCTCTGGCGCGACGACGAGCTCGAGCTGCACGTCCGCAACGCCGGGCGGATCGTCGACGCCGGTGGCGACGGGCGCGGGATGACCGTCATGCGCGAGCGGGTCGCCTTCCACGGCGGTGCGCTGCGCGCGGGCGCGCTTCCCGCCGGCGGCTACGAGGTGACCGCCGTCCTGCCGCTCTAGTGCGTTTCGCACAAAACGGGTCGGGTATTCGGCCTGACACTTGACGTGCCAACTCCCACGTCTCGTAGGTCAGCGCTTCCGACGCGCGAGCCGCTTGAGGAGGCCGCGCGTCGGGACGCCTCCGACGCGGTCGACGAGCGCGCGGAGCGCGTCCAGCGCCTCCGGCGAGTCGGCCTGGAGGCGCCATTCGGCGTCGCTGTCCGCGCTCCAGCGGACGGTCGCGTACTCGTGGCGGCCGTAGAACCGGTGGATCTCGGTGTCGCCGGCGCGCGTGACCGGGCCTGGCTTGAGCTGCCCGCCCAGCCAGGCGAGCGACTTCGCGCTCGGGACCGGGCCGGTCGCGCTCAGGTGCCGGCCGCTGAGCCGGCCGGCGCTGACGAGGTCGAAGAGGAAGTCCGAGAAGCAGGCCGAGACCTGTCCGTGGTCGTCGTACACGGGCGGGTCGTCGCCCTGGTCGAGGTCGACGTAGAAGTCCGTGCCGCGCTGCGGGTCGACCGCGACCCGCAGGCGGTCCTCCAGGACGACGAGGTCGTCCAGGTGGCCGACCTCGAGCCACTCCGCGACTGCGGCGGGCAACATCACCTCATAGACGTCGAGCGGGTGCCGATCCGCGGGGACGCCGAGCATGTCGAGCGTCGCCGCGTGGAACTCAACCTCCGGCGGCACGGCGTGCGGCCAGCAGGGCGCCACCGTGGGCGCCGCCCAGGTCGCCCAGCTCCGCGAGCATGATCGCGGGCGGGTCGTCGTTGACGAACAGGTGCGGGATCATCGCCTTGCGGATGCGCTCCACCCACTCCTCGCCGAGCCGGATGCCGAGCCCGCCGCCGATCACGACCGCTTCCGGGTCGAGCAGGTTGACCGCGGAGGCGACGCCGGCGCCGAGCGCCTCGACGGCGTCCTCGAGCAGCTCGAGCGCCATCTGGTCGTCACGCGCGAGCGCCCGCTCCCAGATGCCGGAGGACAGGCGGTCGCGCCCGCGTTCCTCCATGATCTCGAACAGGACGGTCTTCTCCTTCTGCTCCACGCGCCGCCGGGCGCGGGCCTCCATCGCGCCGCGGCCGGCGTAGGCCTCCATGCAGCCGCGGCGACCACAGCCGCACTTGGCGCCGTCGATCCGCACGACCATGTGGCCGATCTCGCCCGCGGTGCCGCGGCCGATCCACTGGTGGCCGTCGAGGATGAGCCCGCCGCCGACGCCGGTGCCCCAGAAGACGCCGAGCAACGTCTGGTACTCGCGGGCGGCGCCGATCTGGAATTCCGCGTCGGTCGCGAGGTCGACGTCGTTGCCGAGCGAGACCGGCGTGCCGCCGAGCTCCTTCTCCAGGTGCTTGCGCAGGTTGAAGCTGCCCGCCCAGTCGCTCAGGTTCATCGCGCCCGAGACGGTGCCCTTCGTGTCGTCGACGCTGCCCGGCGAGCCGACCCCGACGCCCGCGAGATCGGCCGTCGACAGCCCGGCCTCCTCCAGCGCGCCCGTCAGCACCTCTGCCATCGCGGTGGCGATCGCTTTCGGGCCGCCTTTCAGCGGCGTCTGATCGCGCTTGGCGCCCAGGACCGTATTGTCGGCGCCCTCATCGACGACCGCGGCCTGGATCTTGGTGCCGCCGAGGTCGATCCCTCCGTAGATGGCCATGCCCCGCAGCTTAAACAGGCAGATGACATTCGAGATCTACTCCCACGCGCGCTGGGCCATCCCGCTGCCGCCCGGGCACAAGTTCCCGATCTCCAAGTACTCCCTGCTCGTCGAGCGGGTTTCCGGGCTCGTGACCGTGCGCGAGAGCGACCCCGTGCCGTGGGACTGGCTGGCCCTCGTCCACGAGGCGCCGCTGCTCGAGCGCATCCGCACCGGTCAGATGTCTATCCGCGAGCAGCGCGGGCTCGGCCTCCCCTGGAGCGAGGTCCTCGTCGAGCGCGGACGCCGCTCCGTCGGCGGAACTCTGGCGGCTGCGGGCTATGCGCTCGCGCACGGCATCGGCATGAACCTCGGCGGCGGGACGCACCACGCCGGCCACGACTTCGCGCGCGGCTACTGCCTGTTCAACGACGTCGCGGTGACGCTCGCCCGCCTCCGGGCCGAGGGCCTGGCGCAGCGCGCGGTCGTCATCGACTGCGACGTCCACCAGGGCGACGGCACCGCCCAGATCCTCGGGCCCGATCCTGACGCGTTCACGCTGTCGCTGCACGGCGCGCGCAACTACCCGTTCCAGCGGATCCCGTCCGACCTCGACGTCGACCTGCCCTCGGGTACCGGCGACGACGACTACCTGGCCGAGCTCGACCGCGCCCTCGACGTCGCGCTCGCGGACGAGTACGACGTCGCCTTCTACCTTGCCGGCGCCGACCCGTGGGAGGGCGACCGGCTCGGCCGCCTGTCCCTCACCAAGCCCGGGCTGCGCGCCCGCGACGAGCTCGTCTTGGCGCGCCTGCGCGGAATCCCGACCGTCGTCGTGCTCGCGGGCGGCTACGCGCCGGACCCGTCGGACACCGTCGACATCAACGCCGCGACGCTCGATTGCGTGCTCGCCGAGGCCGCGCCCTAAGCTAGTTCCTCTCCCGGGGGCGTAGTGATAATGGGAGCACGGGGCCTTTGCACGGCCTAGGTAGGGGTTCGATTCCCCTCGCCTCCACTCATTCCCACCACTTCGGTCCGCGCTCGCCGAGCGCGACCTTGGCAGCGTGGACGCGGTCTCGGGCCGCGCGCTCGGCTTGCTCGTCGCCCTTGCGCTTGGCGTGGCCGACCGCGCTGCGGGCGCTCATCAGCTCGCTGACCAGCGCCTTCCGGCGCTCCTCCGGGATCGACGGGTCCGTCCGGCGCCAGCGGCGGCCGTCGATCACGATCCAGCGCTCGTCCTCCGTCGCCACACCTCCGGGCTACCCGTTCCGGCGGATCTTGGCAGCGCGCGGCGTGCCGTCGGCGGCGAGCCAGTAGACGTATCCGGGCGAGACGGCGACGCTGCGGGCCGGCGCGGTCGTGAGGATGCGGGCGGGGCCGACGTCCGACCAGGCGCGCAGGACGCCGTAGCGGTCGCGGGCGGCGACCGTCCGCAGGCGCGCCGCGTGCTGGCCTTGCGCCCTGGGCAGCTCGTGCCTGACGCCCGTGACCGCGTTCACATGGCCGGCGTAACCGGGCCGGACATAGGCCAGCTCGTACCCGCTGACCGCCTCGACGCCCGTCACGTCGCCGAGGCGGGTCGTGCGGCCCTTCAGGCAGACGCGTGTGTCGCGGCCCTTGCGGGTGACGACGAGGCGGCGGAAGCGGGCGACGAGACGCGCCCCGCGCCGTGCCGGGCAGCCCGCCATCGCCGTGGCTCGCACCGGCCGGCCGGCGGGAAGCGGCGTGACGCCGGGCAGGTCGATCAGCGCCGTCTTCGGCCGCCCGTTGTCGCTCTGCCAGTAGATGCGTCGACCGTGGCGCGCGTACTCGTCCAGCAAGGGGTGGTGCCCCGGGTCCAAGACCTCGCTGCGACCGTCGGCGTAGTAGGCGACGAGCCCCTTGTAGCGGCTGGCGAGCTCGCCGCCCGGGAACCACTCGTCGCCGTTCTCGGACACCGTGACGCCCGTCTGCAGGTCGAGCATCACGTCGGAGGTGTACGGTCGCGACTGGCCCTTGGAGCCGTCGTCGACGTACGTGGAGTAGGTCAGCCAGCGATCGCCGTCGACCCCGGTGATCTCGACGCCGAGGTAGTCGTCCTCGGGGGCGACGACCCGCTCGGTCCGGGTGGCGCGCAGGCAGGCGACGACGTCCTTGCCGTCGTAGGCGACGCGCACGGCGGGCGAGTCGTAGTAGACGGCGGCGGTCGGGACGGTGCGGCAGGCGGCGTCGGCGGCTGCGGGCAGGATCAGCAGGACCAGGAGGGTGAGGAGGGCGGCACGGAGCATGGGCAGGAGTCTCCAGACGGAAGGGCGTGGGTTCGATTCGGGCACCCCGCGGCCGGCTGGCGGGTTCCCGCCAGCCGCGATGGGCCTCAGCCGTCGAAGGTCTTGACGCGCGGCGTGCCGTCGGCGGCGAGCCAGTACACGTCGTAGGTCGAGAGCGCGATCTCCGTGGCCGGCTTGCGCGTGATCACCATCGGGCGGCGGAAGTCCCCCCAGACGCGCAGGACGCCCTTGCGGTCGCGCGCGGCGATCGTCCACAGGTCCGCCGCGATCGGGCCGCCGGCGCTCGGAAGCTCCTTCCGCTTGCCGGTGGAGGCGTCGAGATAGCCGACGCGGCCCGGGCGGCGGTAGGCGACGTCGCTGCCGAAGACCGGCTCCACGCGCGTCGCGTCGGCGAGCGCGGTCGTGCGGCCGTTGAAGCAGACGCGCATGGCCCTGGCCACCCGCGTGATGACGAGGCGGCGATGGCGCGCCACCAGCCGCGCGCCGCGCTGCGGGGTGCAGCGAGCCATCTTCGTGGCGGGCCGCAGGCGCCGCGGGGTGGCGGCCGGACCTCGGGCGGGCAGCGCGAGCCGTGCCGTATGCGGTCCCGTCGCGGTGCGCCAGTACAGCCGGCGGCCCTGCAGCGCGAGCTCCTCACCTGAGTCCAGGTCCAGGAGCTGGGTGCGGCCGTCGGTGTACCGCGCCACCGTGCCTTCGGGGCCGGTGGTGATCTGGCCGCCGGGCACGTCGAACGCGCTCGGGGCGGAGAGCTTCGCACCCGTGTACAGGTCGAGCATGTGCGACGAGCTGCCCTCCGTCGAAGGGCTGCCGGCGTGCTCGTCCTCCGAGTAGCGCGTGGAGTCGTCCTCCTCCACGCCCCACGAGCGGTCGGTGCTGAGCCAGCGCTCGCCGTAGACCCCGGAGAACTCCAGCGTCACGTCCTCGTCGCCGGTCCGCACGACGCGCTCGGTGCCCGTCGCCCGCACGCACGCGACGATCCCGTGATCGTCGAACCACACCTGCACGGCGGGCGAGTCGTACCAGACGTCCGCCACCGGGGCCGTCCGGCAGGCCGCGTCCGCGGCGGCCGGGAGGACCAGCAGGATCACGAGGGTGAGGAAGGCGGCGCGGAGCATCAGCGGGTGGTCCCCTTCACGCGCGGCTTGCCGTCCGCAGCCATCCAGAAGGCGTAGAACGGCGTGACGGCGATCTCCGAGGCCGGCTCGCGCGTCAGCACGACCGGACGGCGGGCGTCACCCCAGGCGCGCAGGACGCCCTTGCGGTCACGGGCGGCGATCGTCCACAGGCTGGCGACCAGCGGCCCCGAGGCGCGCGGCAGCTCGCGCTTGACGCCGGTCGACGCGTCGACGTAGCCGATGAAGCCCGGGCGGGTGTACGCGACATCGCCCGTGGTGATCGACTGGAACCGCGTCGCGTTCCCGAGCGCCGTGGTGCGGCCGTTGAAGCAGACGTACGCGGCCTTGCCCACCCGCGTGACGACGACGCGGCGGTAGCGCGCCACCAGGCGCGCGCCGGCCTTGGGCGCGCAGCGGGTCATCGTGCGAGCGCGCTGGAGTGGCTGCGGGGCGAGCGCCGGGCCCGCCGCGGGCAGGTTCAGGAGCACGGTCCGCGGCTTGCCGTCGGTCCGCCAGTACAGCCGGCGTCCGTGGAGCGCGAAGTCGTCGCCGAACTCGGGCGAGAGCACCTCGGTGCGGCCGTCGGCGTAGTGCGCGACGATGCCGCTCGGGTCGCTGACCACGAACCCGCCGGGCAGCGAGAACATGCCGTCCGTGACCGTGTCGCCCGTGTAGAGGTCGAGCATGTCGATCGACAGCGTCTCCACCGACGTGTTGTCGGACCAGTAGCCCGACTCCGTCCGGGTGACGAGCCAGCGCTCACCGACCACCTCGTCGAAGCTGACGGACGCCTCCGAGTGCGGCGGGCGGACGACGCGCTCGACGCCGGTGGCGCGCACGCAGGCCACGATGCCGTTGCCCTTGGCCCACACCTGCACGGCGGGCGTGTCGTACCAGACGTCCGCCACGGGCGCGGTGCGACAGGCGGCGGACGCGGTGGCGGGCAGGACGATGAGGATCAGGAGCGTCAGGAGGGCGGCGCGGAGCATGAACGCCAGTCTCCCGGCGTGCGGGCGCCGTCGCGCACCGGGAGACACGTGTCCGGGCGGCGGTCAGCCGGTGGCGGGATTCGTGGCAACCACCGTAAAGGCCGCCTGAGGCACAGACACGGAATGTTCACCCGATGAGCGTCGGTGAGGAGAAGTCTCCCGGCCGCTACGCAATTCGAGGTCTGGGGTCGAATGTCTAAAGAGGGGCTGTCGCGTCGGCGCTTCCTGACGGTCGCCGGCACGGCGACCGGCGCCGTCGTGGTGTCGCAGATGCCGTTCGCGAAGGCGCGCACCGCGCCGGCGCGCTTCACGGGGTACCCGTTCACGCTGGGGGTCGCGTCGGGCGATCCGACGCCGGACGGCGCAGTGCTGTGGACCCGGCTCGCGCCCGCGCCGCTCGCGGGCAATGGCGGGATGCCCGACCGTGACATCGCGGTCGAGTGGGAGGTCGCCAAGGACGAGGCGTTCACGAACGTCGTCGCCCGCGGCGAGGAGATCGCCACGTACGCCGACGCGCACTCGGTGCACGCCGAGCCGCGCGGGCTGGAGCCCGGCTACGAGTACTTCTACCGCTTCCGCGCCAACGGGGAGATCAGCCCCGTCGGCCGGACCAAGACGGCGCCCGCGGGCGCGGCGAGCGCCCTGGCGTTCGCGTTCGCGTCCTGCCAGCAGTACGAGCACGGCTACTTCACGGCCTACAAGCACATGGCCCAGGACGACCTGGATCTCGTGATCCACCTGGGCGACTACATCTACGAGTACGACTCGAACTCGTACACCGCGACCGGCGGCAACGTGCGGGCGAACTCCAACCACGAGATCGTCAACCTCGCCGACTACCGCGAGCGCCACGCGCAGTACAAGACCGATCCGGACCTGCAGGCCGCCCACGCCGCGTTCCCGTGGCTCGTCACCTTCGACGACCACGAGATCGACAACAACTGGGCCGGCGACGTGCCCGAGGAGGGCATGCCGAAGGACTTCTTCCTGCGCCGCCGCGCGGCCGCCTACCGCGCCTACTGGGAGCACATGCCGCTGCGCAAGGCCCAGAGGCCGACGCCGGACGGCATCCAGATCTACAAGCGCTGCGCCTACGGCAACCTGGCGACGTTCCACGTGATGGACACGCGCCAGTTCCGGTCGGACCAGGCGTGCGGCGACGGCTCGAAGGCCGGCTGCGACGACCGCAACAACCCGGCGCGCACGCTCACGGGCGCGCAGCAGGAGCAGTGGCTCTACGACGGCCTGCAGGGCAGCCCGGCCAAGTGGCAGATCCTCGCGCAGCAGGTCTTCATGGCCCAGCGCGACTCCGCCGCCGGGGCGGGCGAGACCTTCAGCATGGACGCGTGGGACGGCTACACGGTCTCCCGCGACAAGCTGCTCGACTTCATCGACACGCGCAAGATCGCGAACCCGCTGGTGATCACGGGCGACGTGCACCAGAACTGGGCGAACAACCTGCTGCGCGACTTCCGCGACGCGGACTCGAAGATCCTCGGGTCGGAGCTCGTCGGCACGTCGATCTCCACCACCGGCGACGGCAGCGACAGCCAGAACACGGGCGCGTTCACCGAGAACCCGTGGATCAAGTACAACAGCCAGCGCCGCGGCTACGTGCGCGTCTCGCTCGACCAGCAGGTCGCGCGCGCCGACTTCCGCACCCTGCAGTACGTCAAGCGCCCCGGCGCTCCGATCACGAACCACAGGTCGTTCGTGGTCGAAGCGGGCAACCCCGGCCTCAAGGACGCGTGATGAAGCTCGCCATCGCCCTGTCGGCGGTCATCGTCGCCGTCGTCTTCGCCCTGCAGCCCGCCAACGCGGTCGACGACGCCCCGTCGAGCCGCATGCAGCTGATCGAGGTCGAGCAGCAGACGCCGTACCTGGAGTCGTTCGCGGGCGTCACCGCCGGCACCGCCACGACGTCGATCATCCGCCGCGTCTCCGGCATCACGTTCTCGAGCCAGGCCTACGCCCAGTTCGACAACCACAACGGAGACGGCAGCCGTGCCACCTGGCCGATCGAGGTCGAGGACGGCGACGTCTACGGGATCTCGGCGTCGTTCGTGAAGGGCCCGAGCTTCGGCATCGTCCAGCTGGCGCTCGACGGCCGGCCGCTCGGCGAGCCGTTCGACGCCTACGCCGCAGAGCTCGGGCTCGAGGCGCCGAAGTTCCTCGGCACGGTCGCGCTGGCCGAGGGCAAGCACATGCTGACGATGACCGTCGTCGGCAAGAACGCGGCCTCGACGGACTGGCTGGGCGGCATCGACCTGCTCGTGCTGGACGCGGGCAAGGCGGCCCAGCCGACGCCGACGGCGGTCGCGACCGCCGAGGTCGGCGGGTCGGTGCCCGCCACGCTCTCGCTCTCCCTCGGGACGCCGCCCCGGTTCGAGGCGTTCATCCCGGGCACGGAGCGCGAGTACACGGCGAGCACGCAGGCGACCGTCACGTCGTCCGCGGGTGACGCCCGGCTCACCACGAGCGAGCCCGGCTACCTCACCAACGGCGCGTACACGCTCGCGCAGCCCCTGCAGGTGGCGCTGAGCAAGACGTCATGGGACGGGCCGATCTCCGGCGAGACCGTCGACGTGACGTTCAAGCAGGCGATCGGCGCCCGGGACCCGTTGCGCACGGGCACCTACGCGAAGACGCTGACGTTCACGCTCTCCACCACGAACCCGTAGGGAATGGACGCGGCGAAGCGCGGGATCCGGGGCACACTGTGGGGCCCGCGCTTCGCCGGAACGTCTTGCGTCCCGCCTCAATCGGGGGAATGAGGCAACCGGGATAATCGGCCGCGCCGCGCGCGGCTTGAGGTCTTCGCCGGGCTCAGGGCACGCCGCCCGCGTCGGTGGTCGTCGCGGACTCGGGCTGGGTCCCGAGCGTCACCGTGGCGGTCTGCTCGCGGCCGCCGCGCTCGTACTCGACCCGCACCCGGTCCCCCGGGGCGTGGGCGTCGACCGCAGCGGTCAGCTCTGCCGCGCTGCCGGTGTCCCGCCCGTCGAGCTCGGTCAGGAGGTCGCCGGCGCGCAGCCCCGCACGCGCCGCCGGGCCGCCGTCCGTCACCTCGGCGACCAGCGCGCCGTCGTCGTCGCCGGCGTCCGTCGTCTGGGCGCCCAGGTAGGCGTGCTCGGCCGTGCCGTCCTCCTCCAGCTGCGCGACCACGCCCTTGACCGTGTTCGAGGGCACCGCGAAGCCGATCCCCACGTTGCCGCCGGAGCCGGAGCTGTCGCCGGTGATGATCTGCGAGGTGATCCCCACCACGCGGGCGTCGGCGTCGAGCAGTGGGCCGCCCGAGTTGCCGGGGTTGATCGCCGCGTCCGTCTGGATGACGCCGCTGATCGAGAACCCGTTGGGGGCGGTGATCTGGCGCTGCAGCGCCGAGACGACCCCGGCGGTGAGCGTGCGGTCGAGCCCGTAGGGGTTGCCGATGGCGAACGCGGCCTCGCCGACGTCGACCTCGTCGGAGTCAGCGAGCGTGAGCGGCTCGGCCGCGCGGTCGGCGATCCGCAGCAGCGCGATGTCGGTCGACGCGTCGCTCCCGACGACGCGCGCCGCCACCGGGGAGCCCTCGCCGACCTTGACCGTCACGTCGTCGGCCTGCTCGATCACGTGGGCGTTGGTGACGATCGTCCCGGCCCGGTCGATGACGAACCCGGTCCCGGTCGCCTCACCGCTGGACTGCTCGGTGCCGAACGGGCTCGTCGTGTCCTGGGTGACCTGCGCGGTCACGAACACCACGGAGTCACCGGCCCGGTCGTAGACGCGCTCGGCCGCGCCGCCGGCCTCGGGGGCGTCCTCCACGCGGGCGCCGGCCGGCGGGTCGTCGGAATCCGCGTCGGAGTCGGTGAGCGCGACGACGCCCGCGCCGACCAGGCCGCCGATCACGGCGACGCACAGCAGGAGCAGCAGGCTTGCGGGCGAGCGGCGGGTCATGGCAGCCACCACCGCCGGTGGTGCCGGTTCGACGCTGCAGCGCTCATGTGATCCCCTTCCGGCGACGGGTCACCGGCCGCCCGGTCATGGCGGCGACCCTGCGAACTCGGCGAGCCGGCGGATGAGGCGCGAGCGATCAGGCCGGGACGATGGGGCTCCAAGGGTCCACGGCGCTTCACCCGCTGTCGAGCGCCACCGCTCGAACCGTCAGTGCTGCAGATCCCCCCACCTTTGTGGGTTCGCCGGAGCGGGGGCGTCCGGCATGTGACGGGGGCGGGCTACTTGTCCCAGTCGAAGTCGCGCGGCGGCTTCTGCTCGAACCAGAGCCGGTCGTGCTCGGGGGTCTCCTGGAGGAACTCCGGCGTCTCCTCGAGCACGTCGTCGTCGCTCGCGGGCTTGCCGGGGTCCAGCGCCTCGTCGGCCGGGACCTCGTCCCGCTCGTCGGCGAGCCACGGATCCTCCTCGTAGCCCGGCTCGGGCTGCGCGGGCGCCGGCGGCGCCTCCGCCTCGTTCAGCGGCGGCGCGGGCTCACGCTCGGCCGGCGCCGCTTCCGGCTCCGGATCCGGCGCGCGCACCGCGGCCGGCTCTTCTGCGGGCACAGCGACCTCGGCCTCCGGCTCGGAGGTCTGCGCGAACTCGTTGCGCGGAGGTGGACCGAGTGCCTCGCGCTCTTGGCGCGCGACATCGTCCGGATTTGCTCCGTGCTTGCGCTTGAGCTCGAGGTGCTCGCGGATGGCGTCGTCGAGAAGTCCCATAAGGCGCCGCTCCCTTCACAGCCTACTCGGCCTTGACCGTCCGATTCTTACCCGAGCGTTTTGCCCGGTACAGCGCGGCGTCCGCCGCGGCCACCAGGCCTTCCTTGTCTGATTGTGGCGAGGACACCAGGGAAGCCGCGCCGAATGACGCTGTCACCTTCAGGACACCGTCGCCGTCGAGCAGCGGCAGCTCGAGCTCCTCGATGCGCTTGCGGACGCGCTCGGCGAAGTTGAACGCACCGGCGAGATCGGTCTGCGGGAGCGCGACCGCCATCTCCTCGCCGCCGTAGCGGGCGGGCTCGTCGATCTCGCGCGCCTCCTTGCGCAGGACGCGGGCCACGGCGCGCAGCACCTCGTCGCCCTGCATGTGCCCGTAGGTGTCGTTGACGCGCTTGAAGTTGTCGATGTCGAGCATGATCAGCCCCATCTCCTGGTCATAGCGCCGCGCGCGCTCGACCTCGGCGTCCATGACCTCCTGGAAGCGCCGGTGGTTGAAGAGGCCGGTGAGCTCGTCGGTGACCGCCTGGCGCTGCACGGTCTCGTGCAGGTCGACGTTCTCCACCGATACCGCCGCCTGGCTGGTGAGGTATGAGAAGAGCTCGCGCTCGGCGTGGGAGAAGTTGCGGTCGCCGCGGGCGACCGAGACGATCGCCAGCACGCGGTCGCCGCCCTCGGTGGCGGACAGCGGCGCGGCCAGCGCGCTCGTCCCGCCCAGGCTGATCTCCGCCGCCTCGCCCGCGTCCATCACGGCGGCCTCCGCGGCGTGCAGGACGCGGTGGTAGAGGCCGGGATCGCCGGTCGTCGCGACCTCCTCCATCGGCGCGTCGGCCCGGCGGCGCATCGTGGCGCGCCCGCAGTCGCCGCCGACACCGTCGACCGCCGTCTGGACGACGATCTCGAGCACGCCGACGCGGTCCAGGCCGCGGGCGAACGACTCGCCGACGCGACGGATCGCGTCCTGCAGGCGCCCGCGCTCGCGGCGCAGCTCCTCCAGCCGGCGCTCGAGCTCCGCCGCCATCTTGTTGAACTCCCGGCCGAGCGCGGCGAACTCGTCGTTGCCCTCGGTCGGGACCTGGACGGAGAAGTCACCCCGGCCGAGCCGCTGCGCCGCGTACAGGAGCCGCTGGACCTCGGAGGACAGCGTGCGGCTGACGATCACCGCGAAGACGAACGCGAGCGCCAGGAACCCGATCAGGACGCCGATGAAGATCGCGGTGGTCGACCGGTCGGGTGGAGTGACCTCGCCCAGCAGGCGGACGGTCACCTGGCTGTCGTTGGGCTCGGTCGCGGTGAACGCGGTGGTCCGGTAGTCCGTGCCGCCGACTTCCACCTCGGCGCCCCGCTCGTTCGGGATCCGCGTGTTGGTGGCGCGCGGGATCGTGCTGGCCAGCACACCCCCGTCGCGCTCGACGCGCACGCCGACCTCGAGCTGGCGGGCGATGTCGTTCGCGTACGCGTCGGCGTCGGTCGTCGAGACGGTGACCCGGCCCAGCGTCTTGCCGCTCGTGTCCTGGAACTCCGCGGACGCCGCCGCGATCGCCTCGTCCGTGCCCGGTGTGGCGAAGGTGTCGACGCCGTTGACCGTGAGCACCGCGCGGGCTCGGTTCGCGCGGGCGAGCTCGTTCAGGCGCCGCTGGATCTCCTCGTTGTCCTTCCCGTCGATCGCCGTGGCGAGCGGGACGTCGCGCAGGATCGGGGTCATCGCGGCCATCGCGTCGCGGCGGTCCTGCGCGTAGGCGTTCCGAGCGCCCACCTGTGCCTTGGTGAGCCCCGAGTCGAGCCGGAAGTTGTCCGTGCCGCCGAGCAGCTGGAACAGCACGACGCCCACCGCGATGATCGGCACGATCACGATCACCGCGAAGAACAGGCGCAGCCGGCCGCGGAAGGATGGTTGGAGCAGGGGCATGGGAAGGAGGACGCCGCCGACCCCGCAATCTAGCTGGGAGGGCTATAATGGGGATTGACGGCAGGAGCCCCAATTCCTGCCGGACCGACCTTGGGGCTATAGCTCAGTTGGGAGAGTGCCTGGATCGCACCCAGGAGGTCGCCGGTTCGAGCCCGGCTAGCTCCACTTCAGAAGAAGGCCCGCCACCGGCGGGCCTTCTTCGTTCTCAGCGGCGGCGCTTGCCGGCTTTGCCGCGGCTCGGCGGTGGCGGTCCGCCGGCGTCGGCGAGGATCGACGCGAGCGCCTCGTCGGCGGCCGCGGGGCCCGAGACGGGCGTCAGCGCGGCGTCGGGGGCGGCGCGGTCGGTGAACAGCACGCCGTCCAGGTGGTCGATCTCGTGCTGCGCGATCCGGGCGAGGTAGCCGTCGAGCTCCAGGTCGACGGGTTCGCCGTCGAGCGAGTGGTTGCGGACCTTGACGGCGCTGGGGCGCTCGACCTCGGCCCGCCAGCCCGGCAGGCTGAGGCAGCCCTCGGCCATCGTCGACGTCTCGTCGGAGCGGTCGATGATCTCCGGGTCGCGCAGCAGCAACGGCGGGTTGACGCGGTCGTCGACCGCCGCCATGCGGATGCCGAGCCCGACCTGCGGCGCGGCGAGGCCGACCCCGCCCTGCTCGTACTGCTCGCGCAGCAGCCCGGCCGCGAGGGCGCGGACGAGGTTCGGGTGCAGGTCCGGGCCGACCGGGTGCGCGGCGCCGCGGACGACGATCGGGGCCAGCGCCCAGGCCTCCGGATCGAAGGTCGCGATCGCGACGGGCTCGATCCGGCGCGCCGCGGGCGGCTCCTCGGCGTACAGCGAGGCCAGCGCCTGCTCCGCGCGCGCGTCCGCGAGAACGGTCCGGCCGACCGGCTGGGCGCCCTCATGGTCGAGGAAGAGCGTGCCGTCGAGGATCTCGATCTCGTGCTGGAGCACGCGCGCGTGCCAGTCGTGGAACGTCTGCGTCCGCTCGTCGCCGTTGAGCGTCTGCCAGCGCACGGTGACCGACCGTGGCCGGCGGACGTCGGCACGGACGTCCGGAAGGCACAGGTTCCCCTCCGGCCCCGTCTCCTGCTCGCCCGACGTCTCCTCGATCACGGGGTTGAACAGCGCGGCGACCTGGTCGTCGATCGCGGTGACGACGATCCGCAATCCGAGCCCGGCCATCGGCGCCGCGAGGCCCGCGCCGACCGGGCCGCGGAACAACGCGCCGGCCAGCCCGCCGGCGAGGCGGACCCGCAGCTCGCGCGAGGTCGTGTCGAAGTCGACCGGCGCGGCGGGCCTGCGCAGCGCGTGGCCGGGGAGGCGGAGTGCGCGCACGCTGGTGCGCAGCAGCGTGAGCGGAACCGGCGTCGGGGCGGAGGGCACGGATCTGACGGTACCGGCTGACTTCTCAGTCCGCCAACGGGCGTATGCTGCCGATTGCAGATGCTTGGAGACGTGATTCGGCGCCGTTGTGACGAGTTGGGGCTGTCTCAGTCCGCTTTGGCGGACCAAGTGGGCGTGCACGTGCGGCAGATCCGGCGCTACGAGCGCGGTGAGCAGCAGCCGGTGCTGGGCGTGGCGGCGAAGCTCGCCGAGACGCTCGGGGTCACGCTGGACGAGCTGGCCGGCGTGGGCGAGAGCCCGCTCGACGGCGACTGGTGGAGCGCACGGCAGGTCGCGGTGGACGGCCGGGCGTTGATCGCGACCGTCCCGGTGACGCTGCGGCGGCGGGCGCCGGACGTGCTCGCGGTGGAGGGCCGCGGCTGGCGCGGAGAGCTGCGCGTGTGGGACGAGGGCACGCTCACCGGCTGGTACGTGGGCGCGGGGCCGCCCGGGACGATGCTGTTCGTCCTGGACGCTGACAGCACACTTGCACGGGGCCGGTGGGTGGCGAGGGCGGTGGACGGCTCCGTGACGGGCGGGCATGCGGCGCTCGCTCGCACGCGCGAGGCGGCGTCCGCGGCTGTACCACGCCCGTCGGACTGATTCAAGAAATTCCTCCAAACGGCCGAAGAACGTGGTCCCAACCCCACGTCCGGCCGGCGACACGGCCACGAAAGGACTGAGTGCCCGTGTCAAGGCTCTCCAACTTCATCCCCCGCCCCCGTCTTGCTGCCTGGCTCGCGTTCGGCGCGACGGGCCTGGCCACCGGCGCCGTCTGGGCGACCGGCTTCGCCACGGTCTCGGCCGGCAACGGCACCACCGGCGGTTCCCCCGCGCTGACCAAGACCGACGCCGTCGACGACGCCACGGCGCTCAGCACGACGGCGTCCCCCGTCAGCCCGATCGTCTTCGACTGGGACGGCCGCTGGGGCAAGGTCACCGCGCCCAAGGTCATGTTCAAGGTCGACCTGTCGGACCCCAAGTTCGCCGATCCCAAGCGTTACAACGTCGCGATCCTGCTCACGAACGTGACCGCTTTGACCGGCTGGGCCACGCTTCAGCTCGAGCTCGAGCACGTCGAAAAGGCCGCGGGCGGCACCTGCGCCGCCGCCGACTTCGACGGGACGAAGGACCCGAAGCTCCTGAACGTCGACAACCAGGACGCCGGCGTGTACTGGAACACCCTCGAGGGCGAGAAGGTCCACTGCTTCGGCATCGGCGTCACGCCGTCCCCGGTCGACTACTCGACCACCTTCCTGCGTTCCGCCCAGGACACCCCGCCGTCCGTCTTCCCGTCGTTCGTCGCGACGGTCGACCGCGCCCTGTAGCGCACTTGAGTCGATGCCGCCGACCCATCTCCTCGCAGCGCCCGGCCTCATGGCCGGGCCGACACACCGGCGCGCCGCGCGCGTCGGCGTGGTCAGGCGGGAGCGGGCCGGCGGCTTTCCTCGTTGGCTCGCCGCCGTCGTACTGATCGTCGCCGTCGCCGGCGGCCTCACGTTCCTCGGGACGTGGCCGCCGCTCGCGACGGTGATGTCGGCCTCGATGGCGCCGACGATCAACACCGGCGACGTCGTCGTGCTCCAGCGGCTCCATGCGCCCGCCAAGGTCGGCGACGTCGTCATGGTGCACGTGCCCGACGAGGCCCGCAGCCGCTACGGCTACCCACCCGTGGTGATCCACCGCGTGGCGAAGGTCGCCGCCGACGGCGCGATCACCACCAAGGGCGACGCGAAGAAGGAGGTCGACCCCTTCACCGTGCCGCGCTCGGCGGTCACCACCCGCGTCCTCACGCACATCCCCGCCGCCGGTCGCGTCTTCAGCTTCCTCGGCAGCACCCTCGGCCTGATCTGGATGGCCGGCGGTGCCGTGATGCTGCTCGTCATGCCGCTGCTGGAGCGTTACCGCGACACCCAGCGCACCATGGGCGCGGAGCGCGAGCTCGTCCTCGACGAGCTGCGCGTCCAGGTCGAGCTGCTCCCGCGCCAGATCGAACGCGCCGTGGCCAACGCGGTCGCGGCGATCGAGCCGCCCGCGGTCCAGGCGGCGCCGACCGAGCGCCCCGTCGCGACGACCGAGCCCCGCGCGAACACCCTGTTCGCCACCCCGGACGACGCGAACGCGACGCCGTCCCCGCGCATCGTCGCGGCCGCCAAGCTCGCCGCCGTCGCGGCCACCCGGCTCGCGCCGCCGCCGGCCCCGTCCGCGCCCGACGTACCCGCCCCGCGACTCACGCCCACCGCGCCCGCGTTCACGCCGTCTGTCCCGGCCCGGTACGACGCGCCGCCGGCACCGGCCGCGCCGGTGACGCCGCTCGCGCGCATCGCGTTCGCGGCGCCCGCGTTCACGCCGGCGGTCCCCACCCACTACACCGCTGCGCCGGCCCCGTCCGCCCCGATGGCGCCGTCCTCGCGCATCGCGTTCGCGGCGCCCGCGTTCAGGCTGGCCCTCGCCGCGCCGACGCACGCCGCCCCGGCGCCGTCCGTCCCGGCGACGCCGCCCGCGCCCATCGCGTTCGCCGCGCCCGGGTTCGCGCTGGCCGTGCCCGCGCAGGCGCAGGCCGCGCAGGCGCCCGCCGCCCCCGAGGCGCCGCTCTCGCGGGGTCGCTTCAGCCCCGGCGCGTTCGTGCCGATGGTGCAGGTGAAGCCCCTCGCCGTTCCCGCGCCGCCGACGCCCGCCAGGCCGACGCCGCGGCTCGGTGCCGTTTCCGCCTTCGAACCCTCCATCGACGGACTCTCCTTCTTCGCCATGCCCGCACCCGCCGCGCCCGCTGCTCCGGCCCCTCGCCTGACGGCCGCCTCGACCTTCACGCCGCCGACCGTCGCCCGCACCCCGCTGGCGCCGCCGCCGGCCCCGGTCGCCCGGCTCGCCGCCGCTTCGACGTTCATGCCCGTGCTGACGACCACGCCGGTCACGCTGCCGGCTCCGCCCGCACCCCCGACGCCCGCGCCGCGGCTGCTCGCCGCGTCCGCCTTCCCGCCCGGGTTCACGACCGTGCCGGCCGTCACGTCCGCCCCGCCCGCGCCCGGCGCGCGGTTCTCGCGGCTCGTGCCCGCCACGCAGCGGACGTAGCTTGACCCTCGGGAACGCGGTTGCCAGTGTGCAGGCGGATGCGCCGCACCCTGATCGTCGCCAACCGGACCGCTTCGACGCCGGTGCTCTTGCAGGAGGTCGAGCGGCGGGCCGGTGAGCGGCCGACCGCGTTCACGCTGCTCGTGCCGGACCCGACGCCGGAGAACTGGTCGCTCGACGACGCCGTCGCCACGCTGCGGACGGCGGCCGCGGGCATCCACGGAACGCGCGCCGCGCAGGTCGACGGGCTCGTCGGCGGCTCCACGGACGCGTTCGAGTCGATCCGCGCGGCGGTCGCCGGCGGCGGCTACGACGACATCGTCATCTCGACGCTGCCGAGCCGCACGTCCGTGTGGCTGCGGCGCGACCTGCCGAGCCGGGTCGAGGCGCTCGGCCTCCCGATCACGGTGATCACGCCGCCGACCTCGCACGGCTTCAGCCTGTTCAGCAAGGGCCCCGGCTCACACGAGAGCGGCCGCTGAAGCCACCGCGTCGTGGAACGGCTGCGGGCTGTCGTCCGGCCCGGCCATCGCGCGCTGCGTGAGCAGCACGGCGACGGTGTCCAGCCGCGGGTCGACCGCGGCCGTCGTGCCCGACCCGCCGCTCCAGCCCCAGGCACCCGTCGCCTCGACGACGCCGGTGCCGAGGCCCCACGTCGACCCCGGGGCGAGGAAGACCTCCGGCGCGGAGGCCCGCTGCTGCGGGGTCAGCGCATTGCTCGTCAACGCCGCGCGTGACGCGTCGCCCAGGAGCTCGCCATCGGCGATCGCGCTGTAGAAGCGCAGCACGTCGCCCGCCGTGGACACGAGCCCACCGCTGAGGTGCTCGAAGCCGGGAGGACGCGCATACCGCCCGTCCGGCGGATCGGTCAGCTCCAACCCGGCCCGCTTGGGCGTGTAGGCCGCCGCGAGCCGGGCGGGGTCGCCGACGAACGCCGTGTCGGCCATGCCGAGCGGGCCGAGCACGCGCTCCGCCAGCAGCTCGCCCACCGACCGGCCCAGCGCCCGCTCGAGCACCAGGCCGAGCAGGTTGAAGCTCGTCTCGTACCGCCACCCCTCGCCCGGCTGGAACACGAGCGGCAGCGAGCCCACCCGCTCCAGGAACTCGTCGCCGGTGCAGTCGTGCCCCATCGCGCTCGGGAACACGCCACGCTCGATCATCGCCCGCTGCAGCGGGTTCGGCTTCAACCCCACGCCCCAGCCCGACGTCAGGGTCATCAGGTGGCGGACGGTGACCCGGCGCACGGCGGCGACCGTGTCCTCCAGCGGCCCGTCGGGATCTCGCAGCACGCGCGGCGAGGCGAGCTCCGGCGCCCACTGCGCGACCTCGTCGTCGAGCCCGATCAGGCCGTCCTCGACGAGGCTCAACAGCAGCGCGCCGCCCATCGGCTTGGTGATCGACGCGATCCGGAACTGCGTCGAGGCGCCCATCGGC
Source organism: Solirubrobacter pauli (assembly GCF_003633755.1). GTDB lineage: Bacteria > Actinomycetota > Thermoleophilia > Solirubrobacterales > Solirubrobacteraceae > Solirubrobacter > Solirubrobacter pauli. Next base: position 2,275,396 of record NZ_RBIL01000001.1, read on the forward strand.
GCGCTGTCGTCCTCGACGGCCGTGCGCCCCGCCGCGTGGATCT